>JAZJZX010000013.1:0-16288 GCA_040389445.1 Chloroflexota bacterium
CGGGGTTGCCGGGTGCCGCGGGGGCGCCGCGGGGGTGCCGGGCGGCGACAGGCCGGCGGGGCGTGCCGGCCGGCGGGGCGTGCCAGCGGGGCAGCGGCAGGGCGCGGCGGGCGGCGGCGGGGCGTGCCGGGCGGCGGTCGGCGGCTTGACGCGGACCGGTGCATGGGCCGATCCTCCGGAGGTCCGACCGGCGCTCCGATACCGTGGGCGTCCCGTGGCGTGCCGAGGGGGGAACGCGTGCAGACCGCGCAGACCGACCGAGCAACGGGCATCGAACCGACCATCGCGGTCCGCGGGTTGTGGAAGATCTTCGGACCGGCCGAGGCGAAGATTCAGGGATCGCCGCTCCTCGAACTCTCGAACGCGGATTTCCGGCTCCAGACCGGGTCCACGATTGCGGTTCGGGACGTCTCCTTCGATGTTCGGCCCGGCGAGGTCTTCGTGGTGATGGGCCTGTCCGGGAGTGGCAAGTCCACGCTCGTCCGCTGCCTGACGCGGCTCATCGAACCGAGCCTGGGCCGGGTCCTGCTCGATGGCGAGGACATCCGCGCGGCGGACCAGGAACGACTGCGGGAGCTCAGACGTCGCCGGTTCTCGATGGTCTTCCAGAACTTTGGATTGCTGCCCCATCGCCGGGTCATCGACAACGTGGCATTTGGTCTCGAGATCCGAGGAGATGCGCGCGAACCAAGGCGCGCGCGCGCCCGCGAGATGTGCGAGCTGGTCGGTCTCGGCGCCCACATGGACAGCTATCCGGATCAGCTGTCGGGTGGCCAACAGCAGCGCGTCGGTCTCGCGCGCGCGCTCGCGAGCGACCCGGAGGTGATGTTCTTCGACGAGCCCTTCAGCGCCCTCGACCCGTTGATCCGGCGGGACATGCAGAACGAGGTGATCCGGCTCCATCATGAGGTCGGCAAGACGATGGTCTTCATCACCCACGACCTCGCCGAGGCCCTCAAGCTCGGCGATCACATCGTGATCATGCGCGACGGGCGGATCGTGCAGGCCGGCTCACCCGAGGAACTGGTGGGTGCCCCGGCCGACGACTACGTGGCCGACTTCGTCCAGGATGTCGCCAAGGCCAACATCCTCACCCTGCGCTGGATCATGCGCCCCGCCCGAGCGGACGACGCACTCGATGGGCCCGAATTCCCGCCGACCACCATCATCCGCGACGCGGTCAGCGTGGCTGCGCAGACTGAGAAGCCCATCCGAGTCGTCGACGAGGGCCATGTCCTCGGCGTCGTCGATCGGCGGCAGATCCTCAGCGCGATCACCGGACCGGACGGGGCCAGGGCGTGACCGCCATCGCCTCGGTCATGGCCCGGCCGGCGATCCCGGGGTCCCGACGAGTGTGGCTGGTCATCCTCGCCGTGCTCGCGATCGTGCTGTACGTCGCCTTCGCCGGGCAATGGACCGTGCGCCACGACAACGATGCGCCGACCTTTGAACGACTCAACGACTTTCGGGCATGGATCGACGCGAACCGCAACACGAACCCGATCCTCGTCGTGGTGGTCGTCGGCATTCGCACGATCATGGGTGCGCTGTATGGCGGCTTGCTGGGCGCCCTCCAGCTCCTGACGTGGCCGGGCCTGACGGTCATCGCCGGCGGCCTCGGCCTGCTCGTCGGCGGCTGGCGGCTCGGGGGACTGCTCCTGTCGGGCTTCCTCTCGTTCGGCGTCCTTGGCCTCTGGGACCGGAGCATCGAGACGCTCGCCATCACCTTCGCGGCCGTGACCGTCAGCCTCGCGGTCGGTATTCCGATCGGAATTCAGGCCGGACGGAGCGAGCGGTTTTATGCGCTGATCCGGCCGGTCCTCGACGTCATGCAGATCATGCCGACCTACGCCTATCTGGCACCGTTTGCGCTCTTCTTCCTGATCGGTCCGACGACCGGCGTTCTCGTCACCCTCATCTACGCGATCCCGCCGGCCGTGCGGATCACCGCCCTGGGGATCCGCGGGGTCACGGCGGCAACCGTCGAGGCGGCCGCCTCCCTGGGTGCCACCCGCCGCCAGCTGCTGGCCAAGGTCCAACTCCCGATGGCGCGCCGGACGATCGTCCTCGGGATCAACCAGACGATCATGATGGCCTTGTCGATGGTCGTGATCACGGCCCTCGTCGACACGCCCGGCCTCGGCAAGAACCTGTACAAGGCGATCCAGATCAGCAATGTCGGAAAGGCATTCGACGCCGGCCTGGCCATCGTGATCATGGCGATCATGCTCGACCGCCTCACGACGCGGGCCAGCGAGCGGCTGGATCCCGCGCGGACCGACGGATCCACGGGCGCCCCCGGGAACCTGCGGCTCGTCGTGCTGGTCGCCTCGGTGCTGGCGGTCCTGGTCGGCACCTTCGTCGTCGACGGAAGTCGCTTCCCCACGGAGGTCGGGTTCTCATTCCGGGACCCGATCAACGCGGCCGTCTCGTGGGTGGCGCTGAACCTCTACTTCGCCACCGAATGGGCCAAGAACGCCGCGACCTACGGCCTCATCAACCCGATCCAGTACACGCTCACCAACGCGCCATGGTGGCTCACGGCCGGCGTGATCTCCGCCCTCGCGCTCATCGTCGGCGGCATCCGCCCTGCCCTGATCACGGGGCTCTGCCTGCTCGGCATCCTGGGGATCCAGATGTGGGAGCACAGCATGGAGACACTCACCGCAGTCCTCGTGGCGACGCTCCTCACGCTCATCATCGGGCTGGTGCTGGGAATCCTGTCGGCGCGAAGCGATGTCTTCTCGACGATCCTTCGCCCGCTCCTCGACGCGGCCCAGACGATGCCGGCCTTCGTCTACCTGCTGCCGGCCGTGGCATTGTTCGGTGCGACCCGCTTCTCCGGGATCGTCGCCGCCATCATCTTTGCCGTACCGCCGGTCATCCGCCTCGTCGAAATCGGCATCCGGACCGTGCCCGCAACCGTGCGCGAGGCCGGCGTCTCGGCGGGTGCGACCGCGGGCCAGCTGCTGCGCAAGGTGGAGCTGCCACTCGCCCTGCCGGCGCTGCGGGTGGCCACGAACCAGGGGATCATCCTGGTCCTGTCGATGGTCGTGGTCGGCGGACTCATCGGAGCCGGTGGGCTCGGGTACGACGTGGTGGCCGGCTTCGTCCGCCGCGACTTCTTCGGCGAGGGCCTCGCCGCGGCCTTTGCCATCGTCCTGCTCGGGATCATGCTCGACCGGATCACGCAGAGCGCAGGTGGTAGCCAGGGCCGGGCATGGGCCGACTCCCCGAACGGCGCTGAACCACCGCCGACGGCTGTCGTCGCTACCGTGCGGCCTTCCCGCTGACTCAGGCTTCATTGGCCGATGGGTAGGCGATCGTCGGCGTCGGCGCACCGACCGTTCGTGAGGGCGTAGGATGCACTGACGCATCGGCGGACACGTCGGTCGATGACCACGGGAGGACCATCCCGGGCCCCAGCGGAGGAGTGGAGTGAGCTCGAACAAACGATTTGGTCGCCTGGTCGTCGGGTTCGTCGCCGCGAGCCTGATCCTCGCGGCCTGCAACAGCGGCGGTTCCGGCGGCAGCAAGGGAACCGTCAACATCGCCGTCAACCCGTGGGTCGGCTACGAGGCGGATGCCGCCGTCGTTGCGTATCTCCTCGAGAAGGAGCTCGGCTACACGGTCGTCAAGAAGGACCTCGCCGAGGACGTCTCCTGGCAGGGTTTCGAGTCCGGCGAAGTGGACGTGATCCTCGAGAACTGGGGCCATCCCGATCTCGAGAAGACCTATATCACCGAGAAGAAGGTGGCGATGGATGCCGGTCAGACCGGCAACGTCGGGATCATCGGCTGGTTCGTCCCCAAGTGGATGGCCGACCAGTACCCGGACATCACCGACGCCACGAATCTCAACAAGTACGCGGAGATGTTCAAGACGTCGGAGTCCGGCAACCTCGGCGAATTCCTCGGGACCGACCCCTCGTACGTCCAGTACGACGAGGCACTGATCACCAACCTGAAACTCAACTTCAAGGTCCGCTTCACGGGAAGCGAGGCTGCGACGGTCGAGGCGATCAAGCAGGCAGACGCCCAGAAGAAGCCGCTCCTCGCGTACTGGTGGGATCCGCACTGGTTGAACGCGGTCGTGCCGCTTGTCCGGGTCAAGCTCCCGGCCTACACGGCCGGCTGCGACGCCGATCTCGAGAAGGTCGCCTGTGACTACCCCGAGTACAACCTGAACAAGGTGATCCGCGTCGGGTTCAATGAGAAGGGCGGCGACGCCGCGACCTTCATCAAGAACTTCACGTGGACCAACAAGGACCAGAACGTGGTCGCCGACTACATCACCAACGAGAGCTTGACCCCCGAAGCGGCCGCCGAGAAGTGGGTCAAGGCCAACGAAGCGATCTGGAAGGCGTGGCTTCCGTAGCCCTTGGCTGAGCCCGAGCCACCCCGAGCCGGCGACGGACCCCGTCGCCGGCTCCCGATTCCGTCGCCGGCTTCCGATTCCGGCACCGGCGCTGGACATATCCACATCCAACTGCGCCTTCAGGCTTGACGCTGCGCTGATCGCACGCCCAAGATGGGCGCCGACGATGGCTGGGGCTGGACGAACCCCGACCGCGCGACGTGCCCCGACCCCGAAAGCAGGTTTCGGCGTTGGCGGCTCATCGCATTGGCGGACCCGCCTGGAGACCGGCCAACGCAAAGAGTGCGCGACACCCGGTCACGCACCGCATACCTGGAGGACAAGTTGACCACTACGCGCACGATGCCGCGCCTCATTGTTGGCGGCGCAATCCTTGCGATCGTCGCCGCCGCGTGCGGCGGTGGCGCCTCACAGGCCCCGGCCACGGACGCTCCGAAGACCGATGCCCCGTCGGCGGCTCCCCCGAGTGCCGATCCGATGCAGGCCCTGGTGGAAGCGGCGAAGGCCGAGGGCACCCTCACGACCATCGCCCTGCCCCACGATTGGTGCAACTACGGCGCGGTCATTGAAGGTTTCAAGGCCAAGTACGGCATCGCCGTCAACGAGCTCGACCCGAACGCCGGGTCCGGCGACGAAATCGAAGCCATCAAGGCCAACAAGGACAACCCCGGCCCGCAGGCTCCCGACGTCATCGACGTCGGCCTCGCCTTCGGACCGTCGGCCAAGGCCGACGGCCTCATCCAGCCCTACAAGGTGGCGACCTGGGACACCATCCCGGACAGCGCCAAGGACGCGGACGGCTACTGGTACGGCGACTACTACGGCGTGCTCTCCTTCGAGGTGAACACGGCGGTCGTGGCCAACGTCCCCCAGGACTGGTCCGACCTGCTGAAGCCCGAGTACGCCAACCAGGTCGCCCTCGCCGGTGACCCGCTTGCGTCGAACCAGGCAATCCAGGCCGTCTTCGCAGCCTCGCTTGCCAACGGCGGCTCGCTCGACGACGCGTCGAAGGGCCTCGAGTTCTTCAAGGACCTGAACGCAAAGGGCAACTTCGTGCCCGTGATCGCCAAGCCGGGCACCATCGCCTCCGGCGAGACCCCCATCACGATCCGCTGGACCTACAACGCACTCTCGAACCGCGACTCCTCGGCCGCTTCCGGCGGACCGAAGATCGAGGTCGTCGTGCCGAAGTCCGGCCGCTTTGCCGGCGTCTACGTTCAGGCGATCAGCGCCTACGCGCCGCACCCGAACGCCGCCAAGCTCTGGATGGAGTACCTGTACAGCGACGAGGGCCAGAACCTCTGGCTGGACGGCTACTGCCACCCGATCCGGTACGAGAACCTCATTGCCACCAATGCGGTTCCTGCTGCCGCGCTCGCCAAGCTGCCGGACGTGGCCGGGGCCGTGTTCCCGAGCCTCGACCAGCTGAACGCAGCCAAGACGCTCATCACCACCCAGTGGCCGACCGTGGTCGGCGCGGTCGTCAAGTAACGACCGGGCCCCAGCGAGCCTGACGTACGGCCTCCGGCCGTGACTTCAGTCGTACAGCGCGTGCGACGCCGACCCACGTTTTCGTGGGTCGGCGTCGTGCCATTCTTCCTGTTTGCGTTTGCCGCCCTGGCCCTGCCGCTCGGCTTCCTCGTGATCGGGAGCTTCCAGGACTCTGACGGCAACCTCACCCTCCAGAACTTTGCCGATCTGAGCACCGGAACGATCCCGGTTGCGTTCATGAACAGCATCGAGATCAGCCTGGTCACCGCGGTCGGTGGCGGCTTCTTCGGGTTCGTGCTGGCGTGGGCCGTGATCATGGGCGGCCTGCCGTCCTGGATCCGATCCGCCGTGATGACGTTCTCGGGCGTCGCCTCGAACTTCGCCGGCGTGCCGCTTGCGCTGGCCTTCGTCTTCACCCTCGGCAACCTTGGCCTCGTCACGAAGTTCCTGATGGACAGCTTCGGGCTCAGCCTCCGCCAGGATCTCGGCTTCACGCTCTACAGCAAGACCGGCATCGAGATCGTGTACTTCTACTTCCAGTTCCCGCTGATGATCCTGATCATCGCGCCCGCCCTGGACGGACTGCGTCGCGAGTGGCGCGAGGCGTCCGAGAACCTCGGGGCATCGGCCTTCCAGTACTGGCGCCACGTGGCGCTGCCGATCCTGACGCCATCGATCCTGGGCACGATGATCCTGCTCTTCGGAAACTCCTTCGGCGCCCAGGCGACCGCGTTCCAGCTGACCGGCGGCACCATCGAGATCGCGACGATCGCCATCGGACGGCAGATCCGCGGCGACGTGCTCCATAACCCCGGCCTCGGCTACGCCATGGCCATGGGCATGGTCGTCGTCATGTCGGTCGTGATCACGGCCTACACCTGGCTCCAGCGGCGCTCTGAACGGTGGCTGCGCTCATGAGCGTGGGCGGCGGCGGCCATACGGGCTTCGGACTCGGACAGCTCGGCGTGATGGCCTCCTGGCTGAAGCCGCGCCCGGGTGCGGAGGGCCACAAGCGGCGGCGCGGCTCGCTCGTGGCCTGGGTCGTCCTGATCGCCGGGGTCGTGTACTTCATGGTGCCCCTGGTGGCGACCCTGCTCTTCTCGCTGCGCCCAACCCCGACGACGCTCGCCTACACGAACGTCCTGAACGACCCGAAGTTCTCCGGGAGCCTCCTGTACTCATTCATCGTCGCCGTCATCACGATCGTCGTCTCGCTCGCGATCATCGTGCCGACGGCGTTCTGGGTCCGGCTCAAGGTGCCGCACCTCAGGACCGCGGTCGAGTTCGTGACCCTGATGCCGTTCATCATTCCCGCCGTGATCCTGGTGTTCGGGATCATCCGGGTGTACAGCGCCAAGCCCTTCGTCTTCACGAGGACGGAATTCGGCTCCGACGCGTTGCTCGTGGCCGCCTACGTGGTCCTGTCGTTCCCGTACATGTACCGGGCCGTCGACACCGGGCTGGCCGCGATCGACGTACGCAGCCTGACCGAAGCGGCCCAGAGCCTCGGGGCGGGCTGGCCGAGGATCATTCTTCGAGTCATCCTCCCGAACCTCCGCACGGCGCTGCTGTCGGGCGCGTTCCTGACCTTCGCCATCGTCATCGGCGAATACACCATCGCCAGCTTCCTGGCCCGCAACAACCAGTTCGGGGTCTACCTCTCGCTGCTCGGCCAGAACAAGGCCTTCGAGCCCGCCGCGGTCTCGCTGATCAGCTTTGGGCTGACCTGGCTGGCCATGATCGTCATCGCCCTCATCGGTCGCGGCAGGCGCGACCGCATCCAGATCACCGGCGCCAAGTGAGGCAGGAGACCGACCCCCGATGAGCTTCCTCGTGTTGACCGGCATCCAGAAGCATTTCGGGACCACCGTCGCGGTGGAGGACTTCAACCTGTCCGCCGAGCGCGGCGAATTCGTGAGCTTCCTGGGGCCGTCCGGCTGCGGCAAGACCACCACGCTCCGGATGATCGCCGGGTTCGAGGTTCCGACGGCCGGCACCATCGTCCTGGACGGCGGGGACATCACCTACCGGCCACCGAACCGCAGGAACGTCGGCATGGTGTTCCAGTCCTACGCGCTCTTCCCGAACATGAATGTCGCCGACAACGTGGGCTTCGGCCTCAAGGTTCGAAAGCGACCCCCGGATCAGATCAGGAAGCGAGTCAGGGAGCTCCTCGAGCTCGTTCACCTCGGCGACAAGGGGTCGCGCTTCCCGTACCAGCTGTCGGGTGGCCAGCAGCAGCGCGTGGCGCTGGCCCGGGCGCTGGCATTCGAGCCCGAGGTGCTCCTGCTGGACGAGCCGCTCTCGGCCCTGGACGCCAAGATCCGGGTGTCCCTCCGTCAGGAGATTCGGGCCATCCAGCGCCAGCTCGGCATCACCACGGTGTACGTGACCCACGACCAGGAGGAGGCCCTCTCGCTGTCCGACCGGATCGTGGTCATGAGCGAGGGCCGGATCGAGCAGATCGGCACCCCCTTCGAGGTCTACAACTTCCCGACGACCGCCTTCGTGGCGTCGTTCGTGGGGACGCTGAACGTCCTGCCGGCGACGGTCATCGATGCCGGGGCCGGGCGCCTGTCCGTCGCGGGCCAGGAGGTCCATATCGCGCGGGCCGTCGAGGCAAGCGCCGGTTCAACGATCTCGATGGCACTTCGGCCGGAGATGGTCTCACTCGGCGAGGGTGTCGAGGGGTCGAATCGCGTCAAGGGCACGGTGGCCGACGTGAGCTTCCTCGGCTCCATCGTCCGGATGCGCATCCGCCTGACCGAGGGCGTCGTCGTGACCCTGGACGTGTTCAACGAGCCGACGCTCCAGCTGCCGGCCCTCAACGCACCCGTGACGATCTCGTTCCCCGCCGAGGGCCCGCTCATCCTGAGCTCGGCGGTCGTCGTCATTCCCGCCGCGGCTCTCGACGCGGAAATCTGATCGGAAGCGTCGGGACCGGGACGTCGCACGCGTGACGAACCGCGGCTCGTCTGGTCGGGCCGACCCGCTCGCCGGCATGGACCTGGCGATCTTCGACAAGGACGGCACCCTGATCGACTTCCACCTGATGTGGAGCGACTGGGTGCGGACGCTGGCAGGCGATCTCGAGGCGACCCACGGCGCGAGCCTGGACGATGTGTTGTACCCGATGATGGGCGTGGATCCCGCAAGCGGCCGCGTGTATCCGCACGGCGCCCTTGCCGCGACGCCGATGGTGCGCCTCCGCGCAGCCCTTGTCGCCGCCCTGATCGACGGCGGTCTGGAGCCCGCGGAGGCCGGACGAATCGTCGAGATCGCCTGGCACAGCCCCGATCCGGTGGAACTCGCGAGGCCCATCGTGGCCCTGCGCCCCCTGTTCACCGCCCTGCGCCGGACCGGGACCCGGATCGCCGTCGCCACGAGTGATGATCGCGGACCGACGGAACGGACGCTGGCCCATCTCGGCGTCGCCGACCTCGTCGAGGCCGTCGCCTGCGCCGACGACGCCCGGCCCGTCAAGCCGAGCCCCGACGCCGTTCACTGGATCTGCCGCACCCTCGGGATCCCTGAGTCGCGGACGGCCGTCATCGGAGATGCCCCGGCCGATCTTCGGATGGGCCGATCCGCCGGTGCGGCGCTCGTCGTCGGCGTACTGACCGGGGTGAGCGACGAACCGGCGCTCGCCGGCCTGGCCGACCTCGTTGTGCCTTCGATCGCGGACCTCCGGCCAGCGGACTGAGGTCGATCTCGTCCGGATCCCGCGCATCGAAACGGCCGGGGGATCAGTACTCCCTTCCTATTGGGCAAGTCGTGTCCGCCCACTACGGTTGCGGCAGTGCGGCCTTTGCTTGCGCGCACCACGAACACGGGACTCCGGTGGCGGCAAGCTGCAACCGGAAGGGAGAGCAGCGCCCCACATGGCCTTGAACGCTCGGGCAGGACCAGACGACGAGCTCCTCACGCTCGCCGACGCGGCCACGCTCGCCCGCGTGCACCGGGAGACGGTGCGGGACTGGTGCGTCCGGGGGCGGCTTCCATCCGTGCCCGGGAAGCGCCGCGGGGAGCGCCGCGTCCGGCGCGGCGATATCGAGCGGGTACTCGGTACCCGGAGTCCCGATCCGGGACCCCCACCGTCGAATGCCGGGGGGCGCTCATCCGCCGGGGGGCGCTCACCCGCCGGGGGGCGCTCACCCGCCGGGGGGGCGGCGGGTCGACGTCGGTCGGATGGCCCGCGCTCGCGACTGCTGGGATCTCCATCCGGCGTCGGCAACGTATCCGGCCTCGCGGCCGAGGACACGCTGCGACGACTGGCCGCCGAGCTGTCGGGCAAGCACAACCTCGACGCCCTGTTCGCCGAGGTGCTGGACGACGCGAAGCGCATGTTCGCTGCCGACCATGTCGCGGTGGGGCTCTGGACGAGCGGGACGAACCAGCCGATCGATGTCGTCGCGTCCCGCAATGTTCCGGACGAGGCGATCGAGCTCATCCGCGCGTTGCCGGCCAACACCTCGACGCCCGGCTATGACGCCCTCCGAACCGGTCTGATTCGTGTCATCGAGACCGACCACGCCGATGTCGATCCCCGGCTCCGGGCGCTGTACGGGCGGATGGGGATCGCGACCGCCTGTTTCGTGCCGATCGTCTTCCGGGGGGAGCCCCTCGGCCTGATCGCGGTGTATCACGACACGCCGCACGCCTGGACGCCCGAGGAGGTGGCGCTGGCGCGAAGCTACGGCGACACCATCGCCACGGCCGTCGGGAACGCCCATCTGGTCGAATCGGTTCAGTCGCTCGCGAGGCGGCTCCGGTCGGTCCAGGATCTGGCGGCTCGCCTCAACGGCCTGACCGACGTCAAGGGTATCGGCGAGGCGATCGTCGCCGAGGCCGGGTCGCTGATCGCCTTCGACACGATCCGTGTCTACCGGGCCGACCACGCGACCGCGATGTGCGAACCGATCGCGTTCGAAGGGACGTTCATGGGCACGTCCGATCCGACCGCCGAGATGTTGCGCGTTCCCATCGGCACGGGCCTCACCGGCTGGGTCGCCGCGAACAACGAGGCCCTCATGGTCGGCGACGCGCAGACCGACCGACGGAGCGTCATCGTCGGCCAGGTGAACGGTCCGGAATCGATGCTCCTCGTCCCGATGTCCTTCGAGAGCACGGTTCGCGGGGTCATCGTGGTGTCGCGACTCGGGCTCGACCAATTCGACGCCGACGATCAGGCGACGCTCACGATCTTTGCCGGGTACGCGGCCCAGGCGGTGGTCAACGCGGAGCGCCTCGAGCAGCTCCATCACCAGCAGGCCGAACTCGAACACCAGCTCACGAGTCAGCGCCGGCTCATGGCGGTGAATGAGCGGCTTCTCTCGACCCTCGACGCGGAGAGCGTGCTGGAGGTGGTGGCCGATTCGCTGAAGGCCGTGGTGGCCTACGACTCGCTCACCATCTATCGGGTGGACCTTGCCCGTCAGATTCGACATCCGGTCATCGCCCGAGATCGATTCGCCGACGTCATCCTCGAGTACGAGGCCCCCCTGGGCACCGGGATCACGGGCTGGGCGGTCGAGCATCGCGAGGCGGTCCTCGCCAACGACGCGATCTCCGACCCGCGATCCGTCCAGATCCCGGGCACGCCCGTGGAGCCGGAGTCGCTCATCATCGTCCCCCTCATCGTCCAGGGCGACGTCCTCGGCACGCTGAACATCGCGCGGATCGGCGGCGACGAAGCCCACTTCTCGGAGAACGAGTTCGAGTTGACGAAGCTGTTCGCCGCGCAGGCGGCGATCGCGCTCCGAAATGCCGAGACGCATGGCGAAGTCAAGGTCCAGGCGGAGCACGATGCCCTGACCGGGCTGCGGAACCACGGCGCCTTTCAGAGGGAGCTGAGCCTGTCGATTGCCCTGCCCGAGGCGCACCCGCTCGCCCTGCTGATGATGGATCTCGACCGGTTCAAGGCATACAACGACCTGCGCGGGCACCCGGCGGGTGACGACCTCCTGGTCGCCGTGGCCCGGGCAATCGAAACCGCCACGCGAGCCGGGGATTCGGCCTACCGCTACGGCGGCGACGAGTTCACCGTCATCCTGCCGGCCACGGATCGCGTCGGTGCCGAGGAGGTCGCGCGGCGCATTCACGACGCTGTCGACGCCCTTCACCAGGATCCGACCAGTCCGCACGTCTCGATCAGCATCGGGGTCGGCTGCCTGCCCGGGGACGGGACCACCAAGGACGCCCTCATGGATGCCGCGGACACGGCGCTCTATGCGGCCAAGGGCTCACGCCTGCGCAGTGCTGTGCGCGACCCTTTCGTGGCCGCCCTCGACGAGACGGCCGGCGCCCTGCTCGGCGAGCGCAGCCCGGGCGAGCTTCTCGCGACCATTCTCGGCCGGGCCGCGCAGCTGCTCGGAACGCAGCACGCCTACCTGTACATCGAGGGGCGCGATGGCGCGAACCTCGAGATGCGCGCCGGCCTCGGGCTGTTCGAGAAGTGCGTCGGGTTCACGCTGCCCGTCGGCGCGGGCCTGGCCGGCCATGTCTACCGGACCGGGCGCCCGTTGCATGTGGACCGGTACGACACCTTCGAAGGTCGGACGCCCGCCTTCGACGGCTGGTCGATCGGCGCGGTGCTCGGCGTCCCCCTCACATCGCATGGTCGAGTCGTCGGGGTGATCGGGCTTGCGTCCGGCTCGGTCGACCGCGTCTGGCAGCAGCCCGAGGTCGATGCCGTGCACCGGTTCGCCCAGCTCGCTTCGATCGCCCTCGAGAACGCTCGACTCCAGGAGGCGGCGCTCCGCGGACCAACCGATCCGGTGACCGGCCTCCCGGCGCGGGAGCAGCTGGTTCAGGCGATCGACGCCGCATTGCGCCCGAACGAGGAAGGTCGTGCCACTCCCCTTCCCATCTCGGTCCTCCTCCTGGACGTCGACCGCTTCAAGGTCATCAACGAGAGCCTCGGGCATCAGGCCGGCGACCGGGCCCTGGCCGAAGTCGGGCGACGCATCGCGACCGCGCTGAGCGAGGGGGACCAGGTCGCCCGTTTCGGCGGGGACGAATTCGGGATCCTGCTCAGTCCGGCGGATGAGGGCCGGGCCGCCGCGGTCGCCGACCTCGTCCTGTCCTCACTGAAACCACCGATGGACCTGGACGGTCGACTCTGGTTCCTCTCCGCGAGCGTCGGGTTCGTGACGGGTCTGCCCGGTCAGACAACGTCGGGACGGATGCTTCGGGAGGCCGAGGTCGCCCTGGTCCAGGCGCAGACCGAACCAGCCACCCGCACCGCCCGTTTCGACCCCGTCCTTGGTCGTGTGGCGCTCGATCGCCTGGACCTCGAGACGGAGCTGCAGGCCGCCATCGAACTCGACGAGCTGGTGGTCCACTATCAGCCGATCCTGGATCTCCGGACCGAGCGGATCATGGGCTTCGAAGCCCTCGTCCGATGGCAGCATCCGCGGCGAGGCCTCCTCGCTCCGGCCGCCTTCATTCCGCTGGCCGAGGAGACGGACCTCATCATTCCTCTCGGTGCCGTCGTCCTCGCCAAGGCGTGTGCCCAGGCGCGCCACCTGCGCGACCGCTGGCCCGGCGAGCGGCTGGTGATGAGCGTCAACCTGTCCCCTCGACAGTTCGCCGATTCGCAGCTGGTGCCATCGATCGCCGCAATCCTCGCCGAAACCGGGCTCGAGGCCTCGGCCCTGGAACTCGAGATCACGGAAACCGCGGTGATGTCTCGCTCCGAGGCCAGCATGGCGGCCCTTGCCGAGCTTCGGGCGCTCGGCGTGCGGCTGGTGCTGGATGATTTCGGCACCGGCTACTCATCCCTTGCCTACCTGCGCCACCTGCCGCTCGACACCATCAAGGTCGATCGCTCGTTCATCACGGAACTCGCCGAGGGCGACCCGAACGTCGCGATCGTCCAGGCCGTGCTGTCACTGGCCCATGGGCTGGGGATCGCCGTCGTCGCCGAGGGCATCGAAACCGTGATCCAGGCGGCCAGGCTCCGCGAGCTGGGCTGTGACCTGGGGCAGGGCTATCTGTGGAGCCGGCCCGTTCCCGGGGACGAGGTGGACGGGCTCATGTCGGGCGCGGCCGGTCAGCGGCGGTTGCCGAAGAGTCAGCGGCGGTTGCCGAAGAGCCGGAGCAGGAACAGGAACAGGTTGATGAAGTCGAGGTAGAGGGACAGGGCGCCCATCACGGCGGCCTTCTCCACCGACCCGGTCTGCGCCACGAGCGCTCCAGAGGCGATGCGCTGGGTGTCGTACGCGGTCAGGGCGGTGAAGATGACCACTCCGATGATCGAGATGATCCAGCTCAGGGTGCCGCTTGCGAAGAACACGTTGATGAGCGACGCCACGATCAGCCCGATGATGCCGATCGTCAGGATCCCGCCGAGCCCGGTGAGCGCCCGCTTCGTCACGACGCCGTACAGCCCCGCTGCCCCGAACATCGCCGAAGCAGACAGGAACGCCGTCGTCACCGATTCGCCGGTGTAGAGGGAGACGATCACGGCGACCGTGAACCCGAGGGTCGCGGCGTACACGAAGAACAGGCCGAGCGCGAGGGTCGCATTCATGCGGCGAATGCCGAGCCCGATGGCCCAGACGATCGCAAGCTGCCCGAAAAAGAGCGGGAGCCAGAGCTCCATGGCCGAGGCCATGACCTGCTTGTTGGACTGGACGACGAAGGCGACGCCGGCCGTCAGCAGCAAGCCGGCGAACATCCAGAGGAACGCCTGGCTGAGCAGCACGGCCGCGATGGCCGGGTTGGGACGAACGTCCGACGCTGCCGTTGGTGAAGTCGAAAAGCTCATCGGGAACCTCCTCCGGGTGTTGATCGTTCTGCCGCGGGTGCTGATCTCTCCGTGCGTGCCGAGGGTGCTGATCTCTCCGTGCGTGCCGAGGGCGCTGATCTCTCCGTGCGTGCCGAGGGCGCTGATCTTCCCGTGCGTGCCGAGGGCGCGACTCGGGCCGGCGTGGCCGACCGTGATTCTGCCTGCTCCGCAGCTCGCGCGAGGACCCAGATCAGGTCCGCGAGCCGGTTGAGATAGGGAACGAGGTATGGACCCGGGACCATGCCGTCGCGTCGGAGGGCAACCGCGCGACGCTCGGCGCGCCGGAGGATGGTCCGGGCAAGTTCAAGGGCAGCGCTGGTCGGTGTCTCTCCGGGAACCACGAATTCCGTCGGCAGCGTGATGGCGTGCTCGGCTTCCACGAGGACGCGCTCGACGGCGGCGAGCATCACGGCAGACACCCGCGTCCGACCGTCCTCGAGTCGGTCCCAGGCCTTGGGGTTGGTGGCGAGTTCCGCGCCGACCACGAACAGTTCACGCTGGAAGCGCAGGATGAGATCCCCGAGGCCGCCGAGGCTCGGAGACAAGGTGCCCATTCGGCGCTTCGCGCCGAGATTGGCGCGGGCGAGCCCGAGGGCCGCGACGGCCTCGTCGATGGTGCCGTAGGCCTCGGTTCGCGGATCGTCCTTGGAGATCCGGTCGCCGCCGAACAGGAGCCCGGTCGTCCCGTCATCGCCCTTCGTCGTGGCGACGACGGAATCGATCGGTGAGCGCCGATTCACCACATCAGGCCGGCGTCGCGGGGGTCCCACCGCTCCGCGAGCAGGGTCACCTTCACGGGGTGGTCGACGACGGACTCGGCCTGCTCCTTGACCTGCGCGATCATCGAGCCGGCGTACGGACAGAACGGGGTGGTGAGGATCATCTTGATCTCGGTCTCGTCCTTGCCGAGCAGGACCTGCTTGATCAGCGCGAGCTCCACGACGTTCATCCCGATCTCGGGATCCACCACCGCGCGCAGGGCGTCGAGGATGGCGAGCTCTGTGGCACGGCGCTCCGCGTCGAACGCGGGCGCGGGTGTCGCAGGCGCGGCCGAGGCGGCGGCTTCCGCGGGTGTCGTGGCGGCAGCCGATGCGGCGGCGGGCGCGGGTCCCGTGGCGGCGTCCGCGGCAGATGCCGCGGGAGTGGCTTCGGTATCGACGGCGTCGGTCATGTGCTTGGGGCGCTCCGTTGCTGGATCGTCAGCGTATCACCAGTCTGTTCGAGTGCCCGCCGGCGACCACCATGGCGCGAGGGCCCAGGCACGACCGGGGTTCGTGGTATCGGCCCTCGCGGCGTGATTCGCCCCCAGATACCACCGGGGTTCGTACTAGGTGCGCCCCAAGGGCCGCCATCCCACCTCGACGGGTCGTCGGCCCGACTCGAAGCGCGCTGGGGCCCCAATCTGAGCACGAGCGCGGCGCCGACCGGCCGGTCGGAGTCGACAGGGCGGTTCGAACCCTGACGGAGCCGCACCTACCACGAACGGGTTTCGTATCTGGAGCAAATCGGCGTCGAATGGGCCGGCGGACAGGGCCGACCCGGGGGACAGGGCCGACCCGGGGGACAGGGCCGACCCGGCGGACAGGGCCGACCCGGGGGACAGGGCCGACCCGGGGGACAGGGCCGACC
>JAZJZX010000013.1:16388-55667 GCA_040389445.1 Chloroflexota bacterium
GGGGACAGGGCCGACCCGGCGGACAGGGCCGACCCGGGGGACAGGGCCGACCCGGCGGACAGGGCCGACCCGGGGGACAGGGCCGACCCGGGGGACAGGGCTACGGCAGCGCCGAATGGCGCTCGAAACCGCTTGACTTCGGACGATTCCGGTGCATCGTGGCGTCGATCGCCCTGGAGTCGATCTTCGCGATGAGGAAGCTCATGAACAATCTCGGCGTCGTTGACCCGCTCGGGCTTCCGGCACCCGTCGATCGATTTCTACGCGGGGTTCCGCGCGCCGCGTGGCTGTCTTTCGCGCTCGCGATCATCGTGGCTTTGGCGGCGCCAGTGGTCGGCCAAGCCCCGGACCTCAGCGCGTCCGTCTGGCTCGTGTTCGTGGTCGGCCTGTCGCAAGGCCTTATGGTCGCGCTGCCGGGCATCGCCCTGCTCCGCCGGGCCTCGATTCGAACGGACGCGCCCGCCGCGTTTCGCGCCCTGGTCATCATCGCGGCCGGGACTGTCCTCCTTCCGCTCGGCAGCGTGATCGGCAATCGAATCCTCCTGTCCGGCCCCGATTCCGAGAGCCTGGCCCAGTTTCTATCGGCGCTGACCCGATCGCCCGGTTGGGTGGTCCTTGCCATCGGATGGTTGGCCCTCGCGCGGGCCCTGGCGCCACGCCGGCCTGTGCCGGTGGCGGCCCCGCTTGCGATCGCGGCGGGCATTGCGATCCTGGCCATGGTCGGCTCGGCCCTCGCAGGCCTGTTCACGAATGTCCGAGTTCTCGGTGACGCGTCGCTCACGACCGGGGAGCTGGCTCTCCGCGTCGTCGGGTCGGTTTCGTATGTCGTCATCGCGGTGGCCTGGGCCGTCCTCACGTGGCAATTCTTCGCGAGGCTGGCGACCGATCGGTCACCGGCCATCCTCGCTGCGGCGGCATGGGCCGTGCTCATCGCACTCAATGCCGGTCTCCTGATCCTCACCAGCGGATGGCTCAGCGTCACATTGATGGAGCGGATCGCACCTGCCCTTGGCGTCATCTCGGTTGGCCTGAACGTTTTACCGCCGATCCTGATGGCGAGCGCCGTCGCGCTCGGGCTCCTGGAACGCATCAGCGCCGCGAAGCGCGGAGAGCTGACAGAAAACTAGCCCAGGGCGATCGGGCCGCGTTGCATGCTCATGGCGCGACCTCGCGGATCTTCGGAGGGCGAGCAACTTGTCAAGATCCTTGCGAGTGATCTATCCATCAATCGTCGTCGGCACCTTGCCGTCTTGCATGTAGCCCGGGTGCGACGCCGAACGGAATCTCTCGAGCCGATGCGATCGCCGCGGCTCAGCGGGCCAGCCCTGAATCGACCGGGGTCCTTGGCGCCACGACCGGACCTATCTCCGACTCCGAGACGGGTCAGCAGATCGTTCCAGGCAACACACTCGACGTCAGATCGACCCATCCACCGGGCGCCTTGATGCGTCTGGCGCGCCATTTCCCGTACGAGCATGCTCGTCATGTCGGCCAGAACGTCGATTCTCGCTGCGTGACCAGCTCGGTCGTCGCGAGAATGCGCTCCCAAACGACTCAGCGTGCCCGCCGCGCCCAGCCAGCCCGGCCGCGCGACTCAGCGTGCCCGCCGCGCCCAGCCAGCCCGGCCGCGCGACTCAGCGAGCCCGGCCGCGCGACTCAGCGTGCCCGGCCCCGCGACTCAACGAGCGCGACACCGCCCAGCCAGCCCGGCCGCGCGACACCAGCCCAGCGAGCCCGGCCGCGCGACTCAGCCAGCCCGGCCGCGCCCAGCCAGCCCGGCCGCGCCCAGATCGGCCTGGCGTGGCCCCACGCGACGCCCGCTTCGCTCGATGCATGCCTACCGAGACTTCACCACGATGCCGGCGGCGCGATATTGGTCGGGGAGGTCGGCAGCTTCGGCGTCCGTGTAGCCGGGGCCTGCCAGCGACCCGTCGGCCTCGAAAAAGTCTGCGTAGCGGTCCCGATGGGCGGCGGCGTAGGTGTACGCCGCGGCGATTCCCATCCGCTTGAGCTCGGGGTGATCCTTGATGAGCTGCGTCAATCCGTAGCCGTTGCGGCGAAGTTCCAGCAGTTGTCGCACCGTCAACCGCGATCCGTAGCAGAACGGCTCGCCGTTCATCACCAGGGGATCCTGCTGGACCCACTTGATGGTCATGATCAGGCGCCCTTGTAGATGAAGGCAATGAACGCGTTGCGCTCGCGCGCATCGCCGCCGAGTCGCCGGTGCCATTTCAGGGCCGCCACGGCGGCGTCCACGGCCGCATCCACGGCGGGACCGGCTGTCGGTGCGACGACGGTCCGGGCACCCACCCGCAGCCCTTCGCACAGGGCGATCACGTCATCGAGCGGGACCCGGCGCTTTCGGTAGCGCGGAGCGAGATGTTCGGCAAGACGACCCAGGACCGCGGGGTCGTCGACGGCGATCGAGGTCGCCAGCGCGTCGGCGAGGGCCTCCGTATCGGCGAGCAACTCGCGCAGGGCGAGGTCGCTGTACCGGCCGCGGAACTTCGGGTCGGCGTCGATCGCCCGCTCCAGGGCACGGGCGGCGAGGCGCGCCGCCGCCGCCCGGATACTCGCCGCGTCGGCGGGGTATCCGGCGGACAGGTCGCGGGGCGGCAGTCCGAGCGATGGGTGACTCACGGCCTCGAAGTCTAGCGTGCCGCCGGGGCCGATGTCGCCAGCGGCTCGGCTCCCGTAGGATGGCGCGATGACCCCCCACGACGCGGATCCGGCAGCCGAACCCGCGCCCGGACCTGGGCTTCCAGCGGAGCCGGGCGAACGACCACCGGGTGTGGTGCAGGGATCGCGGCGACAGCTCCATCGGGCGCCGAGCGAGCGCTACCGCGGCACCACGACGAGTGAACCGGGTGCGGCACGGACCGATGGGCCCTCGTCGAATCTCCTGGAGCGGCGCGTGATCATCGGCGCCGTCGGCGCGGCGGTTCTGGTGGCCGCGATCGGAGCCTCCGTACTGACCCTGATCCTCGGCGTGCTCGCCTCCACGGCGGGCACGTTTCTGGTATCCGGACTGTCGTCGGTCGCCATCGGCGTCCTGGTCGCGATCGGCGCGGTGCCGCTGCCGCGCGACGCTCGCACGGGCTCGACATCCGCAGTCCTCGGTACCGTCCCGTTGCGTCGAGATCAGGCAAGCCGGATTGCCATGGGGATCGCGATTGGCATGATCGTTGCGGCAGGGCTCGGCGTGTGGCTGGTGGGCCGCATCGAGGGCGGCGTGATGGATCCGATCAGCTACCTGTGGACGACCTTCGGATTCGGATTGCCGATGCAGGCCGTCGTGGCGCTCATCGGCTCCGCGTGGGGCGCGGCCAACGGACCCATCCGGTGGCGTTCGTGAGTGCCGGCGGGACCCGTCCGCGCGATGCCCGCGAGGCCCACGGGGCAGCCGAGGCCCACGATCCCCGGATGCCCCGGTTGCGCCGGCCGCGGGAGGCCGATTATCCCGGCATTGCCGCTGTTGTCGACGACTGGTGGGACGGCAAGGTGCTCCAGAGCCTGTTGCCGCGACTCTGGTTTCGGCACTTTGCCGGTACGTCCTGGATCGCCGAGATCGATGACCGGCACGGGTCGCGCCGGGTCGTCGGGTTTCTCGTGGGCTATCGCTCGCCCGACAACCCCGCGCTGGGCGTCATCCAGGCCGTGGGCGTCGCCCCGAACCATCGTCGCAATGGTCTCGGCCGGGCCCTGGTCGACGCCTTCATGAGGGACATGCGCGCCGCCGGCGCGGTCCGCGTGGAGACGCTGACCTGGCCGGGCAACCGCCGCTCCGTGTCGTTTCTGGCGGCGATCGGGTTCCGGCCCGATCCTGACGCCGATTCACGCCCGATCTACGGGGTCCCGGCGCTCGAGGGATACGACTTCGGTACGCAGGATCGTGCCCGGTTCACGATGGGGGTACAGGAACGGGGGTCGGACCCGGCGAGCTGAGCTCGCCGCTGATGGCGGATGGAGCGCGCGATTCCGCCAGGAGTCGGGCGAACCGAGCCGGTCGTTCCGACTCCGGTACCGTGTCCAGCCAGCGTCCCAAAAGCTGCTCACCATCGCGATAGACGAAGACGTAGGTTCGCCAGATGGGATGCTCGATGAACTCGAGTTCCTTCTCGGCCTGATCGGGACGCCGGCGACCGACCTCGACCAGGTAGGCGGCGACATCCTCGTGCGAACGCCCGTCCGCGTGTCGGAGCAGCGCCGCATTCCCGGCGGCTCCCTTCAGGATCGCGCGCGGCCGCCGGATGGCGGCCTGGGCCTGGGCCAGCGCAGTGAGCGCGCCGGCGTCCCCGGCCATCGGCAACCCGGCCACGGCCGCGATCTCCCCGAGGAGTGCCGGCTCATCCTGGGGTGGAACGGCGAACCGGAAGCCGAGGTCCGCGATCCCCTCGTGGAGCAGGGACTCGGGGGTGTTGTTGAGCAGGATCGTCAACTCGGTCCGACCCTCGCCGTCCACGAGCCGGGATTCCTTCGTCGCCATTTCGAGGTGGTGCCCCGGATACGTCTCGTGCGCGACGGTGTGCATGAGCGCGGGCACCGTGACCGGCAGGTCCAGGTTGATCGCGACACGCGACCGTCGCCCGCCTTCGAACCAGTTGTAGCCGGCCCAGGGCTGGTTGCGAATCGTCGAGACGCGGACCGCCTCGCCATCGGGCAGGACGAAGAGCGCCTCGGCGCGCCGTCGGAAGCGTCCCGCCAGCTGATCCGCAACGACCTGGACGTGCTCCGGCTCGATCGTCCAGCGTCGATCCCATTCCGCGAGCCGGGCGGCGAGCGGTTCACGACCGGGCAGGGCGACGTCCAGTTCCGAGGCGGCGGCCGCGAAGATCGCGTCGTCGACGCGGCCCATCGCGTGGTCGAAACAGCGGGCCACGAGGGCTGGATACGGCACTTCCTCGCCGGCCGAGACCCGGGCCTGCGCCTCGAGCGCCACGAGCTGGGCATGGAGCCAGCCGCGACGCTCCGGATGTTCGACTTCTTCCGGGAGGCGGGCCCGGAGCGCGGCGGCGTCTTCGGCCAGACGAGCCGGCGGACGCAGGGATTCCATGTCGGCGGTGGCCTTCAGATCCGCGGGCCCGAAGTAGGCATCGACGAGGCCGGGGCGATGTTGATCCAGCCGCAGGGCAAGCAGCAGGTAGTCGCGCGCCACGGGATCCGGGGCCGGCACCATCCGGGTTCCACCGACCGCGGGAACGAGTTCCGTCACCCGGCGGGCGGCTCGGCAGTCTCGCCTGCAGGCGGCTCGGCGGTCTCGCCGACAAACGGCATGTTTCGGCGGGCCGCAGCCTCCAGGCTCATCCGCAAGACGGCGGTCTTCGCCGCAGCGACCTCGCGAACGTAGGCGGCGGTCTCGTCGTCGCTCATCGGCCGGCCGCGGACGATCTGTTTCGGGCGGCCCACCTGAAGCCAGGAGAGGTGGTAGCGATCCATGCTCCCCCAGGCCCGGGAGAGCAGATCGTCGGACAGCTGGAGCCACGTTCGCAGCGCATCGAAGGACGGATTGGCCTGGAGCCGCGCGCCTTCATCGATGAGCTGCGTCGTGCCGGCGATCAGCTCGCGGCGGGTCACCATTCCGCCTCGCCCCGGATGAACGCCTCGCGGGCCGCGCGTGCCTGCATCGTGCGCGGGCCGGGTCGCCCGTCCCCGATCGGCCGACCGTCGAAGCGGGTCACCGGCAGGATCCCCGCAACGCTGGAGCACACGAACGCCTCGTCCGCCTCCGCGAGCTGTCGAGTCGTCAGCCAGTCCTCGAGCACCGTGAGGCCGGCCGTGGTCGCCCAGGTGAGGACCCAGCTGCGGGTGGTGCCCGGGAGGATCGCGCAGGCAAGGGCCGGGGTCGCCAGCTCGTTTCCGCGAATGAGGACGATGTTTGCCGACGTTGCCTCGGACAGGTGCCCGTCGACAGTCAGGAACAGCGCGTCGTCTGCTCCGGCGCGGCGCGCCTCCAGGCGCGCATATACGTAGTCGGCTCGGCTCGTCGTCTTGAGCGCGACGAGAGGGTTCTCCGGATCGCGGCGGACGGAGCTGGCCACCAGGTGGAGGCCCTCGGAGAGATGACCCGGCGGTGGCGGTGCCACTGGCCAGACCTGGATGACGATCGTCGGCGCGATTCCCTCCATCGAGGGCAGGAGCCCGCGACCGGTGAACACCCCGCGGGTCACGGTCACCCGGATCGAGGCGTCGATGTCGGGTCCGGCCAGGCCCTCGATCTCCAGCAGGCTGGTGATGCCACGGGCAATCTGGGTCCCGGTCCCGACGGGAAGCTTGATATCGAGGCCCTCGGCCGATCGCTGGAGGCGCGCCAGGTGCTCGCGAAGCTCCGTGACCCGCCCGCCGCGCGCCCGCAGCGTCTCGAAGATGCCATCGCCGAGCTGGAAGCCGCGATCGAAGGCCGAGAGGTGGGCGCCCTCGGCCGGCAGGATCCGCCCGTCGATCCAGATGTGGGCGGGCAGCCCGGTCGTCGTCACGCGGGCACCTCACGACCGCCGATCGCGGCCAGCGGCCCGTGCGCCTTGGCGACCGTCTCGTCCCACTCGTCGGCCGGATCGCTCCGCCAGGTGATGCCGCCCCCGACATGAAGCGTCAGCCGGGCGCCGTCGGCCACGAACGTCCGGATCAGGATGCTCGTCTGCATCGCTCCGTCGGCACCGATCCAGCCGGCCGCGCCGGTGTACGGACCCCGCCGCACCGGTTCCATGCCCTCGAGCAGCTGCATGGCCCGGATCTTGGGGGCGCCCGTGATGCTCCCGCCGGGGAATGATGCCGCGAGCAGGTGGAAGGCATCCATGCCGGTCGCCAGGCGACCCGTGACGGTGGACACGAGGTGTTGCACGGCAGCCGTTCGCTCCAGACGGCACAGGCGCGGCACGCGGACGCTCCCCGGAACGCAGACCCGACCGAGGTCGTTGCGCACGACGTCCACGATCATCACGTTCTCGGCGCGGTCCTTGCCGGACTGCATGAGCTCCCGGGCGAGCGCGCGGTCCTCGGTCCGATCACGGCCCCGGGGCCGCGTGCCCTTGATCGGATCCGTGGCCACGCGGCCGTCGTGGGTCACGGACAGGAAGGGCTCCGGCGAGGCAGACAGGATCGCCCGCGGCGCCCCGGTCACGGGGCTGGATCCGAGGTCGAGGTAGGCTGCGAACAGGGCCGGATCACCCGTCCGCAGGTGCCGGAAGATCGGCCACGGGTCCCCGCGGAACGGAGTCTCGAGCCGACGGGTCAGATTGGCCTGGTAGATCTCGCCCCGCGCGATCTCCTGGCGCACGGCCTCGACTCCCGTCTCGTAGGCAACCCGATCGAGACCGGAACGAAAGTCGAACGCAGCCGGCGCTTCCGACATGACCGGTGCCACGCGACCTGGTTCGAGGAGGCGTTCCCGGACCTCGGCCAACCGCCGATCCAGGCGACCGACCCGTTCGTCGAGCGCGCGCCCGGCCAGCCAGGCTCTGCCCGTCCGCCGATCCCACGCGACGGTCCAATCGTGGAGAGCAAGCCGGAGGAGCGGCAGCTCCTGGTCCGCGAGGGCCAACGATGGAAGCAACTCCAGGCGCCGCCCGAGGTCGTACCCGAGATACCCCACGAGGCCGCCCATGAACCGCGGCACCTCCGGGTCCGTGACCGGATCCGAGGCCAGGCGAGCGAGCACACGTCGCGCCGTGGCGAAGGGATCGACGCCGTCCGCCGGTGCCTCGAGCACCGTAACCGGATCGGCCGTCAGATAGCTCCAGCGCGCGTTTCGCCCCGGGCGCGCGCTCTCGAGGAGGGCTGCTCCCGGCAGATCCCGCAATCGTTCGGCGGCATCCATCGGCGCCACCGTGTCGAGCTCCGGAAGGCGCAGCCATCGAATGCCGGGGCCAAGGGTCGCGGGCCGCGGGGGCGGACGTCGGGACAGGCTCACGGAGCGATGATAGAGGGCCGCCGACTGGGACCTGATCTGAGCCTGATCGAGGGGGCCCTGGTCAGTCCCGACCGGTCGCCCGCTCGCGCCGACTGAATTCGATGAGCGCCTCGTGACACGCCGCGTCCGCCCGGATCGCCTGACGGACGATCCATGGGTCGACCCTCGACGAATCCTCGATCCGGACGGTCGGACCGTGCGGCCCGTCCTCGATCGCGATGCCGTCCGTGCTTCGGTAATCCGCGGCCCAGTTCGCCGCGAGCTGGAGCAGGGTGTCGGCAACGACCCGCTCGGAAAACAGCCAGTCGAGGTGGGTCGCGTTCAAGCGATCGACCAGTGCAGAAGTGCGGATCGGGAGACCACGAGGCAGGCGCGCAACCAGGTCGATCACGCGAAGGGTGGCGAACGGATCTCCGGATTCGGCAACAACCGGCGGGGCAAGGACCGGTTCCGGAAGGCCGGGCGGTGCGGGCCGGAGTTCACCGATGCCGGAACCGGGTGCGGTCGCGGGCTGGGTCAAGGGTGTTCCCTTATCTTCGAATGAGGCGCTCCCGAAGGGACCGGCAGCCTAGCACGCAGCGGAGCGAGAGCGCAGCGAGGACCGGCAGTCGTCAGGCCGCACAAATGGTGCGATCGGCAAGGTCGAAGAGGAGGTCGCCGGGACGAACAAGCCGATGGTCGTGGGTCGCGACGATGACGGTCCGGCCGGCCGCCAGTTGGGCACGCAGGAGTGCACCGACGCGGGCCGCGGAGCCATCGTCCAGGTTTGCCGTCGGCTCATCGGCCAGGATCAGGTCCGGCTCGGCAGCGATGGCACGGGCAAGAGCGACGCGTTGCTGTTCACCGCCACTCAGCTGCGTCGGCAGGCGATCGGCGAGTGCGATGAGATCGACATCACGAAGAGCGGCCAGCGCAGTCTCCCGGGCCGAGTCCGTCCTATGCGAGCGCAACCACAGCGGCAGCGCGACGTTCTCGACGGCGGTCAACTCGGGCACTAGCCGGAAGTCTTGGTACACATGCGCGATGCGCGTGCGCCTCAGCGCACGGCCAACGTTCGACGCGGCGCGTGTCAAATCCTGATCCAGCACCCTCACGGTCCCGCTGATCGGGTGGATCATGCCGCTCAGCACGTGGAGCACCGTCGTCTTGCCCGCTCCGGACGGCCCGCGCAGCACCACCAATCCGTCGTGGCGCTGGACATGCCAATCGACGTCTTCGAGGATGAGTGTCCTGCCGAGCCGGACGCTCACCCGATCGAGCTGGACAACGCTCATCGTCGTCCACCCAGTGCCGCGCACCAAATCGTCCAGGCCCCGACCGCGATCGCTGCGAAAGCAATCCCGCTGAAGAACACGAGATCCGGATCGGTCCACATCCGCAGCACGAAGGCGCGGAGCCACAAGGTCAGCCCGATTCCCGTCACCAGACCGAGCAATCCCGCGCTGGGTACCTCGAAGCTCGTCAGAAGGGCGGCTGGTCCTCCTGAAATTCCCAGGCCGGCGAGCAACAGTCGTGAGGCGCGGCGACGACGGAGCACGCCGGTGGTGGCCATGGTCAGGACGACCGTCCAGGCTACGACCGCGAGGGCGCCGAACATCGTGGTCGCGGACGTCAGCCCATCAGATCGCTGTCGCTTGGCGATGTCGGCGGCAACAGCAGCCGCCGTAGGACCTTTCGATCCTCCAAAGCACAAGTGACGATCCGCCTCCGGAGCATAACCTGGCAGTGATTCCACATCGAGCCCCAGCACGCCATCGGAGGCCCGGCTCAGCTGCGTGGGCAGATTGCCGACTGCCACGCGCCCTTGGAATAGCAACGGCCCGTAGGCGATCTCGACCATGTCCCCGTCCTCAAAACCGCCCACCGTTGCGGCAACCGGATCAGCCAGCGCGACGTATCCGTCCGGAGGACGTAGACCCAGGACGTCGAGTGCTGCGTCGCCGAAGACCAGGTCCGGATGCGCGACTGCCGAGCTACGCGAGTCGGCGCGACGGGCGGCAGCAGCCTGGTAGAGGATCACGCAGCTGGGGTTCGCGGGTCCATCCTCGCCGACGCGAAGGCCCGCGGGCAGACGCTGCCAGACCGCCAGTTCGGACGCCTGCATTGACGGCGTCATCCAGGCGAAGAGGAGGGCGATGCCCCCGACCAGGGCGAGGATCAGCGCTAGCGCGAGCGAGCGGTAAGGAGAGCGGGCCAGGAGCAAGAGGCCAAAGCGCATCATCGCGACGCTAGCCTTGAATAGCCGGCCGCATAGCTGAGCCCGTGAAACAGCTGCGCGACCAAGGCGACGGCTACCGATGCGAGCAGGACAGACGGCAGAGACACGAACGCACCCACCCCGGCAAAGTAGCCATTTACGACGACGAGAATGCCCCCCGCAGTGGCCACGGCGCTGGTCAGGGCTGCCGGCAGACCCTCGATGATCAGCGTTGCCGCCAAGCCCGCACTCCAGGGACTGCCCATGTGCGGGAGGAGGCTGAGGAGTTCGCGTCTTCGGTCGATCGCCTGCCAGCCGGCGAACGCCAGGATGCCCGCCAGTCCCACCCCAGCCAGCGCGCTGACCACCTCGATGACTGGTTGGCTCAGTTCGATCTGTGCTTCCTGGGCGGCGATCTGATTCTCTTTGGTGTAGACGGCCGTTGTGCCCAGCGGGAAGAGGGCAGCCACCTGATCGGTGGAGACGGTGCCGGCGATGAAGACCTCCGTGTACGGGTCCCCTACCAGGTCGGAATTGGCAGGAATGAAAGGAGTCACTACCTGACGCAGGAGGACGAGCGCTGGACCGCGGAAGCGGGCGGCCGGACCGGTGACCCCGGCTATGGTCAGGTCGACAACGGATGTCGAGAACTGGGCCCGAAGCCGATCGCCGACGCCGACGCCGAGCAGCCGCGCGAGTTCCCGATCGATGACGATCCTCGGCTGGCTCGGCGTTCCGAGGTCGTATTTCCCTTCGATCACATATGCCGGGGACAGGGGGAGCAGGTCGGCGTCGTCCACGGAGTCCAGGGCCCATGCCCATGCGCCAGCCTGGGTCGGCCCGAACGTGACGGCTAGACCGCTGATGCCTAGGACCGGCAGCAACCGGTCTGCGCCTGGCAGCGACCGCAGCCGTGCCACGTCGCGCTGGCTGCACTCACACGCGGCGAGGTCCACGTCGAAAGCCGCCTGCTCGATGGCTGCGGTGAAGGACGATCGGTAGGCCGGCAGGACGAACGCGAAGGCTCCCAGGACGAAGGCTCCAAGTCCGATGACCGCGAGACGGCCTGCGACCTGCCGCGGTTGTCGCGTCAGGTCGCAGCCTAGGACACGGAGCCACAAGCCAACGTTCATGAGGACTCGGCGCAGGACGGCCGTTCAGGTGTTGATGGTCACCCAGCCTGAGCTATTCGCGCAGCGCGCATTGTCGTCATAGGCATGCCCTGCACCGGTCGTGGTGCCGATCAGCACGCTCGTGCGCGCCGTCAATGCGGCGGCCTTGGTGTTGAGGTATTTCACCGCGTCGCCCCAGACGGTGAAGGTGCCGTCCTGGCGCCAGGCCGAGTGGCCAAAATTCGGATCCGTACCCGCATACCAACTACCGCGTGGAGCGTCTCCCGCAAGCACCACGGGCTGATTGAATGGGTTCTTTTCCCACACCGTGGTGTAGTAGCCCGTCTTCGGGACCCACCAATCGCTCGCGTAATAGTAGATCTTGCCGTACTGGGTATTGTCCTGGCCAACGCGCCCGGTCGTCCAGGTACAGCTCGTAATGGCGTCGACGCTGTTCGCCAACGCGGTCGCAGGCATCGTGAGCGTCAGCACTCCGAAAAGCAGGATCATGATCGTTCGTCTGGAGCCACGCACGCTTGGCCCTCCCTGTCGGATGGGCACACACGTGGCACCCGCTCGGCAGAGCCTGTGACCTCGCCAGGCGGAGCGCCTGCCCCGGAAGGATGAAAAGGGCTCAGTCGGATGGATGAAACGCTGCGCGGGTCAGGCTGCGCCGAGGGGCGAGCCTCTTCGGATCCGACGGCCAACCGCCACGACAAATCCGGCAGCCAGGACTATGAGGATGCCGAGGAGCAGGCCCGGGGCCCCTGACAGCGTCGTCTCGTCAGCCGACGCTGAAGAGACGCTCAATGGGATCGCGTGGGTGACCGCCAGTTCCCGGACGCGCTCCGGGGCGACGCCGTGAACCACCATCTCCGAGGACCATTGGGTCGTGATCCACAGAGTGGACCCATCAAGCCTGAGCGACTGGATTTCCTCCGCAGCGGCGAGACGCTCGAGATCGGCCGGGTTCGACCCCGGCTGGAACTGCGAGCCAAAGGCCATGGCCACGCCGACGAGCAGTCCCACTCCGAGCAGAACGGCGAGGGTACGGTGCGGCATTCGCGTTTGGCGTTTGGTCGAAGGGACCGACGAACCTTGGGCCGACGACGCGACCGGTGGGCGGGCGTCGCGTACGGCACCGAAATGCGCCAAAAGTTCGAGCCGGCCATGGAGCCCGAGCTTGTCGTAGATATGGGCGAGGTGGGTCTTGACGGTGGCGTCCGCCAGAAACAGTTCAGCAGCGATCTCGCGAACGGAACCGCCTTGGAGCGCGGCTGCAAGCACCCTGTGTTCAGCCGGTGAGAGCCGGCTCACGTCAATGGGACCGTTTGCCATGGACCTTGTAGCCCCCATTCCGTGCGCCGCGTGTCGTCCTCTGACGCTCCTGAAGAGCCTGCCGCCTCACTATCGCAGGTCCCCGTGCCTCACGATACCGGAACTGCCGTACTGGGTCCGTGCCAGGGCTCCGTGGGTGATCGACCCGCGATCGATGCAGCTCACGCATCGAGCATCGATGACAGTGCCGATGGCATTATCCCAGGCGTCCCGGGTCGTCATCCGGAGCTGTATCCCCACCAGTAGGAGGGATCGAACGAACGAGCACGACCGACCAGCGACTTCCGACGATCTGGCCCCGAATCAGCGCACCCTTCGTGCTGGTTCGTGTGGATCTGACGTCTGTCGGTTGCATCGGGGGTGACATCGGCGGGCGCGCCGACGATTTCCGCACGTGCAGTTCCCTACAGCAGCTCCCCGTGAGCCGAGGCCGTGGGCTCACCTTCGCGTGGGCGGGGTTCCTCGCCGGGGCCGAACTCCGGCTTCTCGCCATCGGGTTCCGCGGCGGACGCGCCGCCCGCCGCCGCGCCGCCGGCCTCGATCGCGCGGAGCGGCGCACCGGCCGTTCCAGCGATCGCGCCGACCCCGAACGGCACCCACTTCGCGGGGTCCTGGAGCCGATGCGCCTCGGTGTTGCCGCGGGTGTGGACCTCGGCAAAGCCCTTCGGTTCGATCCACATCCGCTCGCCCTCGAGCAGACCCAGCACACCGGACTGGCCGGCCTCGGGGCGCTCGTGCTGGCAGTACGTGCAGGCGCTCGAATCGTGCCGCCGGTACGTCTCGGGCTCCTCGTAGGTCGTGATGTAGCCCTCGTAGTTGCGCAGGACGACCTTGTGGTCCGAGTAGCTGATCAGGTAGTTGGGCATGACCGGGATCTTGCCGCCGCCGCCGGGGGCATCGATGACGTAGGTCGGGATGGCATAGCCGGAGGTGTGCCCGCGCAGGCCCTCCATGATCTCGAGGCCCTTGCCCACCGGGGTCCGGAAGTGGCCGCTGCCCTCCACGAGGTCGCACTGGTAGAGGTAGTACGGCCGGATCCGGTTCTCGACGAGCTTGTGGACGAGCGAGCGCTGGATGTGCACGCAGTCGTTGACGCCGGCGAGCAGCACGCTCTGGTTGCCGACCGGGAGCCCGGCCCTGGTCAGCTTGTCGACCGCACGACTGACCTCGGGCGTGATCTCGTTCGGGTGGTTGAAGTGGAGGTTGATCCAGAGCGGGTGGTACTTCTCCAGCATCGCGCACAGCTCGTCGTCAATGCGCTGGGGCAGGAAGACCGGCACGCGGCTGCCGATGCGGATGATCTCGATGTGGGGGATCTCGCGGAGGCCGCGGAGGATCTTCTCGAAGAGCTTGGGGGCGAGGGTCAGGCCGTCGCCGCCCGAGATCAGCACGTCGCGGACCTGCGGCGTCCGGCGGAGGTACTCGAGCTGGGCTTCGTGGTCGCGACTGTTGAAGTTCTGGGTCGGGTCGCCGACGATCCGGCTCCGCGTGCAGTACCGGCAGTAGGTCGCGCACTGGGTGGTCACCAGCATCAGCACCCGGTCCGGGTAGCGATGGACGAGTCCCGGGACGGGCGAGTGGCGGTCCTCGGCGAGGGAGTCCTCCATCATCGCGGTGAACGCCTCGTGCTCGCGTGCAACCGGGATGACCTGGCGACGGATTGGATCGTCGGGATCGTCCGGGTCGATGAGGCTGATGAAGTACGGCGTGATGTCGACGCGGAACTTGTCGGGAGCGGACAGGCCCTCGCGCTCATCATCGGTCAGGTTGAGGACGGCCGCGACCTCGTCGAGGGAGTTGACGCGGTTGCTCAGCTGCCAGCGCCAGTCGTTCCACTTCTCGTCGGGAACGTCCTGCCAGATCGGCGCGCGCCGGCTGACCGCGGGCCGGCCGTCCGGGCCGAGGGCCTGGGCGGGATCGCGACGATTGATCCACGGGACGTCGGCCACCGCAGCCGCGGCAGCGGGCTCAAGAACGCTCATGTGGTCGACTCTCCAGGCGCGACACGACGCATAGATTCTATGCACTCTGCAAGTGAGCTGATCATAGCGCGAGGGTCTTGCCGGGTCCAGTCATTCGACCCAGCCTGTCATTCAGCCCAGCCGTAGCCCGCCAGCTCGGGTCAGGTTCCTCGGAGGAGCTGCCCGAGAGCGATCGCACCATCGACGGCCGTCGGGATGCCACGCCATGCGGGGTGGTCAACGGACTGCAATGCCTCCAGCGATCGGAGGTGTCGGCGATCCGTTCGGGTCATCGACGGGGCGAGCGAACGAGGGTCATCGACGAGGACGAGCAGCCGCGCCGCATCGCGCTCGTGCTTGTCGCGATGATCGCGGCTATCGGAGGCCGCCCGCGCCTTGATGACCAATGCACCGAGCAGCGTCGGCACCGGGATGTCGACCGTCGCGTCCTCGAACGCTATCGGGACGACGCGCCGGCGGGCGAGGGCCTGCGTCCCACCGATGGTCTCGAGAGTGACCCATGGTGGCTCGGTGGTGAGATCGGCTCGCCGGCCCACACGCTCGGGCGCAAGCACATCGACGATGTCGCCGCCCCGCACGAAGCGATACGCGAGACCATCGGCGGTGGGTTGCGCCTCGTAGCCAGCAGCCGCCAGTCGACGCGCGGCCCGCCTCGTCGCTCGGAGCGACGCGCGGACGTCGACCAGGGCATCGATGTCGACGGTGGCGCGACCCACCCCGCCGCCATGCTCGCGCTCGATGATCGTCAGCATCTGGCCCCCGATCAGGACCCAGCGGATGCCGTCGAGCAGGCCCACGAGCTCGATCGTCGCCAGCCAGAGCTGCCGCTCCTGCTCCGTCGCTGCTTCGATCAGGGTCGGTCGATCGGCCATCGATACCGCTGGATCATCGAACGACCGACCGCCCGGGTCCGAGGATCGGGGTCCTCGAGGAGGTCGATGGCGACGGCGGACGTCGGCGCTTCGGAGCCCAGAGGCCACGGGTCTGAAAACGGGGGGACGATGCGCAGGATGATATTCGGCTGGTCGGAGGGGCGGAGACCGAAGGTGGCGATGAGCGGGCCCTGAGCGTCCGATGTCACATAGCCATCCACCACGTCGGAGGCGATGAGACCTGCCGATGCCGCCGCCACCGCTGACGCCCCGGTACGAGCCAGCGCCGCTGCCTCACGGACCCGTGGGAGATCCGACGGATGGCCGCGCCATGTCGTTCGTCGTCCACGGTCGACGAGGCGAGGACGAAGGCGGTCGAGCCCATCCGCCTCGAGCAGGCGACGGAGCTTCCAGGTCGCGTTCGTGTCGAGCCAGGTCGGCCGATGATCGTCGGCGAGGAACAGGAGCCCCCACGCGCGTGCGGGCGTGAGCCGTCGACCGGACGCCGTGCCCTGGGCCGTGCGAGCGTCAACGCTATCGGGGTCGATGAACCAGCGCCCGCCGACGGACCGGGCCCTGAGATCGCCTGCATGAATCAGCGCTCGGACCCTGCTCGGGTGGACCCCGAGCCGTGACGCGACCTCCGAGACAGTGAGTCCGGATTGCTCAACCATATCGACAAGACGATAGATGAGCAATCACCCAGCGTCAAGGGCGGCGTGCTGGGTACGTGTGGCGTGCTGTCACCCGCGACTGTTCCGGCCGGGTGGGCAGCTCGTCTTCCTGACGAACGGGGTCATCCTCCGGCTCGAGCTCCGGGTCTGGGAGACCGTGTACAGCACGATCCGGCCCCACCAGGCTCTGGGCTACCTCACGCCAGCCGACTATTTGGCCTCTGTCTATTTGGCCTTTGTCGCCATCGCTGCGTATCGGACGTGCTGAACGAGTCGATGACGTCAAGTTTCTTGTGTGAATGTCGCAAGGGGGCGGCGGGCCAGGAGCTCGTTGAGACGAACCACCTGGCCGTAGAGGATCCGATCGGCTGAGCGCCGATCGGCGAGGGCACCCATCGGCCGGATCCGGCGACGGAGTTCTCGGAAGGCGCGCTCGATGAGGTTCGTGGTCCGCAGCTGGAGGCGGATCGGCTCGGGCAGGGCGAACACGGCGAGGAGCTCGTCCGCCGTCTCGAGGTTGACCTCGACGGTCTGGCCGGCTCCCGGTCAGGCCGACTGCCTCGGGCCCTGCGCTCATCGAGCCAGCAGAGCGGGCTCGTCTTACAGATCGGTCGTCCTGGTCGTTCCGGTTACGCGCTGGACCGCACCAGCGTTCTTGTCAGATTCCACTCAGGCGGGCGTTGTGCGCGACCGGAGGGTTGCGGGCCACGTCTCCGAGCGTGAATCTTCAGGTGGATCTTGCCATTCGCCCTCCACTCGGCCAAATGGCAGGATGCTCTGGAATAGCTCCCGGGTGGGTGGAATCTGTCACCTTCCGCGGCCGGGACCCACGTGATCCGGGCCATCGAGCGGGCCGTGGCTGAGATTCGCGCGGGCGCCGGGCGCCGGCACGGTGTCCGCCGGCACGGCGGGGGGCCCGGGCACTCAGCGCGCGGGCAGCCCCGGTGTCATCCTCCCGACCGCCACGAGCAACCCCTGGATGAGCGCCTCCGGTCGGGGCGGGCAACCCGGCACCAGGACGTCCACCGGCAGTACCCCACCAATTCCATCGGCCGACGCGTAGCCCCCGGCGAAGACACCACCGCTGATGGCACAGGCGCCGACCGCCACGACCAGACGCGGCTGGGGCATCGCTTCGTAGGTCCGGAGCGCCGCATCCTGGAGATTGCGCGTCATCACCCCGGTAACCAGCAGCAGGTCCGCATGCCTTGGCGAAGGCACGAAGTCGATGCCCAGACGCTGGACGTCGTAGTACGGATTGAGGAGGGCCGCGATCTCCCAATCGCAGCCGTTGCATGATCCCGTGTCGAGGTGCCGGACGTGCAGGGAGCGCCCGAGCCGCCGCCGGATGGTCTCGCGCAATCGCTCGCCGGATTCGTCGCTCCTTGCGCCGGACCCATCGATGCCGGCGGAAGCATCGATGCCGGCGGACGCGTCCATGCCGGCCGAAGAAGTCGGATCCGTCGACAGCATCGGAAGCGGACGCTGCGTCACCGAGGCACCTCCCGAAGCGGCACCACGATCAGCAGATCGGTGCGATCGAGGGCCGCCAGCTCCACCCGGCTCCCGAGCCGCAGGGCATCGCGGGGACAGGCCCGGACGCAGTCGCCGCAGAAGACGCAGCGGCCGACGTCAAGCCGCCACGCACCGTCGGCCACGGTGATGGCCCGGGTCGGGCACGCGGCGACGCAGTCGGCCGAGGCGTCGCAGCGCGCGGTGTCCAGCTCGGGGAGTCCTCGCACGCTCAGCGGGAGCGGCGGCGGCTCGGCCGGATAGGGCCGCGTGAGCGGGCCGCGACGGAGCGGGCGAAGGAACCGGTCGAGGAGGTCGGCGATCATGGGTCAGCGGTCCGTGCAGGCATAGCAGAGCTCGAAGCTCTTGTTGATCAGCGGGAAGTCCGGGACGAGGTCGCCGGGAACGGCCGCGGCCACCACCGGCCAATTCGCGAACGAGGCCGATCGCAGATGAACCCGATCCACCGTCCCGCCGGGGCCGGCGCGGAGCCACAGGCGAGACGCGCCGCGAGGACCCTCGACGCCGGCAATCGTGGACAGACCGACCGCCGGCACCACACCGGGCTCCGCCCGGATCGGGCCTTCGGGCAGCGAACCCAGCGCGTCCAGGGCCTCGAGCACGAGTCGAATCGAATCGTGCGCCTCGCGGGCCCGAACGTCGAGCCGAGCCGCGACATCCCCGGCCGTCGCAACGACGGGCTGCAGCTCGATCTCCGGGTACCGCGCGTAGGGCTCGTCGCGTCGGAGGTCGAAATCCAGGCCCGAGGCCTTGGCGGCCACGCCGGTGGCGCCGAGCTTCTCCGCGGTGGCGCGGCTGACGATCCCGGTGCCGTGGGTCCGGTTGTGGACGCCGGCCGAACGGATCACGGCTCTCACCGCGGCGGCAAGCTCGCGTTCCACGAGCGGCAGCTCGTCCCGAAGCCGGGCGATGCCCTGCTCCTGGAGAGCGGCCCGGAGTCCGCCGATCCCCACCGTGGCCGTCAGGTACCGGTGCCCCGTCAGCTCTTCGTTGAGCCGGAGGAGTCGCTCCTTGAGGGCGCCCAGTCGCGACGAGCCTGAGTGGAATCCGATGCCGGCGCAGATGTTGCCGAGATCGCCGACATGGTTGTACAGCCGCTCCAGCTCGGCGAGGACGACCCGTGCCCAGGCGGCCCGCTCCGGGATCCGCGTCCTCGTCAGGGCCTCCGTCGCCTGGGCGAAGGCCAGCGCATGCGTGACCGTGCACACGCCGCAGGACCGCTCGACAACGGGCAGTGCCGCTTCGAACGAGCGACCCTCGACCAGCTTTTCCAGGCCGCGGTGGGTGAAAAAGAGGTAGGCGTCGAGATGGAGGATCCGCTCCCCCACCGAGGAAAACCGGAAGTGGCCCGGCTCGATGATCCCGGCGTGGATGGGCCCGACCGGGAGCTGGTAGACGCCGTCGCCGTGGACCTCGAAGGGGACGAACTCACGAGCGCTGATCGGCGGGCGCTCGTCCGCCGGGACGTCCTTGCGCAACGGGTGGTAGCCGCCGGGCCAGTGTTCGTGGAGCACCAGGCGACGGCTGTCCGGGTGGCCGACCGGCGTGACCCCGACGAGTCCCCGAGCCTCGCGCTCGTCCCAGTGGGCTGCCGGGACGCTCCGTGCGAGCGACGGGTAGAAGGGCCGATCGAGGGGAAGGTCCACGCGCAGGCGGATGGGGCCGGACGGGGCAGAGAGCGCGACTTCGACCGCCAGCCCAGGTCCGCCGACCGATCGCTCGTCCAGCCCGACGAGCATCGTGTAGCGGGCGCCATCCGCGAGTGCGTCGCGGACCCGACCCGCCAGGGCATCGGGCGTCACGCGCTCGACGGCGTCATCGGGAAGGGGCTCCCACGCACCGTCGTGGAGGGCGGCGGGCCGGACACGAGGAGACGGGTCAGCCACCGGCGCCTCCAAGGACACGGGCAACGCGATCGAACGTGTCGGTCAGGCCCGCCGGGGCCCAGATGCCCAGCAACACCGTCAGGGCAAGCGGGACGCCGATCGCCAGCAGATGGCGCACACGGAGCCCCGCCACCGTCGGTGGGCGGCTCGGGCTCCCGAAGACGACCCGGGCCACGTGAAAGAGCATCCCTGCGGCCGCGGCGGCCAGCAGCACCGCGGCCACGCCGGCAGCCACGCCCCAGCCACGCTGGAACCCGCCGAACACGATCGCGATCTCGGACACGAACAGCGCGGAGGGCGGCAGGCCAGACAGGAGGACCGATCCGACCAGGAAGGCTCGACCGTCGGCCGGATCGGCGCTGAGGCCGCCGCCCAGCCGCGCGATGCGACGGCTGCGTCCCGAGGCGACCAGGCCGCCGGCAGACAGGAAGAGGCTCGCCTTCGTCAGGCCGTGGGCGAGCAGGTGGAGCGCCAGGCCCGCAAGTGCCAGCGGACCACCGAAGCCGAGGGCGAGCGCGCAGATCCCGAGGTGCTCGATGCTCGAGTAGGCCAGGAGGCGCTTCAGGTCCCCCTGGGCGACGATGAACGGGACGGCGACCGCGAGGCTCAGGAGCCCGACGGCGACGAGCAGCCCGGACGGGAGATCGGGTCCGAGTGTGCCGGCCGCAACCTGCTGGAACCGGGCAAGGGCGTACAGCGAGACCGCCAGGGTCGCCCCGGAGAGCGTCGCGGAAACCGGACTGGGAGCCTGGCTGTGGGCATCCGGGAGCCAGGTATGGAACGGCGCGAGACCGGCCTTGGTCCCGTAGCCGACCAGGGCGAACACGAAGGCAAGTCGGACCAGTGCCGGATCGAGGCCCGGCGCGATCGACAGCAGACGCGTCCAGGCCAGGGCATCGCTGGTTTCACCCAGCAGGTCCACCGACGAGGCGTAGGCGAGCAGCGTCCCGAGCAGGGCAAAACCCACCCCGACGCTGCCGAGAATCAGGTATTTCCAGGCGGCCTCGATGGCTGCCGGAGTGCGAGTGATGCCGACCAGCAGGGCCGACACGACGGTGGTCCATTCGATGGCGACCCAGATCAGCCCGAGGTTGTCCAGGAGCGGCACCGCAAGGAGACCACCGACGAACCACGCCATCAACGCCCACAGGCGAGCGGGATCGCGCTCGCTCGGCGTTCCGTCCTCGAGCGCGTGCTCCAGGTGGGCCGGTGTCCCAAGGATCGCGATGAGGCCCACCGCCACGACGATGACCACGATGAGGCCGCCGAGGGCATCGACGAAGACCAACCCACCGAGGCCACTGACCCGGGTCCCGAGCAAGGCGGGAAACGCGAGCGCGAGCCCGAACCCGGACGCAACGACGATGGACCCCCCGGCGACGGCCCCGGCGCGATGAACCGGCGCGAACCAGGCGATGATCCCGCCGATCACCGGGAGGGCGAACAGGACGAGCACCGCGAACGTGACGAACTGGTCAGTCATCCGCGAAGGCTCCGGAGCGAATCCGTCGAGGCGGTGCCCAGGACGGCCACCATCTGGCGCGTGTAGACCCATCCGACCGCGACGGCCACCAGGAGATCGAAGGCAATGCCGAGCTCAACGACCAGCGGCATGCCGTAGGTCAGGGCGAACGCCGTGAGGGCGATCCCGTTCTCGAACACGAGGATGCCCACGAGGAGCGACATGACCTTCCGGCGCGTCATCACGAGAAGCAGCCCGGTCAGGACCTGGGCGATCGCCGCCGGGAGGACACGGGCGACGCCGGGGGCGCCAGAAACGCCGATATCCGATGTCGCCGACGCGGCGACGAAGACAATCGCGATGGCGGCGACCAGCGACAGGCGCGTCCCGATGTAGGGGTGCCGCTCCACGGCAACCGTGGTCGAGCCGAGCATCGATCGCAGGAAGACCGGGGCGACCAGGCCCTTGAACACGATCGCCAGCACCCCGCCGAGAACGATGGGCCACTGCCCGAGGGAAATGCCCACGGCGATCGCCGCGATCCCGGCCAGAATCGACTGGGCCGCCACCAGCAGGATCGAGCGGCCGATCGAACGGGTCAGGACGAGGGCGACGCCCAGCACGATGATCAGGCCGGCCACGGTGCCGACAATCCCGGCGGCGGTCACGTCGGAAACCACAGGTACGCTGCCGTGGCGGTCACGGCCAGAACGGCGGCCAGCCCGAGCAGGGACGGCAGGGCGAGGATCCGGAACTTCGCCAGTCCCGCGTCCAATAGTCCGAGCCCGAGGGCGGCCACGACCAGCTTGAGGACCGCGGCGGCCACGGCGACGACCAGCGCAACCGGAGCATTGTCCGCGGGCGCGCCTGCGGTGGTGGCCCCGGCGTCTCCCACCGCGCCGAAGGGCAGGAACACGGCCATGAAGATGCCGGCGACCACCACGAATTTGAGGTGCCCGGCGTACATCAGCATCGCGAGACGGCGCCCGGAGGCCTCCAGGATCATCCCCTCGTGGATCATCGTCAGCTCGAGGTGGGTGTCCGGATTGTCGACCGGCTCGTGCCCGGTCTCGGCGATCGCCACGATCACGTAGGCCGCGGCTGCCAGCAGCATCGGCGCCCCGAGCAGCGCCGGGCCGAGTTCCAGCCCGCGAGCGGCCAGCACGGACAGGTCGGTCGATCCGCCGCTGATCGCGGCAACCGCCAGGGCGAGGACGAGGCCCGGCTCGACGAGCGCGGCGATCGCCACCTCCCGGCTGCTGCCCATGCCCCCGAACGCGCTGCCGGCATCGAGGGCGAGAAGGGCGAGCGAAAGACGCGCAAGCGCGAGGAGGCCGACGATCACCAGGACATCCGCCATGCCCGGGGCGAAGGACGAGGTTGACAGGATCGGCACGAGCATGGCCGCCGCGGCCATGACACCCAGGACGAGCACCGGGACGAGGCTCGTCAGCGGGCTCGACGCATCGCTCTCCACCGCATTCTTGGACCACCACTTCCGGAGATCGCGATACGGCTGCCAGATGGACGGACCGCGGCGGTACTGGAGGCGTGCCTTGAGCTTCCGGGAAATCCCGGCGAACAGCGGGGCACCGGCAAACACCAGGGCACCCTGGACGATGAGGAGAACGGTCATCAGCGCGCCACGATCAGGATGATCACGAGTGCCACGACCGTATACGCGAGGTAGAGCTGCAGCGTTCCCTGCTGCAGGCGTCGGGCGATCTGGGCGAACGCGATCGTCGCCCGGTGGACCGGCACGTAGATCCGCGACTCCACGAGGTGATCCACATGGCTTCGGTAGGTCAGGCGATGCGGGAAGGGCGCTCCAGGCTCGAATTCGAGGTTGCGAGACCGAATCGGACGCAGGATCGGCTCGAAGAACAGGCGCGCCGGCTTGTCGAAGCTCGTGGCGGTGTACTCGTGCGCCGCGGTCGGGGCGATACCGCACGCCCAGGTGGGGACCCGGCGAGCCGGCAACGCCCGCCGGCGGGCGATCGCCCAGGTCGCCACGATCACCAGGAAGAGAACGACGCCGAGGGATAGCGGCTCGTATCCGCCGAGCCCGGCCGGGAGCCGCTCCACGATGGCGGCGTCGGTCGGACGAACGGACGCGGTGGCCGCCGTGGCCGTGGCCGTCGCGGCTGCAGCGGCAAGGTCCCGGACCGGCACCGCGAACAACCCCATCGCGATCGTGGCGACGGCGAGAAACGCGGCCGCGCCCCGCTCCAGGCGGCCAACTTCCAGGGCCGCGCCCGCGCCCGTCGAGCGTGGCAGCGCGAGGAGACTGGAGCCGACGGCCTTGACCACGGCGGCGAGCGCAAGACCGGCGCTGAGGCCGATCGCACCGACCGCGAGCATCGCAGCAAGGCGTGCGGCCGGATCGAGGGCGCTCGCGGCACCGGCCGACAGGAGCCCCTGGAACGTCAGCCACTCGCCGGCAAACCCGCTGAACGGCGGCACGCCGGCCAGGGAAACCGCGCCAACCCCGAACAGGACCGAGGTCCAGGGCATCGTCCGGACGAGGCCACCCAGCCGGTCCAGATCCCGCGTCCCGGTGGCACCATCGATGGATCCGGCCACCAGGAACAGCAGCCCCTTGAAGGCAGCGTGGTTGAGCGTGTGCACCAGCGCCGCCCCGGTTCCCAGCGCAGCCAGGACCGGCAGACCGGCCGAGCCGCCGATCAGTGCCACGCCGAGGCCCAGAAAGATGATCCCGACGTTCTCGATGGTGCTGAACGCCAGCAGCCGCTTGAGATCTCGCTCGACGAGCGCATAGAGCGCTCCAAGGATCGCCGAGAGGCCGCCCAGCGCCAGGAGCAGGAGTGCCCACCAGATCGGGCCGGGCCCGAGGACGCCGATGATCACGCGGAGCACGCCGAACACGCCTGCCGTGACCATGACGCCGGACATGAGTGCCGACACGTGGGAAGGTGCCTGTGGATGGGCCCGGGGGAGCCAGACGTGGACCGGCACGAGGCCGGCCTTGGTCGCGAACCCGAGGAGCAGCAGCAGGAATGCGGCATCCCGGGCCGCCGGTTCCAGCGTCTGTGCGGCCGCGCGCATCGAAGCAAAGTCAAGGCGGCCGTCGGAGCCGGCGAGCATCGCAAAGGCCACCACGATCGCGGCGCTCGCGAGGTGGGTCAGGGCCAGGTAGATGTACCCGGCCCGAACCGTGGATGGGCCGGGGTTCGGCCCGAAGACCAGCGCCGCCGAGGAGAGCGCCATCGCCTCCCAGGCAAGGAGGAACGTGAACGCCGTGTCGGACCCGAAGAGCGCCGCCATGCTGACGAGGAACGCGGCATAGGCGAACCCGTCGCCGCGGGAGCGGATGGCACCGTGATGGCCCAGGGCGAACAGCGACGAGGAGACCGCGACGAGCCCGAGGGCAATGAGAAACAGGCCGGACAGCGCGTCGTAGCGGAGGTCGACGGACAGGACCCCGAGCAGGCTGCCGACATGCAGTTCGGCCTCGCGGCCGCCGGCGAGTGACAGGCCCTCGATCGCCAGAACGGCACCCGCGACGGCCTGCACGAGGAGGGCGAGCTGCGTCGCGCGACGGCTGACCAGGGCGAGACCAGCCGACGCCAGGAGCGCACTCAGTACGGCGCCGATCGCCACCCCGTCATTCCAGGCGCCACCCATCAGAGCCACAGGAGCGGCGGACTGTCAGGCTCCTGCATGCTGGACCGCCACTATTCGCCGATGACGCTCCACAGGAAGCCCATCATCACGAAGAAACCCGTGAACATGGCGATGAGCCCGATGCCGCCGTACGGCGAACTGGCGCCCTCATGGGGCACGAGCTGCAGCCCTACCCCGAACACGACCGCCCACACGACGAACAGCGTCCCGAACAGGAACTTGCCGTTCGGGCCGGTGATTCGACGCGTCCAACCCGCTCCGCCGTCGGCCGACAGCGCGGCGCGGACGAAGATGTAGATCATCAGCGCCACGACGGAAACGGAGGCACCGAGTTCGATCGGGTGGGTGAACGCGAGGGTGAAGAGCTCCACGTGGCCCTCGAGCGGGTGACGGACGACGGCAAAATGCTAGCACGCGAGGGCAGGGCTACGATGGGTTGCGCGATGTGCCTTCCCCTCCCTGCGATCGACTGCTTCGTGGCGCCCGGCACGACCAGGGGATCTGGCGCGGCCCTGCCAGCCGGCCCACGGGCGGCACGTTCGTGACCGCGTTCGAGCGGCTTGGTCGCTGGGCCGCCCACCGTCGCCGGTGGGTCGCCGCCGCCTGGCTGGCTCTCCTGATCGTGGCCGTCCCGCTGGCCCTCCAGACGAGCGGGGCCCTGCGCTCCGGCGGGTTCATCCGGCAGGACCTCGAATCGGCTCGCGCGAAGCAACTCCTGCGTGACGAGATCGGCGTGCCCGAGGCAGCGGTTGCCCTGGTCCTCCACTCCGACACGCTCCGCGCCGGCGATCCGGCGTTCGAAGCAGCCGCGCTCCAGGCGATCTCCGGCATCGCCGCCGCGCCGCACGTCCGGGGCATCGTTTCCCACGCGCTGGCAACCACCCAGGTGTCCGCGGACGGCCACACGGCCTACGACCTGATCTACCTGGACCTGCCGGCCGACGATTCCCCCCTCGCGCTGCCCGGCATCCGCGCCGCCCTGGTCCAGCCGGCCGAACTCGAAGTGGGTCTCGCCGGAGGAGCCGCGTTCTACGGCGACGTCCAGGAAGTCTCCGAATCGGACCTTCGGCGAAGCGAGATCATCTCCCTGCCGCTGGCCGCCCTCGCCCTCCTGTTCGTGTTCGGTTCGGTGATCGCGGCCGCCCTTCCGCTTGCGGTCGGCGGAGCCGCCGTTGTCAGTGCGCTCGCGCTGATCTTTCTCGTCGCCGGCCTCACGCCGATGAGCATCTTCGTCCTCAACCTCGCGACCCTGCTGGGCCTCGGGCTGGGGGTCGACTATTCGCTCCTCATGACCAGCCGATTCCGCGAGGAGCTGGCCGCGCGCGGCGGCGGGCCCGAGGCGGTCCACGACGCCGTCGGCGCGACGATGGCCACCGCTGGTCGTGCCGTGTTCTTCTCGGGCCTGACGGTCCTGCTCGGGCTCCTGGGCCTGATCCTGTTCGAGTTCATGATCCTCCGATCCGTCGGGGTCGCCGGCGCGATCGTCGTCGGGTTCGCGGTGCTGGCTGCCCTCACGCTCCTGCCGGCGCTCCTGGCAATCGCCGGGCACCGAATCGATTCCTTGCGCGTGCGGCCGATCGGCACCTCGACGGGCACGAACGGCCCGTGGGCTCGGCTGGCCAACCGGGTGATGGACCGTCCGGTTCGCGTGCTCCTGCCGACGCTGGGCCTCCTCCTGCTGCTCGGAGTGCCGTTCCTCCACGTTCGCTTCAACGCTCCGGATGCGTCGATCCTTCCCGCCGGCGTGCCGTCGCGGATCGCCTTCGATCAACTCACGGATGCGTTCGGACCCGGTCCGTTCGCACCGATCGTGCTGGCCGTGCGGACCGACGGGCCGGTCACGAGTCCGGCGAATCTCGCCCGGGTGTTTGCCTACACCCGAGCTCTGGCCGCCGACGCACGGATCGTGCGGATCGACAGCCTGGTCGACCTCGATCCCCGACTGACGCTGGCGCAATACCAGCTCATGTATGCCACGCCGGCGGGGCCGCCGGATCGGTTCGTCCAGGAGGCACTGGCGGCCTCGACGCGGGGGACCCTCACGGCCATCACGATCACGACTCCGTTCGGCCCCAATGAACAGCCCGGGCGCGATCTGGTCCGGGATCTTCGATCCGGGATCGGGGCCCTGGGTCCGCCGGGCGGGCTCACGGTGCTGGTGGGCGGGGGCGCCGCCGACGTCGAGGATGTCGTCTCGGGCGTCGCCGCCGACTTCCCGCGGACGGCGCTCTTCATCCTCGTGACGACGTATCTCGTCCTGTTCCTGCTCCTCCGTTCCGTGCTCCTCCCGCTCAAGGCGCTCGTCATGAACACGCTCTCGATCGCGGCGTCGTTCGGGGCCCTCGTCTGGATCTTCCAGGACGGCAACCTTTCGGCGCTCCTGGGCACGCAGCCGCTCGGATTCGTCGAGACGACGCAGCCGGTGATCCTGTTCTGCGTGCTCTTCGGGCTATCCATGGACTACGAGGTGTTCCTGTTGACGCGGATGCGGGAGACCTGGGATCGGACCGGAGACAATCGCGCGGCGGTGGCGCACGGGCTGGAGCGAAGCGGACGCATCGTGACCTCGGCGGCCCTGATCGTGGTGCTGGTGGCGAGTTCCTTCGCGTTCGCCGACATCGTCCTGATCAAGGCGCTGGGCCTGGGCATCGCGATCGCCGTGGCCCTGGACGCGACGATCGTCCGGGCCCTGCTGGTGCCGGCGACGATGCGCCTGCTCGGCCGCTGGAACTGGTGGCTGCCCGAGGCCCTGGCGAGACGCCTCCCGGACATCGCGGAGCGGGAGCCGGCGGCATGAGGAGGCCGCTGCTCACCCTGTCGCTGATCGCAGCCCTCGCGACGGGCTGCTCCGGTCCGATCCTGGCCAACGCGCCGGCACCACGGGCGGTCGTGCCCACGGCGCGCCCGACCCCCATCGCGGCCCCGGATCCCCAGCCCATCGTCTTTCCACGGGACAGCGGCCCGCATGATCGCCTGACCGAGTGGTGGTACTACACGGGCCACCTCCGCGACGCCGCCGGCGGCCGCTGGGGCTTCGAGTTCGTCATCTTCCGCGCGGAGCGGGGTGGCTTTCCGGTCACCTGGGCATCCCACCTCGCGATCACGGACGAGGTCGCCGGCTCGTTCCGGTACGACCAGCGGACGGAGATCGGGCCACAGGTCGACCAGTCGGCCCAGGCCGGGCCGCTGCGGCTGGTGATCGGTGACCCGGCCGCGCCAGCGACGACCGCGACGTTCCCCACCGCGTTCCCCACCGCGGCCCCGAGCGGCGGGCCGATGTCGACGACGTGGTTGATGGCCGGTGAGGCGGAGCGGCTCGTCGCGGCGACCGATGGTGGCCGGTTGGGCATCGACCTCACGCTCAACGTGGTCCCCGGCGTCCCGCCGGTGCTGCACAACGGGAACGGCTGGGTCGATTTCGGGCCGGCCGGCGGCTCGTATTACTACTCGCGCCCCCGGGTCCCGCTGAGCGGCACGCTCCTGGTGGACGGGACGGCCCGGCCCGTCGAGGGCACCGCCTGGTTCGATCACCAGTGGGGGAACTTCATCTCGGTCGGCGGGGGCGGCTGGGACTGGTTCGCCGTCAACCTGGACGACGGCACCGACCTCACGATCTCCCTCGTCCGCGCCGCCGACGGGTCGATGCCGCTGGTCTACGGGACACTCGCCGACGCGTTCGGAGCCACGAGAAATCTCGATCGGACCGATTTCGAGGTCACCGCCGATGCCGGCCGAACCTGGACGAGCCCGGCGACCGGGGCAACGTACCCGGCCGGCTGGACGATACGCATTCCGGGCGACGGCCTCGAGATCCGGCTCGCGCCGACCGTGGCCGACCAGGAACTCGACACCCGGGCGACGACCGGGGTCGTCTACTGGGAAGGGTCGCAGATCGTGTCGGCGACCCGCGACGGGGTGGCGGTCGGCGGCGAGGCGTACGTCGAGCTGACGGGGTACGCGCCGACCGCACCGTAGCGCCGCGCCCGGCGCCACCGCAGCGCGGGTCCGGGGGGCGCCGCAGCGCGGGCTCGGCGGCGCGGCGGCGCGGGCCCGGCGGCACCGCAGCGCGGCCGGGGGCACCGCAGCGCGGCCCGGGGGCACCGCAGTGCGGCCCCACAGGAGGCGAGCCCCGGGCCATTCGGCCCTTTCAGAGCGCTGCTGACGGACGCAGGATCCGGTCATGCGCATCACGTTGACCCGTCGGGGCGATTACGCCGTTCGTGCCGCGCTTGCGCTCGTCACGCTCGACGACGGTCATCCGGTGAGCGCGCGCCGGATCGCGGAACGGATGGGCATCCCACCCCGATTCCTCGCCCACGTCCTGACAGACCTCGTCCGGGCAGGAATCGCGATCGGGACCGCCGGTCGTTCGGGCGGTTATCGACTGGCCATACCCGCCTCGGAGATTGATCTTCTGCGGGTGGTCGATGCCGTTGAAGATCACGGGGACCTCCCGCGCTGCGTGATCCGTGGCGGGCAGTGCCGGACCGACGGGACCTGTGAGGTGCACGTGGCGTTCGAGGCGGCGAACGCCGCCCTGCGACACGAGCTGGCCGCCGCAAACCTCGCCGAGCTTGCCCGCGCCGACCGCGTCCCGGTCCGAGCGGACGATCTGGGTCGGGACGTCAGGACCGCATTGACGGGCCGAACGGCCCATCCGGTCGGCCCGCCCCGTCCGCGATATTCGTAGTGCCTCGGTATGTGTTTGCCGGCCCGCCCGGCGCCCGCGGCGAATCAGGTTCAAGGACGACCCAGGAGTGACACCCATGCAGCGATCACGATTCATCGGGGTCCTCGCGGTGACCGCGCTGGTCGCGGCCGCGTGCGCGCCCGCAGGCCAGATGCCCAAGTGGACGTACACGCCGGGCGGAGCCAATGGGGCCGGGACCTCACCCGCGCCCAGCGGCGGGCAGACCGGCGCAGGCGAGGTGCTCGGAACCCTGGAGGTCACGTCGGTCGACCTCGGCTTCGAGCCCAAGGACCTGAAGGTGGACAAGCCGGGTCGCTATGAGATCAAGCTCACCAACAAGGGAGCCATTCCGCACGATGTGACCTTCCCCGACGGCACCACGACGGGACTGGCGAAGACCGGCGAGACGGTCGCGGTCACCGTGGACGTCCCCGCCTCCGGGACGACGTTCATCTGCTCGGTGCCGGGCCATGCGGACGCCGGCATGAAGAGCTCGATCACGGTCGCGGGCGGCACGGCCGGCGGCGGCGGCGAAGGCGGCGGGGCACCGGCGACGACCGTCGAGGCCGATCCCAATGCCCCGGCCTACATCCTGAATCCGGCGGCGGCGCCGGCTCTCCTGCCGGGCGTGACCCACGACATCGACATCAACATCGAGGAAAAGGCGATGACGGTGGCGGACGGGTTCGTGCAGAAGGTCTGGACGTTCGGCGGGACCGTCCCGGGCCCGGTCATTCGGGTCAAGGTCGGCGATACGGTCCGGATCACCCTGAAGAACCCCACCACGAGCGTCGTTCCGCATTCCATCGACTTCCACTCCAGCCAGGTTGCCTGGAACGACGAGATGACCTCCATCAACCCCGGCGAGCAGAAGGTGTACGAGTGGCGCGCCGACTACGCCGGCGTGTGGATGTACCACTGCGGCACTGCGCCGGCCCTGCACCACATCGCCAACGGCATGTTCGGCATGGTGATCGTGGAGCCGAAGGAGGGGCTGCCACCGGTCGACGCCGAGTTCACCGTGGTCCAGAGCGAGTGGTACCTGGGTCCGCAGGGTGAGCCGGCGTCGCTGGCCAAGGCGGCCGCCGCTGCCCCGGCCCCGGACTTCGTCGTCTTCAACGGCATCGCCAACCAGTACAAGGACAACCCGATCAAGGTGGCCACCGGCGCTCGCGTGCGGGTCTTCGTGCTGAACGCAGGCCCGAGCATTGACAGCTCGTTCCACGTGGTGGGGACGATCTTCAGCTCGGTGATCAAGGAAGGGATTCAGCTCCTGCCGGGCAACCCCGGCAACTGGGGCGCCCAGGCCATGGACCTCTCCCCGGCGCAGGGAGGGATCGTCGAGTTCGTGATGCCCGAGGACGGGCTCTACCCGATGGTCACCCACGCCTTCAACTTCGTCGGACGCGGCGCGCTCGGCCTCTTCCAGGCCGGCGACGGCGACCCGCTGAACTGACACTCGAGGCGGCTCCCGGCTCCGCCGATGCGGGTCGGGAGCCAGCACTTCGCCCGCTGTCGACCAGGCTAGGTGTCGCGCTGCCTGTCCTCGGCCAATCCGGAGGTCGCGGCCCCGGAATCTCCCGTTCGGCCGACCGCCGGATCGCGTTCGGCGGGCTGGTGGTGTCGGCGGTCTACCTCGCCCTCGCGATCGCTTCGCTGCTGCTCCCGCCTGCGGCCCGTCTCGGTCCCTGGCTGCCGGCGCACCTCGCCCTCGCCGGCGCGGCAACCACGGCCATTGCCGCGGTCCTGCCGTTCTTCTCGGCCGCCCTCGTGGCCGGCCGGCCGGCGCGGCCGGCGATCCGGGTCGCCGGAATCGCCCTCGTCGCAGCTGGCGCCGTCGGCGTCATGGCGGTGTACGGCCTCGCCCGCGGGCAGGCCGTCACGGCGGCCCTTGCCGGCGGAGCCTTCCTCGCCGGGCTCGGGCTCGTCGCCGTGGCCGCCTTCCTGCCACTCCGCGGAGCCCTCGCCCCAAGGTACCCGCTGGTCCAGCGTGCCTATGCCTTCGCCCTCGCCAACGTCACCGTGGGAGGCACCATCGCGACCCTGCTCATCGGTGGAAACCCAGACGTGAGCGGCGCGTGGGCGACCCTCAAACCCGCCCATGCGTGGCTGAACCTCATCGGCTTTGCCGGGCTGGTTGTGGTGGCCTCGCTCGTTCATCTCGCGCCGACCGTCGCGGGCACGCGAATCCGGCCTCGCCGCTCATCGCGGATCGCGATCATCGGCATCGCCGTCGGGGCGCCCCTCGTCGCCGCCGGGTACGGGACGGCTTCGGATCTCCTCGCGCGGGCCGGGGCCCTGGCCGTCCTTGGCGGCGCGATCGGCGTCGCCGTCCACGGCTGGGTGGTGACACTCGACGGCGACCGCGGACGGTGGACGACGGATCTCGGCTGGCATCGCCTGACGGCATCCGCGCTCGCCGGGGGCCAGGTGTGGCTCGGGCTCGGGCTTGCCGTGGCCGCCGGGCGCGTCCTGTGGCTTGGCGCCGATCCGGCCGCATGGAGCCTGACGCTTCTGGTGGGCCCGCTCGTGATCGGTGGGGTCGTCCAGATCCTCATCGGCGCGATGACCCACCTCCTCCCGGCCATCGGCCCCGGAGATCCACTTCGCCACATGGCGCAGCGGAAGATTCTCGGCCGGCTTGCGACGGTACGGATCGTTGGGCTCAACGCGGGAGCCGCGCTCGTGACGATCGGGTTCGGACCGGCAGCCGGGCGCTGGTCGTCGGTCGGGAGCGGGCAGGACGCGGCGTTCGACGGCAGCCTGGTGGGACTCGGGCTGGCGGCCGCGGCGATCGCCCTCGGCGCATCGCTCGCCCTGCTCCTGATCGCCGCGCGGCGGCCCGGCACCACGGCACCGGCGCTGTACGGAGATCGTCAGCCGTGGAGTCGGCAGGGCGGACCGGGAGCCGGCGGCTAGCCCGTGTCGGCGGCGATGCCCGGGTCGACGGCGATGCCCGCGTCGGCAGCCGAGCGGGTCTGTCGCAGCCAGACGATGAGCGCCACCACGAACCGCAGGATCAGGCTGAGACCGTAGCTCGTGCACCACACGCAGACGGCCCGGATGACGGCGATCTGGATGTACAGGAAGTAGATCTCGAAGATCACGCCGCCGAGGGACAGGCCGTAATGGAGGAGCAGGAGGCCGCGGAAGTTCGTTCGCCACCAGGCAAGCGCGAGCGTCAGGAGGGTCAGCGAGAGGGCCACGCCGTAGACGGCCACCGGGACGCCCCCGATCCGGCTGTACTCGCTCTGGGCGACGGTTTCGCACCCCTTGAGGGGCCCGCAGACCGGTACCCCGCCTCCAAGTTCAACGACGGACAGGTAGGCGGCAATCGCGAGGCCGATGACATCGAGGATCGCGAGGATCAGCCCGGGATGGATCCCCAGGATCGGACGGACGACTTCTCGGCGAAGCATGCTCAGGGAGCGGCGGAGGCGGTCGGCGATGCCGCCGCTGCGAGTTCCTGGATCCTTGCGATCAGGGCGGCCGGATCGGGCAGACCGGGCACCGGCGTCCCGCCGTTGAGGACCAGCGTCGGCGTCGAGTTGAACCCGGCGCGCAGGGCAGCCGCGGATTCGGTCCGGAGCGCATTGCGCACCGTGTCATCCGCCATGCAGGCATCCCAGGCGGTACGGTCAACCCCGGCCCGGTTCGCAACCGCCGCGAGGTACTCCGGGCTGTGGTCGCCACGGTTCTCGGCACCCTGGTTCCAGAACACCAGATCGTGGAACTGCCAGTAGCGATCCTGGGCGGCCGCGCATCGCGCACCCGTGGCCAGCTCGAGTGACTCGTCGCGATCCCCGCTGCCGAGGATGGCGATGTCGCGCGATTCGATGCGCAGGATGCCGGTGTCCACGAACAGCGTCTTGAGGGTCGGAAACTGGTCCCGGACGAAGCGCGCGCAGACCGGGCACTGGAAGTCGGAGTACACCTCGAGGACCACCGGCGCGTCCGATCGACCGAGGGCCTCGCCGTCCACGATGTCCGCCGTGTAGCTGATGGTCGGGGCAAGCAGGTCGCCGCCGGTGTTCGTCGGCAGCGGTCGCTGATTGAGGAGGATCACGGCTCCGGCGACGAAGACGGCGCCGACCGTCACGAGGATCAGCGGGGACCGCCAGAGCGGACGCCTCGAGCGGGAAGGCGCGATGTGCGGCCGTTCCTTCTGCGGGCGGTCGAGCCGCTCCTGGGTGCGGCGATCACGGCGGCTCAGGGGCGGCTGGGGTCGTTCTCTCACGCGCGGAACACCTCGGGCGGCGCAGCGGCAGCCGGCTGGTCGCCGACACGATCAGCATCCGGGCTGCGAGGCCGGCGCCACAGGGCCGAAGGGCCCGTCCACCCGGGCATCGTGTCATCCGTATGGAACGCATCGGCCTGAGTCAGGCGCCCGGCGCTTCGGCGGGTCGTGCCGGTCAGAGATCCAGGATCGGGCGCCGGTGCAATCCGGGCGTCAGGGCCATCTCGCCCGGGGAGTGCCCATGTCAGGCCGTGATGAATTCCCCGCCATCGACGCTGATGATGTCGCCGTTGATGAAATCCGTCCCCTCGCCGGACAGCGTGACGATGGCGTTCGCCACGTCCTGGGGCGTCGTCATCCGCCCGGTGGGGTTGCGCTTCATCGTGAGGTCGATCATCTCCTGGGACTCGGGGATCTTGAGCAGCGCCGGCGTGATGGTCACCCCGGCCCGGATCGAATTCGCTGTGGCACCCGTGCCCTTGCGCGCCAGCTCCATCGCGAGCTGGCGGATGTGGCTCTCGAGGGCGGCCTTGGCCGACGAGACGACGCCATACGACGGCACCACCCGGCTCGAGCCCTCCGACGTCATCGCGTAGATCTTCGACCCCTTGCCCAGGAATCCGCGCCGGTACAGGTCCTGGACCCAGTAGACGAGGCTGTTGGCCATCACGTCCTGGGTCATCTCCATCTTCTTGCGATCGACGCCCTCCCTGGGGTCGTCGGTGATGAACGGGACGAGGCTGCCGAAGGCGAGCGAGTGCATGACCACGCGGACGTACGGTTCGCGACCGGACGCGCGGGCCGTCGCGAACTGCGCGTCGAGGGCATCGAGGGCAGCGGCGCGCTTCTCGTCGTCGGCGGCGTTCATGTTGATGAACAGGACCTCGCGGCCTTCCGCAGCGAGATCGGCCTTGAGCTCCTCGACGTGCTGGAGGGCAGCCCGGAAATCGAGGTGGATGCCGCAGATGTTGTAGCCGGCCTTCGCGAGGGCGCGGGACGTGGCCTCGCCCATGCCGGACGAGGCGCCGAGGATGAGCGCCCAGCGCTCGCGGGTGTCGGTCATGGTGTCGATTCTCCTGGGATGCTGACGCCCGCCGAGTCTAACGCGCAGGTGGGCTTCGAGGTCGGGGTCAGGTGCAGGCATGCACGCGGATCGTCCCGCGACTTGCCATCTCCGCGATGGAAAGCCACGATTCGCGCGTGCGACCCGATTTCGTCCTGAACGATTCGCGAATCCAGTTGCGGCCGGTCGTCGACGGCGACCGGAAGTCCCTTTCGGCGATCCTGGCCGAGCCCGACGTCGCCCGCTGGTGGGTGCACGAGGACGTCCCGACGACCGTCGCCGGCGTGTTCGACGATGACGACGAGGTTCGACTCGCGATCGTCGTCGAGGGCGAGGTTATCGGCCTCATCCAATACGCCGAGGAGAACACCCCCGATTACCGGCACGCCGGCCTCGACCTGTTCGTCGGGGGTGCATGGCAGGGTCGCGGGATCGGCCCCGACGCCATCCGCCTGGTGGCGCGGTACCTGTTCCAGAAGCGTGGCCATCATCGCCTGATCATCGATCCGGCCGTTGCCAATGAAGGCGCGATCCGCGCCTACGAGAAGGTCGGGTTCCGCCGGGTCGGCGTGATGCGCCGGTACGAGCGTGGCGCCGACGGCATCTGGCACGACGGCCTGCTGATGGACCTCCTGGAGGACGAGCTCCGCGGCTAGATGACGCCCTCGGCACGAAGCGTGTCGATCGCGTGGGGCTCGAAGCCGAGTTCAGGCAGGATCTCGTCCGTGTGCTCCCCCAGGAGCGGCGGCGGCGTCCGGATCGTTGCCGGCGTGGCGGTGAAATCGAACGGGCTGCGGACCTGGTCCACGGCACCGAGCGCCGGATGCGTCATCGGGACGCGGGCGCCGACGGCCTGCGCCTGGGGCGTTGCGAATGCTGCGAGCACGTCGAGCAGCGGCCCCGCGGGGACCTCCGCCGCGTCGAGTCGGGTCAGCCATTGGCCGGATGTCGCGGTCGCGAACCTCGCGGCGAGGAGTGGCACGAGCTCCGCCCGCCGCTCCACCCGGTCGCCATTCGTGGCGAAACGCAAATCCTTCGCCAGCTCCGGCATCCCGACCGCCTCGCAGAACCGGGGCCACTGGCGCTCGCTGCCGACGCCGACCGCGATGACGCCGTCGGACGTCGTGAACGTCTCGTACGGGACGATGTTCGGGTGGGCGTTGCCGCGCCGGCCGGGGGCACGGCCCGTCACGAACGCGTTCTGCGCCTGGTTCGCCAGCAGGGCCAGCGTGCTCTGGAGGATCGAGACGTCGACGCGCTGGCCCCCGACCCGTGGCTTGGCCATGAGCCCGGCGAGCACCGAGATCGTCCCGAAGAGACCCGTGACCACATCGCTGATCGCCACCCCGACCTTGGTCGGCGATCCGTCGGCATCGCCCGTGATCGACATGAGGCCACCGGTCGCCTGGACGATGAAGTCGTACCCCGGCTTCGAGGCATCCGGTCCGCCGATGCCGTATCCGCCGATGGCGAGGTGGACCAGATCCGGGTTCAGTGCCGTGAGGGCGGCCTCGGGGAACCCCAGCCGCTCGAACCCGCCGGCCCGGAAATTCTCGACGAGCACGTCGCCGCGGGTGATGAGCCGCCGCAACACCTCCCGTCCGGCCTCGGTCCGAAGGTCCAGCCGGATACTTCGCTTGTTGCGATTGACCGCCAGGAAGTATGCGGCCGTCCTCGTGCCCGCGGCCGCATCGCCGACCCACGGCGGACCCCAGCCTCGAGTGGCGTCACCCTCCGGCGGCTCGACCTTGATCACGTCGGCGCCCAGATCGGCCAGCAGCATGGTGCAATACGGTCCGGCAAGAACGGTGGAGCAGTCCACGACGCGGATCCCGTCGAGGGGACCCTTCCGTGGGCCGGTCGGTTCGATCATCGCCGCGATGGTACGGCCGAAGGCGACGAAGGGAGCGGCCGAGGCGACGGAGGGAGCGGCCGAAGGCGCTCTCGTGCGCCCCTCCGTCAGCCCAGACCCAGCGTGCGCACGATGGAATCCCACTTGTCGATGAGGTCGAGGATCGCAACCCCCACCAGCAGCGCCCCGGCTGCGATCTCGATGCGCCGATGCTGGCGCACGATCCAGCGGACGATCGCCTGCGCCCGCATGCCGGTCAGGAACGAGAGCACCACGAGGGGCAGTCCGAAGCCCAGTCCGAACAGCAGGAAGGTGCCGATCTTCCCGGCTGCGTCGGTCACACCCAGGCTGATCCCGAGGAGCGAGATCAGGAACGGCCCGGCGCATGGAAGCGCGATCGGACCGAGGAACAGTCCGTACAGGTACGCGCGACCGTACGGGTTGCCGACGATCGGCACGGTCGCGCCCGGCAACCGTTCGAACGGATTCCTGCCGGCGATCAGGAGGCCTCCGAGCAGGATGAGAAGCCCGTCGATCACCGGGGTCGCGACGGCCAGGAGGCGGCTCGTGGGCACCGCCACGGCGACGAGGACGATGGCGATCAGCGTCATCATCGTGAGGACCCCGCCCAGGACGATCAGCCCGAGCAGCCCCGTTCCTCGCCGGCCCTCCAGCGCCTTGCTGTTCGCGGCCAGATACGCCACGAATCCTGGATAGAGCGGCAACAGGCAGGGTGACGCGGCGCTGGCCAGACCCAGGCCCACCGGGCCAAGGCCGGAGAGGGCGGCGACAAGTTGATCGAACATCGCTGCGGAGTGTGCCTGCGGTCCTAGGCGCCGTGGGCCACGGCGAGTTCCTTGATGCGGTCCACGCTCTTGTGCCCGAATTCGGTGAGCGTCACGGTCCCATCGGTCCCGACCACGACGATCGGCGTGGCCGGCGGCGACAGCACCTGGCTGCCGAATGAATCGTCGAGCGCCCGGAGAAAGTCCTTCGAACCCACGATGAACGGCCAGTCAAACCCGAGCGAGGCGCTGTACTCGGCGAGGTCGGTCGCGCTCTCGGAGGCCTCGACGTCCACGCCGATCCAGACGATCCGATCTGGGTCCAATCCAGCCAGCGCCTTCACGACGTCACGCTGCTGGGTGCGGCAGTTCGCGCACCAGATCGCCATCGTCTCGATGAACACCACCCGGTTGGACGCGACGAGGTCGGCGATCCGGAAGGTGTTTCCGTTTCGCACATCGGTCAGTTCGGCCGTCGCCCAGGCCTGGGTGAGGAGCGCGCCCGGTGTCGTGGGGACGTCGGTTGCAGCAGGAGATGCGCCCGGCGTCGCGCCCGGTGCGGCCGTGGTGGGCACGGAGGCGATCGGCTCGCCGGTCGGCGAGGGCGTCGCCGCCGGACTCCCGGCACCCCCCGAACAGGCAGCGACAACCAGCAGCAGGGCGATGGCGGTAGCCGTCCTGGTGATTCCGGGGCGGCCGGTCGTGAAGTCGGGCATGAGGGTCCTTGTTGCGAGTGGTGCCGGCCGGTTGCGAGTGGTGCCGGCCGCCCACTCTGGGCCCCGCAGGTGACACAACGGTGACGCCGCGGACCCGGGCCGCATTCCGCCGTAGGATGGCACGACCATGACTGATCCGCGTCCCTACACCCTGATGACCGTCCATGCCCATCCCGACGACGAGACCATCGGCACCGGTGGGCTCATGGCCAAGGCCGTGCAGGCCGGCCACCGCGTGATCCTGGTGACCTGCACCCGCGGCGAGCAGGGCGACATCGTCGTCCCCGAGCTGGACACACCGGCCAACCACCGGCGCCTCGGCGAGATTCGGGCCGCCGAGCTGGAAGCCGCGATGGGCGAGCTCGGGGTCACCGAATGGGAGAATCTCGGCTACCGGGACTCGGACATGATGGGTCGGGTCGGCAACAAGGATCCACGCTGCTTCTGGCAGGCAGACCTGGACGAGGCCGCGCGACGCCTGACCTGGCTCGTGCGTCGCCACCGACCCCACGTGATGACCACCTACAACGACTTCGGTGGGTACGGCCATCCGGATCACATCCGCACCCACGACGTGTCCGTTCGGGCGTTCGACCGCGCGGGCGACGCCGCGTGGTATCCCGAGCAGCTGGCCCCCGAGCATGGCGGGACGGGTCCCGCTACGGACGACGGTGGCACGGGTCCTGCCATGGCCGACGATGGCACGGGTTCGGCCGCGGCCGACGGTGGCCTCGCCCCCTGGACGCCCCTCAAGCTCTACGAGCAGGCCATCCCGGCCTCGGTTCGAAACGCGATGCGCGATCGCATGGAGGCACTCGGCGAGGAGAGCTTCTGGAGCGAGCCGAAGGACGCGACGCCTGAGCAGCTCGAGGGCTTCCGGACGCAGATGGCGAGGATGCTGGTGCCGGACGAGTCCATCACCACCTGGATCGACATCTCGGGCGTCCTCGACCAGAAATGGGCCGCGATCTGGCGCCACGTGACCCAGATGAGCCCGAACAGCCCGTTCCTGCGCTTCGGCCCGGACGCCTGGCGCGACTTCTGGTCGAAGGAGGCCTACGTCCTCCGCGAGTCGCGCGTCGCCGCGGCCACTCCCGAAACGGACGTCTTCGCCGGCCTCAGTTGACCCGGGGACCTGGAAGGCCGCGTCGCATTGCGTGCCGGCAACCAGTTTCGACGCAGGGTCCGCCGGACCCCCCCACGGCGCGGCGCGGCCCGACGGCGCAGCGGTGGAGCAGCAGGGCCTCACTGGGAGCGGCACGGCCCGACGGACCAGCGGCACGGCCCGACGGACCAGCGGCACGGCCCGACGGACCAGCGGCACGGCCC
>JAZJZX010000013.1:55908-92768 GCA_040389445.1 Chloroflexota bacterium
CACGGCCCGACGGCACAGCGGCACGGCCCGACGGCACAGCGGCACGGCCCGACGGGCTTGATGCGTCTGCGGCGTCATTTCCTCCTCGAGCACGCTCGTCACGTCGCCCGGAACGTCGATCTGGGCTGCGTGACACGCTCAATCGTCGCGAAAATGCGCTCCCAAACGACTCAGCCCGTGCCTACCCGCCTACCCTCAAGCCCGTGCCTACCCGCCTACCCTCAAGCCCGTGCCGGCCCAGCGGCGACGCAGGCAGTCTCGTCGCCCTGCGAGCCGCAGACGGTACATTCCGCCCCAGCTACGAACCGTGTTCGTGGTATCGGCCCGGCGACCCTGAATCCGGCCCAGATACGAACTCAGCTCGTGCAAGGTGCGGCCGGCGAGGCCCATCGCCGGGTTGAACCGGACGGCGCGACCAACTTGAGCACGGGGCGTACGGGATCCGGTCGCCAGGCGGCATGAACTCCTGACGGAGCGGTACCTACCACGAACCCCGTTGGTATCTGCAAGGGCGAGTGCGCCGATCGCCGTGCCGGCCCTCGGCGCGCGCCGGCCGGGTCACCACGGCCCTACTGCCGGCCGGGTCACCACGGCAGCAGGCCCTTCGAGGCAGCGAAGACCTGGCCCATCACCACGGCCCCACTGCCGGCCGGGTCGCCACGGCGCGCGCCGGCCGGGTCACCACGGCCCCACTGCCGGCCGGGTTCACCACGGCCCGCCGTGCCGGCCCTCGGGTCACCACGGCCCTACTGCCGGCCGGGTCACCACGGCAGCAGGCCCTTCGAGGCAGCGAAGACCTGGCCCATCACCACGGCCCCGGTGCCCGCCGGGTCCATGAAGTTGGGCTGCGACCTGTCCAGGATGAGGTGCGGGCGCATGCGGATCTGCACGAGCCGGGTGCCGTCGAACGTGAGCTCGAGGGTGATGCCCTCCATCGTCGGCTCCGACCAGGTCTGGTCGAAGACGAAGTTGCCGAGCGCGTACCAGATCGGCTTGCCGTCGTAGACCTCCATTCCGGCGGCCCAGTGCGCATGATTGCCGATGATCATGTCCGCCCCGGCATCGATCGCGGCCTTGGCGAGCTTGCGCTGGGCGGCGAACGGGGTCGGGTCGTACTCCGTTCCCCAGTGCGGGAAGACGATGACGATGTCGGCACCCGCTGCGCGCGCCGTCGCAACGTCCGCCTGCACGTTGGCCGCCGTCATCGGCGCGCTGCCGGCCCGGGCAGAAGTGGCGAAGTACCCGCCGGCGATGGTGTCGTAACCGAGGATCGCCACGGTCACGCCGCCCGCTTCGAGCAGGGCCGGCGTTCGAGCCTCGGCGAGGTTTGCACCGGCCCCGGCGTGCGCGATCCCCCATCCGTCGAGGTTCGCCATCGTCTGGAGGATGCCCTTCGCGCCGGCATCGCGGATGTGGTTGTTGCCCAGCGAGACGAAGTCGATCCCCGCGTTGGCCAGGCCCTCGATGAGGGCGGGATCGGCGTTGAACACCGTGCCCGAGGCATGAAACTTGAAGACGTCGGGTGCCGGGTTCTCGAAGTTCGCGATCGCGAGATCGGCGCCCTGCAGGAGCGCCCGGACCGCGCCGGCGTCCCCCGTCCGTTCGACGCGCGGCAGCTCCCACCCGAACGATGAGCAGCAGTAGCGCGAGGTGATCGTGGCCGTGCCACCGTCGAACGGGAAGTCCACGCCCTTCCCGTCGGTCTTGACGGTCTTGGCCACGCCTCGATCCAGGAGGATGTCGCCGCCGGCGACGAGCGTCCAGGCGCGCGCCGGGTCGTAGGTCACGGGCGGCGGGAGTGGGGCAGATCCGGACGGGTAGCTGAAGGTCGCCTGGAGCGGCCACGCGGCGAGTGCCTTGACGCGGTCGCCGCCGAACAGCGCGGCACCCTCCCACTCGAGCGCGCGCACGCTCGGATCCACGTCGTCCACGAGCAGGAACCCGAGCCGATCGCGATGCGCCGCCATGTCGGCCCGGAGCGTGGCCGCGTCGGGTGCCTGGATCAGGCGCGCCGGGTCCGGCAGCGCGGCGGCGAAACCGAGGGCTGCGGTGACCTCGGCCACCTGTCCGGAGACGACCTCCACGGCCGCGTAGCGCTTCGAGGTCCCGCCAAGCACGGCGGCCACCTCCTCGCCGGTCGTCTCCGTCCAGGCCGCCCGGAAGCTGGTGACCGGCACGAGCGCGCGGCCAACCGTCGTGGGCGTGGGGCTGGGCCGAGGGCTGGGCGTGGTCCGCGGAGTCTGCGTCGGGGCGCGTGTCGGGATGGCGGACGGGCTCGGCGAGGTCGACGGGCCGTCGGGGGCGCACGCGCCCAGGACGATGGACAGGACGGCCAGCAGCGCGATCATCCGGTGCAGCACGGTCGCAGCGTACCCCGGGGAAGAAGGGCGCCCCGTCCGGGCGGGCGGACGGGGCGCAGGAAGCAATCGAGTTGATGGCGGACCCGACCGGATTCGAACCGGCGATCTCCAGCGTGACAGGCTGGCATGTTGGGCCGCTACACCACGGGTCCGCGGCGAGTGCGGAGGATAGCAGGCCGGGATGCCGTTGTCAGAAGCCGGCGAGACCTGCCACCGAGGGATTGAGCAGCACCGGGACCGCGTACCCGGGACCGCGCACCTCGCCGAGCACCTCGAGCGGGACGCCGGTGCGCTGGTCCACGAACCAGACCTGGGTCGTCCAGTCCACGACTGGCACCCCGAGTTGCGGGCGGGACTGCGGCACGCGGGGGGTCACGAGCTCGACGAGCGGTCCGCCGCCCGGGGCGAGCGCGAGCTGATCGACCGGCCCGGGCGTGTCCCAGCGCCCTACCTGTCGCCCGGTTCGGGCGTCGATCACCCAGACCGTCGATCCGAGCCGGATCAGGCCGTCCCCCGCCCGTGGCACGAGTCCGAGCGCGTACAGCACGGTTCCGTCCGCCGAACCGGCCAGCCGGAGCGCGGACCACCCCGGGACCGTTCCCCCATCGAGGCTCGACCAGGCCAGCGACCCGGAACCGGGCAACGGAACCGGCCAATCGCCGGTTGTGGGCGGCGGTCCGCCGAAATCGAACGTCAGCGTGGTCCCGGCGCGCGTCTCGACCTCGAACGTCGTCAGCGTGTGATGGAGGTACGACCAGCGATGCAGCACGCCACGCCGCACGTCGAGCAGCCAGGAGGAATCGTCGGTGGTCTGATCCGCCGCGGGAATGAGCGGGCCGATCGCGACGTCCCGGGTCATGTCGAAGGGGTTCTCGATGCGCACGAACGGCTGGATGTCCCCGTTCGGCTCGGCATGCCAGCAGAGCGACAGGTAGTGCTGATCCGTCGCCCAGCCGGCACGCGACGGATCGCATGCCACGTCGCTGGCGGCACCGACCGGGAAGGCGACGTCGATCGGTGTGGACGGCTCGAGCGACGCGTCGAACTCCACCCGTTCCTGTTGCAGCAGCCCGACCGGAGCGCCCGGGGCCCGGAGTTCGGTCATCGTGACCGACAGTCGGGCCCCGTCCGGCGAGGCGCGGACGACAGGTCGGACCGTGGACGTGTCGGCGACCAGCCAGCCGCCGGCGGACGGGAAGCCGGGAGCCGCCGTTGCGTCCGGGATCATCCGGAGCGTCCTCGAACCCGCCGTGGCCCTCTCCGCAATGTCGACCCGGTGCACGGTCACCTCCCAGCCTCCGGAGACGTGCACGGACGTGGCGATCCAGAGCCATTGCCCGTCACGGGAGATCGTGGCGTCGAGCGCGAACGGCGCCGAGACCGGCAGGTCGTTGGTGATCGGAAGCGACTCCGGGCGCAGGTCCAGCACGGGGAACCGGGTTCGCTGGCGCCCATCGCCGTCGTAGGCGCAGACGTCGAGCGAGACGATGAGCCTGCCGGCGATCTGCATCGTCGATCCACACAGCTGCACGACGTCCCCGGACGCGTCGGCGAAGGCGAGGTCTGGGGAGGCGAGGTCTGGGGAGGCCGGGTCCATCGGCTGCGCGTCACCCACCAGCGCACCATTCCTCGGATCCAGCCAGCGCAGCCACCCGGCGATCAGCGGCACGGGACGCTCCGGGAGCGGCGACCCCAGGATCCCGACCCGCGGCACGGGACTGGGCACCGCGATGGGTTCGGTGGGTTCGGTGTCCGCGGGCCTCGACGTCGGCGAGAGGTCGCCGAGCAACGGGGCAAGGCTCGTCTGGCCGTTCCGGAGCGCCGCCAGGACCACGCCCAGCCCGATGGCCGCAACCAGCACCGCGATCACGAAGCGTGTCCGGCGATCCTGCCCGTGCCGGATCAGCCCGCCGGCCCGGTAACCGTCGTCCCGTGAGCCAGGTCCGGGCGCTCCAGCCGCGCCATCGGGGTCGTCATGGTCCACTCGGTCACCGTACACCGGCCCTTGGCGTTATGCCGCGGCGATGAAGCGGCGATCTGGCGAGCGAGCGCCGGCAATGTGGGCGCCGGGCGCCGCGGCGATGCCGACGTGCGGCGGCCCTGGCCAGCGAGCGCCGGGCGCCGGGCGATGCCGACGTGCCGCGGCCCTGGCGAGCGAGCGCCGGGCGCCGGGCGATGCCGAACCGCCGCGGGCCGGACGAGCCGCGGCGATGCCGACGTGCCGCGGCCCTGGCGAGCGAGCGCCGGACCAGATCAGGGCAGGGTGCCAGTCGGCTGCGGGCCGGCCCCGCCCGTGCGCGGTATCCTGCCGACGCCGATGGACCTGATCGACCTTCGCTCCGACACTGTCACCATGCCGACCCCGGAGATGCGCCGTGCGATGGCCGACGCCGAGGTCGGCGACGACGTGTTCGGGGACGACCCCACCGTCCTCGCGCTCGAGGAGCGGGCCGCAGAACTCCTCGGCAAGGAGGCGGCGCTCTTCGTGGCATCCGGCACGATGGGCAACCTCGTCGCCCAGATGGCCCACCTCGCGCGCGGCCAGGAGACCATCGCCGGCTACCAGAGCCACGTCGTCCTGGACGAGGCGGCAGGACATGCCGTGGTCGTCGGGACCTCCATCCGGGCGCTGCGCGAGCGGCCGGACGGGACGATGGACCCGGCTGAGATCCGCGAAGCCTTCCGGGACGCGACCGATCCGCACCAACCCATCAGCGGGCTCGTGGTCATCGAGAACACCCACGCCCACTCGATGGGCCGGCCCCTCTCGGTGGCCTACGAATCGGAGGTCGCCGGGATCGCCCACGAACGCGGCGTTCCGCTCCACATCGATGGGGCCCGGTTCTGGAATGCCGCCGTCGCGCTGGGGGTGTCGGGGGTGGAGCTGGCGGCTCCGGCCGATTCGGTGACGTTCTGCCTCTCGAAGGGCCTGTCGTGCCCGGTCGGCAGCGTTGTGGTCGGCCCGAAGGACTTCATCTGGCGTGCACGTCGGGCCCGAAAATTGCTCGGCGGCGGCATGCGCCAGGCCGGCATCCTCGCAGCGGCCGGTCTCGTCGCCTTGCGTGACGGTCCCGCCGGCTCCATCGAGCGGCTCGCGGACGATCACGCCAACGCGCGCCGGCTGGCCGAGGCGCTGTCATCGATGGCCGCCATCCGCAGCGCCGGCGACATCGCCCAGCCCGGCGACGGGCCGCTGGACCCCGGGCGCGTCGTGACGAACTTCGTGCTGTTCCGGGTCGAGCGGGATCGTTCGGCGTTCCTTGCCGCCTGCGCCGAGCGCGGGCTGCTGCTGGACGGGTTCCCCCACGACCAGGTTCGGGCGGCCACGCACCTCGGGATCGGCGGCGGGGAGATCGACGATGCCATCGGGATCATCCGGGCCGCCCTCGCGGACACCACGCCCACCTTGCCGGCCGCGCGCTCGACGGCCACGGCGGGGGCCGCAGGCGCGGCGGGGGCCGCAGGCGCGGCGGGCACCACGGCCTGATGGATCGAGGCGCACTCGGCGACGTGACCCTGCCACGCCCCGCCGACGCTTCCGATCGAGGCCCGGCCGACGCGACCTTCTACGACCTCGTCGAGGCGCGCTTTCGGCGCGTGATCGAGGCGGATCCCGTGACGGCGACCTATCTCGGGATCCACGCCCAGGATGATCGCCTGCCCGATGCGAGCCGCGAGCGCGTGCTGGGCGAACTCGAAGCGGATCAACGGCACCTTGCGGCCGTCGAGGCCCTGGATCCTTCGACCCTGAGTGCTGCGGCCCGATTCGAACGCGACCTCGAGATCCACAACCTTCGACGCGCGATCTTCGAGGTCGACGTCGTTCGCCGCTGGGAACAGCATTCGTCCGGCGTGGATGCCGTCGGCGATGCACTTTTTCCGCTCCTGACCCGCGATTTTGATACGCCACTGGCGCGCTTCGAGGCCATGGCCGGCCGGCTGGAGGGCGTCCCGAACTATCTGGGGGAGCATCGGACCCGCGCCGCCGGCCCCCAGGTCCGGCTGTGGCAGGAGCTGGAAATCATTTCCGGTCGCGACATTCCATCGTTCTTCACCGAAATCGTCGTGGCCGCGGAAGCGCTGGCGCTCCCCGAAACGTTGCAGGCGCGGCTGCGAGCCGCTGCTGATCACGCTTCAGCGGCCGTGGCCGACCATGTCGATCGGGTGGCCGAGACGCTCCGGCACGGAACCGACAACTGGCACCTGGGGCGGGAGCGATACGAGGGGCTGGTCCGACTGCGTGCGTTCGACGGCCTCGATTCGGATGCCATCCTCGAAATCGGCTGGGAGCAGCTGGAGGTCCAGCACGCTGCCCGCGCCGCCGCGGCGCGAGCGATCGACCCGACGGCCGACGAACTCGAAGTCGTCGTGCGGGTCAAGTCGAACCACCCACCGACCTTCGATGCTGCCCTCGACGAATACCGGGTCGCGATGTCACGGGCGCGCCAGTACCTGATCGACCACGACATCGTGACCGTCCCATCCGACGAGCGGATCACGGTCACCCCGACGCCGCTGTACCTGCGCAACGTGATGCCCTTCGCCGCGTACTTTGCGCCGGCGCCGTTCGATCCCGATCCGATTGGAACGTACGTGGTGACGCCCTCCGTCGACGGAGATCCGGCCGCCATTCGCGAGCACTACCGGGCGTCGATCAGCAACACCAGCATCCACGAGGCCTATCCGGGCCATCACCTCCAGCTCGTGATGGCCTCGCGCAACCCGTCGCTGACGCGGCTGTTCACCGATGCTCCGGAGTTCGTCGAGGGCTGGGGCATGTATTCGGAGCAGATGATGCGCGAGGAGGGGTTCGACGACGGCCCGGAGTTTCGCCTCGCCCTGGCCACGGACGCCATCTGGCGAGCCTGCCGGATCGTCCTGGACGTCCGGATGCATCGCGGCGAGCTGAGCGTCGAGGCGGCGACCGACTTCCTCGTCGAGCACACGCGGTTCGAGCGCCCACATGCGCTCGCGGAGGTCAACCGCTACACCTCGTCGCCCACCTATCCCCTGTCGTACCTCCTGGGCAAGGTGCTGCTCCTCGCGCTCCGGGACGACGAACGACGCCGACAGGGTGGGCAATTCCGGCTTCGAACCTTTCACGACACGCTCCTCGCGAACGGCTCCATCCCGATCAGCTTCCACCGCCGGCTGCTCGCCGGGGAGGTCCGACCCGGCGTCGGGGGCGCGACGACCGGCGTCGATCGCGCAGCCGCGCGATCCTGATCGGGACCTGATGCAGGTCATACCCGCCATCGACCTGGAGAAGGGCCGCTCCCGGATCGTGTTCTGGCCCGGCGTGGCGAGCGGCGTGGGGGCACCCACGGATCGGCCCGATCGGATCGCGGAGCATTTTGTGGCGCTCGGGGCGCCCGTGATCCACCTCGTCGACTTCGACGGCGCGCGCGCCGCCACGCCCGTCAACCTCGAGACGGTAGGTGCGATCGCCTCTCGCGTTTCCACGCCCCTCCAGCTCGCCGGTGGCGTGGACACTCCGGACGGGATCCGCCTTGCGTTCGCGGCGGGAGCCACGAGAGTGCTCGTTGGGATGTCGGTCGCCGACGATCCCGAGATGCTGCGGAACTGCCTGGCCATCGCCGCCGACTGGCTCGCGGTGGGTCTGGACGCCCGGGCCGACCGTCTGGCGGCATTCCCATGGCGTCGCTCCCGGGTCCCCACGCTGCGCGAGCTGGCCGACGAACTCGTGGGGCAGGGCGTTGCGCGGCTGGTCCTCGGTCACGGGGGCGGTGCCGGCGAGATCGACGCCCTCGCCACATTGCGTGCGTCGGTGGAGGTGGAGCTCGTGGTTGCCGGCGGCGTCCGCGACCTGGAGGGAATCCGTCGCCTGCGCGATGCCGGCATCGCGGGCATCATCCTCGGAGAAGCGCTCCTGTCCGGGGCCGTCGACTACACCGCCGCCCTGGAGGTAGCCAGATGATCCATCGCCCATCCCGTCGCGGGACGCACTCGTTTGCGGCCGCGCTCGTCCTCGCACTTGTCGGAGGTGCCTGCTCCGGATCAGGCGGGACGGCCGGTCCGAGTGTCGGCCCGAGCGTCGGCCCGGCCGGCGGCGACGCCTGCCCCACCAGCCAGCCGGCGCCGCTTGCCGCGGGCGAGACGCGGACGGTCACGGTCACGACCTCCAAGGGGACCATCACGCTCCAGGTGGACGGCGACCTTTCCCCGATCGCCGCCGGGAACTTCGTGGCCCTGGCATCGTGCGGCTACTACGACGGCGTGGCGTTCCATCGCGTCGTTCCCGGGTTCGTGATCCAGGGCGGAGACCCGACCGGCACCGGAAGCGGGGGTCCTGGCTACACGATCCAGGACGAGCCGGTGACCACGACCTACCGCCGCGGCACGCTGGCGATGGCCAGATCCAGCCAGCCGAACTCGCAGGGCTCGCAGTTCTTCATCGTGCTTGCCGACGACGCTGCCCGGGCCCTGGCCAGTTACAACACGTACGCGATCTTTGGCGAGGTGACCGCCGGCATGGACGCGGTCGATGCCATCGCCGCGGCGGCGGATGCCGAGAATCCCAGCAATCCGATCGTGATGGACGCCGTCACCGTCGCCAAACCCTGACCGGATCCACCCAAGGAGGACGCCATGACCCGCGCCACGATCGCCACCGACCTCGGCGACATCGAGATCCAGCTCTACACCACGGACGTGCCAAAGGCGGCCGGCAACTTCGTCGACCTTGCCCGTAAGGGCTTCTACGACGACGTCGTGTTCCATCGCGTCATCCCGGGCTTCGTGGCCCAGGCCGGCGACGGCGAGCACGGCAAGAAGGCGACGCTCGACGCCAACCGGGTCGGCCAGGGCGGACCGGGCTACAAATTCGCCGACGAGCCATTCAAGGGCGACTACGTGCGCGGTGCCCTGGCCATGGCGAACGCCGGACCCAACACCAACGGCAGCCAGTTCTTCATCTGCCACCAGGACCTGACCGGCAAGCTTCCGAAGAACTACACGCTCTTCGGCGTCGTGACGAAGGGCATGGACGTGGTGGACAAGATCGTCGCGGCGCCGCGCAACGGCCGGGACCTGCCGGATGATCCGGTTGCCATGAAGTCGGTCACGATCTTCGACGACTGAGCCCCCGGTTCCGGGGGCGAGCCCCGCGAGCGAGCCGGCGCGAGCCGCGGGAGCGAGCCGGCGCGAGCCGCAGGAGCGAGCCCGGTGCGAGCCCCGCGAGCGAGCCGGTGCGAGCCCCGCGAGCGCGCCGCCGGGCCGCCTCGAGCCGGTTTTTACGGCCAGGTTAAGGAATTTACACCAAGCGCGCGTCGAAAAGGGTTGGAATCGAGCGCCCGTTCGGATAGACTCACTCGTGCACTGCGTTCGCGCAGTCCGCTGCCCCAGCGGCAAGGTCATGGGTAGGTTGGGTCAGGGTAGTCGGTGCAGCCGACGTGATAGATGCTCTTGACGCGTGGGGGGCTTCCGTTTCGGCGGAAAGTTCACCGGGACAGCAACGGAGCGGCTCCTTCGGGAGCCGCTCCGCTCGTTTTTCCAGACTGAATCGTCTCGGCACTGCTGAATCGCCCCGCACTCCGGCCCTGCCGGTTCGCAGCGGGCCGCCCCGCTGCACTGGCGCGGAGCCCCGCACAGGCGTGGGGCATGGGCTCAGGCCTGCCTGCGTCCGGCGCAGGCGCCCCGGCACTCGCTCGGTGGATGCGGGCGCGCAGGGCCCGGCGCAGAATCGTGGGGGGCGCGACCCAGGCTTCACCGAGTCGAGCCAGAGCCGGTGCTATCCTTCCGCTCCGCAGCCGCACCGCCGTGCGATCACGCGCCCGTAGCTCAGTGGATAGAGCGTTGGGTTCCGGACCCAAAGGTCGCAGGTTCGAATCCTGTCGGGCGCGCCAGTACAACCTTTTCGGGCAGCGCGAGCGCGAACCCGTGGGCGTAGGCCGCCTGCGTCAGCCGGACACCCACGATCTCGGGCCGGCAACCGTGATCTGGTCGTAGATGGCGTGCATCACGTCTGCCTTCTCCTTCGACTTCTCGGGGGCTTGGAGCGACTCGCCGAGGGCGCGAAGCCACTCGACCGCGCGATCGGCAGGTAGTCCGGCGACCGTCCGTTCCACGACCGCGTCCCGCTGCTCGTCGCCGAGCTCCCCGAGGAGCGCCTCGTAGGCGGGCCGAGCGGGAAGGATGCCGCCGGGCAGGAGGATCACGGGCCATGGACGATGCGCCATCGGTGCTCCTTCGATGAGGAAGCGGAGTCTGCCAGTATGGGACCGGACGCCGCGCCTGAGTCCCGGAGCGAACGACGGCGCTGACGCACGTGTGCGACGCTCCAACGGAGACGCCATGGACACGATCGAAGTACGCGGGCTCGAGATCGCCTTCGAGCGGCAGGGCACCGGACCACCGCTCGTTCTCCTCCACGGCTTCGTCGGTCACAGCCGGGAATGGCGCCGCCAGATCGATGACCTGTCCGACGAGTACACGGTCGTGGCGTGGGATGCGCCCGGCGCCGGGCGATCCACGGTTCCGCCCGAGACGTTCCGCCTCCCCGACTACGCGGACTGCCTCGCTGCCTTCATCGCCGCGCTCGGCTTGACGCGGCCTCACATCGCGGGTGTTTCGTTCGGTGGTGCGCTCGCCCTCGAGCTGTACGGTCGGCATCCCACGGTGCCGGCGAGCCTCGTCCTTGCAGGGGCCTATGCCGGATGGGCCGGCTCCCTGACGCAGGAGGTCACCGGGCAGCGCCTGCAGGCGACGTTGCAGGCCGCCGATGCACCGTCCGAGCAGCGGGTGGGGTCGATGATCCCGGGCATGTTCTCGGGCTCGCCGGCGGCGGCGGCGGTCGAGGAGTTCCGAGGGATCATGTCGGAGATCCATCCAGCCGGGCTCCGGGCGATGGCGCGTTCCCTGGCAGAAGCCGACCTGCGGGACGTGCTTCCCCGGATCGGGGTGCCGACGCTCCTGCTCTACGGCGATCAAGATCGCCGTGCCTCTCTCGCCGTCGCAGAGGACATGCACGCCCGGATCCCGGCGTCGCGACTCGTCGTGATGCAGGCAGTCGGTCACATGAGCAGTGTCGAGGCTCCAGAGCCCTTCAACGCCGAAGTCCGCAGCTTCCTGAAGTCAGTGCGACCCTGAGAACTCAGCAAGGAGGTCCAGCGCCTTGGCGATCGAGGGCGCGACCGCGCTAGCTGCGAGCGCCCTGGAGCTGCGCGAGCAAGCTCGGCAGGTCGAGCAAGCCCCAATGCTCGACGATCCTTCCGTCGATGACACGCAGGAACGTCATCGACCCATACGTGACCCGTCGGCCCGTTGGCGGGATCTCTCTGAATACTCCCGCGTGGGTTCCCTGTTCCATCATGCGCGCGGCGACGAGGTCTCCTTCCGCGACGATGTCCTCGATCGTGATCCGTGCATCCGCGAACGAAGCGCGGAAGGATCGGACCAGCTTCGTGACTCCGTCGCGATCGATGGCATCTGGACCACTCAGGGTCGAATAGAGGCGGTAGTCGGGGCTGCAGATCTCATCCAGGATCTCAAGAGCCCCGCTGCTGAGCGCCTCATCGAAGAACCGGCGCACGAGTGCTTTGTTGTCCTCGATCGTCATCGTGAAGCCTCCTCGCGATCCGGACGAGACTCGGAAGAGGCGGCGATCCCGGTCCGTAGCCCATCCCACGCGTTTCGAACCATAACCCCCGGCCCCTCGGGCGCGTGGCGGTCATGAAGGAGCGCAGGGGCGCGTAAGAAGCGATGGGCCCGGCACGGGCAGCAGCTCAAGGCGGCTCCAGGCTCCTATTTCCGCAAGGAAACACTAGGCGGTTCGATCAGGAACTCGACCGCGCGGCCCGGATCGTTACCGAGGTCACGCTTGCCGGAGCAGCCACGGGCGACGCAGCGGTACCACCACCAGCGGCCGGACCGATCGAGCAACATCGGTTCCGAACAGACAGGGCAGGCCTCCCTCCTGTGAACCTGCTCCACACGGGCATAGAGGTCTCGGTTGTCGACGAGCGCCAGGCCCATGGTGTTCGCCTCCTCACGTGCCTGCGTCGTGAAATCCGAGAGGGTTACGAAGATGCCCGCGCCGGGCGGCAGCCCCTCGCGGACGAGGGTGCCGGCGAATTTGCGAACTTCGTCGACATCGAAGAGCCACGAATTCCAGCGCTTGCACTGGACAATGCTCCGCTTGCCATCCTTGGCCAACCGCAGATCGATGTTGCCGTCCGGGCCGTCCCGGTGGCCCGTCTCCTCGACATTCCACCCCTCGCGTCTGCTGGACCAGGAGGCACAGCTTCTGCCCGCGGACCAGGCCGAAGCCCTCGAGGCGATCGCCGGCGTCGACGAGGTGTCGGTCAACGAGGAGATCCAGCGGGCGATCGCCGCCCACATCGAGGCTCGGCGGTCCGATCCCGACTTCCGGCGGCGCCTGCAGGCCAGCATCGAGCGCAACCGCGAGATCCTCGAGCGCCTCGCTCGGTGACCGTCTACCTCGAGCTGGCCGACTACGTACGCATCGACGAGGCGGTCCTCGGGGTGCCGGCCGAGCTCATCGCCGACTTCAACCGGATCGGTCTGGCGGATTCCGCGCTGGCCGCTCCGCAGGCCGGCTTCGACGGCGTCGAGGCCTATCCGGACTTCGAGACCAAGGCGGCCGTGCTCTGCTGGCATCTCGTCAAGAACCACCCGCTTGCCCGATGGCAACAAGCGCTGCGCCTTCCTCGCCACGGTCGAGTTCGTGGAGCGCAACGGACGAACCTGGATTCCGGCGTCAGGTGATCCGGATGGGACCGACCACGTGATCCGGGGCATCGCCAGCAGCGAGATCAGCGAGGCGGAGTTCCGCGACTTGGATCGCCCAGCGCTGCGGGTGAGACCGCCAGGCACCGTCGGGACGGGCCGCCCCACGTCGACCCTCGGGCCCCGGGCGCCAACCCGGGGCCGCTCTCCGTATGGTCGCGTCGTTGGCCACGCTCAGTCTCATCGCGGCACGTCGGCCAACGTGGGCGCCACAAGGGCCAACCTGCGACGTTCCCCGATTTGAAGCCGGGATAATTCGCGAAACTCGGCCGCGAGACACACTCGCGGGGCGCGGTCGGGGGGAAGTCGCGTTGCCATATGGGCGACCCCGCCCCGGTCGGTCGACGCCCCCTTCGTGGAGTTGCACGACCGGCACAGCACAGCGCAGGTGCCGATGTCGAACCGCGCACCGCCAGCAGCGAGCGGCACGATGTGATCAACGGTCAGGTCGGCGGCCGGGTGGGCGGCGCGCTCGTAGCCAGGACACCAGTTGCCACGCTCGCCACGCCAGGCGCGGAGCACGCGGGCGCTGAGACGCTGCCACGCCCGCGTGTTGTACAGGACGTTGTGCCTGGTGCGGTTGGACTGCCGGGCGTGCTCAGTGCAGCGACTACCCGCGCGGCTGGTGACGACACCACAGACCGTGCAGAGCTTCACGGATCACGTCGAACGTTTGCGCGGAGGGACGCGAGCGTACTGGCGCCACGCTTGGCTCTGGTGACGCTCGATTGCAGGCCCTTCGACATCACGAAGAGCGTGAGCGAGGCCGTTGCTGCGGTCTATTCGCCTGCGGTGCTACGCCTGCGGGACCACCTTGGGAGCGTGGCACACTTGCGACGATGCCCGCCCTGCTCGCCATCCATCTCCTGGATGCACCCTTCGTGGAATGGGAGGGCGTCCGGCAGCCCACCCCACGCGGACGCAAGGCGTGGGCGCTCCTCACCTACCTGATCGAAACGGAGTCGGATCCCAGTCGAAAGTGGCTGGCGGAACTGCTCTTCTCCGACGCCGAGGATCCACTCAACGCGCTCAGCTGGAACCTCACACAGCTGCGGCGCCTCCTCGGCCCAGATGTCTCGATCGGGGGCGAGCGGGTGGACCTGCAGCTCCCCCCGGGAGCATTCGTCGACATTCGCGCGCTGACCACCGGCACCTGGCTCCAGGCGCTCGACATCCCCGGTCTCGGCCACGAGCTGCTGGAAGGCATGACGTTTCCTTCAAGCCCAGCGTTCGACGTGTGGCTGTTGACCAAACGCCGCCGGCTGGCGGGCGCGGCCGACAACGTCCTGCGCGAAGCCGCTCGGGCCAAGCTGGCGATCGGGGATGCGAAGCGCGCGATCGAGCTGGCCGGCCGCCTGGTTACGGCCAACGGGCTCGACGAGGATGCCCAGGAGCTGCTGATCCGCGCCTACGCGACCGCCGGCGACCGGGCGGCCGCGGATCGTCAGCGCGACGCCTGCGTCGCCCTCTTCCGCGCGGAAATCGGGGTCGACCCAGGCCCGGCCGTCCTGCACGCCGCGGAGACTACCAGCGGCCACGGGCACACCCGGCGGAAGAGCTCCCGGGCAAGTGTCGCGGCGCGCCTCGAGGCGGGTCAGGCGGCGATGGACGCGGGAGCGATCGATGGCGCCATCGCCGCGTTGCGTGCGGCGGTCGAGGAAGCCCATGACACCGACCACGCCGATCTCCAGGGCAGTTCGCTGCTGGCCCTCGGGTCGGCGCTCGTACACGGCGTGCGTGGGCGCGACGGGGAGGGTGCGAGCGTCCTCCACGAGGCAATCGCCGTCGCCGAGCGGATCGGCGCCGATGCGGCCTCGGCGCAGGCCCACCGCGAGCTCGGCCACGTCGAGACGCTGCGCGGACGCTACGACCGCGCCCAGCGCTGGCTGGGCCGCGCGGTGTCCCTCGCCGCGGACGATCCAGCGGAGCGGGCATGGGCGCACGCCATGCAGGGCGTGGCCCTGACCGATGTCGGCCGGCACGCGGACGCGTCGCTCGAGCTGGGCGAAGCGCTGCGACTGGCGGAGGCCGACGATGCCGGTGCGGTGCAGGCCTGGGCGTGGACCTTCATCGGTCGCGGGCATCTGCTCCGCGACGAGCTGCCGGCGGCCCGCAACGCGCTCGAACGTGCGGTCGAGCTGGCCCGACGATTGCGCTGGACGGCGTTCATCCCGCTTCCCGAGTCGCTCCTGGCCGACGTCGACCTGGCCGACGGACGGATCGAGGCCGCGGCGGCGAAGTACGAGCATGCCTACGAGCTCTCGATCCAGCTCGGCGACCCGTGCTGGGAGGGGATGGCGGCGCGGGGTATCGGCCTCGTGGCCGATCGGCGCGGCGACGGGGAGGCGGCCGTCCGCTGGGTGGCCGAGGCGCGAACCCGTTGCGTGCGCCTGCCGGATGCGTGGCTGTGGGTCGAGGCCTACTGTCTCGACGCGCTGTGCACCCTCGCCCAGGAGCATGGGCGACCTGAAGCCTCCCGCTGGATCGGCGATCTCGAGGCCCTGGCGGCGCGAACCGGCATGCGCGAGATGGTGGCGCGCGCCTACATGCACCGCGGCCGCCTAGGCGACCCGGCGGCGGCCGAGGCGGCGCGGGTTCTCGCCGCCGAGGTTGACAACCCGGCCCTCTTCGCAACGGACTGACCGCCGCCGCGTCACAGGCTGGGTCACAGCCCTGCCGGGTAAGCTCGAAGCTGACAGCTTCGGCGAACCAGTCGCCGAAGCGGCTGGCAGCCGCGGGCGCGGCCGTGGTACTCCTCGGGTCGCGCTGGAAGGATGGCGGGCCTCGATGAGGTAGTTCAGGCAGGGTCGCTAGAGGGTAGGGACATGGGCAAGCCGACGATCGAACAGCTGCGCGAGCAGGTGCATGGGGCCGTCATCGCCCCCGACGACGAGGACTACGAGCAGGCGCGCCGCGTGTACAACGCGATGATCGACCGGCGGCCGCGGGTGGTCGTCCAGTGCGCCGATGCCGACGACGTCGTGGCGGCGGTGAACTTCGCCCGGGAGAACGAGCTCGCCGTGGCGATCCGTGGCGGCGGGCACAGTGTGCCTGGGTTCGGGACGGGGGACGATGCCGTCGTCATCGATCTCTCCCCCATGCGCGCCGTGCAGGTCGACCCCGCAAGGCGGACCGCGCGGGCGCAGGGCGGCGCCACATGGGGCGATTTCAACGATGCCACCCACGCTCATGGCCTCGCCACCACCGGCGGGATCATCTCGACGACCGGCGTCGGCGGCCTGACCCTCGGTGGCGGCATCGGCTACCTCACCCGCGGGTTCGGCCTGTCGTGCGACAACCTGCTGTCCGCCGAGGTCGTAACCGCGGACGGACGGCGACTCGTGGCGAGCCAGAGCGAGAACGCGGACCTGTTCTGGGCGCTCCGCGGCGGCGGCGGCAACTTCGGGGTCGTGACGTCCCTCGAGTTCCGACTGCATCCGGTCAAGGACATCTACGGCGGCCCGATGTTCTTCGAACTCAGGGACGCCGCGACGGTCCTGCGCTTCTACCGCGAGTTCATCGTGGACGCTCCCGAGCAGTTCGGCGGCTTCCCGGCGTGGCAGATCGCGCCGCCCCTTCCGTTCATCCCGGAGGATCGGCACGGCGAGCCGTTCCTCGCCTTCGTCGCCTGTTGGGCCGGGCCCATCGAGGAAGGCGAGCGAGCCCTCAAGCCGTTGCACGACGTTGCCGCGGTCGTCGCGGAGCACGTCGGCCAGATGCCCTATCCGGCGCTGAACAGCGCATTCGACGGCCTCGTGCCGGCAGGCCTGCAGCACTACTGGAAGGCGAATTTCGTGGACGAGCTGACGGATGAGGCGATCGCCTCGCACCTCGAGTACGGCCCCAGGGTGCCGGTCGTCAACTCGACGGTCCACATCTACCCGATCAACGGCGCGGCCCATCGCGTCGCCTCTGACGCGACGGCCTTCGCCTACCGGGATGCGACCTTCGCCACCGTGATCGCGGGGATGTGGCCCGATCCCGGCCAAAACGAGGCCAACACCAGGTGGGTGCGCGACTACTACGATGCGACCGCCCCACTGTCCGAGTCCGGCGGCTACATCAACTTCATGGCCGGAGACGACCAGAACAGGATCAAGGCCAACTACAAGGGCAACTACGACCGTCTCGTCGAAGTCAAGCGCGCCTATGACCCGGACAACCTGTTCCACTTGAACCAGAACATCCGGCCCTGAGAGCCGACGACGTGAAGGGGAGATCACGCCGGCCGAGGACAGGCAGACGGATGGGGGGTCGAGACGACGCCGGCGTCGTGGGCCCGGTGGGGCTACGAGCTGTACGGAGGGTTCGTGATCTCCGAGACGTCGCTGCGCGAGATGACCGACTTCCAGGGGGAGTGGTACGGGCTGGGGACGTTCGACTTCTCCGAGTCATTCGGCGCGCTCGCGGTCGGTCACTACGGCGAGAGCTCCGTCACGACCTGCTGCTCGGTGATCAAGCTCGCCGCCCTGCCGGAGGAGGGCATCGTGATCTCAGTGCAGGCCGACACGGGCGACTCGATCAGCAATCGGGACTACTTCCGCGCGCTGGACGCGCTGACCAGGGCACTGAGGGACGCGGCGCGAACCTGAGCCGGCACTACGCGGCCGCCGTCGGAATCGAACTCGCCCGGCCAACTGGAGTCGAGCCCGGTGCCAGCGGCTACTCGTATCGTCGACTCATCACCCCGGGTTCCGGCAGCCGCGGAGCCAGAATCACCACGAGCTGCGCCGTCGTATCCGCGCCGACCTTGGACCGTGCGTTCGCCAGGTGGTGCTTCACGGTCGAATGCGACAGGCCGAGGCGGTGGGCGGCCGCCTTCTCCGATCCGGCGACGAGCACAGCGGCCACGACGACCTCTCGGTCCGTCGCGCATCCGGCGGGGCGGTCTCTCATGCCAGCCGCCGCGCCGCGGCCAGCCCACTCATCCCGGCCCTCGATCAGGATCTCGTAGGTTGCTAACGCGCGCCCAACACCTGTCGGGTGCGCCCGTACATCTGATCGCGTTCGCGCAATCAGCGAATGCGCCCCGGGATCACAGAAGCTCGGCGATCATCTGCGCCGCCCGGTTGGCTCCGTCCCGTTCGACGGGACGGTAGGGCGGCTCGGTTCCGATCTCGGAGGCGATGGCGGCCGCGATGACCTCGCGTGTGGCGCTGTCGTAGTCCATGGGCCGTCCCGCGTCGTACCGCTCGAGCCGATGGCGGACGTGGAAGGTCTGCTCGAAATGGTGCCGCAGCGGGAAGTACAGGAAGGGCCGGCGGTTTGCCGTCAGCTCCATGGTGGTTGTCAGGCCACCCTGGACGATCGCCAGATCGCAGGCGGCGAAGTGCCTGTAGAGCTCGTGCACGTAGGGGCGGATCTCCACACCATCGATCCTCGGCAGCACCTCCGGGTCGATCCGCGGCCCGGCGACCACGAACATCCGCAGGTTCGGAACACGTCGTTTGCCTTCGGGATACGCCTCGATGACTCGGCGGAGGAGATCGCTGCCGACGCCGGACCCGCCGACCGACACGATGCAGACCTGCTCGTCGGGCCCGTACCCAAGCTCGGCACGGAGTGCGGTCCGGTCCCTGAAGTCGTCGGGGTCGAATCCCGTGATGTGCCCGGAGAACCGGTAGTGCTGCTCGGTCCACTCCCGGATCGCCGGCAGGCCAGGTCCGAACCTGTCCGGGACGATGTCCTCCGGGTTGCCGACGAAGATCGCTCGATCTCGAATCCGTGGGTAGCGGGCGATGTGGTCGATCATCTCGGCGTTGTAGTCGGCGGTCAGTGCGACCTCGCGCTCGCCGCCATCGGGCATGGGGAGCCAGCCGACGAAATCGGTCAGCCAGGCGTAGGCGGCCGTCTTGAGCTCCGGGTTCTCGTGGAGGTAGTAGTCAAGTTCCCACGACTCGTCACCGATCCACAGGTCGTACGGCTCCTCGCGGACGAGGTCGCGGAAGACCATGAAGTTGGCGACCAGGATCTCGTCCATTCGTCGCCACGCCTGGAAGCAATGGAGGTCGTGCTCGCCCGCCTCCGACTCGATGTGTCCGGACTCGCTCGCAAGCTGGGTGCTCGCAGGATGGATCCGCTCCCCACCGGCTTCGAGGACCTGCGTCACCGGGTGCTGGGCGAGCCAGTCGATCTCGAGATCCGGATGGAGGCGGCGGAGCTCGCGCGCGATCGCGACATCCCGCTGGGCGTGTCCGAGACCGATCGGCGACGACAGGAAGAGCGCCCGACGCCGACGCGCGCGGCCCCGCGGCCAGCGCTGGACGGTCGACTCCGGGCCGGCCACGAACGCCCGGATGAGCTCGTTGACCTTGATCGGATCCCGGATGTGCGGCGCGTGGCCGGATCCCACGAGGGTCACGAGCCGGCCCCCCGACAGCCGGGCCAGCTCAGCGGCGGCGTCAGGGCCGACGACCCGATCGTCAGACCCCTGGATGACCAGGACGGGACGGCCGATGCGCGAGCACAGGTCGCGGATCTCGTCCTGGGTCTGGCCGGGGGCGCGTGCGTCGGCGACCAGCATCTCCGACGTGGACTCGAGACCCCATCCCACGCAGTCTTCGATCTGCTTCGTCGAGTGGGGCTCGCTGAAAACCTCGCCGAAGAAGAACTCGAGGAAGCCGCGATAGTCCGCGCGCCAGTAGGCGGCGTTGTACTTCTCCCAGCCATCGTGGTGCTCGAGCTCGTCCCAGAACAGCGGGGCGGACGACGCTCGCGAAGGTAGTGGCGATGCGAGCCCCAGAGCCGGGCCGATGAAGATCACGCGCTCCACGCGATCGGGGTGGCCGGCCGCGAGGATCGCGGCCCACCCGCTCCCCGCGGAGAAGGCGACGAGGCTCGCGGACGGCGTTGCTGTCGCGTCCATCACGGCGATTGCGTCGGCGGCAAACTCCTCGGCCGCATAGGCATCGGGTGTCGTCGGTCGATCGGATCGACCGTTTCCCCGGCCGTCGAAGGTGACGACGCGGAAGTGGCGGGAGAGGAACGGGATCTGAACCTTCCAGTGGCGGGAATGGATGATGGACCAGGTCGGCAGGAGCAGGATCGTCTGTTTCCCCTCCCCGTAGACCTCCCAGACGATGCGGACGCCCTCTCGTTCGACGGAGCCGGAAGCGTCGGGGTCGCGAGCTCGGGTCTGCTCGTCGCGGGTCGCCGCGACACGAGGGGGTGGCAGCCTCACGGCGAGGCGCCGTCGGGAGGCCTCGCCTCTCGCTCTTCGAGCCACCCGTCGATCCACTCGAGGAGCGCGTCGTGGCCGGTGGCGACCCCCGACAGCCGCTCGAAGATCATCCCGATGTTGAAGGTCATGACGAGGGCGACGAGGGCGTCGACCGGCATCTCGATGCGGTACCGCTCGCGCGGCTCGGCGAACGCCTCGGTCAGCACCGCCCGCCACTCCCCGTCGACCCGGGCTACGCGGTCGCGAAGCTCCGGCCTGTTCCACGCCATCGCCTGGAGCTCGTACCAGACCTTCTGATAGTCCCGGTCGACGTCGAGGTAGCGCATGGCCTTCCGCCACTTCTCGATGAACGGCGTCTCAGGGTCGGCGTACATCGCACGCTGGCGCACGATCAGGCGCCCCGTGAAGCGCTCGAGTACGCGAACGAAGAGGTTGTCCATCGAGCCGAAGTAGTAGTGAATGAGGCCGGCGTTTGCGCCCGCCTCATCCGCGAGGATGCGAGTGCTGATATCGGCGTAGCCGACACGCACGAGGAGTCGCTCCGCGGCATCGAGGATTGCCTCTTCCGTCGACTGCCGGGCGAGGGTGGTCAGGCGAGAACCTCCAGGTCGGTCTTGACGGGGACGGGGTTTGCCAGGATGTCCTTCACGGGCGAGGTGTCCTGCACATACTGGCAGAGCTCTTCGAGCTGCTCGGGCGATGCGTTCGGCGAGCGGACCCAGGCCCGTGCCCTGATCTCGGAGAAGCCCGCCCGCTGGCCGCCGAGACCGAGGAAGCGATGCAGGTCGAGGTCGCCCTCGACCTCATACCGCAGCTCATCGATGTCGATCCCCCTGGCCGCCGCGTTGTACACGAACCCGACGCCGTAGCAGAACGCCAGGGCCTGGAGGACGAGCTCGACGGCGTTCGGACCGCCGTTCGTTCCGAGCAGGACGGGTGGCTCATCGCCGATCAACCCGAACGCCTCGGGCCGCTCGGTGGTCGAACCGGCATGCTCGAACTCGCGAATCTCACCGAGGTTTCGGCCCCCCTGTTGCCAGGCGCTGCGGGCACGGAACGTGAAGCGAGCAATGTTCTCGTCGGCCTGGACGGCTCCGATCGTGGCGACGAGGCGGTCGACGTCGACGCCGTTCCGTGAGGTGAGGGTGGCCATGCTTGTCTCCTTGCCGGGACCACGCGTGCCGCGGGACCCGGCACTGCAAAGGGGATTAGGCGAACGCCTAATACAATCGCCTAATGCACGCATCCTGTCAAGCCCCGGCAGTGCTGCCGGACGAGCGGCGGAGGGCCCCCGACACCGGTCTTGCGAGCCAAGACCCCCGCTCGGCGCTCCGGTCCGGGCTCGAATGCGGTCAACCCCCGATCGCATCGCCGAGCACATCGAGCTCGGCGGCGCCGAGGTCCATGCCCCGGACCGCGCCATGCCAGGTGGCGAGCGCCGCCCGGACCTCGTCGATGATGACCGCCGCATCTGATCCAGTGAGCCGGTAGAACGGGGCCGTCTCGCGCAGGACGTCGAGGTCGTCCCGGTGGACCGCGCCATCGAGGGACAGCTCGTGCTCGGGCTTGCGAGGCGTCGGGTTCAGGTCGAAGGCCGGGGCGCTATCGTCAACCTATTTGGACATCGCCCACCGCGATGCCCCCACGGACAGCCCGAGGATCGAGAGGATGACCGCGAGCGACACGAGCGGCGAGATCTCCAGGAACCCCGCGACGAGGAGCTTGGCGCCGACGAACGTGAGGATGACCGCGAGCCCGACCTTGAGGTACCGGAAGCGGGCGGCCGCCTCCGCGAGCAGGAAGTAGAGCGATCGGAGGCCCAGGATCGCGAAGGCGTTGCTGGTGAAGACCACGAACGGATCGGTCGTCACGGCGAAGATGGCCGGGATCGAGTCGACCGCGAAGACGAGATCGCTGAACTCCACCATGAGCAGCGTCAGGAAGAGCGGCGTCGCGGCACGGCCGGCAGCGGTGCGGACGAAGAACGCCTGACCGTGGAAACCATCGGTCACCCGCAGGTGGCGCCGGGCGAACCGGACGAGGACGTTGTTTTCAGGGTGCGGCTCGTGTCCCGAACGGGCCATGAGCATCCGGATGCCGGTGACGACGAGAAACACGCCGAACAGGTAGAGCACCCAGTGGTACTGCTCGATGAGCGCCGCTCCGGCCACGATCATCAGGAGCCGCATGACCAGGGCGCCGACCACGCCCCAGAACAGGACCCGGTGCTGGAGTTCCCGCGGGACGGCGAAGGCGGCGAAGATGAGGCTGAACACGAACACGTTGTCGACGCTCAGCGAGTACTCGATGACGTAGCCCGTGAAGTACTCGACGGCTGATTCGCCGCCCCGGGCAACGAAGACCCCGATCCCGAAGAGGGCGGCCAGGGTCACCCACACCACCGTCCAGCCGAGCGCCTCGCGAGCACCCACCACGTGGGCCTTGCGATGGAAGACCCCGAGGTCGAGGGCCAGCGCGCCGACGATGAACGCGGTGAATCCGGCGCCGAGGAGGATGGTCGTGTCCAATGCGGTGGTGGTCCTTCGAGCAGGAGGACGGCGGCCGGTTTGATGCCGGCCGCCGTGTGGAGGGAGCTTGGCGGCCCGTCGACCGCGATCGGCGTTCGACGGACCGTGAGAGAGATCGTCGACCACGAGGCCACGGTCTCACCGGGTAGTGTCGACCTTCCCGCTCCGAGCAAACAAGGCCACGATGCAGCAAGTCAGGCCGTCGTATCCTGCCTGGATGACGCAACAGGATGAGCCGCCACCCTACGCCAGCCTGCTCGAAGCCCTTCGGCTGGAGCTCGACCCGATCGTCGCCGAGATCGTCCGGGACGTGGCCGGCCCCGACGACGACCCGGAGTTGCTTGCGGTCTCCACGCGAGCGGCCGCGGAGTCGACGATCGCCGCCCTGCTGCATGCCGAAGAGCTGACCGAGGCCGAGCTGTCGCGCCTGCGACTGGCCGGCTCGCGTGCGGCGCGTGAGGGCGAGTCGCTGGCTCGGTTGCTCGATCGCTACCTCACGTCGGGCTGGGTCATCTGGGCGGCGGTCACGGGCCGGTCCACCGGCAGCCGGGCTGCCGTCGCCGCGCTGGGGACGGCCCTCCTGAAGGCCGGCGACGCGGCCGCGGCCGCCCTGAGTGAGGGATACGCGGACGCCGAGCGGGAGATCGCCGCCCGAACCGGTGCCGCTCGCCGCGAATTCCTTGACGAGCTGCTCGACCTGCCCCCCGGCGACACCGCCGCCGCCGCTCGGATCGCCCGACGGGCCGCGTACTTTGGGTTCGCATCGAGCGACTCCTGGGTGGTCCTTGTCGCCGGCATCGGCCGCGAGCTCGAGGACGAAGGCCCAGAGATCCTGCGGGTGGCGCTCGCCCTGGACCGACCGAGTCGGTCCGGCGGCGACGGGACGTCGAGCCTTCCGATCATCGCCACCAAGCGGGGTCGACTCGTCCTCCTCGCACGGGCGAACTGGCCCGGGTTTGCCGCGCTCGACCTCGTCCTCGACGAGCTTGCGCAGCCCCACCGCTGGCTCGCCATCGAGGCGCCGCCGGCCGCAGGCCTGGCGGCGGTCGCCGGTGCGTTCGGTGCAGCGTTCGATGCGCTCCTCATCGCCGAACGCCTCGGGTTCGAGGGGCGTCATCCGGCCGATGGCCTGCTGCTCGAGCGTGCGCTCCTGACTGACGCGCGGCTCCTTCGGGCCGCGGTCGACCGCGAGCTCGGCCCGATCCTCGACGCGCCGCGCAACGGCGAGGAACTGCTCCGAACGGTCGAGGCGTACCTCGCCGCTCGCCAGAACCTGCGGGCGGCCGCCCGCCTCCTGGGTGTTGGGGTGCGGACGGTGAGCTACCGCCTCGTGCGCGTGGAGGAGCTCCTCGGGCGGCCGCTGGCCGGTGAGGTCGTCCTTCGCCTGTCGACGGCACTGTTCGTCCGGCGGCTCCTCGAACCCGACGCCCGGCCCTTACCAGGCCCTGCGTTGCTCGAGACGGACGTTCGTCAGCAGGAACCTCGCGAAGTGGTTGCGGAGCAAACGGGCGCTCGCGGCCGTCGGCGGTGACGTGGCGAGTAGCCCGGAACCCACCGACCTCGTTGACGAGGATGTCGTCGGCTGAAGGACTCCCCCCTCGGGGAACCCGGTCAGGACAGACCGCAGCCATGAGTGCGATGCTGATGCCGCAGCGGCGGCTCCCCGGCATGAGGGTCGTCCCCATCAAGACTCGAAGGGGAGAAACCCGCGATGAAGGACACCCAGGCGTCCGCCACGAGCACCGCCGCGGTCGACGAGCCGTCCGAGGGGTGGACGGACGACGAGAGAGCCGCGATGAAGGAGCGCGCCAGGGAGATGAAGGCGGCCTCCCGCCGTGGCCCGCGCCCGGACAAGGCGGACGGGGAACGTGACGTGCTCGCGAAGATCGCCGAGATGCCGGAACCCGATCGCTCCATGGCCGAGCGGCTCCATGCCCTCATCAAGGCCAGCGCGCCGGTCCTCACGCCGAGGACCTGGTACGGAATGCCCGCGTATGCCAGGGACGGCAAGGTCATCTGCTTTTTCCAGGCCGCCTCGAAGTTCAAGGTGCGGTACGCGACATTCGGCTTCCAGCCCGATGCGAACCTCGACGACGGCACCATGTGGCCGACCGCCTTCGCGCTGACGGAGTTGACTGCCGCCGACGAGGCGAGGATCGGCGCGCTCGTGAAGAAGGCGGTGAGCTGAGGACAGAGGCCGGCCCTGCTGGACCTGGGGCCCGGACACCTGTCCGCGGGCGCCGACCAGCTCGTTCGGGCGTGTCCCGCCGGCCCGCAGAGCTATCCGTCACACGTCCATTCACTCGCCGACGAACCCGGATCCTGCGTCTTGCAGCAGCTGGTCTCGCGACCGGCCAGGTACTGCTCCGGGGCGGCCTCGAAGCGTGCCAGGCAACCCGGGCACTTGAACCGGAGCGTCCGTTCTCCGTAACGCGCCGTCAGGCCCTCTCCGGCGGGGATGTCGTTGCCGCAGACAAGGCAGTTGGCCTGGATCTGGAGTCGCGGGTCGGTGACGATGATCGGCAGTGGGCTGTTCATTTGCGATACCTCCGTGATGATGCGTGCGCTCAGAAGATTGAATGTGGGTCCCGACCCTCATGGCGGTCCCTTCGGTTTGTCGGCCACCTCTGAGCGCAAGGTGAGCGATGCCTGGGAAACAACTGGCCCTCTCGGACGGTCAATGGCATCCGTGCGAGCCGCGTTCGTCGTTGCCGTCGGAGTCGCTGTTCCCCGGGGCATCTGTCGGTGCGTTGTCCGGCCCGGTGCCGCGGCCCGTCTGGTCGGAGAGAGCCTCGGAGGCGGGTCGGCCAAGATCCCCGGCCCCGCTGGTCGGTCCCCCGCCGTGGCCGCCATGGCCGCCGTGGCCGCCATGGCCGCCGTGGCCGCCGGCGTGCATCAGGAGCATGCCGCCGAACAGGCCTCCGTAGAGCACGGCCGAGGGCGAGAGGATGCCGTAGGCAACGAGGACCGCGACGACCAGTCCAGCCACGATTGCCGGCAGCAGCCAGCGCGGTCGGGTGGTTCCGCCCGCTCGAGCGGCGGGCACGGCGCCGGCCGCTTCGCCGGTGTGGCGCGCTGAAGAATCGTGAACGTGGGCCGTCATGATCGGCTGGCCTCCAACTGGATCGGGCTTGACTGGATGGGACGCGCCTGACGGCGCGCCACGATGAACACGGCGACGGCGAGGACCGCGATCCCGAGACCGAGCCACTGGGCGGTCTTGAGCCCGAGGAGCACGGCTGCCTCGTCGCGCAGGAAGAACAGGCCGAACCGGATCGCGGCCAGCCCCAACAGGTAGGCGCTGGCGAGGACGCCGGGTGCAACGCGGGCCAGGCGCTCGCGCCCGAGCCAGAGCCCGGCGAAGAGCAGCGCAAGGAGAATCGCTTCGTACGCCTGGGTCGGGTGGAGTGGAATGCCCTGGGGCGCCATGGCATTCGAATTCCGGTAGACCACCGCCCACGGCAGGGTGGTGGGGATACCGTACGAGTCGCCGCCGATCAGGCAACCGAGATGGCCGATCGCCTGGCCGATGGCGGCAGCCGGGGCGGCCACGTCGAGGGCCGGGAGGAGCGGGATCCTGCGCCGGCGAGTGAAGACGAACAGCGCAACGAGTGCACCGATCAGCCCGCCGTAGAACGAGAGTCCGCCCATCCAGATCATGAAGACGTGAGCCGGATGCTCGGCGAGCGTTGGGAGATCGTTCTGCAGGACATACAGCAGGCGCCCGCCGACGAGCGCCGCCACTCCCACCCAGACCGCCCCATCCGAGACGACGTCTGACCCGATCCCGACACGCCGGCCTTCACGCCCGGCGATTGCGACCGCGACGACGACGGCCGCTGCCACCAGCAGCCCGTACCAGCGAATCTGAATTCCGAGGACCGCCAGGGCGACCGGATCGATGTCGATGACGAACGGCATGGCCTACCCCTGGATGGATCGAGCCGAGCGCCGCGACGCCCAGACACTGCCGGCCAGCCAGGCCACCAGGGCCGCGCCAGCGGCGGCGGCCGCGATCTCGAGGGCGACGATGGCCACCAGGGCGATCAACGGAAGCGCGAAGATCCACAGCAGGAGCGCCGTTCCTCGCGGTAGCTTCAGCCGGCTCGCCCGATCGCGAACCCGATCCAGGGCCGAGGGGCGACGCTCGTCGACGAACTCGATCTGGCCGCGATAGCGACCCATGCCACAGGTGAACCGGATCTCGCCCGGCGGGTGGGCCGGCAGATCGATCGTCGTCGAGCCCGTGGGGGTGAGGCGGCGGTCGAGCCTGGGCGTCGAAAACACGACACGCTCGGAGCAGGCATCGTCGTCCTCACGGCGAAAGACGAGCCGGAGCGGCAGGCCCGCCACCGCCCGGATCGAGGCCGGCTGATAGCCGCCGTGAACAGCGACCTCCACGATCTGGCGGCCGGAGGCGTCCAGCCGTGCACGGACCGGCTGCTCGAGCATCACTGCCGCTGACCCGCAACGGTCAACACGAGGACCACGACCAGCGCCACGAGGGCTCCCGCCGCCAGCGGGTGCGCAAACGCCCCCGCCATTGCCGACATCCCCGTCATCGTCATGGCACCACCCGCGAGCAGCAGGTCGGCAACGAGGAGGATCGCCGCAACGAGGAGCAGCGTGACGAGAAGATCAGGCATGGCGTGAGTTCAGCACCCGTACCTGAGTCCCCCCTGAGGATCGGCTAACGCCGGGCTGAGAAACGGCGGGCCGTCCTCATCGACCTCAGGCCCTACACGGTCAGCAGGATCGCGAACCCCAGGACCAGGACGACGGTCGCGAGCACGATCTTCGTCCCGCCTGCGTGCTCCAGGTGCCAGCGGTTGACGGCCCGGATGAGACCGGGGCGGCTGGCCAGGACGAGAAGGGCAACCAGGGGCGTGATGTAGGCGAGGTTGTAGAGCACCAGCCCACCCAGCCCCGCCGCGACGGTCCCGCCCGAGCCGAGCAGGGCAACGACGCCGAGGTAGATTGCGCCGCTGCACGGGACGGTGCAGAGGCCGATCAGGACGCCGCCGCCGAGGAGGGCAACCGGCGAACTCGTCCGCGCCCAGCCGCGCATCCGCCCGTGGAGCGCGTGCGGCGCCTCGAGCTTCCAGCCGGCGTCCGGCAGGAGGACGTCACGGATCATCCAGAGCCCCAGACCGATGGCCACGAGCGCCGCGATCCGACTCGGGAGGTGGTTGCCGCCGAAGTTCGTCAGCGAGGCCACCGCCGTCAGAAGCCCGAGCCCGAGCAGGAAATAGGTGGCGAGGACGCCGATGACGAAGAAGGCACCCAGGCCGATCACCGTCCGGCTGGCGGCTCGCGTATCGGGCTCGCCGCCGGAGCCCCCGGTCGCGAGCGACTGCCGGGCCGCGAGGCCGAGGGCGAAGGTCGCGAACAGGATGAGGACACCGAATGCGCAGGGGTTGAACCCGTCGAGGAACCCCGCCGCCACGATGGCCGGCAGGCTGAGCTCGGTGATCGCCTGGTGATTGGCCATCTGGGGAGCCGCGAGGAGCAGTGCTGCCGCTGCCGCCGTGACCACGGTCCCGCCGATGAACAGGAGGAGGAGCCGCGGGCGGGCCACGAACGGCTCGAGCGACGCTCGCATCAGCCGGTCACCGTGAGCGTGCCCTGCATGGACGGGTTGGCCTTGCCGCCGCAGCAGATGTCGCAGTACCAGCTGTACGTGCCGGCCGTGGCAGGCGCCGTGAACGAAAAGACCTTGCCGCTCTCGGGACCGACCTTCCAGTCAATGCCGAGCGCGTCGATCGCGAACTGGTGCCAGCCGCCGCCGTCGCTGTGCATGGAGGTGTCCGTGCTGATCAGTTCGACCTTGACGACCTGTCCGGCCTTGACGGTGAGGGCCGGGGGATTGAATCCGCCCATGCTGGCGCGGACCTGGAGGGCCGATGTGTCGGTGCTTCCGGGCCCCTGGAGGCGGCTCAGGACGAGGCCGACCGCCGCCCCCCCGATGAGCAGCGTGATGATCGCGAACACCGCGAACCGGACGGGCCGCGCCACCAGCCCGCGTGCCCTGGGCTGGGACTCGAGCGGCGGGACCTCGCCACGACGGGTCGGCGGGAACTGGTCGGGGAGGCGGGAGGTTCCAGATCGACGGGTCATCGGGTCGTCCTTTCTTCGATTGGGTCGCAGGAAGCAGCGCCTCCGCGTGGATGCCGAGTTCGGATGCCGCTCCGGGTGAACGCGCTCCGTCCGAGCGCCGTCCGGAGCAGGCCGTCGACCTCGTCTCGCGCCTCGCGACTGGGGACGCAGTCGCGCAGCTCGAGCTCGACGAGGCGTACGAGCAACGAATCGAGTGATCCCCGCGCCGCGAGGATCTGTTGCGCAAGGTTCGGGAAGGGCTCGGCACGGTCGATCATCGAGGCGAGTGCCGCGACCTGGCCACCCACGCGCTGAGCATGCCGAATGGCTGCGCCGCGATCGCGGGAGGCCTCGAGGCTCATGGCGTAACGAAGAGCGCGCCGGTCATGCCGGCGGCCGCGTGCCCGGGCAGCGTGCAGATGAAGAGGTGGGTTCCGGGCTCATCGAAGGTCAGGGTGATCGACCGCGTTTCGCCCGGCTCCAGGATCGACTCGGCCCCGCCGAGACCCGGCATGTGGATCGACTGGAAGTTGAGGTCGTGGCGCTGTGTGCCCTCGTTGGTGAGTCGCACGGTCAAGGGCACGCCGACCTTGGCGTTGATCCGGTTCGGCTTGAAGCGCATTTCCTCCAGGACGACCTCGGCCACGCCGGACGATCCGTCGGATGGTGCCTGGCGATTGGCCACCGCGATCACGATGAGCAGGACGACTGCCAACCCGACGGCTGCACGACCGACGATCAGCTTCATGAGGCGAATCCTTCCGAGCTTGTGAGAGCAGGGTCGGATCCGCCGCTGAACCGAGCGTGAGCCGCAGATGAGACAGGGCTTAGAAGTCCGGAGGGTCCGCCTTGCCGGGCGGACTCGTCGCCGGACCCGGCCGTCGTCGTCGGACCGTCAGACCCCGGCGGTGCCGCGGAAGCGCTCGGCGCGCAGGACGAGCAGGCCGCCCACGACCGCCGCGATCGCGACGACCACGATGATTGCCCCCACCTCGACCGACGACCGTTCGCGGGCGACCACGGTCTCCGATGCACCGGTGGTCCCCGGTGTAGCTGCCGCCCCACCCTCGGCCGCGGTCACGGCCAGGGGCGTGGTCAGCGTCTCATCGCCGATTGCGCGCAGCTCGTAATTGCCGGACGGGAGGTGGCTGGGGATCGTGAGCTCCTGGGAGAACATTCCTTCGGCATCGGTCTTGACGGTGCCGAATTCGACGGTCAGACCCTCACCGGCAAGAACCAGGATGCGGTCGTTGTCCGGCTCGAGCCCGCTCCCCGCCAGGACGACCGTGTCGCCCGCGGTCACGCTCGAAGGCTCGGCTTCGATCTTCGCCTCGCCGGTGCCCTCGTGGGCCATCGCGCTGAAGGCGACGCCCAGGGAGAGAACGAACCCCAGGGCGATCGCGAACGGTAGTGACTTACGCATCGGGGGAACCTTTCTGATGCGCTCCGCCCAGGAGCGGAGCCATGAAGCCGGCCGAGCCGGCCACGGTCAACGGGATGCCCACGAGGAGCACGAGCGCCCAGCTCAGCGCCGATCCGTCGACGAGGGCGCTTCCGAGGCCGATCTCGAGGGCACCCAGTCCGAGGGCCAGCAGGATCAGGCGGAAGAGCACGCGCGACATCACATCGCCTCCTGGATGTGGGCCTGCGGGACGGTCACGAGGGCGTAGATCACGAGGGCCACGGCCGCGACGGCCACGACGACGCCGATCGCGATGAACCATCGCCGTCGCGATGGGGACCGATACCGGCTTCGATCGACGAACGGGACCAGGGCAATGGCACCGAACAGGATCGCCGGGACCCACAGGAGCGCCGGGAGGCCGAACCAGTCCTCGAACGGGTAGAACGCCAGGAACATCCAGGGCGGCTTGGTGGTCTCCGTGCCGGGGATCGGGCGCGGCCCGAGCGCGGCGGGCAGGATCACCGCGAGCACCGTGGCAATCGCCAGGATCAGGAGTCCGAACCCGGCCATGCGCACGACGTGGGCGGCAAAGGTGGAGCCGCCCTTGGCCGGAACCGGGCCGCCGTCGACGGCCGCATCGGCCTGGGCAGGAAGGGCGGAAATCCCGTGGCGCTTGACGAGCAGGAAGTGCGCGATGAGCAGGAGCGTGCCGAGCGCGGGGAGGATGACGACGTGGGCCATGTACAGCCGCCCGAGGATGGGCAGGCTGGTCGTGAAGTCGCCGGAGAACCAGAAGCCGAAGGCGCCCACGAGGTTGCCGATCTCGACGTTGTGGCTGAGGGCCTCGAAGCCTTCCTGGTCCCACTTGAGGACCGTGCCGGTGAAGGTGAGCCCGAGGGTGATCCCGAGGAGCCCAAGCCCGATCAGCCAGTTCGCCTCTCGCGGGCGCTTGTAGGCGCCCGTCGCGAACACGCGGCCCATGTGGAGGAGGACGGTCGCCATGACGATGTTCGCGACCCAGAAGTGGATCCCCCGAACGAGATCGCCGGCTGGTGCCACGTTCATGATGTAGACGATGCTCTCGCGCGCCGTCGCCGGGGTCGGATGATAGAACTGGGCGAGCCAGATCCCGGTCGCGGCGAGGATGAGGAATCCGAAGAAGGTGATGCCACCCAGGATGTAGCCGATCCCATTGGCGTGGGCGGGGACCGGATAGGCCAGTCCGCTCAGCCCAAGACGCTCATCGAGCGCCCCCCAGGCCCGGCGCCAGCGGCCTTCCTGGATAGCGGGTGCGCCGCTCGTCATTCTGAATCTCCTCCCTGGTGCCAGCAACGCTGACGGTTGTCGATAGCAGTTGACCCGACCTACCTTATAGCAAGGTTAGAGCGGTCTTGGTGCCCGATGAGTTGTCACCGGTCACCGGTTCGATGGCCGAATTCCGGTGTGCGACTTCGACCTCGCCGGCGGCGCCGGCACGACGGGGCCGGAAGGGTCCAAGTCTCAGCCGCCCCTCACCTGCGCTTCAGGCGCCTCGTCGACCGTGGTCTGATCCGCAACATCCGGCGCGGAGCTGAGATATCGGGGGCCCCCGCATTGACAGCGAAGAAAGAGCCAAAGACAGTCCAAGGGCTGATGATCGGCGCGCCGAGCACGGCCTCGAGCGAGCCGGCCCATTCCGTCCAGATCCGGACGCGCTGGGACGACTGCGACAGCAACGGCCACGTGAACAACGCCGCCTATGTCGCCCTGATGCGCGCCGCACATGAACGGGCCGGCCTGCCCGCCGGCAGCCTGCGCGAACTCAGGATCGCCAATCGCCAGCCGATCGGTCCGGACGCGCTGGTGGATATCGGCATGTCCGTGCTCGAGGCAGATGCGTCCCACCGGCGGATCGCCTACGCCCTGCGCACGCAGGGTCGCCTCGCGGCGCAAGTGGAGGCTGTCTGGCAGGAGTCGGGCTCGCCTCGCGAATGGGAGCTGCCCCGGATCACTCGAGATGCCGGGGGCCGATTGTTCCAGTTCTCACAGGTCGTCCGCAGCCACGAAGTTGCTCCCGACGGCGCCGCTCGGCCGCAGGCGATCCTCCAGTGGCTGGAGCACGCCGTCTTTCGGGCGGCCGCGCGGGCGGGTTGGCCGGCCAGTCGAATGGAGGCCTCGGATTTCCTGAGCCTCGTCGTCGGTCACGATCTCGTTCTCCAGGCGCCCGCGCGCGACGGGGACGAGCTCATCGTCACCAGCCGCCTGATCGAACTGCGCCGGGTATCCGGTACGTGGCACCATGAGATCCATCGAGCGGACGGGGCCCTGGTTGCTGCCGACCGGGCACGCGGGGCGTTCCTGGACCGGGCCGGTCGGATCAGATCCGCGCCGGTTGAGATGCTCGAGGCGTTGTTGCGCGGCGACCCGGCCGACTGAGGGGGAGGACCATCACGGACGCTGTTCATCGCATCCTCGCCGAACTTGCCGTCGCCGGGGTCGCGGCCGGCATTGCCTGGTCGCTCGTCGTTGTGCTGTCGGGCCGGGGCGGCGGAGAGGCCTTTGTCCGATTCCAGGCCGGCGTCGTCAGCCTCCTCGTCGTGGTGGCCGCGAGCGGCCTGGTCGTCCTCGCCGGTGGGGCACGTCCGCGCGAGGGCGTGCACCTGCTGTACGCGCTGGTGGCGATTGCGCTGGTGCCGCTGGCCCGCTCGTTCCTCGGCCGAGCGACCGGTCAACGCGCCGCCGCGCTCCTCCTCGTCGCCTTCGTCGTCCTCGGCGGCGTCCTCTTCCGGCTGTTCACCACGGGCTGAACGTCGCTCGAGATCGGGAGCGGGCCCGCCGTTCGTGAGTCTGGCCGCGGCGCCGGGTCGTGGGTCACGGTGTGGGCCGTGGGTCGCGGCGCGGGCCGCGCGCTGCACGACTGGCGGATGCGTGCTGCGACGGCGCCGGCCGGTGCCGGGGGAGGACCGGCCGGCCCGTCGAAGGTCATCGAAGGTGCCGCGCCATGGGCGCTTCCTCACCAACGATGGTCGGGATCGTGGCGTTCGAACCTGAGAGCGAGCTGAGCGTGAGCTAAGAACTTTCGCCGGACGGGCCCGCGGCGAGGGCATGGCCTCGCCCGTGCTCTTGGTCCTGGGCAACCTCCGACCGACCGGCTCGATTCAGGCGCAGCGTCCCCGGGATTACCGATCCGGGCTCAGGTTCCGGGATTCTGGACGAGCCCGTAGCCGGCCTTCTCCCAGTCGATCATCCCGCCGTCGAGCTCCCACACGTTGGTGTAGCCGAGCCCGACCAGGGTCCGGGCCGCCTCCGTGCTCATCCGGCCACTCCGGCAGTAGACGACGATCCTCGCGTCCTTCGCCGAGGGCAACTCGGAACTCCGGCTTGTGACCTGGTCATACGGCAGGAACGCGTCCGTGCCCTCGATCTCGCCCGCATACGGCACGTGGACGTTGATGAGGAGGAAGTCCTTCGTCCGCAGCATCTCGGTGAGCCGGCCGGGGCTGACCCCGGTATACGTCCCGCCAGGCGCGGAGATCGTCATCTCGCCCGCATTGGCCGGGGTGGCGCCCGACGCTGCGCCGGCTTGAGCTGTGCCGCCCGGAGCTGACGAGGTGGGCGATGCGGCGCAGCCCGCGATGGCCAGGACGAGGACGGCCCACAGTGCGGCCGTCGAGCGACGGGACGGACGGAACATCGGGCTCATGGTCGTGGGTCGGAAGGCGGCGGGTGGCCGGTTACTGATCGGGCCGATCCATCCTCGTCGGACTCGTCGCGTGGGCCGCCCGGGCGTCGGTGCTCGTGCTCCGCCGCCGGCGCGGCGTCCTCGCGCAGCGCCTCTCTTGTGAGCCACCAGGCGAACGCGACGAAAACGCCGACGGACATCACAGCCAGCCAGAACACCCACCAGAGAACCGGGAGGTCGACAGGGGCCGAGGGGTCAAGGGACATGAGCGTACTTTTCCGATCCAGCGTTACAGCCAGTAGAACACGATATAGAGCGCGACCCAGGCGGCCGTGACGAAGAGCCAGAAGCGGACCCCTGCCTCGACGAGCCAGTGATCCGCGGGACTGAAACGACCGCGTCGTCCCGACGACCAGAGGGCCGCCAGGAACACCAGTCCAACCACGATGTGGATCGCGTGGAAGCCGACGCTCGCGAAGTAGCTGCCGCCGAAGCGGCTGGCGGGCGCGATCGTCGTGGAGGACACGTCGGCCACGACGAACCAGAAGGCCGTGAGCCCGAGCCCGAGCGCCAGCTGCAGTCGGAAGACCATGGCCTCCCCGTCGCCCGCCCTGATCGCCCGGAGCGCCCACACCGCCGGGACCGAACTTCCCGCGAAGGCGAGGGTGATCAGGGCCCCGAGCACGCCGTTGAGCTCAGCCGGCCGGTCCGTCCCGGCCAGCAGGAAGCGAACCGAGAACAGGGTGACGAACCCGAACGACTCGGCCAGGATGAACAGCCAGAAGGACCCGCGGTACATCCGAAGCCGCTTGGCCGCGCCCGGGTCGTTCGAGTTGCCCGAGGTTGCCGCCGCGGTTGCGGCTGCGGTTGCGGCTGCGCCACCGGTGGCAGGGCCCTGACCGGATGAGGCGGTCATGCCTCTCCTCCAGGCTCCGGAGAGCGGAAGAGCGGGCGCTCCGGTTCGACTTCGCCGTAGCCGTAGAAGTCCGTCGTGACCACCGGTTGAACGTGGAAGTTCTCGCGTGGCGGCGGTGACGAGGTCCGCCACTCCAGGGTCCGGCCGGCCCACGGGTCGGCTGCGGCACGCGGCCCGCGTTGCCAGGACCAGACCAGGTTGACGAGCGGGATCACGAAACCAAGGCCGAAGAGGAAGCCGCCGACCGAGGTGAGCGTGTTGAGATCCTGCAGGTACGGCAGGTAGCTCGCCACGCGCCGGTTCATGCCCTCGATGCCGCTCATGAACATCGGCAGGAACGTGAGATTGAATGCGATCAACAACCACCAGGCACTCACGCGGCCCCAGCGCTCGTTGTACATCCGCCCGCTGAACTTCGGGAACCAGTAGAAGAGGCCGCCCAGCCAGGCGAAGATCATTCCGCCCACGATCGTGTAGTGGAAGTGGCCGACGACGAAGAACGTGTCGGTCAGCTGCAGGTCGCTCGGGACGTCGGCCAGGAAGACACCGGTCGCCCCGCCGACCAGGAAGTTGAGCATGCTGAACAGGACAAACAGCATGGGCGTCGTCAGGCGGATTCGACCCTGCCACAGCGTGCCGATCGCGACCAGGTACATGAATCCGGTGGGGATGGAGATGAGCTCCGTCGTCGTCATGAAGGGGATCAGGCGCACGTCGCCAACCGCCGCGAACATGTGATGCGCCCACACCGCGCTCGAGAGGAACGCGATGCCGAGGAACCCGACGAGCGCCCAGCGATAGCCGAACAGGGTCTTGCGGGCCATCACCGGGATGACCTCGAGCCAGATCCCCCAGGCCCCGAGCATGATGATGTAGACCTCGGGGTGGCCGAACAGCCAGAAGAGGTCCTGCCAGAGGAGCGGCAGGCCCGTGGCGCCGAAGACGTCGGTGGGAACGAGACGGTCGAGGAGGCCGAGGAACATCGCCACCGTGATCACCGGCAGCCACATGAGGCTGAGCACGGCCGTGAAGAGCATCGCCCAGCTGAACATCGGCAGGCGGCCCCAGGTGAGCCCGGGGGCCCGGAGGTAGACGGTCGTCGCGATGACGTTGACGGCCGTCAGGAGGGACGACAGCCCGAGCGCAAGGATGCCGAGGTAATAGAGCGTCTGACCGGGCGGGCTGGCCGCGGCCAGGGGCGCGTAGCCCGTCCAGCCCGTCTGGAATCCACCCAGGAGCGGACTTGCCAGGATGGCGACGATGCCGGGCACCACCAGCCACCAGCTGACGCCGTTGAGCGACGGGAAGGTCATGTCCTCCGCGCCGAGGAGGAGCGGCACGAAGTAGTTGCCGAACCCACCCACGATCGCGACGACGGCCACCGCGAAGATCATGAGCGCGCCGTGGACGCCGACGAACGAGGTGTACGTCTGCGCCGTGCCGAACACGTCGACGGCGGGTGTCAGCAGCTCCAGGCGGATCCCGATCGCGATGAGCCCGGCCAGGAGGAAGGCGAACCCGGCGGCCCAGAGGTACTGGAGCCCGATCACCTTGTGGTCCGTGCTGAAGCGCAGGTAGCGCGCCACGCCGGCGCCCTCATCCCAGGTGGAAGGCCCGCCGAACCACGGGCGGACCCATGCCTCCCACGCGCCGCCGCCCAGTACCCAGCCGAGGACGCCAATCACGTAGCCGATCGTGATCGCACGCTCGCCCGTGGGGCTCTCGCCCAGCAGCAGGGCGGTCGCCAGCGCGCCCAGGCCGAAGCCCGCGATTCCCCACAGGGTGGCTCGGAGGAGCGGCCCGAACAGGTCCAGCCGGCCCGTCCAACCCTTGATGGGTTCGGCGGCCAGGGTCCGCGCTCCGGGTTCGGTCGCCCCGCGCGACTCGCTCACGGCGCCATCGTCTCGCCGGGCGCCATGCTCATGCCCGGCATCGGCCCCATCGTCG
>JAZJZX010000013.1:92868-258689 GCA_040389445.1 Chloroflexota bacterium
GGCGCCATCGTCTCGCCGGGCGCCATGCTCATGCCCGGCATCGGCCCCATCGTCGGGGGCGCCATCGTCTCGCCGGGCGCCATGCTCATGCCCGGCATCGGCCCCATCGTCGGGGGCGCCATCGTCTCGCCGGGCGCCATGCTCATGCCCGGCATCGGCCCCATCGTCGCGCCGGGCGCCTGCCGATCCGCCACCCAGGCGTCGAAATCGGTCGGCGACAGGATGCGCACGCCCGAGCGCATCTCGGCGTGACCGATGCCGCACAGCTCGGCGCACTGGACCCGGACGCGAGGGTCCCCCTCGGTCGAGGCGATCGTCGTGGGCGTGATGTACAGGACAACTGTCTGACCAGGGATGACGTCCTTCTTGATCCCGAAGGCCGGCACCCAGAAGCCGTGGATCACGTCGCCCGAGGAGAGCAGGAGCTTGGCCGGCCGGTCGACGGGCAGGGCGAGCTCGGTGGCACCCTCGATGCCGTACGCCGGATAGTTGTAGCTCCAGCCCCACTGGCGGCCGGTCACCTCGACCACGATCGGTCCGCGCGCTTCCGCCTCGCGCTCCAGCCGCCAGAGGTCGCCGAGGCCCACGGCGCCGGGGTAGACGATGAACAGCAGATTGAGCGCCGTCGTGATCCCGACCCAACCAAGCGTGAAGGCTCGGTTTCCACGGCGCTGGACGAACGATTCGACGGGCGCGTCGGTCGCCTCCTCGCGGGGCGCCCGGAACCGGATGGCGCTGTAGACGATGAGCAGCGCGACGAGGACAAAGATCACGACGCCGACGCGGAGGAGGAATGCGAAGGCGTCGGCCGTGATCCGGCCCTGCTCTGCGATGACGATCGGCCATTGGTCGAGCGCCAGCGCCACGATCCACTCGGCGGCCACGCTGAAGGCGAGCCACAGGCCGGCCAGGATCCAGATGTCGCGGTCGCGGAAGTTCACCGGGGCACCACAACAAGGACGCCCTTCATGCCGTTGAGGTAGTGCTGGCCGTCCTGCTGGAAGCACCCGAACTCCCACTGCCCCGGCCGGTCCGGAACCTGGAAACGGAAGGTCACGCCGCCCTGAACGTCGACCACGGTCATGAAGTCCATTCCCGGCCGCATGGCTCCGCCGGCCATGTCCATGTCCGGAGGCATGAGCGACATCGGATCGACCCCAGTCAGGCGAGCCGTCTCGGCCATGATCATGGTCACGCCGTCGCCGGAAAGCAGCTCGACCGTCGCACCGTCCAGGAGCTGCTCCGCAAAGCCGTCTCCCTGGACGGTGCCCAGGATGCCCTCCTCGCGCAGGGGCCCCCGGCCGAACATGATCTCGTGCGCCGCACCCGGCCGTGACGACGACCGATTCAGGACGGTGACTGTCACGGTATCGCCCGCCCGCCAGGTCAGGCGGTTCGGCGCGAACGAGTAGTCGTCCATGACGATCGTGTACTCGCCCGGGCGCTGGTCCTGAGCGCCCACACCCGGCCATGTGATCGAGATGGCGACCACCGCGACCGCGACGAAGGCTGCCGCCACGAGGCGGCGGACACGCACCGGCACACCCATCAAGCTGCGGCGACGAGCCCGAGCGTTCGCATCATCGACCACCTCGACGCGTTGTCTGGGGATGTTTCGTCGCGGCAGGCGTCGCAACCCGAGATGGACGCCACGCAGGATGTCTGCTACGACAGTCGGGTAGTAACTTACCTGATGATTCCAGACCCGGTCAACGCCGGCAGGATCCGGCCGGTAATTGAGACTCAGTCAGCTCGGGGCGCGACGGGGTGACCGGCCAGGCGGACGATCGAGGCGAGATCCGCGAGGTCGATCTGGCGCGGATCGTATTCCACGATGAGCAGTCCACCCGCTTTGCCGATCGTGGCGCGGAAAACGCCCGGATGAGCGGCGACAAGCTCCTCGAGTCGGGCACCCGGGACCGGCTTGGTCGCGGCGATGGGGATGTGAACCCGTATCCGACGCTCGGGCCGGTTCTCGCCGGGCATGGCCTCGCTCCCTTCCTGCGCCGGCACCCGACCGGGGTCGCCGGCAAGGGCCATGTCGTCCTGGAGGCAGACGGCGTCGGCCAGGCGCTTGCCGCCGTAGCCGTAGCCGTAGCCGTAGCCGTTGACAACGATACGAACGCCCTCGGTCATGTGAATCTGCCTTTCAGGATCTGAGCGGTGCCCCCACGGGGGTGGTCGTGCGCAGTCCGTAATCGAACGATGGCAGGTCCCCCTGAAGCCGCGATGAATCCCGGCTAAGAGAACCGTTGGGCTCGCCCGCGCGTGGTCGCTGCTTAAGAGCCATCTGCATGCGGCACATCGAACATCCTGGTCCGGCGGCGTTCTCATGGCCGTCTAAGGTCGCCCTCAACAAGGGCTCATCGCGACGCACCATCCTTCAGGCCGATGAGGGATTGGCAATCCAGCCGGTCCGCCGGCTCTTGCCAGAACGACCTCCTCGTCGAGGAACGGAGACATGCCAAGACTCTCGATCGCCGTCATTGGAGCAGGCCCGGCGGGTGCCACTGCTGCACGGCTCCTTGCGAGCAAGGGCGCGCGGGTGACCCTCCTCGAGGCACGGCGGCTCCCGCGCCCGAAACTCTGCGGAGGCGGGCTCACGCCCAAGGCCCAGCGACTCGTCCCGCCGAGCGCCCTCGACACGGTCGAGCGACGCGTCCACCGGGTCGAGCTTCGCGGCGGCCACTTCCCGGCGGTCCACCTCGACGTGTCCGAGGCCGAGATCGCGATGGTCGAGCGCGGCCCCTTCGACTTCGCGCTGACCCAGGCGGCGGCCGCCGCCGGCGCGGAGGTCCGAGATGGAGAGCGAGTCGAGGCCGTCAGCGAGGATGCGGACGGCGTGACCCTGACGACGCGGACCGGCCGTCTCCGCGTGGACGCCGTGGTCGCCGCCGACGGCGACCCGAGTGGAATCGCCCGCCGGCTCGGACTCGGCGGGCCGGCCACTCGCCACGCCCTGGCAATCGAAGTCGACTTGTCGCTCGCGTCGGACCTGCCGCCCGACACGGCCGTCCTCGCCTTCGGTGTCCGAGGCGGGTATGCGTGGTACTTCCCCAAGGGCGATCACGCCAATGTCGGCACCGGCAGCTACCGCGCGACGGGTCCGGCGGAGTTGAAGGAAGTCCTTGCCGGATTTGCGCGGAGCGTCGGTCTCGATGCGGGCCGGGGCAAGATCGCCGGCCACTGGATCCCCCAGGGCCTGCGCCGCGGACCCCTCGCCTCTCCGCGCGTGCTTCTTGCCGGCGATGCCGCCGCCACCGCCGACCCGCTCTTCGGTGAGGGCATCGCCTACGCGATCGTTTCAGGGATCACCGCCGCCCAGGCGGTGGGCGACTGGGCCGCGGGTCTCGCAGCCGACCTGCGCGCGTACGACGGCCGGTTGCGCGCGCTTCTCGGGCCCGGCCTGCGCCGGCTTGGGTTGGGCGCGATCGTGGCCGAGCCGTCGATGACGCTCACGATGGGTGCTGTGCGCCTGAGCCACCGGATCCGCGAAACCGCCGTCGACGCGATCGCCGGCCGGCGCTACCCGTTTGCCATCGACGCCCGCTGCGATCTCGCCTGCGCCTGCGGGATCGATCACGAGCGGCTGACTCCCGAGAACTGTGTGGAGCCCTGCCTGCACCGTGCGCACGGATGCACCGACGCGGCCGGGTGCCGCGGAAAATCGGACGGGCCCGCCGGTTTCAGGCAGGCTCGCTGGACGACGGGCCGGACGCCGTCTCTGGACAGGGACGCTATGGTGGCGTAGTCAATGCGTCTCAGCCCCGTTCAGCGGGCACTCCGACGCGCCGAGCGTCGGGTGATCGAGGAACGTCCACCCAATCACGATCACAAAGGAGGTTTCCAGCATGGCCGAAAACGAGCAGGTTGTCACCGATCCGGTGTGCCAGATGAAGATCCTGCCCTCGGACGCGGTGGCGTCGATGGAGCATGACGGCAAGACCTATTACTTCTGCAGCCAGGACTGCGCCGACAGCTTCCGGGAGTCGCCGGAGGATTACCTCTAGGTCCGTTCAGCAACGTCCAGCCCACCCCGAACGCTCGTCGACCGGCCATGATCGCCCTTGGCCCTCTGGCGGTTGCGTTCGCCGTCTTCGTGGCGGCGATCGCAGCCGTCCTGATCCTGTGGTGGGGCGCGAACCCGGGGCGTGGCCGAGCGCCTGCCGTGTCCGAACGAACGCCCTGGACGGGTGGTCGCGAGCCGCAGGTGCACGCCTGGAATCGGTACCACGCCCGCTACTACCCGATGGCCCTGGTCTTCCTGGCCTTCGACATGGAGATGGTGTTCATGTACCCCTGGGCCGTCGTGTTCCGCTCCGAAGGATTGATTGCGATGGTTGAGATGGGCATGTTCATCACCATCCTGCTGCTGGGCGTGCTGTACGCCTGGCGCGAGCGCGCACTCGAGTGGGTCTGAAATCCCGGATCGCGGGGTTCGCGGCAGCGGGGCCCGTGCCCGTCTTCGTCGTCGCCGGAGCCGGGATGCGGGCCATGGTCCAGGATGTGCAGCTCGACCCGCATGTCCGCATCGTCGATACACCCCGGGCCGCGGCGCTCCTGCTGATCGCCGGGTCCACCAACCATGCCGATGTCCAGGCGCTCGCGCGACTCCACGACATCCTGCCGCACCCCCGCGCCACCGTCACCTGGCGGACGCACGACCCATTCGTTGCGCTGGGTGGCGCCGGGGCCGCGACGGCCGTTGAGGAAGACGATCCGGTGCCGACGCTCCGTGCGGTGTTCCGCGACATCCTGACGGGCGGCCGCGCCTCGGAGCCGGCGATCCTTCCCGATGTCGACGCCGTCGAGTGGCGGGGCATCGGGCCGTACGGTCAGGGTGGCAGCGGCATGACCGGTGGCACGCCCTACGGGCGACCAATGGCGGAACTGGGCCCGGACCGGGACGGGCTTCGCCTCGACATCCTGCCGGTCTCGCTGGGGCCGTTCTTTCCAAGACTCCCGAGCGGGCTAGTTCTTACGGCGAAGCTGTCGGGAGACGTCATGACCGAGGTCGCCGTCACGACCCCGGGTGTCCTGCCATCACGTCCCGGGTCGGCGTCGCCCTTCATTCGTGCGCTGTCCGGCCCGGTCGCGATCGCCGAACTCGAGCTTGCACGCGCTTGCGATCATCTCCGCTGGCTGTCCGATGCGCTCATGGCGCAGGGGCTGCCCGCCCTCGGCCGGCGGGCGCTGCGGCTCGCCCACGAGGTCCGGCCCGGTGACGGAGACCGCGTGCGTGCGTTCGGTGCGCGTCTTTCTCGCAGCGGCCTCTACCGATGGTCGCTGCCGCGCGCCGGCCTGGTGGAAGCTGGGAGGTTCAGCGGCCTGGGTCTGGGTCCGATCGCGCGGGCCGCGGGCGTCGCAGAGGACGTTCGACTCGAGGACGAGGGCTATCGAGCGCTCGGGTTCGAGATCGTCGTGATGCGACGGGGCGATCCGGTCGGCTGGTGGCAGGTCCGGATCGAGGAAGCCGCCCGATCGCTCGATCTGGCTGCCCGGGCAGCAGGCCGCAAGACGACGCTGGTCGGACGCGTCGAGTCGCCGCGGGGTCGGCTCGAGCCCGGTGACAGCCCCACGAATCGGGCGCTTGCGCTGGTCCCCGAACTGCTGTCCGGGCTCGAATGGGGCGATGCGCTGACGACGCTGATCGGCCTCGACCTCGACCTCGACGAGGCGGCTTCCGTGATGGACTCGGGCGAGCTGCGAGCCACCGCATGACGACGTATGCATCGACCGAGGTCGCCCTTCTCGCCGTGGCACTCACCCTCGTTGTCGGTGTCTACCTCGTGGCCGTCGCGGATCGCCTGGTGGCAGTCATCGTGGCCGGGGACGGGGTTCCCATCGTCACCACGCTCGTCGCGCCGGTGCGCCAGGTTGCCTGGCTCCTGTCCCAGTCCCGTACCACGACCGAGCGGCCCGACGCCGCCGGCTGGGCAGTGGCGCCGGCGCTCCTGGCGGGTCTGGCGGCGTTCGCGCTTGCCCTGGTGCCCCTGGCGCCCGGGTTGGTGCTGGCCGATCCCGATACGGGGTTCGTGGCCTTCTCCGCCGCGATCGCCTTCGTCATGATCGCGGTGTTCCTCCACGGCTGGTCGCCGAACTCACCCCTGCCGCTGATCGGCGCCTATCGCTACGGTGCCCAGGCGCTGTCCTTCCAGATCCCCTTTCTGCTGGCGATGCTGGCGACGGCACTGCCGGCCGAATCACTTTCCATCGTTCGGATCGTGGAAGCCCAGGAGCCGCTCTGGAACGTCATCCGCCAGCCGCTGGGGCTCCCGATCTACCTGGTGGTGGGGCTGGGGGTCAGCTTCTGGGGACCGCTGAACCTGCCGGACGGGTCCGACCTCGCCGGCGGGACCAGCCTCGAGGACTCCGGAATCGCCCGGCTACTATGGGCCGTTGCTCGATCATCGATGCTCATCGCCGTCTCGGCCATGGGCGCAGCCGGCTTCCTGGGCGGGTGGTACGGCCCGTTCCTGCCGGGTCCCGTCTGGGTCATCGTCAAGACGCTGATCCTGCTCGGCGTGATCCTGCTCGCCGGCCACGTCTTCGCGCGAGTCCGGATCCAAACCTTCGTGCTCGTGTCCTGGGCGATCCTGATCCCGCTCGCGCTGCTCAATATCTTCGTGTCCGGGGCCTTCCTCCTGTGATCGACGACCAGATCGTCACGATCGTCTTCTGGATCTTCTCCGCAGGCGCGATCATCGCCGGGTATCGGGTATTCCGGACCGATTCCATGGTTCGCGCGGCCTTCTATCTCCTCGCCTCATTCGCCGCCGTGGGAGGGATCCTGATTCTGCTCGGGTCAGAATTCCTGGGCATGGTCCTGATCCTGATGATGGCCGGCGAGATGCTGATCATGGCCATCGTCATGGTCATGTACATGATGAATCCGGCCGGCCTCAACCCGATGGTCATGGTCCACCAGAACCGGGTCGCGGCGATCGCCGGTGTCGTGGCGTTCCTCGCCCTGGCCGGCGTGGCATTGGCGGGGGATTTCCCGGACAAGCCTGCTCCCGATCCCCCGGCGGCGACTCGGGAGCTCGGGGTGGAGCTGCTGGGCAATTCGATGCTCGTCTTCCAGACGGCAGGCGTGACCCTGTTGGCGACGATGATCGGCGCGGTCGCCCTCGCCGGCCATCGTGGACGGTACGGCGCTGCCGACGAAGGGTCACTCGAGCCGCCCCTCCAACCTGACGAGGAGACGGAAGGGTGAGCACGGAAGCGGTCCTCATCGTCGCCGCAGCGCTGTTCGGGATCGGTGTCTACGGTGCGCTCAGCCAGCAGTCCTTCGTGATGCTCATGATGGGCCTGGAGCTGATCATCAACGCCGCGTTCGTCGCCCTGGTGGTGCTGTGGGCACGCGCCGCGGGCGGGAACCCGGAGGGCCAGATGCTCGGCGTCGTGTTCATGACCGTGATGGCGGTCGAGATGGCACTCGGCTTCGCCCTGATCACGGGCGTCTATCGGGTTCGCCGGGCGGACATCACCGAGAAACTGCGGCGGCTCAAGGGTTGAGCGTCCTGATCCTGCCGGCACTGCCACTCGTGGCGGCGGCCATCGTGTGGCTCACTCGACAGAGGCCCGGTCTCGCCGGAGCCATCGCCGTCGGCGCCCTGGTGGCGAGCGTCATCCTGGGCCTGTGGGCCGCCCTGGCCGAACCCGCGTCTGTCCTGGCCTGGAGCCCGGTCATTCAGCTCTCCTTCCAGGTCAGCGGCTTTGCCCGGGTGATGGTGGTCCTGGTCCCGTTCATCGCCGCGCCGGTGGTTGCCTATGCCGCCGTGACGGAGACGGCCGGGCGGACGCGTCTCCTGGTGCTGATGCTGGTCTTCGTTGCCGCCATGCTCCTGCTCGTGGTCGCGGCGGACTTCGTGACCCTGATCACCGGCTGGGAACTGGTCGGTGCCACATCGTGGGCGTTGATCGGCCACGGCTGGCGCGATCGCGCGAACGTCGAGGCCGGTACGCAGGCCTTCCTCACCACACGACTCGGCGACCTTGGTCTGTACCTGGCGGCCGGGGCGGCATTCGCGGCCACCGGGTCGTTCGCGTTCGCGGGCCTCGGCGGTGCCTCGTCGCCCTGGCGGGAGATCGTGGCGGGTGGCGTTCTGCTGGCCGCAGCGGCCAAGTCCGCGCAGGTGCCGTTCAGCCCCTGGCTGTTCGCTGCAATGGCCGGGCCGACGCCGGTGTCGGCGCTGCTCCACTCGGCAACCCTCGTGGCGGCCGGCGCATATCTCCTGATCCGCCTGGCTCCGGCCCTCGACTCGGTCGCCTGGTTCCTGCCGCTCACGGCCGCGGTCGGCGTGGTCACGGCACTCGGCGGCGGCATCGTGGCGGCCCTCCAGACGCACGTCAAACGCGCCCTCGCCGCGTCCACTTCGGCGCAGTACGGCCTGATGTTCATCGCCGTCGGTGCCGGATCGGCGGCCGCCGCCGGTGCCCAGCTGGTCACCCACGCGGCGTTCAAATCGCTCCTGTTTTTGGCGGCCGGCGTGGCAATCCATGCCACCGGAACCGCGTTCCTCGGCCGGACGCGCCTGGGACGGGCCCTTCCGGCCGTCGCCGCGATGGCCGGCGTGGGCGCCCTTGCCCTGGCCGGTTTGCCGCCCCTCGGGGGCGCCTGGAGCAAGGAGTCGATCGTGGCCGCTGCCGTCGAAACCTCGGCGTTCCTGGGCATGGCGACGCTGGCCGCCGGTTTTCTGAGCGCGCTCTATGCGGGACGGTTCCTGGTGCTGGCGTTCGGGCTCGGCGGGCGGGCGGGACCCGTCAGGAAGCCGACGACCACGGAACTTGCCGCCCTCGTCGTGCTGGCCGGGACCACGATCGGCCTCGCGGTCCTGTGGCTCCCGGGCGCCCCCGGGATCGTCGAGGGACTGACCGGAGGCGTTCTCCCATCCGGGTCCGCCTGGGAGTCCCTCGTCACCATCGGGCTCCTGATCGCGGGCGGCCTTGTGGTGGTCATGCTCGATCGTCGCGGTCGCCTGCTCGGCCTCGGACGGCGGCAAGCGGTCCGCACCGCCGTCGCGGACTGGCTGCTCCTCCCGCAGGCGACGTCCGCCCTCGTGGTGGTGCCAACGCTCCGATTGTCCGCCGCATTGGCTCGGGCCGATGACCGGGTGATCGACGCCGGCGTCCGCGCCTCAGCCCGAATCGCGAAGCTCGTCTCCTCGATCGTCGCTCGCCGGGTCGAGTTCTCCATCGACGGTCTCGTTCACGCGACCACCGCGGCCACGATGCTCACGGCCGTGGCCTCCCGGCGGGCCGACGACGCGGGTGTTGATGGCGCCGTCGAGGCGACCGGCCGGGGTGTCGGCCTGGCCGGTCACCAGAGCCGTCGGCTCCAAGCCGGGCAGTCCCATGTCTATTTCGTGATCGTGGCGATCGGGTTGGTCCTGATCGCGTTCGTCCTCGCCTTCGCCCGCTGAGCCCATGCCACCAGGAGTGCTTCCGTGCTGAGTCTCGCCATCTTCATCCCGGTCCTCGCCGCGATCGCATTCGCGTTCCTGCCGCGGACCGGCCGTGTCGCCGACGAGCGGTTGCTCCGGATCGTTGCGACGATCGTCGCCGCGATTCCGTTGGTGCTCCTGGTGGTGGCGTGGCTCCGGTTCGAGGGCAGCGGCGGATTCGAGCAGGTGGAAGCGCTCGACTGGATCCCGACCCTCGGGATCGGGTATCGGGTGGGGATCGATGGTCTTTCGTTGCCGCTCGCCGCCATGGCCGCCCTGCTGTTCGTGGTCTCGACGGCGTATCCGGTTGACTTCCGGGGCCGGCCGATCCCGTACCTCGCGCTGATGCTGTTCCTCGAGGGCGCCTCGATCGGATTGTTCCTCGCGCTGGACCTGTTCCTGTTCTTCGTGTTCTGGGATGTATCCCTGGTCGCGATGTATTTCCTGATCGGTGCCTGGGGCCACGGTGACGCCCAGCGGTCCGCCCTCAAGTTCTTCATCTATACCTTCGCCGGATCGCTCCCGTTGTTGCTCGCGATCCTGGGCCTGTATCTGGCCACGGAGCCGCGCACGTTCGACATGGTGGAGATCATCCGGCAGCAGCCGCTGGCCGGAACGAGCCTCTACGCGAGCCTGGTCTTCGGCGGCTTCTTCATCGGCTTTGCCATCAAGACCCCCATCGTCCCGGTCCATACGTGGTTGCCGCCGGCTCACGTCGATGCGCCCGGTCCCGCCTCCGCGATCCTGGCCGGTGTCCTGCTCAAGATGGGGACATACGGATTCGTCCGGATCCTCATGTCGATGTTGCCCGACACCTGGGCGCAGTTCGCGCTTCCGATCGCGATCGTCGCGGCCATCTCGATCGTCTACGGCGCGCTTGTCGCGCTGGCGCAGACGAATCTCAAGCGGCTCATCGCGTACACGAGCATCAATCACATGGGCTACGTGATGCTCGGTCTCGCTGCCGCGGGCGCCGCCGTGACCGGGCAGGAGGCTGCCCAGGCCATCGCCCTGACCGGCGCGACCGTCGAGATGGTGGCCCATGGGCTGATCACGGGCGCCCTCTTCCTCGTGAGCGGGTCCCTCCTGGCTCGGGGCGGGACCTATGACATCGACGCCTACGGGGGGCTGCTGGGGCGCGCTCGTTCGCTGACCGGCCTGACCGCGCTGATGGCCTTCGCGAGCCTCGGGCTGCCGGGCCTGGCCGGCTTCGTGGCGGAGGTCCAGGTCTTCGCCGGGACCCTCGCGGTTTACCCGGTCCTCGCCGGCGTCGCCCTGCTCGGCATCGTCCTGACCGCGGCGATCTTCCTGCGCGTGCTCGGCAAGATGTTCCTGGGCGCCCTGCCCGAGAAGTGGCGCGGGTTCCCGGACCTGGGCCGGACCGAGGTCCTGACCCTCGGCACGCTGGCCGTGTTCGTCCTGCTGATCGGGATCTTCCCGGCTTGGCTGCTGGGCGTGGTCGATTCGTTCGCCGGCCCGTTCGTCGGTCGCCCATGAGGCCGGTCATGCGCCGGGGCCGGGTCCCGGGCCCGCACCTGGGCGAGCGCCGAGGCCCACGCCGGGCCGAGCGCCGGGGCCCGCGCCGGGTCCGGCGCTGGGCGCGTCCCACATGAACGACAACGCCGGGATGATCGCGGTCGTCGGCTTCGTGCTGCCCGAGATCGCGCTCGTCCTGGGCGGCGTCCTCGTCCTGCTCTACGCGCTCTTCGCGCCACCCCATCGCCAGGCCGGCGCGGCAGTGCTTGCGCTCGTCACAACCGGGATCGCCACGCTCCTCACAGCCGCGGTCCTCCGGGATCCCCAGATCGTCACGTTCTTCGGGACGTACGCCCGCGACGGCAGCGCGTTGTGGGGCAAGCTCATCGTGCTCGTGGCGACGGCGGTGACCATCGGCCTGTCCGTCCCGTGGTTCCGGCGCGACCCGCGCCACGGCGAGTACTACACGCTCCTCCTCTTCTCGAGTCTCGGTGCCGTGCTGCTCGCCGGGGCGACCGACCTGAAGGAATTCGTGGTGGCGATGCTGCTGTCGTCGGCCACGGGATTCGTGCTGTCGGCATACCACCGCCGATCCTCACTCTCGGCGGAAGCCGCGATCAAGTACTACCTCATCGGCGCGTTGGCCAACTCGGCGATGCTGATCGGGGTGGCCTTCCTGTTCGGCCTGGCCGGCGGAACGAACCTGGCGGCGCTCGAGACGGGCCTGCCGAGTGGGATCGCCGCGGTGGTTGGGGTCGGGCTGGTCATCGTGGGCATCGCCTTCAAGCTCGGTGCCGTGCCCGCCTACATGTGGGTCCCGGACGTTGCGCAGGGCGCCCCCGCCCCGATCGCGGCCTTCGTCACGGCCGTGCCGAAGGTCGGCGCGTTCATCTTCCTGGCGCGCTTTGTCCTTGCCCTTCCCAGCGGCGCGATCGGATGGGAAGTCCTCATCGCCGTCCTGGCGGCGCTGACGATGACGCTCGGAAACCTGGCCTGCCTGTGGCAGGACGACCTGCGCCGGCTGCTGGGCTGGTCGGCGGTGTCGCAGGCTGGCTACGGCCTGATGGCCGTCGTGGGGATCGGCCGGAGCGACCTCGCCATGCCCGCGGTGCTGTTCTTTCTGCTGGCCTACGTACCGGCCAACCTGGCCGCGTTCGGGGTGGTGGTGGAGCTTCGAGGGCGCACCGCGATCGCGGACTATGAAGGCCTTGCGCGAGTCCGACCGCTGCTCACCGGGGCCCTGGCGACGAGCTTCCTGTCCTTCATCGGCGTCCCCCCACTGTCCGGATTCGTGGCCAAGCTCCTGCTGTTCCTGGTGGCCATCGAGGTCGGCTATACGTGGCTGGCGGTCGTGGCCGCGATCAACACGGTCATCTCGATCTTCTACTACGTCCGGGTCCTTGCACCGGCGTATTTCGGCGGGCCGGCGAGCCCGGTAGCGGTCCTGGGGCGAACCGCGGCGTGGGCAACGGTTGCGTCGGCAGGATCCCTGTTCGTGATCGGAATCGCCGCTGAGCCGTTCATGGCGGCATTGAAGGCGGCCGCGCTCCTGATCCGCTGACGGGTCCGGGGTGTCGGCCGCGGTCGGGAGTGCCCTATGTGGCCCTCAGATCTCAGGAGGTGCTCACGCGGCTCTCAGGTACGCTGGACACCATGGGCAGGCAACCCCGAGCATGATCCGGGGCGCCCGGCGAAACGAACCCGGCGAGCCTGTACGACCGAAGTGTCCCGCTGGACATCCTGGTCCACCAACGAAATGGAGCACGCCGTGACCAACGGCATCTTTGAAGCGGGGGGCCTCCTCCGCGCGAGCAGCGCGGCCGGCCTGGACGACTACCTCCGGCGACAGAATGGAATCCTCGACACGGAGGCCAATCCGGTCTCGCAGACGGTGACCGTCACCTGGGACGCGTCGGTGGTCAGCGCGGACGATGTCCGGGCGCTGATCGAGCGATTCGGCTGCAGCTGCGGCGGAGAGGTCGTGCCGTGCCATCTCTGCCGGGGCGAGCAGACGGCGGTCATCGGCAGCACGGCCCCGCACGTTGCGGCGCACCCGCCGTCCACAGCCGAGCACCTGGGCCACGTGATGGCCGCCGCAGCGCCACCTTCGGTCCCGACGGAGGCCGCGCCCGCTGGCGAGCACGCCGGCCACGCGATGGCGATGGCCGTCCCCGTCCAGGGCGCCCCGGTCGCGGGCGCCCCCGTGCAGGGCGAGATGGCCCAGATGGCCCACGCGATGGGCCACGGCGGCGGCATGACGATGGACGGGATGGTCCGCGACATGCGCAAGCGGTTCATCGTCGCGTTCATCCTGGCAATCCCGATCTTCCTCTACTCGCCGCTTGCGACCGAGGTCTTCAACCTCCGCCTGGGGACCCCGTTGGGGGTCGACGCGAACATCCTGGCCTTCCTCCTCGCGACGCCGGCCGTCGCCTGGAGCGGGAAGATGTTCTTCGTCGGGGCGTGGCGAGCCCTCCGCAACCGAACGCTGGACATGTCGGTCCTCGTCGCGCTCTCGGTCGGCAGCGGCTACCTGTTCAGCGTCGCCGCGACCTTCCTGTTCGAGGGCGACGTCTTCTACGAGGCGGCGGTCGTCCTGCTGACGTTCGTCCTGTTCGGGCATTGGCTGGAGATGCGCGCGCGGGCGGGAGCCTCCGATGCCATCAAGGCCCTGCTCGACCTGACGCCACCGAAGGCGACCGTGATCCGGAGCGGCGAGCCGGTGGAGATCCCCACCTCCGACGTCGTCATCGACGACGTCGTCCTCATCCGCCCCGGCGACAAGATCCCGGTCGATGGTGTGATCGTGGACGGCGCGTCGAGCGTCGACGAGTCGATGATCACCGGCGAGAGCGTCCCGGTCGACAAGACGGTCGGCTCGAACGTCATCGGCGCATCGATCAACAAGACCGGCACGTTCCGGTTCAAGGCGACCAAGGTCGGCGCTGACACCGCGTTGGCGCAGATCGTCAAGCTCGTCCAGCTCGCCCAGAACTCGAAGGCGCCGGCCCAGCGACTCGCCGACCGGGCCGCCCAGTGGCTCGTCGCGGCGGCCGTCATCCTCGGCCTCCTGACGTTCTTCGGCTGGCTGACGATCGGCGGCTCGACGTTCATCTTCGCCATGACCCTCGCGATCACCGTCGTGATCATCGCCTGCCCCGACGCGCTGGGGCTCGCCACGCCGACGGCGATCATGGTCGGGACCGGGCTCGGCGCCCTCAACGGGATCCTGTTCAAGAACGCGACCGCGCTCGAGCAGGCCTCGAAGATCGGCGCGGTCATCTTCGACAAGACCGGCACGCTCACCATCGGCCAGCCGCGCGTCGTCGAGCTGATCGGCGCGGGCAACCCGGTGAGCGACGACGAGGTCCTTCGACTGGCGGCGTCGGCCGAAGGCTCGAGCGAGCATCCCCTCGCCCAGGCCGTCGTCGACGCGGCGAAGGAGCGCAAGCTCGCCCTCGTCGACGCGACCGGCTTCAACGCCGTCCCGGGCCATGGGCTCGAGGCGACGGTCGATGGCCGGCCGGTCCTCGTCGGCAACGCCAAGCTAATGCGCGACCGGGGCATCGACTTCGGCGGCCTGACGGCGCGCGCGGACGAGCTCGAGGGCGCCGGTCGCACGGTCGTCCGGGTGGCCGTCGACGGCAAGGCCGGCGGCCTGATCGCGATCGCGGACGCGGTCCGCCCGAGCGCGAAGGAGACGATCGAGCGCCTCCACAACCTCGGCATCCAGGTCGCGATGCTGACCGGCGACAACCGGGCGACGGCCGAGCGGATCGCCGCCGAGCTCGGGCTCGACACGGTGTTCGCCGAGGTCCTGCCCGGCCAGAAGGCCGACAAGGTCAAGGAGCTCCAGGCGACCGGCAAGCTCGTGGCGATGGTCGGCGACGGGATCAACGACGCGCCGGCGCTCGCCCAGGCCGATGTCGGGATCGCCATCGGCGCCGGGACGGACGTCGCGGTCGAGACGGCGGATGTGGTGCTGATGAAGAGCGACCCTGTCGATGTGCTCGGCGCGATCGCGCTGTCCCGGGCGACGGTTCGCAAGATGCGCCAGAACCTGTTCTGGGCCGTCGGCTACAACACGGTGGCGTTCCCGATTGCCATGGGCCTTTTCTACCCGGCGTTCGGGCTCATCCTCCGGCCGGAGATCGCCGCGATCAGCATGGCCGGCAGCTCGTTCCTCGTCGCGGTCAACGCCCTCCTCCTCAAGCGCACGAAGCTCGAGGGGATCCGCCGGTACGGGGCCGCCGGCTGATCGCGGCGAGCCTCAGCGGATCACGGGCACGCGGATGAGGACGACCGTCTGCCCGTCGCCGAGGGCGAGGACGATCTGGCTCGATGTCGCGGCGACACCGGCCACGGCCGGCTTGGCCAGGAGCGCCGCGTCGGGCAAAGGAATGCGCTCGACCACGGACGCATCGGGCTGAGCGGCCACGACCAGGCGGGTCGAACCGTCCGTTGCCACGACCACGGCGACGAGGAACTCGGACCCGGGCCGGCCGCCGGTCGCGACGTCCAGGTCGCCCCCAGGTCAACGGTTTCGAACACCTGACCGGCCGTCCAGGCGAGCACCCGATTGCCACGCGGGTCCAACGCCAACCAGGGCATCGGGAGCGTGAAGCCGTCCGGCCGCGACCTCGTCTGCCAGCCGACCCCGGCATCCGTCGAGACGAACGGGCCCGGCCGGCAATCCGTGCCCACGCCGTCGGCCACGACGTTCGAATCCGACGCGCGGCCGGCGACGGTGAACAGCTGGGCGGGCGGCTCGGCCCGCCAGCCCAGTCGGCCAGACTCATCCACCAGGCCATCGGGTCCGGCCGGGCACGTCGGCTGATCTCCGATCCCATAGGCGATCGCAACGAGGATCCCGTCGACCGTGACCACGACCGAGGCCTGCCCGCCGGCTCGCCGGTCCAGGACGGCCGCCGGCCCCGTGCGCGTGGTCGGCGCCTCGCCGCTCGGGCTCGGCGCCTCGCCGCTCGTGTTCGGTCCGCCGCACGAGGCGAGGACCAGGCCACCGATCACGAGCCCGACGACAAGACCGAGAGAACCGAAGCCGAGGATCATTCTTGCCAACGTGAACACCCGGTCATAGCACGTGTCGGAGGTACCCCGCCGTGACACTAGCGGGTCTCCAGGATGTCCACGAAGTACCTCGAGGGATCGGCGCCTGGCCGGAAGGAGGCCGAGATCGCCGCCTGGTCGGCTGCCGAAAGCCCCGGATCGATCGAAAGTCCCGGATGAGGCGAACGGGCTCGGGTCGCCGTGTCGCGCGCATCGCAGTCGTCGCCTTCTGCGGCGTCGTTCGCGGCGTCGCGGCGCCGGTCAGACCCGAACCCAACTGCCGCGAGGCTTCCGCCTCCGGAGCTCCCTCCGAAGACCCTGGCTACGCGGCCTTGCGAGAATCTCGAGCAATCGTGGGTGGAGCACTCGTTGTTCGATCTTACGAGCAATGGTTGCCCGCAAACGAGGACGTCAACGAGCTGGCCTGCCTGACCTGCGCTCCGGCGAAGTCGACGTCAGTTGACCGGGCACGCGAGCGCGAGGGTCGCCAGGGTCCGGCCGGCCTCATCGACCAGGTCGGCGGAGCAGCGGCCGCCACGGCTCGGTCCCAGCGTCACGATGAGGCGCGCGAGGCGGTCAATCGGAATGTCCAAAGTACCGGCAAGAGCGCGATCTCCAAGAGCGAGACACTGCTCCGGCGTTAGGTGCCCGCCACGACACTCGATGACAGCGCCTGGAAACACCACTGACCGCGCGAAGACCGGAAGCGGACTCGGCAATGCCTCGCAGCCGGCAACCTCAAGGCACACGACGATCGCAATGAGACCAGGAGCGATCCTGTGCGATCGCGGCGGCGTCCTGTGGGTCAACGTAAAGATTCTCTTCCCGGTCGACGATGTTGGGCGTCTCAGTGTGAGCGAGCACCAAAGGTGCAGAGATATCGCCACGAAACGTACAGAGGCGAACGAGGTCAGCCGAGCATAGTAGCGCCCTCCCTGACTGAACCCGCTGCCGGGACGTGGGCCCGCATCCGATAGCTCTGGCCCTTGATGTTGACCACCGTGGCGTGGTGCAGAAGGCGGTCGAGGATGGCGCTCGCGACGACCTGGTCGGCGACATCGAGCGGTATCTGCCGGCACCCTGACCCGCAGTTGAGCGCGGAGTGGCCACCGTGTTCGTCCGGATCGGGAGCCGGACCCGCGCCAGAGACGGCGGCCCGACTCAGGCCCGGGACCGAGGGCGCCGGCCAGCTCCTCGGTCAGCGCAGCGCCTTTCCCACCGCCACACCGATCCCGTACGTGATCGCGGCCGCTGAAGCACCGAAGGCCAGCTGCCGCAGCCCCGACCGGACACGGACTCGGTCCTGGGCCCGCGAATCAGTCCGTTTGTCGTGCGGCCCCCTTTGACGGCTCCGACGATCCGCCGAGCGACACGATCCCGATCCCGACGAGTACCGCCGCGATCCCGGCGAGCGCGACGGGCGCGGGGCGGTCCCCGGTCACGATCGCGGCGACGACACCAATCACCGGGACAAGGAAAAGAGACGTTCCGAGGCGCACCATGGGCACACGGTCGAGCAGCCAGAACCAGGCAACATAGGCGATCCCTGTCCCCAGTACGCCGAGGAAGAGCAGCCCGGCCAGCGTTGCGGGTGACCAGGTGAAGGTGCCCCAGGGCTCGAGCAGGGCGCTCACGGCGAGAAGGATGGCGCCCCCGATCAGGAACTGCGCGCTGGTCGTCAGCAGCAGGTCGACGGACGGCGCGAGCCGGCGCATCAGGATCGTCCCCCCAGCGGGCGCGATTGTGGCGAGCAGGGCGAGGGCCACGCCATCCAGCCCTGTGGAACCGGAGCTCGTGGTGGCGACCAGGACGACACCTGCCATGGCCACCGCAAGCCCCGTCACCACGCGCACCGAGAGACGCTCGCTGAACAGTGCCCAGCCGGCCGCCGCCAGGACCAGCGGCTGACCGCCGGCGAGGATCGATGCGACCGCTGCCTCGGACCGGCCGGCGGCGAGATACATCGCCCCGAAAGCGAGCGCGGCATTGGCGAGAGCCAGCGCCAACAGCACGGGGATCGACGGCAGGCCAAGCGTCCTGGGCTCGGGGCCGGCACGGCCGACAAGGCCGGCAAATCCGCCAGGGCCAGCAAGGCCGCCAGGGCCGGCAAGGTCGGCATCCCGCCGCCGGCTTCCCGATCGCCACCGGCGGAACGGGATCCAGGCGGCGAGGATACCTCCACCGATGAGTGCTCGAAGCGCGGCCAAGAACAGGGGCGCCGGACTCGGCAGCGAAGCCTGGATGACGATGAAGCACAGTCCCAGACGACCGCGACGAGCGCGGCCAGGCCCGCCGATCCACTTCTCACCCTCGAACGATACGCGAGCGAGCGCGCCGGGCAGAAAGCGCCGGCCCGCCTGGGAAGCTTGGCCACCGAGGCCGGAGGATATGCTGTCGAGGCCATGAACACCGAACGCGAGGTCCTCGATCGGCTCGATGGTCTGGCCATCCGCTACTACGTCACCGGGTCCTGGGCGCTCTCGGTTCACGCCGAGCCACGCATGACGCGCGACCTCGACCTCGTCCTCGATCTGGGTCCCGCCGACTACGAGCGTCGCATCCGCCCGGCCTTCGACGACGCCTACCTGGTCAACGATCTCATCGCCGTCGGGGGTCGCTCGATCGGGGGGCTTGTCCACCGAACCGAGATCGTCCGAGTCGATCTCATCGTCGGACGTCACGATGCGTGGTCGAGGCAGGCGTTCGAGCGAAGCCGGGTCGTGGACCACCCCGGCCTTGGGCGGGCCGCCGTGTCCTCCGCCGAGGATCTCATCCTGGCGAAGCTCGAGTGGTCGGACGGCGGCCGCTCCGAGCTCCAGCTGCGCGACTGTCGATCGGTGATCCGGATCGCGCCGGATCTCGATTGGGACTACCTCAGGCGCTATGCGGCGATCCTTGGCGTGGGGCCCTTGTTGGAGTCGGTACGTGGCGGTTGACCTGGCGCAGCGACAGGTCGACCAACGCGTTCGAGCGACGCCGGCGGCTGAACGGATGCGCCTGCACGTCGAGATGTATCGGCTGGCATTCGCCCAGGTCTGGGCCGCCGCCGATCGTGCCGGACCCATGTCCGAGCTCGAGCGCGCCCGATTCCTCCTTCGCCGCCTCTACCCGGACCTCGAGGGCCCACGCCTGGACTCGATCATGTCGCGTCTCGCCTCGGAATGGGAGGCCGGAACCTGGACGGGTCTCCGCCGACCGCGGTGATGACCACCGGGTTGTCGAGGAGATCGCGAAGCCCCAGGGCGGGTTCGCGCCGAGCGCCGTGTTCGCGCTCTCCTTCGCGGGCTGGGCGTCCGTGGGTGACCGCTGACCGAGGAGCGGTCAGGCGCCTCGGCCCTCAGCTTGCGTCAGCCCGATAGCGTGGCGGGCGTTCCACCCGCCGCAGGTGCCGGGTCAGGGCGCCGGCTGAGTGCAACATGGTATCGACGATGGCGGTCCTCAGCCTCATTTCAGGTGCGATTCAGCACGCCGACGCAGGGTTGGGCATCATTCGCATGCACCCTCGAAGGGATCGGACGCAATGGCACCGATTGGCACAGCGACAACACGGGGCGGCGGCGCCCCCACCGGCAGGATCGAACGGCGTCGAGCGCTCGCCCGCCGCACTCTGGGCGCGGCCCGGGCGGCGCTGCCGGCCGACAGCCCGCTGGAGCTCGTGCTCGCCGAGGACGCGACGGCCGACCGCACTTCGGCCGTCCGGGTCGTGGTCCGTGGTCCGGACGCCGTGGGCCGCCTCCTCTGGCCACCGTCGGCCGACACGCTCGGCGAGGCCTATCTGCGCGGCGACATCGAGATACAGGGCGACCTCTGGACGGCCATCGACGCCGGGCGGGCCCTGGATGTCCGTCGCCTCGGCCGCGACCTTCCGCTCCTTGCCCGCCTCGGCCTCGAGCTCCGGCGCGGCGCCGCGCCGGCACCGATCCTCCGGCGTCGGGCCCGCCTGACCGGACGGCGCCACTCGAAGGCGCGAGACCTGGCGGCGATCCGCTTCCATTACGACGTCGGCAACGAGTTCTACTCGCTCTGGCTGGACCGCCGGCTCGCCTATTCGTGCGCCTACTTCGAGACGCCGGACATGACGCTGGACGACGCCCAGGAGGCCAAGCTGGACCTGATCTGCCGCAAGCTCCGGCTGGAACCCGGCATGCGCCTCCTCGACATCGGCTGCGGCTGGGGATCCCTCGTCATGTTCGCGGCGGAACGCTACGGCGTCGAGGTGACGGGGATCACCCTGAGCGCAGCCCAGGCGGAGTGGGCGACCGCTGAGATCGGCCGCCGGGGCCACGAGGGTCGTGCGCTGGTCGCCATCCGCGACTATCGCGACCTCGACACCCTCGGAACGTTCGACGCCGTCGCCTCGGTCGGGATGTTCGAGCACGTGGGCCGCGAGCGGCTGGGAGCGTACTTCGAGGCGGCACAGGCCGCCCTTCGACCGGGCGGCCTGTTCCTCAACCACGGGATCGCCACGACCGCGACCGGCGGTGACCTGCGGCCGTCCTGGCTCCGCTTCGGCGACGGCGGCTTCGTCGGTCGTTATGTCTTCCCCGACGGGGAGTTGGTCACGGTCGAGGATGCGACGGGTTTCGCCCGCCGGGCGGGCTTCGAGCTGATCGACGTGCAGCGGCTCCGGCCGCACTATGCGCTCACCCTGAAGGCGTGGGTGGAGCGCCTGGAGGCCTCGGCCGAGCGGGCCCGCGAGCTCGTGGGTGAAGAGGTGTTCCGGACCTGGCGGATCTACATGGCGGCGTCCCGGCGGGGCTTCGAGGACGGCTCGCTCGACGTCGCCCAGCTCCTCCTCGCCCGACCCGGTCAGGATGGTCCTGCGCAGCTTCCGCTGCGGCCGTGGTGGAACGGCTGATCATGGGCGAGCCGGACCTTCATGCGACGATCGCGATCGGCGTCGCGGCGCCGGGCCGCGCCCGGCCGTCGGCCGGTTCATTGGCCCGTCAACCCCATCCACCCAATCAGAGGAGGTAGCCGAGATGGCCGACAAGGTGAAGGACCCGGTCTGCGGGATGATGATCCGGCCCGAGGACGCGGCCGCAACGGAGGAGCACGAAGGTCGAACGTTCCATTTCTGCAGCCATACCTGCCACAAGACGTTCGTCGCGGATCCGCACCGATACGGACATCCGAGGGACGAATCGGGTCACGCAGGGCACGCCCACGGCTGATGCCTCAGGCCAGGCAGGCGGCGCCCACGCCCGGCGACGGCATGCCGCATGATTCCACTCCCGAGTACGAGGAGCATCACAGCGCATGAAGTCGAATCAGAGCGATCCGCGTGGGGGACCCTCCTCAACATGGGTCATCGGTGTGGTCGCCAGCCTGGCGACGGTGCTCACCATCGTCGGGCTGGCGGTTGCCCTCTTCTTCAATCCGCTCTGGATCGCGTTTGCACAGGACCGAGCGGGGGTGCCGGCCATCACCGGATATACGCCGGCACAGGTCCGTGACGTCACCGGCTCGCTGCTGTGGGACGCCGTCCTTGGTCCGCCGAACTTCACGGTCGAGGTGGATGGACAACCGGTCCTCGACGCCGCCGAACGGTCCCACATGGTCGACGTCTACAACGTGATCCGGATCTTTGAGGGCGTCGTCGGATTGGCCGTGCTGGCGCTGGTCCTGATCGTCTGGCCCAATCGTGGGAGGGCCTGGGCCTGGCGCGCCGTCGGCCGCGGTGCCGCGGCGCTCGCGCTGGCGGGCGTGGTGATCGGGGTCGCCGTTCTCTTCTTCTTCGATGCAGCCTTCCTCCTCTTCCACCTCGTCTTCTTCCCGCAGGGCAACTTCCTGTTCGATCCGACCACGGAACGCATCACGCAGCTCTTCCCCGACCAGCTGTTCTCCGAGACCTCGATCGCCCTGGCGGTCGCCGGACTCGCAATCGCCCTCGCCGTGACGCTCTCAGCGCGGCGCCGGGCGAAGCGCCTCGGCGGCTGACCCGGTCGCCGGAGAGCCGCCTGGTCGGCGGTGAGTCTCAGGCCTCCCTCACGATGGTTTCATCTCCGCACACAAGGCTTTGACCGTGGTGCCACGGCCGCGATCGAGCCCGGCCGGCCACCACGCCAGGGCGTTCCCGGAGGTGCCCCATGACCCGTCTGCCGTTCAAGCCACTCGCCGCGGCCGTCGTGGCGGTCGGCGAAACCGCCTACCTGCTGTGTGTGGCCGGGGGCGCACTGTGGCCGAACACCTTCACCATGCGAAGCTGGTTCCCGGCCATCTTCCCGGGCTTCACCTGGCTTGATCCCGCGAGCTTCGCGCTCGGCCTGATCGAGGTGGCCCTGTACGGCCTGGGCGCCGCCGCCATCGCGCAATTCGCCTGGAATTCCGTGGTCGACCGCGCAGCACGGGCCCAGCCTCAAGGCGACGTCAAGCGGCCATCTGCATGAGTTCCGCCTTTCCTTGATCGCGCGCCTTCAGGGGCCCTGATCCGGCGCCTCTTGCGCATCGGCAGTTTGCATCCATACCCGGGTGGGGTATTCTCCGCGCTACTACTATCCTGTAGTTGCATTGGAGGCTTGCATGCGCCGATTAGTTGCCCTCACGGTCGGCTCCGTCATGGTCGTCACTGCCTGTGGCGGCGCGGCGTCCGCACCCCCCGCTTCCGCGGGACCCACCGGTGGACCGGCGGCCTCCGCGACAGCAGCCCCGGCCGGTGGCATCGTCACCGTCGGGCTCTATCAGGAACCGGACAACCTGAATCCCTATCTCGCTGTGCAGACCGCGAGCCGTCTCGTCCGCCAGATCTCGCTCGAGGGGTTGCTGAAGGCGGATCCGTCCGGGAGCTACGTGCCGGGTCTGGCCGCGGAGGTCCCGACCGTTGAGAACAACGGCATCTCGGCCGATGGCCTGACGATCACCTACAAGCTCAAGGCCGGTCTGAAGTGGTCCGACGGTGACCCGGTGACCTCGGCGGACGTGAAGTTCACCTGGGACCTGATCATGGACCCGGCCAACAAGGTCAATTCGCAGACCGGCTACAACAAGATCGCCTCCGTCGCGACGCCGGACGACACGACCGTGGTCGTGACGTTCACGGAGCTCTACGCCGCCGCACTGTCCCTGTTCAGCATCAAGGATGCGGTCCTGCCGGCCCACGTCCTCAAGGACAAGCCGCTCGACGGCGCCGACTTCAATCGGATCCCCGAGGGCACCGGGCCATTCATGATCACCGAGTGGAAGTCGGGTGACTCGATCATCGCAGACCGGAATCCGAACTACCGCGAGGCCGGCAAGCCGATCCTCGACCGGGTCGTCTTCAAGATCATCCCGTCCAACGAGGTTGGCAGCGCCCAGATCCGCTCCGGCGAGATCGACATCCTGTGGAACCTCACCGAGGCGCAGATCCCGGAATTCGAGCAGATCGCGGACGTCGCCCTCCAGGTCACGCCGTCCTCGAACATCGAGTACCTCGGGCTCAACCTGAGCATGCGTGGCATGGCGGATGTGTCCATGCCGCATCCAATCCTCGGCGATCGCGCCGTGCGCGAGGCGCTCGCGTCGGCCATCGATCGGACGCCGATCGTGAACGACCTGCTCAACGGCAAGTCGGAGGTCGCCACCTCACCGATCGGCCTCGGCTGGGCGGCGCCCGAGGGCATCCAGGTCCCGCCCTACGACCCGGAGAAGGCCAGGAGCCTGCTCGAGGGAGCGGGCTGGAAGGACACGAACGGCGACGGCATCCGCGAGAAAGGCGGACTCAAGCTGTCGCTCGAGATCAGCACGCCGGCCGGCAGCCAGCTGCGCGAGCTGAGTGAACAGCTCCTCCTGCAGCAATTCAAGGCGGTTGGCATCGACCTCGTGATCAACAACGTCCCGGCGGCCACGCTGTTCGGGAACTGGGCCGAGAACGGCAAGCTCAAGCGTGGCGACTTCGACATCGTCATGGACACCTGGGGTGCCGACCTCGATCCCGACGACTTCCTGTCGACCCTGTTCACCTCTGACCAGATCCCAACCGCGGCGAATGACGGCGCGGGCTGGAACTTCTTCCGGCTCCAGGACCCGGCGCTGGACAAGGCGATTGCCGACGGTCGTGCGAGCCTGGACCAGAACGTCCGCAAGGCCGCCTACAAGACGGCCGCCGAGCGGATCGCGGAGAACATCATCTACATCCCCCTCTACAAGCGATCCACCATCGACGCCTTCCGGAGTACCGTCTCCGGCCAGGCGCCGAACCCCTGGTCCGAGTTCACCTGGAACGCCCAGGACTGGTCCCGGGCCAAGTAACGAGAAACGGCAGCGGGGCACGGCATGGCCGGCTACCTCATTCGGCGCAGCCTCCAGGCCGTGCCCCTGCTGTTCGGCATCTCACTCATTGCGTTCGTCCTCCTCCAGGCGATCCCCGGTGGGCCGTCCGCGGCCTACCGGGGCATTTCCAATGTCACCGCCGCAGATCTGCAGCGGATCGAGCGCGAGCTCGGCCTGGACCAGCCCGTGTTCGTTCAATTCGTGAAGTGGCTGACCAAGTTCGTCCAGGGCGACTGGGGTGTGTCATTCGTCGCCCGGCGGCCGGCCCTCGACATGATCCTCGAGCGTCTGCCGAACACGCTCCTCCTCATGGGCGCCGCCCTGAGCCTGTCGGTCGTCGTGTCCATCCCCCTGGGACTGCTCGCAGCCGTCCGCCAGTACTCGGTGGTGGACAACCTGCTGACGTTCCTCAGCTTCGTCGGGCTGTCCCTGCCGGTCTTCTGGCTGGGACTCATGCTCATCGTCATCTTCACGGTCATCCTGCGTGTGCTCCCCGGCGGCGGGATGGGCCCACCCGGCGTCGAGGCAGACCTTCCGACTCGAATTCGCTACCTCGTCCTGCCCACGCTCACCCTTTCCCTGGTCTCGGTGGGCTTCTTCACCCGCTACCTCCGGGCGTCGATGATCGAGGTGCTGCGGACGGACTACATGCGCTTCACCCGTGCCCGTGGAATCCCGGATCGGACTCGATATCTCCGCCACGGCCTGCGGAACGCGGCGATCCCATACGTCACGGTGGTGGCGCTCCACATCCCCGACTACCTGATCGGTGCGCTGGTCGTCGAAACGATCTTCTCGTGGCCGGGCACCGGGCGACTCTTCTGGGAGTCGGCCGTCCGGTTCGACTACCCGGTGCTCATGGGTATCCTCATCATCGGATCGGTCGTCGTCATCCTCTCGAACCTCCTGGCTGACGTCCTGTACGGCGTCGTCGATCCGAGAGTCCGCCTTGACTGACGAGACGGTGGAGCCCGCGACGAACCGCCCGGGTTCACCCGCATCGAGCCGCGGATGGCGTCGGGCCTGGCGTTCGTTCGCGCAGAATCGGATGGCCCTCGGCGGGCTCATCGTCCTGATCCTGATCCTCGCTGGTTCGATCCTGGGACCCATCCTGAGCCCGTATGACCCGGTCACCCCGGTCATGTCCGAACGCCTGCAGCAGCCGACGCTGGCCCACCCGATGGGCACGGATGAACTCGGCCGCGACTCGCTGACGCGCGTCCTCGCGGGCGGGCGGATCTCGCTTGCGATCGGGGCCCTGGCGACGCTGGTCGCGTTGACGATCGGCATCCTCGTCGGAGCCGTGGCCGGCTATGCGGGACGCTGGGTGGACAACCTCCTGATGCGCCTGGTGGACGTGGCACTGTCGTTGCCGGATCTGTTCCTGCTGATCTTCGCCAGCGCCCTCCTGGGCCCGAGCTTCATGACGATGGTGATCATCATCAGCCTGGTCCGCTGGATGAATGTCGCCCGCCTCGTCCGGGCCTCGTTCCTCGCCCTTCGCGAACGTGAGTTCATCGAATCGGCGCGGGCGATCGGCGCGAGCCCCCTGCGGATCGCCGGGCTCCACCTCCTTCCCAACTCGTTGAGCCCGGTCATCGTCGCCGGCACTTTGGGAGTCGCGAGCGCCATCCTCGCGGAGTCGACGCTGAGCTTCCTGGGCCTCGGGATCCAGCCGCCGGCGTCGTCATGGGGCTCGATGCTGCGCAACGCCCAGGCCCAGATCTTCACGTCGCCGTGGATGGCGATCTTCCCGGGCCTGATGATCTTCCTGACCGTCATCGCCATCAACTTCGTCGGCGACGGGCTGCGAGATGCGTTCGATCCCGCCGGGATCCAGAGGTACAGGGGCTCGCGGGCAAGCGTGAAGGCGGCGCTGTTCGCCGACCGGCCACCCCTGCATGGCGGCCCGACTTCCATGGCCGAGTCAGTCGCGGTTGCCGGGCCGAGGCTCCGTTCACGTGACTGACCGCCGGGCCGCTGAGCCGCTTCTCGAGATCAAGGACCTGCGCACCGGCTTCTGGACGGAGGCGGGCCTGGTTCGGGCCGTCGACGGCGTCTCGATGACCATCGCCAACGGCGAACGGCTCGGCATCGTCGGCGAATCCGGCTCGGGCAAGTCTGCCCTGGCCGCCTCGCTCCTTCGCCTGATTGGGCCCACCAGCGGCGAGATCCTGTGCGGCGAGATCCTGTATCGCGGCCGGGACCTGCTCGCCCTGTCGGAGGACCAGATGCGGTCGGTCCGGGGTGGCGAGATCGGGATGATCTTCCAGGATCCGATCACCGCCCTCGACCCGGTCTTCACGATCGGCGACCAGCTCACCGAAACGATCCGGCTTCATCGGCGGGTGGGCCGCCGGGAGGCGCGCGACCTGGCGATCCAGGCGCTGACGGACGTGCAGATCCAGAACCCGGCGCAGCGTCTGGACGCCTACCCACACCAGCTCTCGGGTGGCATGCGCCAGCGAATCGTCATCGCGATCGCCCTGTCGTGCCAGCCTTCGCTGCTGATCGCGGACGAGCCGACCACCGCACTGGATGTCACGACCCAGGCCCAGATCCTCGACCTGATCGGTCGTCTCGCGGACGACCGGGGCATGGCGGTGATCCTCATCACCCATGATCTTGGTGTGGTCGCCGGGTTCTGCGAAACGGTTCATGTCATGTACGCAGGCCGGATCATCGAGAGCGGGCCGGCCGCAGCGATCTACCACCGCACCCAGCACCCGTACTCGGCCGGCCTGCTCGGATCGCTCGCCCGGCTTGATGCGGCTCGCCAGGAGCGCCTCAGCCCGGTTCGAGGCATGCCGCCGTCGCTCATCGACCGACCGTCCGGGTGTGCCTTCCATCCGCGCTGCGATCATGCCGCGGCACGCTGTCGGGTCGAGTCGCCCGAGCTGATCAGCCATGGTGGCGACCAGCTCGCGGCCTGCCACCTGGCGGGTCAACTCGATCTTGCCGGCCTGGCGGGCGGTGGTGCCGGCCTGGCGGCGAGTGGTGCCGGCCCGATCATCCCGCAGCGCTCAGGAGCGACCGGGTGAGCACGGCGCCGGACCAGCCGGCCCTGGACCAGTCGGCACCCGCCACGCCCGACGAGCCGGTCCTGGAGCCGGATGTCATGCTGTCGGTCAGGGACCTGGTCAAGTCGTTTCCCATCCGACGAGGCCTGCTGCGCAGGCATGCGGGCGACGTTCAGGCCGTCGCCGGGGTTTCCTTCGACGTGCGGCGCGGCGAGACGCTCGGCCTGGTCGGCGAGTCTGGCTGCGGCAAATCGACCACCGCCCGCTGCATCGTGCGCCTGATCGAGCCGACATCGGGCCGGGTTCTCTTTCGGTCGCCGGGCGACTCGGGCGACCTGACCGAATTCATCGATGTCCTGGCCTCCGATCAGACCCAGCTTCGACGGCTCCGGCGCCAGATGCAGGTCGTGTTCCAGGACCCGTTTGCGTCGCTCGATCCGCGCCAGTCGGTCGAGCGAATCGTCGGTGAACCGCTCGTGGTCCACCGCATCGGCGACCTCCGACAGCGCCGGGAGCGGGTCCACGAGCTCCTCGACCTGGTCGGTCTCCAGCCCGAGCACGCGCTCCGGTATCCCCACGAGTTCTCGGGTGGCCAGCGACAGCGGATCGGCATCGCCCGGGCCCTGGCCCTCCATCCGTCGCTCCTGGTCCTTGACGAGCCCGTATCCTCGCTCGACGTTTCGATCCGGGCCCAGATCCTCAACCTGCTCGACGACCTCCAGGAACGCCTCGGCCTGACCTACCTCTTCATCGCCCATGACCTGGCGATCATCCGCCACCTGAGCGACCGGGTCGCGGTGATGTACCTGGGGAAGGTGGTGGAGCTCGCGGACCGGGACGCGATCTACGCTCGGCCACTCCACCCGTATACCCGGGCCCTGTTGTCGGCCGTGCCCATTCCCGATCCCGCGATCGAGCGCACCCGGCTCCGTTCGATGCTCCACGGGGACCTGCCGTCTCCCACGAACCCCCCAACCGGGTGCCGGTTTCACACGCGCTGTCCAATCGCCCGGATGCCCGGAATCTGCGTCGACACCGAGCCGGAGTTCCGGGAACTCGATCCCGGACACTGGGTCGCCTGCCACTTTCCCGGGGAGCCGATCACCCGGGACTCGTGATCCCGGCCTCGGGCGCCCATTCTTCTCAGCGCATTTTCAGCCTGGTCTTGGGTGGTTCCAAGCGTGCCGTGCCACGCTTCCCTTCCCCAAACGGGCCTTCGCTCCGGCCCGGATATCGGTGCGGCCCGTGGTCTCCACGGACCCCTTGTGCCGTCCGCGGCCGCACGGCTCACCGGAGGATCTGCCGTGCTCCCTCGCCACCGCCGGGTACGACTGCGTCGCGCGATGCACGAGGCCACCGGCCCCTTCCGTGGTCGCCACGACCACCCGAATCGCCCCGACCGGGTGCATCGCCACGACCAGGCGCATCGTCGTCGGGCCTCCGTGCTCCCGCGCGCCGCCCTTCTCCTGACCTTCGTCGCTGCCGTCGGCGTGGCGCTGGTGTTCCAGCCCTACCAGGGCACCCGAGCGACCCCGGTGTGGACCTGGGCACCGCTCCCCGCGACCGCCTTCGACACGATCGGCCCGATATCGTCCGGGATCGGCGTCGACCGCGCCCGGAGATCCGTCCCACAGTCGGCATGGAGCAAGATGCCCCCCGACGAGCGGCCGTCGGCGGCGAACGGGACGGACCCGGCCACGAGCGCCGTGCCCATCCAGGAGACGGCGCCGGCAGGCCCCATCCACACGGTGGCGCGGGGCGACACCCTGTGGACCATCTCGCGACGACACTCAGCCGACCTTGCGTCCATCCTCCGCTGGAACGAAGCCATCGACCCTCAGCGTCTCGTGGCCGGACAGCAGATCCTGGTGCCCGGCGGCTCCAAGATGAAGCCGCTGCCGGTGCCTGCACCCACGACCACCCGTCCGGGTTCTGCCTCGTCGAACCAAATCAAGCAGCTGCCCGCGATCGTTGCCCAGGCTGGCGACCACGTCTGGCCTCTCCCGATTCGCGGCACCCTGACGCGGCGCTTCTCAGCGGCCCACCCCGGCATCGACATCGCCGCTCCCAAGGGGACGCCAGTCCGGGCCGTCGCCGACGGCACGGTCGTCTGGGCGGGCTGGAAGAACAACGGTGGTGGCTATGTCGTGGTGATCGAGCATCCGGACGGCATGCGCTCGACCTACAACCACAACAGCAAGGTCACGGTCGGAAAGGGCGACCAGGTCGCCCAGGGCGCCACGATCGCACTCGTCGGCTCCACGGGATGGTCTACCGGGCCACACCTCGACCTCCGGATCGAGATGGGTGGCCGGTTCATCGATCCACTCCGCGTGTACTGACCGGAACGCCGCCCGCCCCGCGGCGGCGGGCGGGTCGGTGGCCGGGCCGAGCCCGGGGGCGGTGGCCGGAGCGGCGGCCGGGGGCGGCGGCCGGTCCGAGTTGCGGGGTCGCCAGGCCCCGCCGATCGGTCAGTGGCTGTGCTCGAGCGGATCTGGATCTTGCCTCACGAGCCAGCGCTCGGGTCCGTCGCTGAACGTTTCGGCGCACGCGATCTCGCAGAAGTAGTACGGCGCTCCCGCGTGAACCACGACGATTGCCGTCTCGGGCTCGACCGTCATGCCACACACCGGGTCGACGACGGTTGTTGCGGTTTCGTGCATCTCGTTCTCCCTGTCTCCTGGATTCCTGAACATGGACTGCCGACCAACGGAGCGGCTGTCCCTGAATGCGCCGTCCTCGAGCCAGAGGACGCGGTCGGCGATGTCGCGGATGCGCTGGTCATGGCTGACGATGACGACACTTCGGCCCTGCTCCCGGGCGATCCGGCGCAGGAGTCGCATGATCTCGTGACCGATCCTGGAGTCGAGGTTGGCGGTCGGCTCGTCGGCCAGGATGAGCGCCGGGTCGTTGATCAACGCCCGGGCAATCGCGACTCGTTGCTTCTCGCCGCCCGAGAGCTTCTCGGGCAGGAAGTCGAGCCGCTCGCCAAGACCGAGGTCCGTCAAGAGCGCGGTCGCCTTGTTGCGTGCGGCACGCCCGTTGAGCCCGGCCAGCTCGGCAACGATCGCGACGTTCTCGAGGACGGAGAGCGCCGACAACAGGTTGAAATCCTGGAAGACGAAACCAAACTTGCGCAACCGGATCTCCGGCAGTCGACCCTCCGACAGCGCGCTGATATCGATCCCGTCGAGGTGGATCGAGCCCTTGGTCGGTTTGAGCAGTGCGCCCATCATCGACAGCAGCGTCGTCTTGCCCGATCCCGACGGGCCCATGATCAAGACGACCTCACCCGACTCGACGGCCAGACTGACCCCGCGGACCGCGGTCACGGCAGCATCGCCCTCGCCGAACCGCTTCGTCGCTTCACGCACTTCGAGTGTCAGAGTGGTCATGTCACAACACCTCTTCGGAAGACGATCGCCGGGTCGAGTTCCGCTACCTGGCGAATCGGCAGGATGGCAGCGAGCCCGGCGATGACGGCCGCCAACAGCCCGACCTTGACGAGCGACGCGGCGGTGATCGCCAGCTCGAGATTGAGATCGGTCCTCGCCACCAGGAACGCGAGGAGTCCGGTGAAGGCGAGGCCGGCGATGAACCCGAGAGCGACACTCAAGACGGCCTGGGCGAGCACGATCCGATAGAGGACCCGATTGCGGGCGCCGAGGGCCTTGAGGACTCCGTACTCGCGACGCCGAGCGAGCGTTGCGATGTACACGGTGAGCGCCACGACGGCCAGCCCGACGACGAAGCCGATGACATCCATGATCGAGATGATCTCGGCGCTCATGTCGGTGACCAGCCGCCGCTCCCCGGCCGCGAACGTGGCGCGCGACTGCGCGGTGACGCCTGCCACCAACCGCTCGATCCCGGCCGCAACGCCGTCCGGCGAAGCACCTTCGGCGGTCCTCACGAGCACGAAGCTCACGACGGGCGCGCCGGCCCGCATTTCCCGGAAGTCGTCGAATGACACGAAGGCCACGGAGTTGACGAGACTGGCCGTGCCCTCGGACAAGCCGACGATCACGGCCTCCCCACCGAGGACCGTGACGACATCACCGAGCGTCACCCCGGCCTTGCGGGCGAAACCGCGATCGATGATGACCTCGCCGGGGCCGACCCGGCCGGACCCGTCGACGACCTCCGACGGGCCGCCCATCGGCGCATCGGCCCGTGTCCCGATGACATAGGCGACGGTGCTCTCGTCGCCTGCCGTGATCGTGTCGGTCGAATAGAGGATCGGGGCCGCCTCCGCCACGCCGTCGACCGCCCGAACCTGGCCGATCACCGAGTCGGGCAGCCAGGATGCCACCATGTGCAGGTTGCGGACGCCGGGCTGGCTGACCCACACATCGGCGCCGGAACGGTCGATGTAGGTCGTCAGCTGGTTCGCGACGCCGGCGTAGATCGCGTCGAGCGCGAGCGTCAGCGACAGGGCGAGCGCAACGCCGCCGACGGACACGAGGAGCCGAACTCGATTCCGGGCCAGGCCGCGCCGCGCCAGCAGCCACGTCGCGCTCATCCGCGGAAGACCTCCGCTGGCTCCACGCGCGCCAGCGAACGGGCGGGGATCAGGGCTGCGGCGACGGCCATGGCGAGGCCGGCGACAAGGACGAGCGCGACTGTGGCCGGCTCGATGTCGACCCGGAACTGCGGACGTACGGCCGTCAGGACGGCACCGGCGCCGTAGCCCAGGACCACGCCGGCCACGGCTCCGGCGGCGGCGGCGATGAATGCCTGGGTCGTCACGACCCGGTAGAGCATCCGGTTGCGGGCCCCGAGCGCCTTGATGGTGCCGTACTCGCGGCGCCGTTCGATGGTCGCGGTGTAGATGACGAGCCCGACGACGAGGACGCCGACGACGAACGCGATCGCGACCATCAGCCCGATCGGAGCGTCGTACACCCGGGCCATCAGCTTGCGGTCGTTGGCGATCAGGTCGCTCTTGAGGAGGACCTCCGTCCCCGGAACGGCCAGCCGATCGCGAACGGCCTCGGGGCTCACGCCGGCCCCCGGAGTCACGAGGAGGAAGCTCCGCAGGCCGGGGGCCCGGGCGAGCGATTCGAGGGTCGTGATGCGGGCAAAGGCGATCGAGCCCGCCCAGAACGTCGTCTCCTCGGACAGTCCGACCACCGTCGCGTCGCGGTCGAGCAAGGTGACCTGGTCGCCGATCACGATGTCGTGCTGGCGGGCGGTCGTCCGATCGATGACGAGTTCGTCGTCGGCGACGGGCTCACGGCCGTCGACCAACTTCCACGGCCCGCCGCCGGCGGCCGGGTCGTAGCCGATGAGGAAGAAGCCGTCCTTCCGGTCGTGCCGCTCGAAGATGACGAACTGCGCGACGACCGGGATCGCACGGGCGACACCGGGCGTGGACGTGACGGCGTCGAAGGCGTTGGGCGGCAGCACCGAGCTCGTCCCGAGGAAGTCGCGGATCCCACGCTCGGCAACCACGACGGAGCCCGAGGTGTTGTCCAGGTACGCCGAGGATTGTCGATAGACGCCCGAGCGATAGCCGGCCAGCAACAGGATCAGGCCGATGGAGACCGCGACGCCGAGGACACTCAGCAGGAACCGGGTCCGGTCGCGAACGAGGTTGCGTCGCGCGAGCAGCAGCATCTCAACGCTCGACGGGCTGCCCGGCGCGGTACCCGACCCGCTCGATCGCCTGGGCGAGGAGCGACGCGTCCGTCCTGGCTGGTTCGTACTCGACATAGGCCGTCTCGGTGGCGGGATTCACATAGACCTGCAGGACGCCGTCCGTGGCGGCCAGCTCGCGCTCGATCGTGGTCGCCCCGGCGCCGCCGCAGCCGAGGCCGCCAACGGGGATCCGGAGCTTGTGCCCGACATCCATGCCCAGAGGCTGGCCCACATGGCTTAGCCGAGGATGAGCACGGTCTGAGACTTGTGCGTGCGAATGGCCGGCGATGGCCGCCAGGGCAACAGCGGTCCCCTCACCTGCGAGCGGCGACCATCAGCACGGGAGCGCGACGACGCCCCGGCTCAGCCCTGGAGCGTGTCGGCGACCGTCAGCCCTGGAGGGCTTCGACGACCCTGCTCAGCCGCTCACGTGCCTCGCTCGCGATCGACAGGACGGATGGCTGGCCCGCGATGGACAGCGCGACCACCGGATCGAGGACCTCGATCGCCGTGGTCCCCGCCCCATCCTCGCGAAGGACGACGTTGCACGGCAGGAGCGCCCCGATCGAGGGGTCGGCCTCGAGTGCCGCGTGCGCGAGCGTCGGGTTGCAGGCCCCGAGGATCAGGTAGGGCGGACGCTCGACGCCGAGCTTGGCCTTGAGCGTGGCCGCCACGTCGATCTCCGTGAGGACCCCAAATCCTTCGGCCTTCAGCGCGGCCTCGACCCGAGGCCTCAGCTCCGCGATGGGCTGAGCCCGGGTCGTCCCGAAGGTATAGCGTTCCGTGGTCGTCATCTGCTCGTTCCTTCCAAGGGTCGGTGGTGTCACCGGGTGACGGTGATGGTGGCCTGCATCCAGGGGTGGTAGATGCAGAAATACGGATAGGTTCCGGCGACAGCAAACGTACGGCTGTACCGGTCCCCTGGCGCGAGATTACCCGACGACCAGGATCGATCCGTCGCAGTGGCGGTGTGCGGCAGCGAATCGTCGTTGACCCAGGTGACCGTCGCCCCGACCGAAACGGTGATGTCCAGCGGGGCGAACCGGGAGCCGGCCATCCGCACTTCGGTCGCGCCGGCCTGTGCCGACGGAGTCGGGCCGGGCGATCCCAACGGCAACGCCGAGGCCCCCGGGACGCCGTAGCCGCCCATCATCCCGGGCCCCATGCCGCCGGAGCCCATCATCGAGCCGACACTCCAGGTGGCCCGGGTTCGATCTCCCAGGGCTGCACCGGCAACCATGAATGCCAGTCCGCCGCCCAGCAACACAGCGCCGAGCCAGCCGAGCCGTTGATTTCGCATCAGTACCCCAGGATCCGCTTGGCCTGCTCGAACTCATCGGCCGTGATCTCGCCTCGTGCGTAGCGCTCACGGAGGATGTCGAGCGGTGTCTTTCCAGCTGGGCGGATCGAATCGTCGGGGCGGCGCCCCGCGTTCGTCACGGCCCACACGACCAGCACGATGAGGCCGATGACGAACACGAGTCCGCCGATCACCCCCAGCCAGCTCCCGAAACCCATGTCCCATGCCCCGAAGGAGCCCATCATGGCCTGACCTCCACATAGCCGATTGACCCGATCGAACGCACGTCAGACCGAGCCTGCTCGCTCGACAACGGCGCAGGCCCGGCGGGCACGCTGGAGCTGGCGAGCGATGATGACGATCCCGATGATGTTCATGCCGATGCCGACAAACAGGAGCGGTGTCTTGTAGGCGTTGAGGAATACCGCCGCCGCCGAGAGACCGACCAGCGGGAGCAGCTCGACGAGGTGGTGGGCGCAGCAGGCGAGCATCGCCGCGGCGCTCGTCCCCGTGCCGGCGGCCGTGACCGCGGCGGCGGCTCGATGCCGGCGGTCCAGGGCGCGAAGCTCGGCGAACAGCGCGATCTGCGTCCCGAAGCCGACCGTGATCAAGCCGACGAACAGGGCATCCGTCGCAAGTTGCTGCAGCGCGTGTTCGACCCCCTGGGCCAGGCTGACGATCCCGAGATAGAGGCCCAGGAGAACCCCTGCGCCGACGACCCCGGCGGCGATCGAGCGTGGCGAGATCGGAAGCGTCGGCCGGAGGGATCGAGCCATGGCGGTCACGAGCCGACCTCCCAGCGCAGTGTTCGCTCGGGCGCGTCACCGACACCGACGAGCACCAGCTCCATCCATCGGGCGTCGGCGAGGAACTTCTCTGCGTTTCCGTCAAACGTCAGGGTCCCTTCGCGATGATGCCCACCCGCCGGTGCCGCCCACGGGCGAGCCGTCAGCGTCTCGCCGCGGTCGTTGCGAAGGGTGGCATCGGCAAGGTCCAGCTGGTCGAGGTCGATCGAGTGGGTGTCGAGGGTGATGTCGAAGACGACGCCCGCTGCGGGACCAGTCCAGGTGGCGACGACCGTCACCTGACCGCCCTCGTCTCGCTGCGTCGCCGGGTCGGCCGGTTCGGCTGATCCGGAAGCCACGGGGCCGGCCGACGGGTTCGCCGTGCCGGCGGACGGGTTGGTGATGCCGGCAGACGGGCTTGTCGTGCCGGCGCAGGCGGCAACCGTCGCGACGAGGACGAGACCGCCGAGCGCCGTTCGCACAGGTGGTTGCATGGAAGAACCTTCCTCGCGCCGGCTGAAACGAATCTGAGCACCGCGTGAAAGCCGGCTGATAGAGAGACGCCGGGCCCCGAGGGACCCAGCGTCTCGGTGGAGACCATCAGCGGGTCGGCTTGTTCTGCTGGTGCATCGACTGCATGAGTGCCGGATCACAGGTGCCGTCCTGGCCCATCGATGCATGCATCGCCGCCATCTGGGCGCCGTCCATGCCTTGTCCACCCATGCCGCCGGACATGCCGCCGGACATGCCACCCGACATCGCGCCGCCGGACATGCCGCCGGACATGCCACCGGACATCATGCCGCCGGACATCCCGGGCACGGTCCGGGGCGAAGGATCGGTGCCCGGATCCTGGGCGAAGGCGAGTCCGGCTGTTCCGAGCAGCAGGGCTCCCCCGAGGATCGTTCCGGCGAGAATGTTGATGCGCTTCGTTGCCATCGTTCGTTCCTTTCGTGGCTTGACTTGGCTACTCAATGGATCCCGAGCAGGCTTCGCGCCTGCTCGTACTCTTCCTTGCTGATCTCACCGCGCGCGAAGCGCGCCTTGAGGATCTGGGCGGCGTCATCGATCGGCGTGCGATCCCTGCCTGGGATCGCGGCAGCCACGGCCCACACGACAGCGACCACCAGGACGACCGCGAGGATCATCCAGAGCCAACCGCCGAACCCCATTCCCCATTCCAGGCCACCCATCATCAGTCCTTGCCTCCTTGTGTCGGGCCATTCCTCGGCTCCGACAGGTCGAATGGTCAAGGTCGGGGTTCAAGCCGGCGTGCCCGCAAACCTCAAGTTCAGGTCAAGAAACGCCGGGCAGCTCAGGACCCATCCGGCAAGCGATGTCCAGCCACCGCAGGTCGTCCGGTCCGACCCGATCGCCAGCCGCTCCTGGCGGCTGACGCGCTCGTGCGGCGGGACATCAGCCCGCGGCGGGGCGTCAGCCCGTGGCGGGGCGTCAGCCCGTGGCGCGCGGCAGGGTCAGGTAGAAGGTGGACCCGCGACCGGGCCCCTCGCTCGTCGCCCAGATGCGTCCGCCCATGAGCTCCGCCAGGGCCTTGGCGATCGCCAGGCCGATGCCCGAGCCCCCGAGAGCGCGCGAACGCGAAGGATCGGCCCGGTAGAATCGCTCGAACACGCGCTCGCGCTGTTCCTCCGTGAGGCCCGGGCCCTGATCGGCGACCGACATCACGACGGCATCGCGGGCCGAGCGCAGGTTGATGATCACCTCGGTCTCGTCCGCGGTGTACCGGATGGCGTTGCTCAACAGGTTGTCGAGTACCTGGACGCACCGATCCTGGTCGGCCATCACCGGCGGGACGACTGGATCCGCATCCAGGCGCAGCGCGATCCCTCGCTCCCTGGCAGACGAGGCGTAGCGCTCGATGGCGACCGAGACCAGCGCCTTGAGATCGACGGGCTCGAGGTTGAGGACGAGTTGCCTGGCCTCGGCCCGCCACAGCTCCTGGAGATCGTTCACGAGCCGAGACAGCCGGGTCGTCTCGCCGCGGAGCAGCGACCAGGTCGCATCGCTCGGCTGGATGATTCCGTCCTCGAGTCCTTCCAGGTAGCCGTCGAGGGTGGTCAGCGGCGTTCGCAGCTCGTGGGCCACGTCGCCCACCAGCTCGAGGCGCCGCCGCTCCGTCGCCTCCAGGGAGGCGGCCATCGTGTTGAACGACTCGGCGAGCTCTCCGAGCTCATCGTCGGAGGCCACCGGCACGCGCTCGGCGTAGCGGCCGGAGGCGATCCGACGGCTGGCCGCCGCCAGGCGTCCGATCGGGCGTGACAGACGGGTCGAGAGGGCAAAACTCACCACGATCGCCCCAGCCGCGGCGACGATGGCGGCAACCACGAGCGCCGTCTGGATGGCATCCTGGAAGGCGACCCGGATGAGGTCGCCCATCATGTCGCCCATGTTGCCCATGGACGGTCCCATGGCGGCATTGAACGCCTCCGGTGCCACCAGCCCGACCGCAAGGAACAGGGTCGCGCTGCCGACGACCACGACCAGCAGGTGCGAGACGAGCAGGCGCGTCCTGATTCGGCGGCGCGGGCTCATCGACTCTCCTCCTGGCTGCGGAAACGGTAGCCGACGCCGCGTACGGTTTCGATGAACGTCGGTGAGATGGCATCGTCCCCGAGCTTGCGGCGGAGGTTGCCGAGGTGGACGTCCACGACGTGGTCGTCGCCGACGAAGTCCATTCCCCAGACGCGATCGAGGAGCTTCTGACGGCTGAACACCACGCCCGGGTCCTCGGCCAGGGTCGCGAGCAGGTTGAACTCGACCGTCGTGACGGTGACCGGGGCTCCGCGAAGGGTGACCGTCCGCTTCGGCATGTCGATGCGTAGCTCTCCGCGCTCGAGCAGGTCGGCGCCGTCGGCTGCCCGACCGACGCGAGGTCGGCGCAGAAGCGCCTTCACGCGGACGACGAGCTCGCGCGGCGAAAAGGGCTTGACCAGGTAGTCGTCGGCTCCCACCGAGATTCCGACGATCCGGTCGATCTCCTCGGAACGCGCGGTCAGCATCATGACGTAGGCGTCGGTGAACGTCCTGGCCTGGCGGAGGACCTCGAAACCATCGAGGCCGGGCAGATTGACATCCAGGATGACGACGTCGGGCGACCGTGCCCGGATCAGGTCCAGGGCCGACGGCCCGTCCGAGGCCGTGATGACATCCATGCCGTCCGCCTCGAGGTAGCCGCGGACCAGGTCCACGATCGGGGCCTCGTCGTCGACCACCAGGACACGAGTGGTGGTCATGGGGCTCGAAGCGGGAGGCCGACCGTCGCGACGGTCCCGCCGCCGGTCCGATCCGCAAGCTCGATCGTGCCGGCATGGGATTCGACGATCCAGCGCGCGATCGCCAGGCCCAGACCGGTGCCGGATGGACGCATCTCGCGCGCCTGCCTTCCTCGATACAACCGTTCGAACAGACGCTCGCGATCGGCCTCGGCCAGCCCGATCCCGGTGTCCTCGATGCGAACCATCGCACGCCCATCGATCGCCCGGATCCCGGCCGTCACCGTTCCACCGGCGGGTGTGTAGCGGGCGGCGTTGTCGAGCAGGATGCCGAACAGCTCGCGAAGTCGGTCGGCATCACCGTCGACGCCGGCCGCCTCGACCTCGGCGACGCTCATCCGAACGTCGGGCGAGGCCTGCGCCTGACGTCGCACCGACTCGACCAGCAGCGCATCCAGCTCGACGGGCGCGAACTCGAGTCGCGCCCCGGATTCGGCCCTCGCGAGAGAGAGCAGATCGCCGATCAGCCTGGCCATCCGTTCGGCCTCCTCGCGCGCGTCGGAGAGAATCGCCCGGCGCTCCTCCTGCGGGACGTCCTCCCGCTTCGCCAGATCCAGGCTGGCCCGGATCGTGGTCAGCGGCGTCCGGAGCTGGTGGGAAGCATCGGCCAGGAATCGCTGGAGGGCCTGATGGTTCTGTTCCAGGGCTTCGAGCATTTCGTTGAACGCGATCGCCAGCTCGCCCACCTCGTCGCCGGGCCGACCAGACTCGACGCGGGCTCCGAAGTCTCCCGAAAGCGCGATCGCTCGGGCGGTATCCGTCACGTCGACGATGGGCGCCAGGGCTCGGCGCGCAAGGGCAAGTCCACCACCCAGCGCCAGAGCGACGATGATCACGCCCCCGAGAAACAGTGCCGTGGTCACCGAACGGAGCAGGTCTCGGAGGGGGACCGTCGAATCTGCCCAGGCGACGTATCCCAGCAGCTCGCCTCCCGCCCCGATGACGGGCTCCACCGTCATCCTGACCACGTCGTTCGCGACCTCGACCTCACGCACCGCGTGCTGGTGGCGGTCGGCGGCCACCAGGTCCCGGTCGGCCAGCGGCAGCGGCTCGACGCCGTCACCCGCCGAATCCGCGAGCAACGCGCTGTTCGGCGCCAGCACGACCACCCGCCCACCGGATGAGGCGAACTGATCAACCAGCCGCTCGGAGGGCTGGAGCGCGCCGGTCGCATCGACGTCCTGGGCGAACGCCCCGGCGGCATGCTCGGCGTTGGCCAGCAGGGCCGAGTCGAACGACCGCTCCAGCTCGGAGCGGAGTGCCAGGAAGACACCTGCCCCGAACGCGATCAGGGCCACGGCCAGGAGACCCGTGTAGATGAAGGCCAGGCGGGTCCGGATGGACGGCGGTCGCCGCAGGCTGATCACTCCTTGAGCACGTAGCCTGCCCCGCGCACGGTGTGGATGAGCCGCGCCTCCTCATCCATCTCGAGCTTGGAGCGCAGGTAGCGCACGTACACCTCGAGAACGTTCGATTCGCCCTCGAAGTCATACGACCAGACGTGCTCCATGATCAACTCACGGGTGAGGACCTTGCGAGGATGGCGCATGAACAGCAGGAGCAGGTTGTACTCCGTGGTCGTGAGGTCGATGGTCCGGCCGGCTCGACGGGCCTCCCGTGCGTCGACATCGAGCTCGAGGTCCGCGAACCGGAGCACCTCGCCCGCGGGCTCGGCCCGCCGTCGAAGCAGGGCGTGGACGCGCGCCAGGAGCTCCTCGAAGCTGAACGGCTTGACGAGATAGTCGTCGGCGCCGGTTTCCAGCCCCTCCACCCGGTCCTTCACCTCGTCACGGGCCGTGAGCATGAGAATCGCAACCTCGTCGCCCGCCGATCGAAGGCGCCGGGTCACCTCCAGGCCGTCGATGCCGGGCATCATCACGTCGAGGACGATCAGATCCGGGAGGTGTTCGCGGGCCTTCTCGAGTCCCTCCTCACCGCTGGCCGCCTCGACCACCCGGTACCCCTCGTAGGCGAGTCCGCGCCGCACGACGGTCCGGATCTTTGGATCGTCGTCGACGACGAGGATGCGTGTCGGCTCGCTCATGGCGATCCAGTCTCCGTCAGTGGGTCATTCCGGGCATGTCGCCCATGCCGGGCATCTGGGTCATCTCCGGTGCCATCGTATGGGACGGCGCCTCGCTCGGGGAGGCCGGGGCGGGCGCCGTGCCCTGCGACGGCGCCCCGGCCCCGTCCTTTGGCTTCACGGTGATCGCCACGATCAAGCCGCCCGGTTCCTGGCCGGCGTTCGACGCGTGATGCAGGTCGTGGCAGTGGAGGAGCCAGGTGCCGGGATTGTCCGCCCGGAACACGACGTCGTAGGTCTCGCCCTGCGCGATGTTCAGCGTATTGAGCCGCTGCGGCTCGTTGAGTGGTTCGCCGTCCTTGGCGAACACGGCCATGTCGGAGCCGTGGAGGTGCATCGGATGGGTCGTCTGACTGGGATTGATGAAGCGAAGCCGGACGAGTTCGCCCTGGGTGACCTCGATCGGCTCGGTTGCCGGGAACGACTTCCCGTTGATCGTGAAGTAGTCGTAGCCCATGCTCATCGCGTCCATGCCGGACATCCCGGCGCCGATCATCCAGTTGCCGATCGCCAGCGTGTACTCGGCGTCGGCCTGGACGGGATCGCCGCCCGCCGGATCGATGATGAACGGGGCGTACAGGCCGCGGTCCATCTGCTCCCGGCTGTTCGGACCGTGGGCGTGGTACATGAACGTTCCGGCGTGCGGGGCGGTGAACCGGTAGGTGTAGGTCTGACCGGGCTCGATCGCCGGCTGCGTCACGCCTGCGACGCCGTCCTGGTCGTTCGGAACGTGAAGGCCGTGCCAGTGGACCGACGTCGATTCGCCGAGCGTGTTCTTCACGACGATCTCCACGCTGTCGCCTTCGGTGACCCGGATGGTCGGTCCGGGCACCGTGCCACTGAAGGTCACGGCCCGGGTGGTGACGCCGGGGAGCAGCTCCCAGTTGGCTTCCTCGACGGTCAGGTCAAAGCGCTTCGTCACGCCGGTCGGGGTGACGGCCCGTTCGGTGAGGGCCGCTTCGAGCGCGGCACGATCGAGCGCGGCGGGGCTGCCGGTGTTCGCAGCGGGCGACGGCGTCGCGGCATGCACGCCGAGCGTGCCGGCGATACCAAACACCAGGCCCGAAATGAGAGCGAGTGAGGCGACGAGCCGCGGGGAGCGCAATGTCATGGGGACCCTCTTGACGACGGTGAGCTCAGTGCCGTGAGCCTGTCCGCCGAGGCTTAAAGCCAGATGAGACCATGCTGAGACTAGGCGCCGCCGGGCTTGCGGGCGGGACCCGAGGACCACCGGGCTTGCGGGCGTGGCCCGTCGCTCAGGAACGGTCAGGCAAGGCGTGCCCTCACCAGCGTCGTGCCGTCTTCATTCCGCTCGAGCTGCACCCACCAGGCGTCGCCGTCTCGCCAGGAACGGGCCAGCAGGACGTTCCCGGGTTCGGCGGAGGCGGCATATTCGATCGTGACGTGCCGCGGGACGGATGACAGCGCGTCGGGGTCCTGGGCGGCGACCGCTTCCTCGATCCAGTCGACATAGACGGCGTTGTTGACATGACCCATCGGGTCGAGGTCCTGGGGCCGGACGCGAAGGTCCAGCGTCGCGACATCGGCGGGCGGCGATGGGAGCGGCACCCGCAGGATCTCGCCGCCGAGCTCCGGATTCGGAAATGCCGTTCCGAAGTCGGACGGGATCCGGAGGATGCGGCCGCGCTCATCGAGGAGGACCCAGTCCACCATCGCCTCGGCCACCAGCGTCCCGCCGGGAAGCCGGAACGCAACCTGGCGGCGGGCCCAGATCCTCCGATGCCCGATGACCGCGGTGGACAGCCTGAGAATCTGGCCCATCGGGATCGGGGCAAGCACCTCCAGTCCAGCCGACCGGACGACCCACCAGCGCCCCTGCTGCGTATACCACGCTCGATCGAAGCCAAGCTCCTCCGAGTGACGCCATGCGATGTCCTGAGCGTAGCGGAGCAGCGAGCCGGTCCGAATTCGCCCATCCGCGCCAGCCTCATCGAACCGGACGCGGTACCCCGCGACGTACCCGTTGTCGATCCCGGCGACGGGTCGATCCTGGCGACCGGCAAGGCCCGGGTCGAGGTCCGTTACTGCTGCGTCGGCGCCCGCTGCGTCGGCGCCCGCTGCATCGCCGGCCGTGGCTTCACCGGCCGTGCCCGTGGCCCCGGACGATGCGAATCCGGGTACCAGGCCTTCGGAGCGGCGCGGCGCGGCCGTCACCTGCCGCTCCGTCCGGCCGTCACGCGGCGTCCGGCGCGCGGCGACCGGCCAGCCGATCAAGCGTCTCGATCGAGACCAGTCTCGTGCCGGTCCGGGGTGCCGTGTGGCGGGCGAGCCGGACCTCGCAGGATCGCCGGGCATCGAAGACGACAAGGACGGGCAGCAGGCGCTCCCCCTCGTCGGCAGCGTGGGCGCGCGCGTCGTCGAGCTGGTGCAGGACGTCCGCGGAGATGCCGCGCGCGCCCCACTTGCAGTCGTAGGCCTCGGCCGCGCCGGGCGGCTCCACCGTCACGTCATAGGGATGGATCTCCGCGGGCACGCCGTCGAACAGGATCCGCCGCTCCCGCCGAATGCTGCCGGCCGGCACGCGACGGGCGAGCAGCCGCTCCGTGAGGGCCTCCACGATCGCGCCCCGGAACTGGCTCCGGACCTGCTCGCCACGCCCGGCGACCTCGAGCGATGCGCTGAGCAGGGCCTCGGAGCGGGTGCGTTCCAGCGACCCGATCGGCGCTGCCGCCGCTCCGAAGAGCGTCGGAAACATGATCCGCCAGGCGTCTGGATCCTCGCCCTGGCCGTTCATCACGGCCCGCGCGAGGACGCGCTCCGCCGATGTGGCATCCGCGAGCAGATCGGCAATGCGCGCCACCAGCGGATCGGCCTGGATGCCCGCATAGACGATGGCCCTCGCGTCCTTCGACGCATCCTGGAACCTCACCAGGCCTCCTCCCCGAGGGCCACGAGCACTGCCTGGGGGAGCGTGGACAGCCAGTCGATGGCGCGGTGCGGATCGGCGATCTGCGCGACTTCGGCGATCAGGCCATCGATGGCGGCCTCGAATCCTGGCGGCGGCTCGGCGGGGCGGCCGGCCGCGACCGCACGAAGTCGCGCGGCCCAGACCGTTTCCATGTCGTGGATGTAGGTCCACTCGTCGTCGATCGAATCAGCGGTTGCGACGAGGCTTGCCAGCGCGGCGGCGACGCGCTCGATCTGCGCCGGAATCGGGCTCACGGCGATAGCGTACCCGGGTCCGGGCCGGGCATCAGGCGGGCCGCGACGAGCGCGATTTCAGGCGGATCGCGACCAGCGTGGCGCGATGCGGGGCGACATCCCCGGCGCCAGCGAGGCTCGAGGCCGGTCCACGCCGTCGAGAACGCGCTCCGCTCGGACCTGGAGGGCGGTCAAACGCTGCTCGGCTCGCTCGTTCCACGCCCTGGAGTAGGCGGCAACCGCGGCGCGGCGGATCAGGAGCGCTTCGTGGCGGTGACCCGTGAACTCGAGGGTCGCGACGCGCGCGAGCACGGCCCGATAGAGCTCGGGCAACGTCTCGGCGATCGACGCGGCTTCCACATCACGAATGATCGGCCCGGGAGTGTCCTGCGGGAATAGCCCGACGGTCCCGGTGCGCCTCGGCATTCGGGCGGTAGGCTAGTCTCGGATCGGCAACGCGAAGGGGAGGATTGAGCGAGTGGATCTGGGCATTCGAGGACGGAGGGCTCTTGTCGGCGGCGCAACCAGCGGGCTGGGCCTGGCCATCGCGGACGCCCTGGCCGAAGAGGGCTGTGAACTCATCCTGAGCGCCCGTCGAGCGGAGGTGCTCCACGACGTGGCGGTCACCCTGGCCGCCCGTCACGGCGTACCGGTCGGGATCGTGGCCGCGGATTTCGAGGATCCGACGGCGGCCGGACAGATCGCGGGCGCGGTACTCGAGTCGATGGGAGGCGTCGACATCGTCGTGTTGAACGCGGGAGGTCCACCGCCCGTGGATCCCACCGCCACGGACTCCGCCGGCTGGGCCCGCGCCTTCCAGGTCCTCGCCATGACGCCCATCGAGCTCGCGACGCGCCTGCTGCCGGGCATGCGTGCGCGCGGCTGGGGCCGGATCGTGGCCGTCGGTTCCTATGCCGTTCGACAGCCGGTGGACGAGCTCGCCTACTCGAATGCCGGACGGAGCGCCCTCATGGCGTGGCTGAAGACGACGTCGCGGGCCGTGGCAGCTGATGGGGTCACGGTCAACGGCGCGTTTCCGGGACGCCACGCCACTGTTCGGATCGAGCAGCTGGATCGTGCCGCCGCGGAGCGCACCGGGCGCACCGTCGAGTCGGTCCGGGCCGGGCATGTCGCTGCGATTCCGGCCGGCCGCTATGGCGACCCCGCAGAATTTGCGAGCTACGTCGCGTATCTCTGTTCGGCCCGGGCGTCCTATCAGACGGGCACGTTCACGACGATCGATGGAGGCCTCCTCACCGGGCTGCCGTGACCGCGGGCTGCCTTGACCGCGGGCTGCCACAGGAGGGGGCCCGGGCGGGCGACCGATCGAGGCCGGCGATCCAGAGGCGATCAATCGCCCGGATGCGCCCCCGAGCGAATGGAGAACTCGCTGAACGCCCCCGTGGCCGGCATCCAGACTGCCTTGACCTGATCGACGATCGCGCCGGCCGGGCCACGCTCCAGGTCGAGAAGGAAGCGCTCGAGGCTCGCTCGATCGCCTTCCGTGACGCAGCGGACTTCACCACGTCCCCCATTCGCGACCCAGCCGGTGATGCCTGTTCCCCTGACGAGCTGAACGACGAAATACCGGAAACCGACGCCCTGCACGACGCCACGGACCGTGACCTCGAGGCGGACGTCCATCAGGCGGCGCGGGGAGGCGTCCAGCGCAGGGCGAGAACGTCGAGCACGAGCTCCGGACTCACGTTGCCCTCGAGGCGCTCTGCCGCAACATCGAGCCGCCGCAGCGCCGACCCGAGCGACGCCGAGTCGAAGCACGCGGCCGGACCGGTCAGGTCGTCCAGCAGGTCGGCATCGCGGACGGCGCGCGCGTCTCCCACCACCACGAGACCCAGATCGCGGGCAACGGCCCGCCAGATGTCGAGGAGAGCGAGCGCGGCACGCCGCCGCTCGGCTGCGGGCACCCGAACGGAGCGCTCCTCGACGGCGGCGTCCGCTTCGGCCGCGGATTCATCCCCGACAGCTGGGCCGTGCGAGGTTCCCGTCGCGTTCGCGACGAGCTGGGCGGCCCCTGGCGAACGGCTCCGCCCCCGGGAAGCGCGTGTTGACGATGCTGCGGTCGTCGCCTCCTGGGCACCGGCCTCGAGCGCGCGGATGAGCTCGGCGGCCCGGGCCGCCAGGTCCCGCGTGCCGAGCAGGCGCGCCGTCACGCCGAGGCCGAGGAGATCGAGGAGCGTCCTGGCGATCTCGCCGCGGATGACGACCGCCTGCGGTGCGCGGGCCAGCGCGATGGCGTGGCCCGGGCGCCCATCGGTGATCCGGGCGAGGCGCGCCGCCGTTGGTGCGTCGGCGACGCCCTGCTCGGCGAGAACGGCCTCCACGTCCCGCGGACCCATGGGACCGAGTCGAACACGTGCGACGCGGGAACGGATGGTCGACAGGAGGCGCTCCTCCTCGTCGGCGCACAGGATGATCGTCGTGCGGGCCGGTGGCTCCTCGAGCGTCTTGAGAAACGCCGATTGGGCATCCTCGGTCATGCGATGGGCCGACTCGACGATGGCGACCCGGGCACCGCCCTCGACGGGCAGGTAGGCGAGCTCGCGAACGAGCTCCCGAACCCCGCGCTCCTCGCGACCCCCGATCGAGATGAGCCCACCGGATCCGCCCGGCGCCAGACGGTGCAGGTCCGGATGATTGCCGTGGTCCACCATCCGGCATCCGCGACAGGCGCGACACGGCCGCTCGCCGCCGGACGCGTCCTGGCACAGGAGCGCCGCGGCGATGTCGAGGGCCAGGGTCGTCTTGCCGACCCCGCCCGGCCCGGCAAGCAGGACGGCGTGCGGAAGGCCGGATCCGAGCATCGCCCGGATCGCGGCCAGGGCGACGGGTTGACCCCGCGTCCGCAGGCCGTCCATCTCCGGGGTCAGTCGGCGGGCTCGGCCGTCTTGCGGGTGGTTCGGCGCTTCGGCGCCGCCTTCTCCGCCGGCGCGGACGGCTCGGCCGACGCCGTGGCCGTGCGGGTCGTCCGGCGCTTCGGAGCCGCATCGGCCTCGGGCGCCTCGGCGGCAGCGGCCGCGGCGACCGTCACCGGCTTGCGCGTGGCCCGACGCCTGGGTGCCTCCTCCCCGCCTGTCGCCGCCGGGGCCGTGGCCTCGGGCGCGGCCGTCGGCGCGGCTTCGACGGCCGGCTTCCGCGTGGATCGGCGTTTCGGAGCTGGAGCCTCCGCTGCCGGCGTCACGGCAGCAGCTGCCTCGGCACCTTCCGGTGCGACCCGGGCCGCGGGCCGCGGCGCCGGACGGCTGCCGAGCTGCGCGCGAAGCATCGCCTCGAGTTCCGGCGGCACCTCGCTCCACGGCTCATCGGCATTCCCGACACGCGCGACGGGGCGGGCCGCCGGCCGGTCGCCGCGGAAGCGGTCGGGCTCCCGGTTGCCGCCGCGCGGGGCAGGTTGTCCGTAGCGGGACGATCCCCCGGATCCTCCGCTCGGTGCGGATCGGCCGCCGCCGTAGCGTTCGCGGTCGACAGCCGAGGCATAGCCGCTCCGCACGCCACGACCAGCGCCGCGACCACCCGGGGCGCCACCCCGACCATCGCGCTGGCGCCGTTCGGCGATCAGGTACTCGGGGATCGGCGGCTCGTCCAGATCCTCATCGTCGATGATCGGGCCGGACCCTGCCGAAGGTGACGGCATCCCGATCTGGGAATCCCACACGCTCCCGAAGGCATGCGCGGCGCGCCTGGCCGGAGCCGGGGGCGGGGCGATCAGCTCCTCGGCGTCCTCGTCCCCTGGTTCGGCGTCCGAATCGGCCACGGCCTGGGCAGGCGAACCCTCGTCCGTCGTCACGCCCTCCTCATGGCCACGCCCACGACCGCGGCCCCGGCCACCCCGGCGACGGCGCCGCCGACGCGGCTCCTCCTCGCCCTCGGGGGCGGGTTCCCCGTCGACGAATTCGTCCACGTCCCCATCCGCCTCGATCGAAGTGGGCGGCGGTACGGCCGCCTTCGACAACTTCTCGCCGGGCAGCGCCACAAGCGCCGCACCGCTGGAGGGGGCAGCCGCCACGGCGCCGGCATCGACGATGACACGGGAGCGGCTCCGCGGGCGAGCGGCAACCATCGGCTCCGCCTCGTCGGACCGCGTCCGCGTGCGGCCGCGCCCGCGCCCGCGCCCGGTCCCCGTCCCTTCGCTCAGCTTGTCCGGCACTTCCGTCATCGACAGGTCCTCGTCGTCGCTCGCGACCCGACGGCCGGATCGCGACGAGCCCTTCTCGACCTTCGCGATCTGGGCGATGTCGGTGAACAGGTCGGCGACATCCATGAGATCCGACGACGTGTTGCCGCGGAAGCTCAGGACCTCGACCCGGACGCCCTGCTCCTGGACGGCGCGAATGGCCGGCGCGAAGTCGCCGTCGCCGGACACCACGATCGCGATGTCCAGGTTCCGGGCCGTCTTCATCATGTCGACTACGAGTTCGATGTCCAGGTTCGCCTTGACCTTGCCGTCGCCGTACTTGCGGATGTCCTTGCTGACGACCTTGTAGCCGCTTCGACGCAGGAAGTCATGGAAGTTCCGCTGGTTCTCGTTGTCCGGATCGAGGCCGGTGTACGCGTACGCGCGAACGAGATCACGGCCGGCCGTGACCGACTTCAGCAGCGTGACGTAGTCGATGTCCACACCGGCCGCCTTGGCGGCATAAAACACGTTCGCCACGTCAACGAAGACGGCGACATTCTTGCCCACTGGGTCTCCTAGTACTGGTGACGTGCCGACCCGCGTACCGGGTGGGGCGTCACGATCATCGGGATCGTCGGTCGCTCGCGCCGGCCGGCGCGAGCGTGCGTCCCATCTGCGGGCCGAGGTCGATGAAACCGCGTTCCTCCCACCGGGCCCGCTCGGTGGGATCGTCCGGTCGTGCCGCCTCGATGGACGCACAACCCTTGTTTGCGGCCGACCGGAGGGCCTCCGCGAGGAGGACCCCCGTCACCGCGTCGGCATCGACTCCGGGAGCGATGGCCAGGAGATCGATCGTGCCGACGTACCCGCCGGCTCGAACGGAGGGACGGATCGCGAGAACCGCGCCGCCCGCAAACTCCCGAAGTCGCTCCGCGATGAGGATGCTCGCATGGGGGAGGTAGACCAGCTGGCGGAGCATGTCCGCAGCGTCCAGGGCAGTACCGGAGCCACGGCCAACGATCTGGTCCCCGCTGAGCGCGACGAACCGGTCGATGTCGGTGATACGGGCTGCTCGGACCGTGTATTCCACGCCGTCGCTGGTACCTCGATTTCGGATGGCGCCGCCTCGATGCCAACCACCCGACCGGGTCGACCGGGGTCGACTGGTGCCACGGATCGCAGGAGGCGCGAGCGGGGTTCGCTCGCGGAATCGTCCGGATCGCGGCAACCGGTGTTGCAATCGGTGCGCCGAGCCCTATCATACGACATCGCTTCGGCGGCAACCTGCGCGCCGCCCGAACAGGTCAAGCTCCCGCCTTCGCGCACCAGTCCAGCGTCAAGCCTCCACCCTCGCGGGTGCCGTCTCGGACGTGACACGGGACGGGCGCGACCCGGGCGCGAGACCTGCTGTCGGGTCCGGAACGTGGGTCGGCCGACCAGGTGGTCGTTTCGGAAGATGCCGGACGATCCCATTCGAGGAGGAGAATGCATGAAGCTCACGAAGGTAGGGGCGATCGCAGGTATTGCGGTCATCGCCCTTTCGGCCTGTGGCGGCGGGAACGCAGCCAAGGGCACCGTCAAGATCGCGATCGATCTGCCGCTCCAGGGTTCCGAGCTGGCTGCGTCGCAGCCGATCATCAACGGCGTCAAGCTCGCGATCAAGGACGCCGGCGGCAAGGCCGGCGGCTACACCGTCGAACTCCCGCAGTCGGCGATCTTCGATGACGCGATCAACGGCGCTCACGACCCGCAGACCGGCGCCGCCAACGCGACCAAGATCGCCGGCGACGACACGATCATCGGCGTGGTCGGACCGCTCAACTCGAGCGTCGGCAAGGCCATGATCCCGATCACCAACGAGGCCGGCGTCCTGCAGTGCTCGCCGGCGAACACGAACCCGGACCTCACCAAGGGCGATCCGGCCAAGCAGCTTCGCACCAAGGCCAACAACTACATCCGCGTCACGACGACGGACGATGTCCAGGGCCCCGCGGCCTCGCAGTACATCTACGACGTTCTGGGCAAGAAGTCGGTCTACATCATCGACGACACCGAGACCTTCGGGAAGGGCGTTGCCGATGCGTTCGAAGCTGACTTCAAGCAGCGAGGCGGCACCGTCGTCAAGCACGACGCGGCCCCCAAGACCACGCAGGACTACGTCTCGATCATGACGGCCGCCAAGGGCCTCAACCCCGAGTCGATCTACTTCGGCGGCGTCACTGCCACCGGCGGCGCGCGCATCCTGCTCGCGGCGCAGCAGGTCGGCCTCGGCGACATCCCGTATGTCGGGCCTGACGGGATCAACGACGGCAGCGGCGCCACGAAGGACTCGTTCCTGAACCTGGCCGGCGACGCAGCCAAGAACGCCTACAGCACCCTTGCTGGCATCGGCGACTTCCCCGGCAAGGCGGACTTCGACGCCAAGTACCTCAAGGAGTACGGCATCGCAGCCACCGGCTACGCCGGCATGGGCTACGCCTGCACCCAGGTTGTCCTCGACGCACTCACCCGGGCTGCCGCCGGCAACCCGGCCGACAACGCGGCGCTCCGTGAGGCGGTCCGCGCAGCGGGCACGGCCACGGATCGGACCTACAAGACAATCCTTGGCGACATCTCCTTCGACGCCGGCGGCGACACGAGCCAGCGCATCGTGTCCATCTACGCGGTGAAGGATGCCGACTGGTCGTTCCTGACCCAGGTCGACTACAAGTAACCCAGTCATAGCGGCAGGGCCGGGGATCGCGAGGTCCCCGGCCCTGCGACATCTCCAACCTGGTCGTCCCCAAAGCCCTCAGAGGACCACCTCGTGACCACGACCGTCACCGTGGGCAGCCCCCCCAGCCTTGCCTCGCGCGCATTGCGGATCACGGGAATCGCGCTCGCGGCCGTCGCGATCTACACGCTCGTGCTCTGGCAAGCCATCCAGCTGGTATCCGGGCTCACCTCGGACAACGCCCTGTCGATCGCCATCCAGCAGACCGTCAACGCCCTGTCGATCGGCGCGATCTACGCCCTGATCGCGCTGGGCTACACGATGGTCTACGGGATCATCGAGCTGATCAACTTCGCCCACGGCGACGTGTTCATGGTGGGCGCCTTCCTCTCGGTCGTCCTGACCGGCGGCATCTTCGGACAGTCCGGCGCGGTCACCAACATCCCGTTCCTCATCCTGCTCCTGGCGGTGGCCCTCATCTTCGTGATGCCCCTCACCGGGCTCCTGAACGCGACGATCGAGCGGCTGGTCTATCGACCGCTTCGCCACGCACCGCGTCTGGCCCCCCTGATCACGGCCATCGGCGTGTCGTTCATCCTGCAGAATCTCGCCCTCGTGATCGCCGGGTCCGGCGACCGCAGTGCTCCCCAGATCTTCCCGCTCGACTGGCAGATCCCGCTCGGCGGGGCCACGGTCTCCCTGCTTTCGATCTTCATCTTCGTCCTGGCCCTCGTCCTGATGCTGGCGCTCCAGTTCTATGTCACCCGGACGCGCCTCGGACGGGCCATGCGCGCTACGGCCCAGGACCAGCAGGCCGCCCAGTTGATGGGCGTGGACCTCAACCAGACGATCGCGCTGACCTTCGTGCTCGGCGGCATGCTCGCCGGCGCGGCCGGGGTCGTCTGGGGCCTCCGCTTCGGGTTCGTCCGTCAGGACCTCGGGTTCAACTCCGGACTCAAGGCCTTCACCTCCGCCGTGCTCGGCGGCATCGGGAATATCTCGGGTGCGGCGCTCGGCGGGTTCATCATCGGGTTCATCGAGAACTTCGCTTCGTCCCTCGGCTACTCGCGATGGTCCGAATTCCTCGTCTTCATGATCCTGACCTTCGTCCTCATCTTCCGGCCCACGGGGATCCTCGGCCAGCAGCTGGGGGATCGGGCATGACCGTCATCAGCTCGCGCATTCCGGCGCCGTTCAAGCTTCGCTTCCACCGCTTCACGGCGGCCCATCGATCCAGCTCGATCATCATCGGGATGATCATCATCTCGATCCTCGCGGTGATCCTTCCCCAGATTCCACCCCTGAACATCCTCCAGGGCAAGACCGCCTGGTACGACGCCTTCGCCAATGCCGGCGTGTTCATGCTCCTCGCCATGGGCCTGAACGTGGTCGTCGGGCTGGCCGGCCTGCTCGACCTCGGCTACGCGGCCTTCTTCGCGATCGGCGCCTACACCTACGCCTTCAGCAACTCGCCGTTCTCGGGCCTCGACCTGCCGTTCCTGCCGATGCTCGTGGTGGGCGCCGCGGTCGCGGCCGTCTTCGGTATTGCCCTCGGCGCCCCAACGCTCCGGCTGCGAGGTGACTACCTCGCGATCATGACCCTCGGGTTCGGTGAAATCGTGCCGATCGTCTTCCTGAATCTCGACAAGTGGACCGAGGGCACCAACGGCATCGGCGGGATCTATCGGCCCGAGCCGCTCCCGTTCCTGGGAACCTTCGGCGCAATCACCCCGTTCGCTTACCTGGGTCTGATGCTCGTCATCGTCACCATCGCGATGATTCTCCTGTACCGCCTTCAGGATTCGAGAATCGGGCGCGCCTGGGTCGCGATCCGTGAGGATGAACTGGCGGCGGCGGCCAACGGGATCAACACCGTCACGACCAAGCTCCTCGCCTTCGCCCTGGGTGCCACGACGTCCGGGTTCGCGGGGGTCTTCAATGCCTCCAAGCTCACCATCGTTTCGCCGGACCAGTTCCTGTTCACGGTCTCCTTCACGGTCCTGGCCATGGTGATCCTCGGAGGGATGGGCAACATCTGGGGCGTGGCGGCCGGTGCCTTCATCGTCTTCATGATCCAGGTCGTCCTGCTGAAGCAGATCAACACGGTCGTCGAGCTGCTCAACATCCCGGCGTTCAGCCTTGGGCCGGTCAACGTCGACCTGAGTCATATCAACTTCCTCGAGTACCAGTTCCTCCTGTACGGCATCGCCCTCGTGCTGATGATGCTCTACCGGCCGGAAGGGCTCTTCCCGAGCCAGACTCGACGGCGGGAGCTTCACGAGATCGTCGACGAGCCTGAGGATCCCGGAACGCTCGGCGCCCTGGGCGAAACGCCCGGCGCCGAGGAACTGTTCGGTGAGAGCCGTGGAGAGGGCACCCGATGACCGACATCCTGCGCGCCAACGGGATCACCAAGCGCTTCGGCGGCCTCGTCGCGGTGAACGACGTGGAATTCACGATCCCCGAGGGTTCCATCGTCAGCCTCATCGGCCCGAACGGGGCGGGCAAGACAACCTTCTTCAACATCATCGCCGGGATCTACGACCCGACCGAGGGCAACATCGAGTTCCGCGGAAGGCAGGTCATCGCCCACGCGCGTCGCGCATGGCTGGAGCCGGTCCTGTGGCTACTGCCGGCCCTCGTCCTCGGATTCATCACGGCGCTGATCGGCAACAGCGGCGCCCCCGAGGCGGAGGTCTGGATCGGGATCCTCGTGACCGTCATCAGCCTGCTGGTCGTCCTGGTGGTCAGTGCTTCCAGGCCGCTCTGGTATGTCGGGTTCCTGACCCGGATCGGCGTGTTCCGGAGCGCCCGGCCGAACGACATGGTGGTGTTCGGGCTGGGCCGCACGTTCCAGAACATCCGCCTCTTCCAGAACATGACCGCGATGGACAACATCCTCGTCGGCATGCATACCCGCCTCAAGGCGAGCTGGGTTGACGCGCTGTTCTCGACACCTCGGAACCGCGCCGAGGAGGTTTCCGCGCGGGTCCGGGCCAACGAGCTCCTGACCCTGGTGGGCCTGCGCGGCCGTGGCGACGAACTGGCCAAGAACCTGCCGTACGGAGATCAGCGTCGGCTGGAGATCGGACGCGCCCTCGGCTCCAACCCGTCGCTGCTCCTCCTGGATGAACCGACCGCCGGCATGAACCCCCGCGAGACGGCGGACCTGACCAGGCTGATCGGGCGCCTGCGCTCCGAACTCGGCCTCACGGTCCTGCTGATCGAGCACGACATGAAGGTCGTCATGGGTATCAGCGATCGCGTCACCGTGCTCGATCACGGCGAGCGAATCGCGGAGGGCACCCCCGACGAGGTGCGCCGCGACCCGAAGGTCATCGAAGCATACCTGGGAGCTCCGGCAGCATGAGCGCATCCGTGTCAGCAGCCGACGCCACAAACGGAGCGGCCGACGAGGCGCTCCTCGTCGTCGATCAGATCCACACCTATTACGGCCAGATCCACGCCCTGCGCGGGATCTCGATCGAGGTCGGCAAGGGCGAGATCGTGACGCTCATCGGCGCGAACGGCGCGGGCAAGACGACCACGCTCAAGACGATCAGCGGCCTCCTCCATCCTCGCCAGGGTCACGTCCGATTCGAGGGCCAGGACATCTCGAAGGTCGCGGCACACACGCTCGTCCAGATGGGGATCGGGCAGGCACCGGAAGGTCGCCGGATCTTCTCGCGCCTGACGGTGCTCGAGAACCTCAAGATGGGCGCGTTCACCCGTCCCCAGGCGGATATCGCGCCGGACATGGATCGCGTCATGGACCTGTTCCCACGCCTCCGCGAACGAACCGGCCAGCTCGGCGGCACCCTGTCCGGTGGGGAACAGCAGATGCTGGCCATCGGCCGGGCGCTCATGTCCCGGCCACGGGTCCTGCTGCTGGACGAGCCGTCGCTCGGCCTTTCGCCGATCCTCGTCCAGCAGGTGTTCGAGACCATCAAGGACATCAACAAGCAGGGCACCTCGATCCTGCTGGTCGAACAGAACGCCCTCCAGGCCCTCACCATCGCCGACCGGGGCTATGTGCTCCAGACCGGCGAGGTGGTCCTGGCCGGTGTGGCCAACGAGCTGATCACCAACGAGATGGTCCGAAAGGCGTACCTCGGCGAGGACTAGCCGATCGGGACGCCGCATCCGGGGGACGAGCCTCGCGATTGCGCCTGTCGTCACGATCGTCCCCTGTGCCCCGGCACCACCGGCCGGCCGGAGACCGATGGCAGGGTCCACCCCGAAGCCACGGGTCGGGCCCACCTGGGCCAGGGCGCGCGAGGGGGAGGTCATGGTTTCGTACGGACGACATGAGATCTCGACGATCTGGCTCGGTTCGGGACCGCCGTAGCGTCGGCCCTGCATGAGCTCCCGCGGTTTCGACGTCGCAGTCCGGCCGGTACGAACGGTCCGTTCCCGGCGGCCGATGGCAGTGACCGGGGCGGTGGGAGCCGCCATCGTGGCGGCGGTCATCGGGAGCCTCGTCTGGCCGGCGAGCGACCTGCGTTTCGGCGACACGAGCTCACGCCAGGTTCCCGGCCTCGCGTTGGCCGTTCCCTCGCCCTCAAGCGTTGCCTCGTCGGGGCCTGCGCCGATCCGTCCGGCCTGCACGGAGCCGCTCGGCTGGCGCATCGCTTCCGTCGAGACCTGGCCGGGCGGGCTCGCTCGGGTGTGGCGAGCCACCGAGGTCGATGTGGCAGCAGGTCCGCGCGACCCTTCGATCAACTTCATGCTGGTCGCCGCGCGACGCGTGCGGGCGCTCGGCTGGTGCGCTCCGGTCGGCGGCCCGAAACAGGCACCCGTCGGTCTGAGCAGTGCCCTGTTCCGGCTGGAAGGAGGGATCGTGACGCCGGTCGAGGTCACGCTTCTCACGACGGTGGCGTCAGGACCGCTCGGCGAAGTCTGGATCCCGCGTTCGGACGGTCGCTGGACGGAGTCGTGGGCGAGCGGACGCTATGTCATCCGGATCGCGACGCAGGACGGCACCTGGGTTCGCTGGCTCGGCATCGAGGTGCGGGCGTATGGCGCAAGCGAGACGGACGTACCGCCCAGCGATCAGCGGATGCCCGGTTCCTGATGGATGTCATAGGCGGCACGAGCCAGCATCGCCAGTCCCACGCCGGTTACCCACAGGCCGGGGCCGTTGGTGAAGACCGCGGCGGGCTCCGGAAAGGCGAGCGCTCCAATGGCGGCGAGGTCCACGACGCGAATGACGAACGCCAGCCATCCAACCACGGCCAGCAACGCATAGGCCGGCCAGCGGTCGGCACTCACCGGGCGGTCCGTGGCATACGGGAGCGTGACGATCGCGATGGTCACCAGGGCGACGACGAAGACCACGATCCCCATCCCCTCGAACGCGTTGCCGCCGATCTCGGGGAGCCCGTTCGCCCCACCCACGCTCCACCATCGAAGCAGGCAGCCGACCAGGACCACGGCCGCGCCGAGCGCGGCAAGAATCCGCGACCGTCCGACCGGGCGTCGATGGGCAGTCATTCGGGTGTCGTGTAGACCTCGGGCCTGAGTACGCCGACGAATCGGAGATTCCGGTAGAGCTCGTTGTAATCGAGACCGTAGCCGACGACGAACTGATCCGGAATGGTGAAGCCGGTGTAGTCCACCGGGATCTCCACGAGCCGGCGGGCGGGCTTGTCCAGGAGCGTGCAGATGCGCAGCGACGCGGGCTTCTTGCCCCCGAGGTAGCGGACGAGGTAGTTGAGGGTCAGGCCCGTGTCGATGATGTCCTCGCAGATGAGGACTTCCTCGCCCTCGATCGTCGTCGAGAGGTCCTTCAGGATCCGGACCAGCCCGGACGACTCGGTGGTGGCCCCGCCGTACGAACTGACCTCCATGAGGTCGATCCGGACCGGCAGCGATATCGCGCGCATCAGATCGGCCATGAACGGGAGCGATCCCTTGAGCACGCTCACCAGCGTCAGCCGGCGCCCTGCGTAGTCGGCGCTGATCTGCGCACCCAGCTCAACGATCCGGGCCTGGATCTGCCGTTCGTCGAGCAGGATATCGCCGATGTCGGCCATGAGATCGTGGGGGGTGGTCATCGGTCGCCGCGTTCCTCCTCGTTGACGGCCGGGCCTCCGGCCGGGTCGAATCGGTGCCTGCCTCCGCCAGTCCGTGCGCCGTGCGCGGCCGCGAGCATATCGGGATGCGGCGAAGTCGCTCGTCGGACCCGCCGCCGCCGCTGGCCGGACAGGCTCGGCAGCGTGTCCGGAGCAACGAGGACCTCGGCAAGAACGCCACCGAGGGCCTTGGGGCTTCGATCGGGCGAGATCTGGCCGAGCGTGCCGGACAGCGAGTCGGCCAGCGCCAGGCGACCGTACTTGAGCATCATGGCCCGGAAGTCACGCGCATAGAACAACTTGATGCGAATGGCCGGGTAGAGCTCCCGGAGACGGCGCAGCTTGCGATTCTTCTTCCTGACCAGGCGCTGCTTCAGCGTCGTCATCTCGAGATACAGATCCAGCTCCGGAAGGTAGAAGTCCGGCGAAAAGCTCTCGACGACGGCACCCTCGAGGTTCCAGAGGATGGGGAACGTCTTCGGCTCGTACTCCCAGCGCACGGCATAGAAGTCGAGGATTCGGGCCATCTCGGCCTCGCTGGCGTGGGCGAAGACCGGCCACGCACGGCCGGACGCGTCCCGTGCCGCGGGAACCGCCAGGGTGCCCGGCACAGCCGGTGTTCCGACTGCCCGTGGGGACGCAGCTGCCGTCATCCGCGCCTGCCGCCATCCATCGACGGCGGGGCCCCGCCGGGCGCGAACAGCGTCCCGAGATCGCCCTGCCAGGAGGCAAGGTATTCGTGCACGTCGAGAACGTCGTCGGCCGTGATCGCAGGCGGGTCTGGGATTGCCACCGCTGCGGGCGGCGTGTCGGCCAGGAACTCGAGCGTGGTGCTGCCGCAGCGAACGCACGCGACCTGGATGAAGGTGAGGTTCTCCCGGCGTGCCAGGAGCCGGATCCGATCGCCGGGGACGGACTCGTCGCAGACGGTGCAGGCCAGACCGTCGGGAAGCGCGCGCAGGTGGTCGCGGGGATCCATCCACGTGGAGTGTAGCGGACGGGCCCGAACGGCGGCGGGACCTGTACGGCCTTGCCCCCGATACCCCCAGGGGGTATCATGCGGAAGTACCGGACCACCGCGTCCCCCGGGGCCCCACGGAGTTGACCGAGACCCATGTCCACGACCCAGGAACCCACAGGCGGCCACGCGGGAGGCGGCCACGCGGCAGGCGGCCACGCGTCAGGCGGCGATACGTTCCGCCACAGCTATTCCAGGGACAAGGCGCAGCTCGTCCGTCGACTCGCACGGATCGAGGGCCAGGTCCGCGGTATCGCCCGGATGATCGAGCGCGAGGAATATTGCGTCGACATCCTCCAGCAGACCTCGGCCCTGCGGGCTGCCGTCGACTCGCTCGCGATCCTGGTCCTCGAGGACCACGTCCAGGGCTGCGTCCGAACCGCGGCCGAGCATGGTGACGCCGATCGCTACGTGGAAGAGGTCGTCGATGTCGTGCGCCGGACGCTGGGCCGGCCGGTGCGCGGCGGCAAGGCCTGACCGCGGCCGCCGCAACCCTGAGCGCGGCCGCCACAACCCGGAGCGCGGCCGCCGCGACCCTGAGCGCCTGAGCCAGGCCGGCGGCCCGGGCGAGTTATCCACCGGGCACGCGTTGAATCCGCACGCAGGCGTGGATAACCCGGTTGACGCCGGCGGCCCTGGCTCGTAGCGTCCGGCATCCGCACCGATGTGGCTTCGGGGGGCGCACTGCACGAGGGGCACGGGGAAACCCGGCCATGAAACCGAGCGCAGGGCGAGAGACCGGCGCCACGGCTGCGCAACGAACGTCGTCGCCGGGGGCGGCTCTCGTGGTGGCTGAACATCCCGATCGGGGGACGCAGGCCTGAACGACCATCGAGATCCGCTCCCGACGCGCGTCGACGGGCTCCCAGATCTGCCGTCGGCCTATCACGCCGCGCTGCGGCCGGCCCTGGCAGCCCTCGCCGCCGCCGACGTCCATCTCGACCCCGCGGCACGCGTCGCGATCGATGATCACCTCCGGCTCCTGACCGCCTGGAACGTGGCCATCAACCTGACCGCGATCGACGATCCTGAAGGCATGGCGCGGCTGCACGTTGCCGACAGCCTGGCCGCGATTCCCGTCCTTCGGGAGGGCCGTCACGACAGGCTCGTCGATCTTGGATCGGGCGCCGGCTTCCCGGGGCTCCCCCTGGCGGCGGCACTCGCCGGGATGCGCGTCATGCTCGTCGAATCGGTCGGCAAGAAGGCGAGCTTCCTTCAGGCGGTCGCCGGCGCGACGGGACTCTCGGATCGGGTGACCGTCCAGACCGCCCGAGCGGAAGCCCTGGCGCCCGGACAGTGGGATGTCGTCACGGCAAGAGCCGTGGGGACCCTGGCCGACCTTGTCGAGCTCGGCCTGCCGCTGCTGGCCGAAGGGGGGCGCCTGATCGCGTGGAAGCGCGGTGATCTCGCCGCTGAGCTGGCCGCAGCCGGCCGCGCAGCACGTGCCCTCGGCGGTTCGGTTCCCCGCTGGCACCCCCATTCGGCGATCGTCGCCCAGGCCGGACGGCTGGTGGGCCACGGTGTGGTGGTCGTCGAGAAGCTGGCGGCAACGCCGGGTGGGTTCCCGCGCGATCCCGCGGCACGGAAGCGACGGCCATGGTGACGAACGCCCCTGCTACGCTGGCAGGCCATGCGATTCGCCGTTCTTTCAGACATCCATTCGAACCTGCCCGCCCTGGACGCGGCCGTGCGAGCGGCCGGCTCGGTTGACGGCATCTGGCATCTCGGCGACGTGGTCGGCTACGGCCCGGATCCAGATCTCGTCGTGCGGCGACTGGAGCAGCTTGGGGCGTCCGGTGTCCAGGGCAACCACGACGCAGCGGCGCTCGGCGGCGAGGAAATCAACTGGTTCAACCCCGATGCGCGGCGGGCGATGGAATGGACGCGCTCCACCATCACCGCCGCGACGCGAACCTGGCTCGCGGCGCTGCCGGAGACCCTGAGCGTCGGGGATTGCACACTCGTCCACGGCAGCCCACGCGATCCGATGTGGGAGTACATCACGTCCGTACCGGTCGCCCGTGCCAACCTCCAGGCCCTCGGGGCGCGGATCGGGCTTCACGGCCACACGCATCTGCCGATGGCCTGGATCGAGGAGGACGGCTCGATCGAGGTTGTCAGCCCGGGCGATGGGTCGGTCCTCGGTCTTCGGGGGCGACGCGCCCTGGTGAACCCGGGGAGTGTCGGCCAGCCCCGGGACGGCGACCCACGGGCGTCCTACATGATCCTGGACACGGAGGAGGACACGATCTCCTGGCACCGCACGAGCTATGACATCGGCGTCGTGCAGCAGGCGATGCAGGCGGCCGGTCTGCCGCCGAACCTGGTGACGCGGCTGAGCGTCGGTTCCTGACCGGCCCACGAGATGATCGGCGGAAGACAGCCTCTTCGCGGCAGGAAGCTCGGCGATCGGCGCATCCGTGTCGAGCGGCCGCACGCCGCCTACTTCCGCTGGAGCGGAAAGGGCGTGATGACCGCCAAGGCGGCGGCCAGCACCCCGACGACGGGGTTCGGCCGGGTCATGGCCGCGACGCGACGCGTCCTCCTCGGCCGTCCCCTCGCATCCGACGAGGAGATCGGCGAGCGCCTGTCCAAGAAGAAGGCCCTGGCCATCTTCAGCTCCGACGCGATCTCCTCGTCGGCCTATGCCACCGAGGAGATCCTTCGTGTCCTGATCCTCGGCGGGGCGGCCGCACTCGCGTTCGGCCTGCAGGTTTCCATTCTGATCGTGGTGCTGCTGGTCGCGGTGGCGATCAGCTACCGCCAGGTGTGCATCGCCTACCCGACCGGCGGCGGCTCCTATTCCGTTTCGAAGCGAAACTTCGGCCGGAACGCCTCACTCGTCGCCGCCTCGGCGCTGCTCATCGACTACATCCTGACGGTGGCCGTTTCAACGACATCGGCCGTTGAGCAGATCACGTCCGCCCTGCCCGAACTCATCGACGAGCGGGTGATCATCGGGATCGCGGCCATCTCCCTGATCACCATCGGCAACCTCCGGGGACTGCGAGAGGCCGGCAACATCTTCGCCATCCCGACCTACCTGTTCGTGGGTTCGTCCCTCCTCATGATCGCGATCGGGACCTTCCGGATCGTGATCGGCGGCGAGCACGCGGACTTCTCGGCCGGGATTGCCGAGCAGGCAGGGCGGGTTCCGGAGCAAGTGGGGATCCTGCTGCTCCTTCGCGCCTTCGCGGCCGGAGCCGTCGCGTTGACGGGAACCGAGGCCATCGCCACCGGGGTGCCGGCGTTCAAGCCGCCGGAAGCCAGGAACGCGGCCACCACGCTCGGTTTCATGGCCGTGCTGCTCGGGGTGTTGTTCATCGGAATCACGTTCCTGGCCGTCAACTTCGGGATCACCCACCTGGAGGAGCCGGCGAAGCAGACCGTGATCAGCCAGGTCGCGCGGCGCGTCTACGGAGACGGCACCATCCCGTTCTTCCTCTTCCAGTCGTTCACCGCGTTGTTGCTCTTCCTTGCGGCGAACACGAGCTTCAACGCGTTCCCGCGCCTGCTGGCCATTCTCGCCGGCGATTCCCACATGCCCCGCCAGTTCGGTCTCCGCGGCGATCGGCTGGCCTATTCCTACGGGATCATCGTCCTCGGCCTGGTGGCATCCGTCCTGATCTTCCTCTTCAAGGGCGAAACGCATCTGCTGATCCCGCTGTATGCCGTCGGCGTGTTCATCGACTTCACGATCAGCCAGGCGGGCATGATCCGGCACTGGCTGCGCGAACGGCCGGCAGGCTGGCAGCGCCGGCTCGCGATCAATGCCTTCGGATGCGTCCTGACGGCGATCGTGGCCGTGGTCGTCGCGGTGGCCAAGGCACCCGCTTCGCTGATCGTCCTCTTCCTCATCCCGTGTCTCGTGCTCCTGATGTTGTCGATCCGCCGCCAATACGAGGGGCAGGCGGAGGAATTGCACGTTCGCGAGGACATCGTCTTTGCCGGGCCGCATCGCGAGCAGCGAGCCGTCGTCCCGGTGAACGGGATCAATCGCGCGGTCGTGCAGGCGGTGACCTTCGCCAGGACGATCGCCGCCGATGTCCGCGCGGTCTACGTGACCGTGGATCCCGAGGAGGCGGAGGCCATGGCGCGGCGCTGGGAGCGGCAACTGCCCGGCGTCCCCCTCGTCATCGTCGAGTCGCCCTATCGGGCGATCGCTGAACCATTCGTGGCCTATCTCGACGTCCTCGCCGAGTCGTGGCCACCCGATCGCGAGACACCCATGACGATCGTGGTGCTCCCCGAGTACGTCGCCAAGCACTGGTGGGACCGGCTGCTGTATAACCAGACGGCAAAAAGTGTCAAGGGCGCCCTCGTGGGTCGCGAACACACCGTCATCGCCGACGTCCCGTACCGCCGCGATCACTGATCGACGGCGACGGCGCCCGGCGGCGCGAGCAGGGAGCAGGATGATCGGAGGCCGGCGGCCGATGCGCGGCCGCAAGCTCGCAGATCGGCGCGTCCGGGTGGAGCGTCCACATTCCCCGTACTTCCGCTACACGGGACCGGGTCAGCTGGTCGCCAAGGCGGCTGCCAGCGGTGCCACGACTCCCGGCGGACGGTTCCTTGCCCGGGTGCGTGGATACCTGTTCGGCCGTCCGCTGGCCCTGGAGGAGGAGGCCGGCGAGCGACTGCCAAAGAAGCAGGCCCTTGCGATCTTCAGCTCCGATGCGATTTCCTCGTCCGCCTACGCGACGGAGGAAATCCTCCGCGTCCTCGTCCTCGCCGGATCGGGGGCCATCCTGGTTTCGATCCCGATTGCCATCGGGATCAGCGTCCTCCTGGCGGTGGTGGCGCTTTCCTATCGACAGATCTGCCGGGCCTATCCCAACGGCGGCGGCGCCTATGCCGTGGCCAAGGAGAACATCGGAGCGGTGGCCTCGCTCGTCGCCGCGGCGGCGCTCCTGATCGACTACGTCATGACGGTTGCGGTCTCGACGGCCTCGGCCATTGCCCAGACCTATTCGGTCGTTCCGGGCCTCTACGACATCCGGGTCGAGATCGCGGTGGTCGCCATCGCCCTGATCACCGTGGCCAACCTCCGCGGCCTCCGCGAGTCGGGCAACATCTTCGCCGTCCCGACGTACCTGTTTCTCGGACTCGCCCTGCTCATGGTGGCGATGGGAGTCTTCCGGATCGTCACGGGCACGGCCGTCGACGTGGTCCAGCGCGACGCGGTGGAATTCGGCACCCACGACATCGGGCTCTTCCTGCTCCTCAAGGCCTTTGCCTCCGGTTCCGTTGCCCTGACGGGAACGGAGGCCATCGCCAACGGCGTTCCGGCGTTCAAGCCGCCCGAGTCGAGGAACGCCTCGAACACGCTGGTTGCGATGGCCATCCTCCTCGGCATCCTGTTTCTCGGGATGACGGTCGTGGCGGACGGTTTCGGGATCCTGCCGAGCGAGGAGGGTGGGCAGACCGTGGTCGCCCTCATCGCGACGGTGATCTTCGGGGCCGGCTCACCGCTCTTCTATGCCTTCCAGTCCGCCACCGCGCTGATCCTGTTCCTGGCGGCGAACACCAGCTTCAATGCCTTCCCCCGCCTGGCCGCGCTCCTGGCCGAGGACGGCTACATGCCGCGCCAGTTCAGCTTCCGGGGGGATCGACTCGCCTTCTCGTGGGGGATCGTCCTTCTCGCCTCGATCGCGGCGCTCCTGCTCGCCCTGTTCGAGGGCGACACGCATTCCCTGATCCCGCTCTACTCGGTGGGCGTGTTCGTGGTCTTCACGCTCTCGCAGGGCGGCATGGTCCGCCACTGGCTGGCAGAGCGATCCGCGGGTTGGGTCTGGCGAGCCTCGATCAACGCCGTCGGCGCGGTCCTGACGTTCGTCGTCCTCGTCGTCGTCACGAGCGTGAAGTTTCTCGACGGCGCCTGGCTCGTCGTCATCCTCATCCCGACCCTCGTGGCGATGATGCTGTTCATCCACCGGCAGTACGCTCGGAGCACCGCGGAACTGGCCGTTCGCCCGGACTTCGTGGCAGGGCCCCCGATTCGCGAGGAGCGGGTGGTGGTGCCCGTGGCGGGGATCAACCGGGCGGTCATCCAGGCGATCAACGTGGCAAGAACGGTCGCGGACGATGTCCGTGCCGTCTTCATCTTCGACGACCCGGAGCGAGTGGCCGGCGTCCGATCGGACTGGGAGCGGCAGATTCCCGGTGTCCCGCTGGTCGTCATCGAGTCGCCGTACCGCGCCCTGGCCGGCCCACTCATCGCCTACCTGGACGTCCTGGATCGAGCGTGGCCGCCCGACCGGCCATCACCCGTGACGTTCGTCGTGATCCCCGAGTACGTGGCCAAGAGCTGGTGGGAGCGCGTCCTGTACAACCAGTCGTCCCGGCGCCTGCGGACGCTCCTCCTCGGCCGGCCGCACACGGTCGTGGTGAACGTGCCCTATCGCCGCGACGATCCGGAGGCATTCGAACTGCACGGCCGGGAAACGGGTGGCCGTGACGCCGGCCGTGACGCCGGCCGTGACGCCGGCCGTGACGCCGGCCGGGACGGCGGCGGCCGGGACGACGGCGGCGGTGCCGACACCTGAGTCCGCGCCGTTGGCAGCCCCTACCCGCCAGGGACGTGCGGCTGCGCCCGACAAGCGGTGGTATCGTGACCGCCGCGACGGCCCCTCCCGGGGCCCGAATCCCGCGGGCCCGATGTCCCGCACCAGCCGAGGCGGTCTGCCAGACCGGTGTCCGAAAACCATCCCCCAGTGTTCACTCGCGCCGTCATCGCGCTCGCCGGGAGTGCAGGCGACGCCCGGATCGTCCAGATCGTGGCCGAGCTGGCTCGACCGATCAAGGCTGAGATCGCGGCCGTGCATGTCGTGGAAGTCGCCTGGTCGCAACCCCTCGATGCCGATATCGCGGGGCGCTCCGAGGTCGCCCAGCAGATCCTGGATGTCGCCGAGGCGACCGCCGAGCACTCGAAGGTTCGTCTCGAGCCGGTGTTGCTCCAGGCGCGTGAGGTCGGTGCGGCCCTCGTGGACGAGGCCATCGAGCGGGCGGCCGACCTGCTGGTCCTGAGCCTGCCCTATCGCAAACGGTTCGGCGGCGATTTCGCCATCGGCCGAACAATCCCGTATGTTCTGAAGAATGCGCCGTGCGCCGTCTGGGTGGTGCGCGAGCCGATCACCGAGGAACCATCGTGAAAATCGTCATCGTCGGGTCCGGCCGCGTGGGATCGGTGCTCGCGGAGGCGTACGACGCCGCCGGCCACGAGGTCGTGGTGCTCGACCTCTCCACTCGCGCCTTCGATCGACTGCCGGCCGAGTTTCGGGGCAGCGCCGTCCGTGGCGACGGCACCGATGAGGACACGCTCCGGCGCGCCGGAGCGTCCGACGCGGACGTCTTTCTCGCCTTGACGGAGGGTGACAACCGCAACGTGATGGCGGCCCAGGTGGCCGCCGAGAAGCTCGGCATCGCGAAGGTGGTCGCCAAGATCAACGACCCCGTTCGCGCCGCGGCGTATGCGGACCTCGGCATTGCCGCGCTGTGCCGGACGACGATGCAGGCGGAGGCAATCAGCACCTATCTCGGGCTTGGAACGCTCGGCCTGCCGAGCATCATCGCCCCGACCGGAACGCATCACGGGGGCGCGAACCACGCTCCGCTCGCCGAAGTGCCCGGTGGCGACGCACCACGCCAGGAGGCCTGAGATGTTCGTGCTCGTCGTCGGCGGCGGAAAGGTCGGGTACTACCTCGCGAAGGAGCTCATCGAGAGCAGCCATGAGGTGGTGCTCATGGAGAAGGATCGGGGCAGGGCCGACCAGATCGCCGACGAGATCGGCTCGATCGTGGTCGCGCACGACGGCTGCGAAGGCAAGTATCTCGGCGAGGCCGGTTGCGCCCGCGCCGACATCGTCGCAGCGGTCACCGGGGATGACGAGGACAACCTCGTGATCTGCCAGATGGCCAAGCACCACTTCGACGTCCCCCGCACGATTGCCCGGGTCAACAACCCGAAGAACGAGGCGCTGTTCCGCCACCTCGGCGTGGACGAGATCATCAGTCCGACCCGGATGATCCTCGGCTCCATCGAGCAGGACATCCCGGTCCACGAGCTGCTCCACCTCGCCGCGCTCGGCGAGGGCGAGCTCGAGATCATCGAGGCCCACCTGCAGGACGGCTCACCCGCCATCGGGCGAACCGCGGGCGACCTCACCATGCCTCCGGGCTGCTCGCTGTTCGCCGTGGTGCGTGACGGGGTCGCCACGCCATTGCTCCCGGACATGACCCTCCGGGTGGGCGACAAGGTGATCGCCATCGGCCCCACCGAGTGCTCCGGACGACTCCACGAGCAGCTCATCGGCGCCATCGACGTCGAGGCCTCCCCGACCGTCTGACGGCCAGGGAACCAGTTCGAACGGGCCGGCCAGGCGAATCGCCGGCGCCTCGAAGGTTCCGGTCACGCAGGCCACGCCGAACGGTCCGGCGGATCCTTCGCCGTAGGTCGTCGCAGAGGTGCCCGGCGTCGGCGCGGCGGACGCGATGTTCACGATGGGCGGTGCGTCCTCGAACACGGGATCCGCGGCGAAGGCCTCAACGTCCTCCCACGTCCAGTCGCCCAGCCCGAACACGGCGATCGACACCTGGGGGCCGGCGTCCGCCGTGGCCTCGAGGCGAATGATGCCGGCCGTGGCCGGCGACGGCTCGACCACTGCCACGCAGGTCGACGCGTCTGCCTTCACGCGGATGACCACGGTGGCCGTGAACGGATCAGGGCGCGGCTCGCCACGCCGGAGCGCCGCGAAGAGGAGCTTCCGGAACAGGACGGGATCCGCGCCGGTCGCGGCGACCACGCGCGCCCCTCCCGGGTCCTCGACGGTGCGCCCGCCGTCGAGCCCGTCGCCTTCCACGACCCGGATGGTGGCCTCGCGCGTCGAGACGACCTCGGGATGAAGGAGGGCCATCGCCGCGATCGAGTCCCACAGCATCGGCTCGCCGGTGACGAGGAAGCTGTTGCGCGCGTAGAGCTCGAAGACGATGTCGGCCGGGGCGGCAACGTGGTCCACCTCGAGCTCGGCGATGAAGTCCGCGTCGAGCGGCACGTCATTCGTGGCGTCGAGCGGGACGAGGCTGAGGTCGAAACCGGCGGCGAACACCTCGGCCGCAGCGGTCGGGTCGGCGTGCAGGTTCCATTCCGCCGTGGGCGGCCCGCCTTCGCCCTCCGGCGGCGCGACATTGCCGGGCACCTCGACGGCCCCGGCCATGGCGACCACGCGGTCGATCCGGCCCGGCAGGGTCGGGTCGAGGCGCAACGCCATGGCGATGTTCGTGAGCGGGCCGATGGTGAGGATCGTCAGGGGTCGGTCGCCGGCTCGTGCAAGATCCACGATCAGCTGCTCCGCGGAGCGACTGTCCGGCGGGTTCGCCGGCGCCGGCAGGTTGATCCCGTATCCGGCGTCGGCACCCGCCCGCCACGCCTCGGGGAAGGACTGGGCGGGGCCGAGCGCCGCACCGCGACCACACGCAACGGGAACCGGGCCAGACGCGAGGGCGGTCACCAGGGCTCGAGCCGAATACAGCCCGCCGGGGCAGTGCGCTTCCCCGGTGCCGGCGACGGTGATCCCGACGAGCTCGACCGCCGGCTCGCGGAGCAGGCTCGCGATCGCCCCGATGTCGTCCGCCGCCATGTCGGAATCGATCAGGAGGCGGATCGGTCCTTCGCCCGAGGGCGCGGGGGCCAGCGACGCCGGCGGCGAGGCGGGCCTGTCAGAGACGACGCCGCTCGGGCCGCACGCGGCCAGCAGGATGGCGGCAAGGAGAGGGACGAGCGCCCTCTGTCCGCGGCCGGTCACCGATCGGAAGTTCCGGGCACCCACTTGACGTCCTCCGTACCGTGGTGGCTATATCGCGCCACGATACATGGTCGCGGTGCGACGCGTTGTCGCCACGGCAACCCGAGCGTCACGACGGCGCAGGGAGGGTGACGGATGCGAGGGCCGAGAACGCCCCACCCGACGGCCTCCCGACGGCCTCCCGACGGCCTCCCGACGGCCTTCCGACGCCCCGCCCGACGGCCACGACCCGTGAAGAATCAAGAAAACGCAACCAAGCGCACTCTTGACAATGGCATTGGCAAGTTTCTAGGATGTTGCACGTTCGGCCCGAGGTGGGCCGGATGCCCGCGGGAGGATCGTATCGACCCCCGGGGCAGAAGACACCACAGCAGCACAGGAGGTGCCACGAAATGACGATCGTGCGCCGACCCTCGCCTCGCGGCGAGTTCATGACGCTTCGCCAGGCGATGGATCGACTCTTCGATGACGACGTCTTCCGCCCGTTCACCTGGACCGCCGGGCCCCTCGACGGTCCGGCCCTTCCGCTCGATGTGGTCGCCACGCCCGAGTCGCTCGTGGTCGAGGCATCCCTTCCCGGCATCAAGCCCGAGGACGTGGATGTCACGGTCGAAAATGACACGCTCACCATCACCGGCCGGACGGCCGATGAGCGGCAGGCCGACGAAGGGAGCTACCTCGTCCAGGAGATCCGTCACGGCAGCTTCAGCCGTTCGGTGACCCTGCCGAAGGGGCTCGAACCGGACAAGGCGGTGGCGACCTTCGAGCACGGGATCCTGTCGCTCCGGATTCCGAAGGCGGAGCAGATGAAGCCTCGCCAGATCCGGATCTCCACGGTGACCGACGGGTCCTCCAGCCGGACGGCCGAGATGCCGGCCGACGTTCCGGCCGAGGTCCCGGCCGAAACGCCGCGGACCTGAGCGTCCAGAGCGTCCCGTGCGCGTGAGCATCCGCCGAGCCGATCCTCGAGATCCTGAGCGACCCGTCTACGTCATCAGCGTGGCGGCGAGCATCGTGAGCGTGCACCCGCGCACGCTGCGGATCTACGAGGACGCCGGCCTGGTCTGCCCGGCGCGCACACCGAGCAACATCCGCCTCTACTCCGAAACGGACATCCGGCGGGTCATGTGGATCCGCCACCTGACCCAGAACCTCGGCGTGAACCTCGCCGGGGTCCGGATCCTGTTCGAGCTCGAGGAACGACTCGGAACCAGGATCCTTGAACGCCTCTATGACGAGGGCGCGAGCGCCGCCGAAGCCGCCGCGGACGCGGCCGATGCGGCGCCCGAGCCCGCGCCGTCCACCGCCTGATGCGACGGGCCGGCTCAACCGGCCCTTCCGACCAGGTCGACCCAATCAGCAAGCCCAGCCACCACCACAACGCAGGAGAATTCGATGGCAAAGCGACCATCCAGCCGGGACGCCGGGCGGACCGAACCGAATAGCAAGGACCTTCCGCTCGTGGCGCTCCGGGAGACGGTCATCTTTCCCGAGATGATCGTCCCGCTCCAGGTGGGTCGGGACAAGAGCGTGGCTGCGCTCAACGCGGCGGTCGAGTCGGGTTCGCTGATCGCGCTCGTCACGCAGCGTCAGGCCGACCGGGAGGACATTGGCGACGCCTCCGAGCTGTACGGCGTGGGCACCATCGCCAAGATCGCCCAGGTAGTCCAGCTCCAGGACGGGACCGTGCGCGCCATCGTCCAGGGCCAGGGCCGCATTCGCGTCCTCGGCTTCTCCCAGGTGGACCCCTACCTGCGCGCGCAAGTCGAGGAGCTCCACGACACCACCCCGGCGAACGTCGAGATCCAGGCCCTGATGCGCTCCGTGCAGGCACAGGTGGAGCAATACGTCCAGGCCGGCGCCCCGGTTCCGCCCGAGGCTGCGGTCGCGGCCAAGAACATCTCCGAGCCGGGGTTGCTGGCCGACATGACGGCCTACAGCCCGGACATGACCACCGAGCAGCGCCAGGAACTCCTCGAGACGGTGGATATCGTCGCGCGCCTCAAGCTGGTCTCCACCTTCCTCGCCCACCAGATCGAGATCCTCGAGCTGAAGGGCAAGATCCAGTCCGAGGTCAAGTCCGAGATGGACAAGACCCAGCGCGAGTACATCCTGCGCGAGCAGCTCAAGGCCATCCAGCGCGAACTCGGCGAGGACGATCCCCAGCAGGCCGAGGTCAACGAGCTACGCGACAAGGTCGAGGGCGCCGGGATGCCGGACGACATCAAGGCCCGAGCCCTCAAGGAAGTCGATCGGATGAGCCGGATCCCATCCGCCTCGCCGGAGGTCGGTGTGATCCGTACCTACGTCGACTGGCTGGTGGGCCTGCCGTGGAACACCTCGACCGACGACCTCCTCGACATCAAGGAGGCGGCCCGGATCCTCGAGGAGGATCACTACGGCCTGGACAAGATCAAGGAGCGGATCCTCGAGTATCTCGCGGTGCGCTCCCTGGCGGACACCATCCGCAGCCCAATCCTGGCCCTGATCGGACCGCCCGGCGTCGGCAAGACTTCGCTCGGCAAGAGCGTGGCTCGCGCGATGGGCCGCAAGTTCGTCCGGATGAGTCTCGGCGGGATCCACGACGAAGCCGAAATCCGGGGCCATCGCCGGACCTACATCGGCGCACTGCCCGGCCGGATCATCCAGAACATCAAGACCGCGGGAACCAACAATCCGGTCTTCATGCTCGACGAGATCGACAAGATCGGGATGGACTTCCGGGGCGACCCCTCCTCCGCCCTGCTCGAGGTGCTCGATCCGGAGCAGAACAACTCGTTCCAGGACAACTACCTCGAGGTGCCGTTCGACCTCTCGAAGGTGATGTTCATCGCCACCGGCAACTTGATCGATCCGATCCCGGCCGCGCTGCGCGACCGGATGGAGGTCGTGCAGTTGCCCGGCTATACCCAGAAGGAGAAGATCGAGATCGGGAAGCGCTTCCTGGTCCCCAAGCAGATGGAGCACCACGGCCTGCGGCCGAAGCACATCGAGATCACCGAAGAGGCGATGGTCGAGCTGGTCCTCTCCTATACGCATGAAGCCGGCGTCCGAAATCTCGAGCGTGAGATCGCCAACGTCATGCGCAAGGTGGCCCGGACGGTCGCGGAAGGCCGCAAGCGGCGGACCGTCGTCGACAAGAAGAAGCTGGTCGAATACCTCGGGCCGCCCCGGTTCGAGTACGGCGAGCTCGAGGCCGAGGACCAGACCGGCGCGGCAACCGGGCTCGTGGTGACGGAAGTGGGCGGCGACATCGTCGCGGTCGAGGTCACCAAGATGGAGGGCAAGGAGGACTTCATCCTGACCGGCCAGCTGGGCGAGGTGATGCGAGAGTCGGCTCGAGCCGGTCTCTCCTGGACCAGGGCGCATGCCGCCGAGCTGGGCATCCCGCGCGAGGTCTTCGAGAAGCACACCCTGCACATTCACGTGCCGGCGGGCGCCATCCCGAAGGACGGACCCTCGGCCGGCGTGACGATGGCCACGGCCATCGTCTCGGCGCTGACCGGAATCCCCGTTCGCAAGGACGTGGCCATGACCGGCGAGATCACGCTGCGGGGGCGCGTCCTGCCGATCGGCGGCCTCAAGAGCAAGATCCTCGCCGCGCACCTGTCGGGTGCGCGGGTGGTGATCCTGCCGAGGAAGAACGAGAAGGATCTCCGTGACATTCCGGAGGAGATCCGGAAGTCGATCAAGCTCGTGCTCGTGGATTCGATGGACCAGGTTCTCGAGGCGGCGCTCCGGCGTCGTCCGAAGGCGCTCGCCGCGCCGGCGACGTCGACCCCGGGCTCCGGTGGCGACGGGGGATCCCGGTCCATGCCTCGACCGAGTTTCCCGCCGGCGGACCAGCCAGCCGTCGTGGTGTAGGAGGCGTTGATCGTTGGGCGCTGCCGGTGCGGGCCATGCCGTCGCTGGAATCTGCGCGCGTTCGAGTGCGCACACGCAGGTGCGCGTGCTCACGTGCCCGGTTCCGCCTCCGACTGACCTTGCCCGAGCAGCGCCTTGCAATTCCGGGTTGACCTGACCCATGGACGTCCGCGACTACTACCAGACGCTCGGCGTACCTCGGACCGCCACGGCATCCGAGATCAAGAAGGCGTTCCGGAAGCTCGCCCGCGAGCATCATCCGGACAAGAAGCCCGGTGACAAGGCCGCCCTGCAGCGGTTCAAGGACGTCAACGAGGCGAACGAGGTCCTGTCCGATCCGGACAAGCGTGCGAAGTACGATCGGTTCGGCAAGGACTGGGAGGCCTACGAGCGCGCCGCCAGGGCCAATCCCGGCGGAGGCCGGGGGGCGGGCGCGGCAGCCGATCCGTTCGGGCCCGGCGGGCCGTTCGCTGGCTACGCCGGCTTTGGCGGGGCCGGTGGCGGGAACGTCCGCTACGAGTTCCGAACGAGCGGCGGGGCGGGGAGCGCCGGCTTCAGTGACTTCTTCGAGACCCTGTTCGGAAGTGGCGGCGGGGGCGCAGCTCCAGGTGGCCGCAGCACGGGGGGTCGGTCGGCGACCAGTGCCGTGTTCCCGCCCGTCGAGGCGATCGCCGAGGTGACCCTCGAGGAGGCATTCCACGGCGCGTCGCGCATCGTGGAGGTCGCCGGCCGGCGCCTGGAGGTGGCCATTCCACGCGGCGTGGACACCGGCAGCCGCGTTCGACTCACCGGCAAGGGCCCGGATGGGCGCGACCTCATCGTGGTCATCAGGATGCAGCCGCACGCCACGTTCACGCGCCGTGGGGCGGACCTCGAGCGCGAGATCCCGCTCACCCTCCGTGAGGCCCTCCTCGGCGCGGAAGTGCCGGTCAGGACGCTGAAGGGCCGCGTCCTCCTGACCGTTCCTTCCGGAACCCAGAACGGCAAGTCGTTCCGGCTGACCGGCCAGGGCATGCCCCGGCTCAAGGGCGACGCGGCCGGCGACCTCTACGTCCGGGTCCGCGTCGTGCTGCCGAGCCACCTGTCCGACGAGGCCCGGGCGGCGGCGGCGGCGTTCCTCGACCTCGTCGACGTGCCCGATCCCCGGGCCCGATCGTGACGAACCCCACCCCCAGCTCCAACCCGAACCCGATCGCGAACCCACGAGGATCGAGAACCGAGACCAGACATGCAACTTGATCGCTTCACCCAGAAAGCCCAGGAAGCCGTTCTCGCGGCCCAGCAGCTCGCCGAGCGACTGCACAGTCCGGTGCTCGACGCCGAGCACCTGCTCAGCGCCCTGATCGAGCCGGACGACGGCGTCCCGGCGGAGACGCTGCGACGGCTGGGCGTCGACCTGCCTGCGTTGCGCGGGGATCTGGCGGCGGTCCTCGCGCGCCGGGCAAAGATCCAGGGCGGGTCCCTCGGGCTGGACCCGCGAGCCAGGCGGGTCGTGGACCGGGCCCAGGAGGAGGCCCGCCGGCTGGGCGACGAATACACCTCCACGGAGCACCTGCTGCTCGGAACGGCCGAGGTCGGCGGCGAGGGCCAGAAGCTCCTCGATCGGCACGGGGCGAGCCGCGAGGCCATCCTCGGTGCACTGGCCTCGGTACGCGGGAGCCAGCGAGTGACGTCGCCGAACCCCGAGGGCACGTACCAGGCCCTCGAGAAGTACGGCCGCGACCTCACGGCAGAGGCCCGGGCCGGCAAGCTCGACCCGGTCATCGGCCGCGACGACGAGATCCGGCGGGTCATGCAGGTCCTCTCGCGCCGGACGAAGAACAACCCGGTCCTGATCGGTGAACCCGGGGTAGGCAAGACGGCCATCGCCGAAGGCCTTGCCCAGCGGATCGTCCGGGGCGACGTGCCCGAAACGCTCAAGGACAAGCGCGTCGTGTCGCTCGACCTCGGGGCGCTCATCGCCGGCGCGAAGTTCCGGGGCGAGTTCGAGGAGCGCCTGAAGGCCGTGCTCAAGGAGATCAAGGACGCCGAGGGCAAGGTCATTCTGTTCATCGACGAGCTCCACACGGTCGTCGGGGCCGGTGCGGCCGAGGGAGCCATGGACGCGTCCAACCTCCTCAAGCCGATGCTGGCCCGGGGCGAGCTCCACACGATCGGCGCGACGACGCTCGACGAGTACCGCAAGCACATCGAGAAGGACGCCGCGCTCGAACGGCGCTTCCAGCCGGTCCTCGTGGACCAGCCGACCGTCGAGGAGACGATCTCGATCCTGCGCGGCCTGCGTGAGCGCTACGAAGTCCATCACGGCGTCCGGATCACCGACTCGGCGCTGGTCGCCGCGGCCACGCTCTCCAATCGCTACATCACCGAACGCTTCCTGCCCGACAAGGCGATCGATCTCGTCGACGAGTCGGCTTCACGGCTCCGGATGGAGATCGATTCGATGCCCATCGAGCTGGACGAGCTGGAGCGCCGTCGCATCCAGCTGGAGATCGAGCGGGAGGCCCTCCGCAAGGAAACGGACGATGCGTCCAAGGCACGCCTTGCGGCGCTCGAGGTGGAGCTCGGAGAGATCGCCGAGGAAGCCGGTGGCATGAAGCAGCGCTGGGAGGCGGAGAAGTCGGCGATCGCCGCGATCCGGGCCACGAAATCGGAGCTCGAGCAGCTCCAGGTCCGGATTGAGCAGGCCGAGCGCGAGGCCGACTACGAGCGCGCCGCGGAGTTGAAGTACGGCACCCAGCGCGAGCTGTCGGATCGTCTTGCGGAGCAGGAGGCGACGATCGCCGCGCTGCAGGGGCCGGGCGCCCTCCTCAAGGAGGAGGTCACCGCCGATGACATCGCGGACATCGTGGGGGCGTGGACCGGCATCCCCGTCTCGAAGCTGATGGAGGGCGAGACCGCCAAGCTCATCCACATGGAGGAGCGCCTCCACGAACGCGTGGTGGGACAGGATGAGGCGATCGCCGCCGTTTCCGACGCGGTCCGTCGCGCGCGGGCCGGACTCAAGGATCCACGCCGCCCCATTGGATCGTTCCTCTTCCTCGGCCCGACCGGCGTCGGCAAGACCGAGCTGGCACGCGCCCTGGCGTCGTTCCTGTTCGATGACGAGGCGGCCATGGTCCGGATCGACATGAGCGAGTACATGGAGAAGTTCACCGTGTCGCGGCTGGTCGGCGCGCCGCCCGGATATGTTGGCTACGAGGAAGGCGGCCAGCTGACCGAGGCGGTTCGGCGACGGCCCTACCAGGTGCTCCTGCTGGACGAGATCGAGAAGGCCCATCCGGATGTCTTCAACGTCCTCCTCCAGGTCCTCGACGACGGCCGCCTGACCGACGGTCAGGGCCGGACGGTCGACTTCAAGAACACGGTCGTGATCATGACCAGCAACATCGGCAGCCAGGTCATCACGTCGTATGCCGGTCGGTCGGAGGGCGCCGACACCTACGAGGCGATGAAGCGCCAGGTCACCGACGCCCTGCGCCAGCACTTCCGGCCGGAATTTCTCAACCGGGTGGACGAGGTGATCGTCTTCCACGCCCTCACGGATGCCGACCTGACGGCAATCGTTGACCTGCTGCTGGCCGACCTCCAGCGGCGGCTGGCGAGTCAGGACATCGCCCTTGCGGTGACGGTTGCGGCGCGAGGCCTGATCGCCCGTGAGGGCCACGACCCCGCATTCGGGGCACGGCCCTTGAAGCGTACGATCCAGCGCCTCGTCGAGAACCCGTTCGCGCGGGCCCTGATCGAGGGCCGCTTCAAGCCGGGCGATCGCATCCTCGCCGACGCGGATCCGGGCGGCTCCACGCTGCTGTTCGCCTCGGATGACGCGACGGTGGTCACCGACGCGGCGGAGCGGCGGGACGCGCGACGTTCCGGGGAGGAATCGGGCGACGCTGTGCCCGCGGGCTCCGCTCGGCGAGGCAAGGCATCCGTCCTGGATCTCCCGGACACGACGGCACGCAAGCGCGACGGCGAGGGCCTCATCAACTGAGGTACGCGGAGGCGGCTGCCCGACTCTCGGTCCTGCCGGAGGTGCTGCCGCCTCCACCCGACGCATTGCAGCCGGAGCGCCTCGACACGGGCGAGCGCCGGGCAACGGCGATCCCCTTCGGGCCGGCGACCGCCCGGCGGGCCGCAGTCCTGGTGCTCGTCGCCCCTTCGACCGATGCACCGGACGCCGAAGCCGAGGTCATCCTGATCCGGCGAGTCGATCGGGGCGGGCATCATGCCGGCGACGTGGCGCTGCCCGGCGGGCGGTTCGAGGCGGAGGACGCCGACGCGGCTGCCGCCGCCCTCCGCGAAGCGGCAGAGGAGGTCGGGCTGGACGCGCTCGCCGCGGGCGTTCGCGTCGTCGGGGAGCTCGAGACGTTCTGGATCCCGATCTCGGACTATCGGGTCACCCCGGTCGTCGCCGTTGCCGCTCGCCGACCCATCCTGACTCCGTCACCCGACGAGGTCGATGCGATCCTTCGGGCCCCGCTCGACGGCTTCCTTGCCGGCGCGCCGATCGAGCTCGTCGAGACCGTGATCCGGGGCTTCCCGCTGCGATTCGGCGCTTATCCCACGATGGGCCTGCGAGTGTGGGGTGCCACCGCCCGCATCCTGGGTCAGCTCGGGGCGATTCTCGGAACTCGCTGAGCCGTCGACGGGCTGTCCTCGTCGGTCACAGTGGCTCACCCGTGGAACGATCGACCCGGGACGGATCCACCGGTCGATCGGCCAGACGGCCCTCGCCGCGGGTCGACGGACCGCCTGGACGATCTGCGGGGTCGCCGCCGAAGCCGCCCGGGTTCGCGCCGGGACCGATCCGGCGGGCGACCCCGTCGAGGACTCGATCGGTGTCGTCCTCACCGGCAAACTCCACCACGATGGCGCGCATCTCACCCTGCTCCGTCCAGGCCGCATGGGTGACATTGGCCGGCCACAGGACCGCCTCGCCGGCCGCCACCCGACGGCGCTCCTCGCCGACCAGCACCCAGCCGCCGCCCTCGATCACGCAGAACCAGGTGGTGTTGGGGTTGTCGTGCGGGGTCACCGTGCCGCCGCGCACGAAGGCCAATTCCGAGATCAGGCCCCGGCCGTCCGAATGGATGACCCGGCCGGTCAGGCCGTGTGTTCCAGGTGGTCCTTCAGGACGGCGATACCCAGCGCCAAACCGTCGGACCTCGATCGGCATCCCGTCTGCGTCCGGATCCGTTCGTCCGCCGCGATCGTCGGCTCGACTCAGCGACGGCGGCGGCGCGAACCCCGAGAGCGAATCGTCGCTTCCGGCCGTGCCGCCTTCTGCCGACTGAGGTAGCGCTGGCGCGCGAGCTGCTGTTCATACGCCGCGAACAGGGGCGGGTAGCGGCGGAACCGCACCCAGACCATGACGGCCAGGCCCGTCACGAGGATGACGAGCACGACGGCGAAATCGAACACGAAGACCGCGCCCATCACCGCCAGCAGGAAGGTGATCAGGCCCGTCCAGAGCAGCCACTCCCACATGTCGGTGTAGAGGCGATGTCGATGCAGGGCGCGGGTCCGCACGTTGTAGAGCACGATCAGCGCCACGACCAGGAGCAGCGAACTGATCCAGACGGGATCGAACAGGTCCGGAAAGAGCTGTCGCGTGAAGGGAAGCCAGAGGTATTCCCAGGGAAGGAGGGTCACGTTCGCTCCATGTGTGCCCGCCGCGCGGCCGCGGTCCGGGTCGCCGAGCGTGGAGTATGCCACGGCTCGCGGGTATACTCGGCCCGAAGCGCGCGCCCCGCTGATGGCGAATGGAGGAGGACGCTTGCGAGCCCTGCTTTCGGTCGCCACGCGCGACGGGATCACCACCTTTGCGCGTGATCTGCAAACGCTGGGCGTTGAGTTGTACGCGACCGACGGGACCCGCGAGCACCTCGCCGCCGACGGCGTCGAGGTCGCCCCGATCGTGGACCTGACGGGCATTCCCGCGATGCTCGACGGCCAGGTCAAGACCTTTCATCCGGCCGTCTACGCCGGCATCCTGGCTCGACGGGACAAGCCGGAGCAGCTCGCCGAGCTCGCCGAGCAGGGCATTGCGACGATCGACTTCGTCGTGGTCAACGTGAAGTCCTTCGGGGCCGAGATCGGGCGCAGCCTGGTGGGCATTGAACGTGCGATCGAGATGATCGATGTCGGCGGGGCCGCCCTGCTCGGGGCCGCGGCCCGGAATGGCGCAGGGGTCACCGCCGTGGCCAGCCCGGAGCACTATCCGCGCGTCGTTGCGGAGCTTCGGGAGCGCGGACTCGTGAGCCCGGAGTTTCGCGCCCAGCTGGCGGCCGAGGCGTTCGGCATCGTGGCCGCCTACCACGCCGAGATCGCCGCCTATCTCAACCAGGTATCCGGAACGACCTTTCCCAGGCGCCTCGCCATGGTCCTCGAGAAGGTCACGGACCTTCGCCACGGCGAGAATCCCCATCAGTCCGCCGCGTTCTACCGTGAGACGACCCACCGCTCGGGAACGCTGGCCGACAGCACGCAGCTCCACGGCGATCGACCGTCCTTCAACAACCTGCTCGACATCGATGCGGCGTACCGGACGGCCAGCGACTACACCGGCCCGACCGTCGTCATCGCGAAGCACACCGATCCCGTCGGGATCGCTTCGTCCGACGAGCTCGTCGATGCCTACCGGCGGGCACTGGAGACGGATCCGGTTGCCTCGTTCGGCGGCATCGTGGGCGTGAACCGCGAGCTGGATGGACCCACGGCCCGCGCGATCGCCCAGAACTCGTACGAAGCGGTCGTGGCGCCCGGGTTCGATCGCGCTGCCCTCGGGATCCTCCGTCAGAAGGCAGGCCTGGAGATCCTCGCGGTGCCCCCGAATCCGATCGACGGGATGCGGGACTACGGGATCGCGAATCTCGACTTCAAGCGGATCGGCGGCGGCCTGCTGGTCGAGACGCTGGATACGCTCGGCCTCGATCGTGGGCAACTGCAGGTGGTGACCAAGCGTCGGCCGACCCTCGAGGAGCTCACCGACCTCCTGTTTGCATGGCGTGCCGTCAGACATGTCCGGTCGAATGCCATCGTCCTCGCCAAGAACGGCGCGACCGTGGGGATCGGTGCGGCCCAGGCGAGCCGTCAGGTGTCGGTGGAAATTGCGCTCCGGCGTGCCGGCGACCGGGCCCGGCTGAGCGTCATGGCCAGCGATGCCTACTTCCCGTTCCCGGATGGGATCCAGATCGCCGCCCAGGCCGGGGTCACCGCGATCATCCAGCCCGGCGGGTCCATCCGCGACGAGATGGCCATCGAGGTCGCCGACCGCCATCATCTCGCCATGGTCTTCACAGGGCGCCGCCACTTCCGTCATTGATCGAACGCCGGTCGACCGGCCTGCTATCGGGAGTCCGTCGTGGAACAGCTCCTCGCACTCGAGATGGTTCGGGTCACGGAGGCCGCCGCCATCGCCTCGGCCCGGCTCATGGGTCGCGGTCAGCGTGACGAGGCCGACCGCCTCGCGACCGAGGCCATGCGCGCCGCGATGGACGAGATCCAGATGGCCGGGACCATCGTGATCGGCGAAGGCGAGCGGGACGACGCGCCGATGCTCTACATCGGGGAGCGCGTGGGAGCCGCCAGCGCAGACGGATCGTCCCCCGAGATCGACATCGCGGTGGATCCGCTCGAGGGGACGAACCTCGTCGCGACCGGATCCGCGAATGCGATCACGGTGCTGGCCGCTTCCGAGCGGGGCGGCCTGGTCCATGCTCCCGACACCTACCTCGAGAAGCTGTGCGTCGGTCCGCTCGTGGCCGGCCACGTGGACATCACCCTGTCGGCCACCGAGAACGTGCATCGGATCGCCGAGGCACTCCGTCGCAAGCCGGGAGACATCACGATCATCATCCTCGAGCGGCCGCGGCACGACGCGCTGATCGCCGAGGTCCGGGCCACGGGCGCCCGGATCAAGCTCATCAGCGACGGAGACCTGTCCGCGGCGATCAGCTGCGCCGTGCAGGGCACCGGCGTCCATGCGGTCATGGGCCTCGGCGGGGCCCCCGAAGGCGTCATCACCGCGGCTGCCCTGCGCTGTCTCGGCGGGGAGATCCAGGCCCGGTTCCGCTATCGGAGCGAGGAGGAGCGGCAACGCGGAGCGCTCATGGGCCACGGCGACGAAACCAGGGTCTACCGTACCGAGGATCTCGCCTCCGGCGACAACCTCGTCTTTGCCGCAACCGGGGTGACGAGCGGCGACCTGCTCGAGGGCGTGCGATTCTTCGGCGGCGGGGCGCGGACCCATTCTCTGGTCATGGCCTACCAGACCAAGACGGTCCGCTTCGTCGACACGGTGCACATGTTCGATCGTGACCGGCCCCCAAGTGTCCGGCTCTAGGTACGGGTCCGACCCGCGACGGGCCGGCCGATGACGAGCGCCGGACGGCGGATCGTCGCCCTCGGCGGTGCCTCACTGATGCCGGGGTCGACCGATGGCCCACTCCATCAGTACCTGCTCGACCTGACCGGCCAGAGTCGCCCGCGGGTCTGCTTCCTCGGCACCGCCAGCGGCGACGAAGCCGGCTACACGGCCTCGTTCTATGGCTGGTTCGCTCGCCGCGCGGAGGCCATGCACCTGAGCCTGTTCGATCGCCGGATCGCCGACATCGAGGGCCTCCTGATCGAGGCCGACCTGATCTACGTCGGTGGTGGCAATACCGCGAACATGCTCGCCATCTGGCGGACACACGGCGTCGACGTCGCATTGCGTCGAGCGTGGGAGTCGGGGGTCATCCTGGCTGGGCCGTCCGCCGGGGCGGTGTGCTGGTTCGAGGACGGGACGACCGACTCGTTCGGTCCGACGCTCGGGGCGCTCAACGACGGACTCGGATTCCTGGCCGGCAGTTTCTGCCCGCACTACGACAGCGAATCGCTCCGCCGGCCCCGCTACCAGGAGTTGGTCGGTGCCGGGACCCTGCCCGACGGCTACGCGGCCGATGACGGCGTCGGTCTGCTGTTCAGCGGCGATCAGTTCGCGGAAGTCGTGGCCGTGATGCCCGAATCCCGGGCGTTTCGGGTGACCCGGAGCGGCAGCGGTGTCGAGGAGACTTCGATCAAGCCGAGGCTCCTTCGGGGCTGACGACCACATTCGTCCCGGCTGTGCCGTGCCGGCCGCGCCGTGCCCGCCCTCGTGCCGTGCCCGCACCCTCGTGCCGTGCCGGCCGCGCCGTGCCCGCCCTCGTGCCGTGCCCGCACCCTCGTGCCGTTCCGATTCAGCATCCCGGTCAGTCGAACACCCACTCGATTCCGTCCCACCGGGCGATCGGCCGAACAGCCTCCCCGCCTTCGATCGCCTCCCGGCGGCGGCGCGCGGTCTGGACGGTCTGGCCCCAACCCGGCGGTACGAGGTGCGGGGCAAGATCATGCAGCGGTGCCAACACGAACAGGCGGTCGGCGGCCTCGCGATGCGGCACCACCAGCAGGTGCCGGGCCTTGCCTGGATCGAGGGACAGGCCCTCCGGCGGGCGGTCGAGAGCGAGGCGTGCGCGGCCGAAGATCAGGAGGTCCAGGTCCAGCTCGCGCGGCCCCCACCGACCACGATCCTGGCGCCCGAAGGCACGCTCGAGGCCCTTCAGCGCAATCAGCAGGGCAACGGCTCCGGCCGCCGGATCGGGGCCCGACGGCACATCGAGGGCGACGGCGGCATTCATGAAATCGGGCTGATCCACGACCCCCACCGGACGGGTCGCATAGAGGCGCGAGACGCCCCGAAGACGGGCGCCGGGCAGGACCGCGAGGGCACCGATTCCGGCCGCGAGCGTCAACGCCGCGTCACCCAGATTCGCCCCGAGGCCGACATACGCCCGGACGGTGCCCATCGGCTCGCGCGCCTCCATCGCTAGACTCGCCCGATGACCCGGGTCGTCGCCATCATCCTCCATGCCGTGCCGGGACCGGGCGCGGGCCCGCTCGAGCGGTCGTTTGCCGAAACCCGAGCACGAAATGCCGCGGCGCAGGTCATCGGCTTCACCGGCGAGGGTGTCGAGACCCGGATCGTGGAAACCCATCCCGGCGGGCAGCCGTTCAGCCAACGATTGCGGGAGCTCAGCCGGGACCACGAGGGCGCTGGAAGCATCGTCCTGGGTTCGGGCAGCATCCCGCTTGCGACACGGGCCGATCGACGCTCGTTCGTTGCCGCGGCAGCCGGCACGGCACCGGTCGAGTCCCGCGGGGTCCTGGTCAACAACCGGTTCTCCGCGGACATCCTGGCCATCCCGCCAGGCGTCGACCTCGACAGAATCCCGGATCTCGCGGCGGACAACGGCGTCCCCCGCTGGCTGGCCGACCAGGGTGTCCCGGTCCACGACCTGCGGCGGCGATGGCGCTTGCAGTTCGACCTCGACTCCCCGATCGACGTGGCACTCGCCGCCGGCCGGATCCGCGCTGACGTCCAGAACGACGTCCAGGCCATCGAATCGGGCGCCACGAAGCGTCTCGATGACACGCTGGCGCGGGTCGCCGAGGTGGCAGCGAACCCGGCGGCCGAGCTGCTCATCGCCGGGCGGACCTCGGCCGCAACCCTCGGCTGGATCGAGCGCCATACCGCGAGCCGGACGCGCGCGCTGGTGGAGGAACGGGGCATGAAGACGGCCGAGCAAGGCCAGCGACCGACCCGATCGTCGCTCGGTCTCCTCCTCGATCGCGACGGTCCGGAGGCACTCGGCGAGCTCCTCGCGACCCTGTCCGATGCGGCCGCGGTGGACACCCGGGTCCTGATGGCGCACCACTTCGGTCGGGATGAGGCGGGCTGGCCGGCGGCCGAGGATCGGTTCGCGAGCGACCTGCTGTTGCACGAGCGAATCGTCGATCCGTGGCTGCGCGCCCTGACGGCTGCGGCGGCCGGAGCAAGGATCCCGATCCTGCTCGGCGGCCACACGCTCGTCGGACCGGGCCTGCGGCTCGCACTCGGGGCCGGAAGGCGATGACCGACGATCCCGTGGCGGGCCTGCGACGGCCCGCCGACCTTGCCCCGCGCCCGGAGCCCGGAGACGACCCCGTTCTCGTGGAGATCATTCGTGACGAGATTCGTTCCGCCGGCCCCATCACCTTCGCGCGGTTCATGGAACTGGCGCTCTACCACCCCGAGCACGGCTACTACGCGACCGGCGCTCGTGGCCCCGGACGGACCTCCGACTTCCTGACGGCGCCCGAGTCCCACCCGATCTTCGGGTGGACCATCGCCCGGCAGCTGGAGGAGGTATGGGTGCGACTCGGGAGCCCGGAACCCTTCACCGTCCGGGAGTACGGAGCCGGAACGGGAGCCCTGGCCGCGGGCATCGTGGGCGGCCTCACCCGGAGCGGATCCGATCTCCGGCGTGCCATCCGCTACAGGATCGCGGAACGGGCACGGGATCGCGACCGCCAGGTCCGCGAGCGCCTCGCAGCCGTCGGCGGCGAGGAGGTGATCGAGCCCGACGACGGTCGGCCGATCGTGGGCGCGGTGCTGGCGAACGAGGTGCTGGACGCCCTGCCGGTGCACCGGGTGGTGGGCACGCAGGACGGACACATCCGGGAGTTGTTCGTGGAGCTGCGTCCGGCCGGGGCGTTCGGGGCGGTGGAGCACGAGCCGTCCTCGCCGGACCTGTGGGCTCGGCTGACAGGCGAGGGCATTCGCCTTGCGCCCGGACAGCACGCGGAAATCTGCCTCGCATCGAACGACTGGGTGGCCGAGGCGGCACGCGGACTGGAGCGCGGGCTGCTCATGCCGATCGACTATGGACATCCGGCTGCCGCCCTCTACGACCCGGCCCGCGGGAGCCTCCTGCGCGCCTACGTCGGGCATCGGGTACACGGCGATCCGTTCCGGAATGTCGGCCGCCAGGACCTGACTGCCCACGTGGACCTGACCGCCCTGGTCCGGGCCGCCGGCACGGCGGGCCTCGAGCACCTGGGCACCACGTCGCAGGCCGAGTTCCTGACGGGGCTCGGAGCGGGCGACCTGCTTGTCGAGCTGCAGCACGAGATGGCCACCGACCTCGGCGACTATCTCGTCGCCCGGTCGGCACTGTTCCGCCTCCTCGACCCCGGGGCGACGGGACGATTTTCGGTCCTGCTGTTCGGACGAGGGCTGCCCGACGAATCCCCGTTGCGGGGTCTCAGCTTCCGCCTTCATCGGGGGGAATGACCCTCCGGCGCGCGGTCGCCGGCATCGAGGTCCGGGCGCGTGGTGGCTCCGGTGGCGCCCGGCGGCTCCGGTGGCGTCCGGCGGGGTCCGACTAGGTAACGTTACCTATTGCGTGGCTGGTACCCACGCCGCCACATTCCGGCTCAGCCCCGCACAGGGGTGTCGTCGTCGAAGGGCGGTTCGTGATCGTGCACGCGCGCTCGGCGTGGACCGCCCTTCGACCTTCTGCCGCGCATCCATCGCGATGCTTGCGGCGGGCCTGCCGGACCGGGTGCCCCTGCTAGAATGCCCGCGGGCGACGGCCGTGCGCGCACGGTCTGTTGCGATTGGCCTCCAAGGTCGTCCATGCCCAGGACGTTGCCGCCCAGAAGCGAGCGTCGCCCGTGACCGGCGCCGTTTGGAGTGAGGATCGGTTGACCGGGATCTGGTACATCGTCGGGTTCGCCATCGCAGCCGTGTCGTTCACGTTCCTGACGTTTGGTGCCGCATGGCTGCTGTCGCACCGCAATCGCGGTGACGCTCACAAGGGCCTGCCCTACGAATCCGGCATCGACACCCTTGGGGACACCCACGGGCGGTTCGGGCTGTCGTTCTATATCTACGCCCTGCTGTTCGTCGCGTTCGACATCGAGGTCATCTTCATCTACCTCTGGGCGGTCATCTTCCAGGACCTCCTCCTCGGCGGCTTCGTGAGCATGCTGGCCTTCGTGGGCATCCTCCTCATCGGGCTCGCCTATGCCTGGCGGAAGGGGGTCCTGACGTGGCGATGAGCGGACATGGTCGCCGTTCGGATGTCGCCGTCACGGACGGCTCCGCGGACCGGGAGGGATCGGCGTCGACGGCCCTGGTCGTGGCGGGGAGTTCCGCCGCCACGGCCCCGATCGTGGTCAGGAACGAACTCTGGTCGTCGGCCGACGACTCGGCCTACGATGGCGGACGCGACAGCGGGCTCGCCCATCTTGCGGAAGTCGCCGCGAGCGACCTGTCCCGGCGGGACGACGCCCGATGGTCCGGCCTCCTCGAGGTCATTCCGACCAGGGCGGACGTCGTCCTGGACCTCCTCCGTGCCAACAGCCTCTGGCCACTCCTGTCCGGGCTCGCCTGCTGCGCCATCGAGATGATGAGCGCCGCGACCTCGAAGAACGACATGGATCGCTGGGGCATGTTCCCGTTCCGGGCTTCGCCTCGCCAGGCCGATGTCCTGATCGTTGCCGGGACGCTGACCACCAAGATGGCCGGTCCGCTCGTTCGCCTCTGGGAGCAGATGCCGGAGCCCAAGTGGTGCGTCGCGATGGGCGATTGCACCTGCTCGGGCGGCCGCTACAAGCGGAGCTACAGCACCATCGAGGGCATCGATCGCGTGATGCCGGTGGATGTCTACATCCCGGGCTGCCCGCCGCGGCCGGAGGGCCTGATCTACGGGATGATGAAGCTCCAGCAGATCGTCAAGGATCGCCGCGGCCATTGGCCCGAGCGCGCCATCGGCCCCACCGTTCCGCCTGGAGTCTGAGGTGGATCGAGCCTTCAAGGCGCGCCTGGAAGCCAGGTTCGGTGACGTCGCGTCCGGACCCATCCGTCAGCGCCACGACGAGACCGAGCTGCGCATCCCGGCCGGCGCTGCACCCGACGTGCTCCGGGCCCTGCACGATGAGCCCGAGTTCCGCTTCCTGATGCTGTCCGACCTGGCCGGCGTGGACACGGGCGAGCAGATGCAGGTCGTGTATCACCTGTGGAGTGAAACCACCTCGGACTGGCTCCGCGTCGTGGCCGACGGGATCTCGCGCGACGACCCGCGCACCCCCTCGATCACCTTCCTGTGGAAGGGTGCGGAGTGGATGGAGCGCGAGGCCTACGACATGTTCGGGATCGTGTTCGAGGGCAACCGTGACCTGCGGCGCATCTACATGCCGCCCGACTACACCAGCTTTCCGCTCCGGAAGGACTTCTTCCTCCCCGATGATGCCGCGCGTTCGCCGGGCGGCGGGGTTCGACACATGGAACGGAGCCAGGCCCCGCAGGGCACGCCGGCCGGCACGGTCCGCCGCGTGAAGGCGTAGGCGGGCAGCCCGATGACCACGACCTCGCCTCCCGGCCGGCATGCATCCGCCGACGACCCGCGCGTCCTCCTGGACGACGAGATCGGCGTCTTCGGACCCATCCCTCCGTACCCGCCACGGACGGAGCGGGAAGCCGAGTTCTACACGCTCGGCGACGGCCAGATGTTCCTGAACATGGGGCCGCAGCATCCCTCCACCCACGGCGTCCTGCGGGTGGTCCTGAAGCTGGACGGCGAGAAGGTCGTGGACCTCGATCCAGTGCTCGGCTACCTCCATCGGGGCGTCGAGAAGTTGTGCGAGAACGCGGACTATCACCAGGTCATCAGCCAGGTGGACCCGCTCGAGTACGTCAGTTCGCTGTTCTGCGAGTGGTCGCCGGTCATGGCGTTCGAGAAGCTCCTGGACGTCGAGGTGCCGCGCCGCGCCGAGTACATCCGGGTGCTCTCCGGCGAGCTCAACCGGATCGCGAGCCACGCGCTGTTCATGGGCTGGTTCGCCCTGGATCTGGGCGGCCTGACGCCGATCCTGTGGTCGTTCATCGAGCGGGACGAGATCGTCGAGATGCTCGCCGCCCTCACCGGCCAGCGGATGCTCTTCAACTACTTCCGGATCGGCGGCGTCAACGGGGACCTGAACCACGACTTCATGAGCCGCCTGGGCGACTGGATGAGCCGTGCGACGGAGCAGATCGAGTCGAATCTCACCCTGCTCAACGGCAACGAGATCTTTGTCCGCCGCGCGCGTGGACTCGGCGTCGTGGACACCGAGCGGGCACTGGGTCTGTGCATGACCGGCCCGAACCTCCGGGCCACCGGCAGCCCGTTCGACGTTCGGCGAGCGCACCCCTACTCGGTCTACCCGGAGCTCGACTTCGACATCCCCACCCGGACCGAGGGTGACTCCCTGGCCCGCTACCTGCTCCGGATGGAGGAGATCAAGCAGAGCCTCCGGATCATCGACCAGTGCCTGCACCAGATGCCGGACGGCCCGATCATGGCAAAGTTGCCGCGGCTGCTCCGCCCGCGACCCGGCCGTGCCTACGCCGCGATCGAGGGGCCGCGCGGCCAGTACGCGACCTATGCGATCAGCGACGGCACGGACCAACCGTTCCGGATGCGAATCCACGATCCGAGCTTCATCCACCTCCAGTCGGTGGGACTGCTCATGCAGAACAACCTCATCGCCGACACGATGGCCATCATGGCGTCGCTGGACCCGGTCATGGGCGGAGTCGACAAGTGACCGCCCTGGGACGGCCCGGGCCCGAGGGCGGTCACGCATGACGGCTGTTTCGCGCGCCTGGGGGCGCCTGACGCTGCCCGGCAAGATCGTGTTCACGCTCGTGCCGCTGCTCGCGGCGCTCGGGGCGGGCCTCGTGGTCCTGATCGCGCTGTTCGGCGGGACGGCCTGGGACCTCGTGCTGGCGAACCTCGGAATCGTCCGCTTCCTCGCCGCCGCGACGATCATCCTGGTGATCACGATCCCGATCGCCTTCCTGAACATCTACCTCGAGATGAAGGTCATCGCCCTGATGAACCTCCGGGTCGGCCCGGATCGGGTGGGTCCGTGGGGTTCCCTGCTGTCCGTGGTCCACGGCCTCAAGGTGCTGATCAAGGAGGACTTCACGCCGACGGGGGCGGACCCCATCGTGTTCACCTGGGCGCCGGTGGTCACCTACGGCGCGGCGGTCATGACGCTGCTGGTCATTCCGTTCGCCCCCGGCCTGTACGGCCAGGACTTCAACATCGGCCTGCTGTACTTCTTCGCGGTCGGCGGGATGGGCGTGGTCGGGCTGCTGATGGGCGGCTGGTCGAGTTTCAACAAGTACTCGCTGCTCGGCGGGCTCCGTTCGGCGGCACAGATCGTCAGCTACGAGATCCCGCTCACGCTGTCGGTGGTCGGTCTCCTGATCCTGGCCGGGACGATGAGCCTGAACCAGATCGTTCAGCAACAGTCCGGTTGGTTCACGGACTGGTTCGTGTTCCGGCAACCGCTCGGGTTCGTGATCTTCCTGATCGCGGCCACGGCCGAAGGAAACCGCACGCCCTTCGACCTCACCGAGGCGGACTCCGAAATCGTCGCCGGCTTCGCCACCGAGTATTCGGGGATGCGCTTCGGGTTCTTCTTCTTCGCCGAGTACGTGAACGTGTTCATCCTTTCGGCCCTCACCGTCGTCCTGTTCCTGGGTGGCTGGAACGCGCCGTTCCCGTTCCCGGCGCTCTCGATCCCGCTCGATCCGGGCTCGCTCGGGATCCCGCTCCTGTTCCTGATCGCGCTCGTGCCGGTGATCGGCACGCTCGTGCTGGCGGCGCCCTTCTACCTCGTGCGCAGCTCGATGCGCTGGTGGGTCGCGTTGATCATCGGGTTCGTCCTGTTCAACGTCGTCGCCGGCGGCCTGACCTTCGCCTGGGCCTATGTGAGCTTCGACTGGGTCGCCGGCCTGGTCTGGTTCATGGCCAAGACGTTCGGCTTCGTCTTCCTGTTCGTCTGGATGCGGGGCACCCTGCCGCGCGTCCGGATCGACCAGCTGATGGGGTTTGCCTGGAAGTGGCTCCTGCCGGCCGCCCTGCTCAACCTGTTCGTGACCGCCGCCGCGGTCGTGATCGTCGGCTCATGAGGACCAACCCCCTGGGGCTCGTGCCCGGATTCGGCATGGTCCGCGGCATGGCCCTGACGCTCCGGCGGTTCTTCGAGCCGAAGGCCACCATCCGGTACCCGGAGGTCCAGGCAGACATCCCGCCGAAGTTCCGCGGCCGCCTCCAGCTGCTCTACGACGAGTACGGGACCCTCAAGTGCGAGACCTGCTTCCAGTGCGCCCAGGCCTGCCCGATTGAATGCATCGACATGGGCGGCATGGACACCAAGGGTCGGTTCCACGTCCACTGGGGAGCGGCGGAGACCTACGGCGAGCGGCGCGAGGAATCGGCGCTCCGGCGCTCCGGACGGACCGTCCCGGACCCCGCCTATGACCATTTCGAGGGCGTGGATGTTGGTGCCGTCGACGACATCCTCGAGGGCTTCGACCACGATCCGGCCCATCTGCTGGCGATCCTCGAGGCGACCCAGGCGCACTACGGCTACCTGCCGGTCGGGGCGCTCAAGCGGATCAGCCAGGCCACCGGTACGTGGTACGCCCAGATCTACGGGACCGCTTCCTTCTACGGACATCTCCGATTCGAACCCCCGACGCTGACGGAGCAGGCGGCGGCGATGGCCGCGCACCGGCCGGCCGAGCAGGCCTTCCTGGCCAGCCTCGGAGCGTCGCTCACCGGCCGGCCGGGCGGCGACGCATGACCGACGTCACGATGCTCCCCACGCCGAAGAGCTGGCCGGCGATCCTGTTGCCACGCCGGGACACGCCGGATCCCGCGGACCTCGAGGTGGCCATGGCGGCCGGGGCGTTCTCGGGACTCCGTCTCGCGATGCGTGACCTTGGAGGCACGGGCACGACTGCCGCGATCGGAGCGTCCGGACTGCGCGGCCGTGGTGGGGCCGGCTTCGCGGCCGCCGACAAGTGGCGAGCTGCGAGTGCCACTCCTGCCGGAAGCCGGGTCGTGGTCGCGAACGGCTATGGAGCCGACCCGTCGTCGGCGACGGACCGTGTCCTCATGGAGCGGAACCCGTACGGTCTCATCGAAGGCCTGGCTATCGCTGCATTTGCGATCGGTGCGAACGAGGCGATCATTGCCGTCCGCGCGGCCGCGACGGAGACGATCCGGATCCTCGAGGCCGCCGTCGGGGCCGCGCAGGACGCCGGGTTCGTGGGGCTGGATGCGTTCGGTCCCGGCCGCCATCTCGACATGTCCGTGCGCACGGTCCAGGGTGCCTACCTCCTCGGGGAGGAGACGATCCTGCTCAAGGCGCTCGAGGGAAAGCGCGGCCAGCCCGAGCAGCGACCGCCGCATCCCGCCACGCGCGGACTTCGCGGCCTGCCGACCGTCGTCCACAACGTCCAGACACTCGCCGCGATCCCGTGGATCGTGGTCAACGGCTCGGATGCGTTCGCGAAGATCGGCGCGGCCGAGTGTCCCGGCACCATCCTCGTCCAGGTTCGCGGGCCGGAGGCGTCGGGCGTGGCCGAGGTCCCGCTGGGCACCTCCCTCCGCGACGTCGCGGCCCTGGCCGGCGCCCCGACGGGCGCGCGGAAGCTGAAGGCCGTCCTGGTCGGCGGACCCTCGGGCGGGATCCTGCCGCCGGACGCACTGGATATCCCGTACACCTTCGCGGCGCTCCGCGCGGCCGGTGCCCACATCGGCTCCGGGTCCGTCATCGTGGCCGACGACCGTGCCTGCATCGTGGACCTTGCCCGGGTCCTCACCCGCTACTGCGCCGACGAGGCCTGTGGCAAGACGATCCCCTGCCGGATCGGAACCCGCCGTCTCTCCGAGATCGGCGATCGCCTGGCGGCCGGCACGTCGCGCGCCGGCGACCTGGATCTCCTCACCGATCTCGCGTCGGATATCGTCGGTTCGGCCCTGTGCGACCACGAGCGCCTGACGACACTCCCGCTGGTCAGCGGGATGCGATACTTCCGAGCGGAGCTCGACGAGCATCTCGAGCGCAGCTCCTGCCCTGCGGGCGTCTGTCATCCAATTGCGATGACGGCGAGCGCAACGCATTGAGGCCCCGACCTTGGCTGACCTGATCACGCGCCCCGAGTCCCGCCCGGATACGCCGGCCGTCCTCGATACCATCGTGCCCCGCGAGGACACGGTGGCCGAGCGCCTGCTCACCACGCAGTCACCGCAGCGCCCGCAATCCACACCGGCCATCCGCATGGAAGTGGACGGGCGAATCGTTGAGGGCCTCGAGGGCCAGACCATCCTCGAGGTCTGCCGGGACAACGGGATCGAGATCCCGACGCTGTGCTACGAGCCGAAACTCCCCGGCTTCGGCGCCTGCCGCATGTGCGTCGTGGAGGTCGAGGGCGAGGAGCATCCACCCATCAGCTGTTCGCGGGCGGCCGAGGACGGCATGAAGGTCCAGACCCAGACCGAGGAGCTCCGACGCCTCCGCCGGACGAACCTCGAGCTGATCTTCTCGGACCACAACGCCTACTGCCTCCCGCCCTGTCAGAACAAGTGCCCCAGCCACATCGACATCCCGGGTTTCCTGAAGCAGAACGCCGAGGGCAACTGGCGCGAATCGACTCGGGTGTTCAAGCGAACGATCCCGTTCCCCTCGGTGCTCGGGCGGGTCTGCCCGGCGCCCTGCGAGGATCACTGCCGGCGCGATGAGGTGGACGAGGCGATCGCCATCCGGGACAGCCACCGCTATGCCGGTGATCAGGTGCTCAAGCAGATGCTCGACGAGGGCATCGACCCGCCCGTTCCGTTCGACATGCAGCCGAAGACCGGTCGCAGGGCGGCGGTCATCGGCTCCGGGCCGGCGGGCATGGCCGCGGCCTACTACCTCCTGATCGCCGGCCACGACGTCACGGTCTTCGAGCGCGATCCGGCCCCGGGCGGGATGCTCCGCTACGGCATTCCCCAGTACCGTCTGCCCAAGGTCGAGGTCCTCGAGGCCGAATACGAATCCGTCACCCGGCTCGGCGGCAAGCTGGTCTGCAACCAGGGCCTCGGACGCGACTTCACGCTGGACGATCTCCAGTTCCAGGGCTTCGATGCCGTCGTCATCGCGATCGGCTGCTACGACACGAACACGCTCGGCGTCCCAGGCGAGGATGCTGCCGAGGTACTCGACGGCCTCGAATACCTGCGCACCGCGACCCTGGGGCTGCCCTATCCGGACCACGCCGGCAAACGGGTCATCGTCATCGGTGGCGGCTTCACCTCCATGGACTGCTCCCGGACCTCCGTTCGCCAGGGTGCGAAGGAAGTCACCCTCGTCTATCGCCGCGACATGAAGGACATGCCGGCAGCCGGCGAAGTCCACGAAGCCATCGAGGAAGGCGTCACCGCCATCTTCCAGGCCGGCCCGACGCGCGTCCTGACGGACGAGGCGGGCAATGTCACGGGTGTCGAATTCATCCGGATGGCACTCGGCGAGCCGGACGCGTCGGGACGCCGCCGCCCCGAGCCGGCGCCCGGCACCGAATTCGTCATCCCGTGTGATCGCGTGCTCCTCGCCATCGGCCAGGGGCCCGACCTGACCTGGATCGGACCGGGCTCTACGGGACCGACCGCCACGCGCAACAAGCGGCTCCAGGCCGACGCCGTCACGTTCGAGACGGCCCGCGGCGGCGTCTTCGCCACCGGTGACGTGCGCATCGGCGCGGCAACGGTCGTCCAGGCCATTGCCGAGGGTCGGCGCGCCGCCTATGCAGCCGACGCGTACCTGCGTGGCCATGACCTCTCGGAGATCAAGACCCGCCAGACACTCGCCGAGCCGCAGCCCGAGTTTCTCTCGATCGTGCCCTTTACCTCGGAGGTCAAGGAGCCGCGCTACCGGATGAAGGCGCTCGAGGCCGAGGACCGGAACGCGAGCTACGTCGAGTACGAGCTCCCATACTCCGCGGCCGAGGCGGTCGCGGAATCCACCCGCTGCCTCCAGTGCACCTGCGAGGCCATCGGGTTCTGCGACCTCCGTCGACTCGGGATCGAGTACGGAACGACGCTCCAGACGCTCGAGCCCCAGCACCATCAGGGGGCCGGGTACCGGAGCGTGACCGAGAACCGGTTCACGGGCGTCAACCACGACTACATCCGGGACGACAGCCACGCCTTCATCCTGCGCGAGCCATCCCGGTGCATCGACTGCGGTCGCTGTGCCAACGTGTGCGCCGAGGTCGTCGGCGCGGCCTGCTACGACTTCATGCGGATCGGCTTCGACACGCTGGTCACGACGCCCCTGGACATGAGCCTCAACGACACGCCGTGCGTCTCCTGCGGCCGCTGCGCCGAGACCTGTCCGACCGGCGCCCTCATGCCCAAGCCCCGTGTCCTCCAGAAGTACGAGGTGGACGAGAGCCGCTGCATCCTGTGCGGCATCTGCGTGGACGCCTGCCCGTACGACGCCCTCCGCGACGGCGGCGAGTTCGAACTCGCCCACACCAGCCGCGAAGAGCCGATGATCGACCTCATGGCGCTGGCGTCGATCGATCGCGAGACCGAGGTCACCTACATCCGCCGCGAACGCGACTGGCTGCAGCGTGCCGTGGAGGAGGGCCGGTTCGTCGATCGTGCGAAGCTCCTGCCGATGCTCCCCGCGTCCGTGAGCCCGGCGAACGGGAACGGGAGCGGCAACGCCCTCATGACCGGCGGTCATGGGCACGATCACGGCGGCGCGGGCGGCACGCACGTGCATTCGAAGTAGACGACCGATGCGAGGCTGGCTGTACCTGCTCTCCGCGGCCGTTGCCGGGGCCGTCATCACGACGCCGGCACTGCTCATCTTCGTGTTCGGCGGCGGATCCGTCGACGACGCCCTGTTCGCGGCTCTCGCGACGCTGATGCTCGTGTCGGCGCTGCTGGTCGTGACGATGCGGGACATCATTCGCTGCGGCCTCGCGATGATCGTCGCCTTCCTTGCCCTGGCCGGGATCTATGTGGTGGTCGGGGCGCCCCTGATCGCCGCGGCCCAGGTCATCGTCTACATCGGCGCGATCAGCGTCCTGATCCTGTTCGCGATCATGCTCACCCAATCGAAGGCCGGCCCGGCGAAGCTGGTGTTCCAGACGCAGGCGGCCCCCGCGGCGGTCGCGGCGGTCGTCCTCGTCGTCCTCATCACGCTCGGCATCAGTGCGACGGATTGGGGCGAGGTCGGCACCCGGGTACGCCTTGCCACGGACGCGCTGGCGCGGGTCCTGTTCCGCGACTACGTCCTGCCGTTCGAGGTGGTCAGCGTGCTCCTGCTCGCCGCCGTGATCGGCGGGATCTTCATCGCCAAGCGCGAAGACGAGCCGAGCTGATGGGCCTCGCCGACTCCCTGGATGCCTACCTCGTCCTGTCGGGCGCGCTGTTCACGATCGGCTCGTTCGGGTTCCTGGCTCGTCGCAACGCGATCAGCATGCTGATGTCGATCGAACTGATGCTGAACGCCGTCAACCTCGCGATCGTGGCGTTCGGGTCGTTCATTCCGAACCTCAAGGCGGATGGCTCCATCATCGCCCTGATGGTCATGGCCGTCGCGGCGGCCGAGGCGACCGTGGGCCTGGCCATCATCATCGCGATCTATCGCAACCGGAAGACCCCACTCGTCGACGAATACGACGCGATGCGCCGGTGAGCATGGACATCCTGATCCCGCTCATCGCGCTCCTGCCCATCGCCGGATTCCTGTTCACCGCCGCCGTCGGGCGGCGACTGGGCAAGCGCGCCCACATCGTGCCGGTGGCAGCCGTCGGCCTCTCGTGGGCGATCGCCATGGTCGTCGTCTTCACCACCCTCACCGGCGGGTTCGGCGAAGCGGGCCTCGCCGTCAAACTGTGGGACTGGATCCCGGCCGGCGCCTTCCACATCGAAGCCGCCTTCTTCGTCGACAACCTCACGGCTGCCCTCCTCATCGTGGTGACGACGGTCGGCCTGCTGGTGCACATCTACTCGATCGGGTACATGAGCCACGACCCCGGCTATTGGCGGTTCTTCGCCTACCTGAACCTCTTCATGTTCTCGATGCTGCTGCTCGTCCTCGGCGACAGCTGGCTGACGGTCTTCGTGGCGTGGGAGCTGGTGGGCCTCTCGAGCTACCTGCTCATCGGGTTCTGGTATCGCAAGAACTCCGCGGCGCTGGCCAGCAAGAAGGCATTCCTCGTGAACCGCGTCGGCGACGTGGGCTTCGCGCTCGGGATTATGGCGATCTGGGTCAACACCGGGACGCTCAACATCCGGGATTCCATCGAGGCGCTGACGCACCCGTTTACGGGCGGGAACCCATGCATCCCCGTAGCCCCGGACCTGTCCTGCGCGTCATCGGATTTCACGATCCCGGTTGCCATCGTCGCCCTCCTGCTCTTCGCCGGGGCGATGGGCAAGAGCGCCCAGTTCCCGCTCCACGTCTGGCTGCCCGACGCGATGGAGGGCCCGACCCCGGTGTCGGCCCTGATCCATGCCGCGACGATGGTCAACGCCGGCGTCTACCTCGTCGCCCGGGCCAACCCGATCTTCGCCAGCGCCCCCGAGGCGATGGTGGTGGTGGCCGGGATCGGGATCTTCACCGCCCTGCTCGCGGCGTCGATCGCCCTGACCCAGACCGACATCAAGCGCGTCCTGGCCTATTCGACGCTGTCCCAGCTCGGCTACATGTTCGCGGCGCTCGGCGTGGGCGCCTGGACGGCAGCGATCTTCCACCTGATGGCCCAGGGATTCACCAAGGGCCTGCTCTTCCTCGCCTCCGGTTCGGTCATCCACGCCGTCCACGAGGAGCAGGACATGCGGAAGATGGGCGGCCTCGCGAAGAAGATTCCGCATACCTACCGGACGATGTTGATCGGGGCGATCGGGATGGCCGGCATTCCGCCGCTCGCCGGCTTCTTCAGCAAGGACGAGATCCTCGGCGAATCCTTCGTGCTCGGGTTCGCCTGGGTCTGGGCGATCGGCGTGGTCGTCGCGATCATGACCGCGTTCTACATGTTCCGGCTCATCGGCCTGACGTTCTGGGGCGAGAGCCGCGTGGACACGACCGTCGAGCCGAAGATCCACGAATCGCCGCGGGTCATGACCATTCCGCTCTGGCTGCTCGCCATCCCGGCGGTGCTTCTCGGCCTCGTCCTGGCCTGGCCGGGCCCGCCGCTCGGACCGCTGTTCGGGCAGTCCGGACCGGGCCTCCTCGCCGGCTGGCTGGAGCCGGTCTTCGCACCCGGCATTGAGATCCTGGGGCGCCACGAGGCCGAGTTCGCCATCTTCGGCATCGACGGCGTCCTGATCCTCATCAGCGTCGCGGTCGCGGTCGCCGGCATGGTTGCGGCCTGGCGACTGTTCGGCGTCGAGATCGGCGGCCTGCGCCGGCGCGGCAATCCCGAGCAGGTGCGTGATCTCACGGCACGCGCCCCCTTCCTGTACCGCGCGTCGCTCAACAAGTGGTGGTTCGACGAGCTCAACCACGTCCTTTTCATCCTGATCGGCGGCCGCATCGCGGCGTTCCTGTGGTGGTTCGATGCGAATGTCGTGGACGGCATCGTCAACGGCATCGGCGCGGTCACCCGCCGGAGCGGCGGCGGCCTCGCCCGCGTCCAGACGGGACGCGTCCAGAACTACGCGCTGGGTATCGCCGTCGGCCTGATCGTCATGGTCGTGTCCTACGCGATGATGGTGAGGGCCTAGGCGTGGACGGATTCCCGATCCTTACGACCATCACGTTCCTGCCGCTGGTTGGCGCGCTCCTCATCGCGTTCCTTCCGGCGTCCTGGGCGCGCCCGGTCGCGCTCGGGGCGGCGCTCCTGACCTGGATCGCCTCGTTGCTCCTCGTCGTCGGTTTCTCGGCCGGAAGCGGCGGTTTCTTCCAGTTCACCGAGGAGCTGTCCTGGATTCCCGCCTTCGGGATCGAGTACAAGCTCGGCGTGGACGGGTTGTCCCTGCTCCTGGTGGTGCTCACGACGACGCTCTCATGGATCAGCATCCTGGCCAGCTTCAAGCCGATCCAGACGCGGATCAAGGAGTACATGATCTCGTTCCTGATCCTCGAGGTCGGGATGATCGGTGTCTTCCTCGCCCTGGATACATTTCTCTTCTACATCTTCTGGGAGATCGTCCTGGTCCCGATGTACCTGATCATCGGGATCTGGGGCGGCGCCAATCGCATCTACGCAACCATCAAGTTCGTGCTCTACACGCTTGTCGGATCGCTCCTGATGCTGGTGGCGATCCTGGCCACCGCGTTCGCCTTCCAGGCGGCCAACGGCGGCGACTGGACCGGCGCCTTCGACTACGAGGTCCTGCGCCTGTACGCGGCAACCGCGGGCGGCTTCGACCCGACACTCCAGCTCGTGGCGTTCGGGGCCTTCTTCCTCGCCTTCGCGATCAAGGTCCCGATGTTCCCGTTCCACACCTGGCTGCCCGATGCCCACGTCGAGGCGCCGACGGCAGGTTCCGTGATCCTGGCCGGCGTCCTGCTGAAGCTCGGTGGTTACGGATTCATCCGCTACGGGCTGTCGTTCTACCCCGACGCCGCACAGACCTACGCTCCCGCGATCATCGTGCTGAGCCTGATCGCGATCATCTACGGCGCGATCGTGGCCCTGGTCCAGCCCGATCTCAAGAAGCTCGTGGCGTACTCATCGGTCAGCCACATGGGCTTCGTCACCCTGGGAATCTTCATCTTCCAGCCCCAGGGCATGGACGGCGCGATCCTCCAGATGATCAACCACGGCCTCATCACCGGGGCCCTGTTCCTGCTCGTCGGCGTGATCTATGAGCGGACCCACGACCGGACGATTGCAAGGATGGGTGGCCTCGCCGGTCGGACGCCCGCCTACATCGCGATCATGGGCTTCTTCGTCTTCGCCTCGGCCGGACTGCCGGGATTGTCCGGCTTCGTGGGTGAGTTTCTCGTGCTCCTCGGGACATTCGCATTCAACCCGCTCGCGGCGGCGACCGCCACGTTCGTGATGATCCTCGGTGCGGCATACATGCTCTGGATGTTCCAGCGGATGGCGACCGGCGAGCTCTCGTCATTCCTGGCGGGTCTCGGGAAGCACCTGACCGACATCAGTGCCGTCGAGATCCTGACGGTCGCGCCCCTCGGGGCCCTGGTCGTCGTCTTCGGACTCTTCCCGGGGATCCTGCTCAACATCATCGACGGCTCGGTGACCCGGGCCCTGGCCGATGTCGGCACGGGAACGCCGATCGCCGTGGATCCGCTCGTGACGGCGGTCGGCCTCGGAGCCATCGCTGCGGTCATCGTGCTGCGGATCGTCACGCTCCCGATGTTCCGCGCCTCGGCATCGGCCGAGACGAGCGCGTGAGCGACGATCGATGACCTTTCAGGATCTCGTCACGATCGCGCCGTTCGTCGTCGCGATCTTCGTGGCGGCGGGCGTGATCGCGGCCGACATCGTCGCGCCGGGTCGGAACCGGCCCGTGCTCGTGATCGCGCTGGGCGGACTGGCGATCGTCGGCCTGCTCACGATCGTCACCGGTTCAACGGCCGCCACCGCATTCGGCGGTGCCTACCGGGTCGATGACCTGACGACGTTCCTGGACATCGTCTTCATCGGGATCGCGGCGATGACGCTGCTGTTCGCCCCCGATTACCTCGAGTCCCGCCGCCTGCCGCTCGCGGAGTTTGCGGCCGTGCTGCTGTTCGCGATGACCGGCGCCATGCTGCTCGCGGCGTCGGCCGATCTCCTCGTCCTGTTCATCGGCCTCGAGCTCATGGTGCTGCCCGGCTACCTCCTCGCGGGCTACCACAAGAGCGACGGCTATTCGACCGAGGGCGCAATCAAGTACTTCCTGCTCGGTTCGTTCAGCTCGGCGATCTTCCTGTTCGGACTGGCGTTCGTGTGGGGACTGACCGGCACGACGCGCGTGTCCGAGGTCGCCGCCCAGCTCACCGCCCTGACGGCCACGGGTGGCCTTTCGGCCGGGCTGGCGCTCGGACTGGCGTTCCTTACCACGGGGGTGGCCTTCAAGATCGCGGCCGTCCCGTTCCACTACTGGACGCCCGATGCGTACCAGGGCTCGCCGACCCCGGTCACCGGCTACCTGAGCGTCGGCCCCAAGGTCGGCGCATTCGCCCTGATCCTCCGGCTGTTCGTCGAGGCGCTCGGGCCGCTCAGGGCCGATTGGCTGCCGATCGTCGTCGTCCTCGCCGTGCTCACCATGACCCTCGGCAACCTCGTCGCCCTGACCCAGACGAACGTCAAGCGGATGCTCGCGTACAGCTCCATCGCCCACACCGGCTACATGCTCGTGGGACTCGCCGCGTTCGCCGCGGGAAGACTCGAAGGTCTTGAGGGCCTTCTCTACTACGGGGCCGCCTACTCGGTCATGAACCTTGGCGCCTTCGGTGTCGTGGCGGCACTCCAGAAGCGGGCCGGCGTCACCTCGAACCTGGACACGTTCGCCGGTCTGGGCCGGCGCGAGCCGGCACTCGGGATCCTGATGACGTTGTTCCTCCTGTCGCTGACCGGCATCCCGCCGACCGCCGGCTTCTTTGCCAAGGCCTATGTGATCCTGGCCGCCGTACAGGCAAGCCAGGATGGTGCCACGGTCCTCGGGTTCCTCGCGGTGGTCGCGGTCCTCAACGCGGCGGCGGCGGCGTTCTACTACCTGCGCGTCGTCGTGTACATGTTCATGCGCGAGCCGGCCTCGGACGATCCGGCGCTGAACCACGGGCGCCTGCTGTGGGCGGGCCTCCTGATCACCACGATCCTGACCGTGGTGTTCGGACTCATCCCGGGTCCGCTGCTGGAGATCGTGGGGAACGCCGCCCGCGCCATCGGCTGAGCGGGCCGCCGACCCAGCCGGGTGTCAGCCCGGCGAGCGGCCGTGGCGTGAACCCGTCAGGGCGTGCGGCGTGTCAGCCCCTCAGGGCGTGACCTGGACCCCGGGCAGGATGGTGCCGAGGCGCTCCGCCATCACATCCGGACCGATCCCCCCGAGTGCGCCGGCGCGGATGATGCCTTCGCGGTCCACCCAGAAATGGATCGGCAAGGTGATCGCACCCCATGCCTCGGCTACCAGGCCATCCGTATCCAGGCCGATCGGGAACTGGGCATTCAGGGACGAGACGAACGACACGACCGTGCTTTCGTCTTCGCGGACGTCGATGGCGATCACGACCAGCCCGCTTTCCGCATAGCGGGCCGCGAAGCCACTCATGAGCGGGAACTCGTCGACGCATGGCACGCAGGTGGTCTGCATGAAGTTGATCCAGACCGGTCGGCCCTTCAGGTTGGCCAGGTCGATCTGACCACCGGCCAGTTGCACCACCGACAACGCCGGTGCGGATTCGCCGATGTGAAAGCCGACCGTCCCGACGGTGGCCTGGAGCGATGGCGTGGGGCCGCCTGGGGTCGGCGTGGTTGCGGGTGCGCCTGCAGTCCCGGCGGGCGATGCGGTGGCGATTGCGGCCGAGCCGGGATCGGGCAGGAGCAGGACTGCTCCAATGAGGATCGCCACGGCCACGGCGGCCCCGAGGATCAACCCGACGAACACCGTCGATCGAGGTCCCATAGTCGCCGAGCGTACCAGTACCAGCGGGTGAGGGCGGGTCCGGACCGCCGCTGCTAGCCTTCGCCCGTGGATGCCTTCGTGGTCCGGCTGCGGTCGCGCCTCGTGCCGTCAGTGCTGTCGGCGCTGGGCGTCGCGCTGCTGACAGCCGGTCTCCTTACCTACACGGCACCTGTCGAGGCGGGCCCGGAACCGTCGGGGGCTCCGACGGTCGTCACGCTCCCGCCCACCATCGCCCCCACCTTCACGCCCCGGCCATCGGGTGCGCCGACCCCGACGCCGGTTCCCACGCCGCCCGCGGACCGGGTTGCGACACGGGTGGTGGTGGAGGCCCTGGGCATCGACCTCCCGGTGATCCTGCAACCGAGCACGGCCACCTACCCGCTGTGTGACGTGGCCATGTATCTCAAGGACCTCGGGCAGCCCGGCTTCGGCGGAGCGACCTACCTGTATGCCCACGCCCGCACGGGCATGTTCCTGCCGATCCTCACGGCCTCGAAAGTCGCCGACGGCGCGAAGATGCTCGGGATGAACGTCGAGGTGTACACGAGTGACGATCAGCGCTTCGTGTACCAGATCAGCGAGGTCCGGCGGCACCAGCTGGACCTCGACGACGCGGTTGCCGCCACGACCGAGCAGGTCTGGCTGCAGACCTCCGAGGGGCCGAAGGGCACGCGACCCAAGACGCAGGTCGTGGCTCAATTCGTCAGCTCCGGCCCGGCCGACCATGAAGCCGCCAACCCGGTTGCGAAACCGAAGGTGTGCGGCTGACCCGGTCCTCCACCGGGTCCCGCCTCAAGCCTCCGTCGAGCGAGCCTGGGACCGCTGATCGAATGCCATTGCAGGCACGATCGCGATCGCAGTGATGGCCGCGGCCACCAGGAAGATCCCCACCAGGATCCGGCCGGCCTCGTCGGCGGCCCAGCGCTCAAGCGCCTGTACCACGAGACCGTCGCGCAGCGGCCGATCACGAAGCACATCGGGGATGAACTGCTTGTAGGCCTCGGGGGTCGCATAGACCTGCCGGGACAGCCGGTCGATCGTCGTCGAGCCGAAGGCCGTGAGCACGGCCAGTCCGATCGCCATGCCCAGCATCCTGGCCACGGTGACCGTGGCCGAGGCGACCCCGAATGCCGCCCGCCCGACGGCACCGATCGCCGCGGTCGACCGGGGCGTGACCGTGAGGCCGAATCCAAGGCCGAAGAGGGCCAACGAACCGGCGACCTCACCGATCCCGGTGGCCGGCGACCAGCTCGCCATGCCGACGAGAGCTCCGATGCTGAGACCGAGGCCCACCAGCGTGACGAGACGCAGCCCGAGGGCACGGAGGATGAGTCCGGATCCGAGCGCTCCGACCGCCGTGGCACCCGCGAGAGCACCCAGGGCAACCCGCTGCACGTCGGGTCCGCCGTACAGCACCCGATCCACGAACACCGCACCGCCGACGATCGCGGTTGCGAAGCCGTAGCCGGTCAGGAGCGAGACGAGCGCCGCCGAACTGAAGGCGCGGTGGCGAAAGAGGCGCACATCGAAGAAGGGCCTTGGATGATTCGCGCCGATGCGCGCCGAGACGGCGATGCCGACCATCCCGGCAGCTCCCGCCAGCAGCAGGATCATGGCGGACTCGGAACCGCTGCCCGCGACGCTGGAGCTTCCCGCAAGCGTCGTCGCGACCAGGATCAGGGTGATCCCCAGCGAGAAGGCCAGGCCCCCGCCGAGATCGAGCGAGCCGAGCTCGCGTTCCGTATCCCACCCACTCGTGGCCGCCCAGGCCAGTGCGAAGGCCGCAATCCCGACCGGTACGTTGACATAGAAGACGTACCGCCAGGATGCGGCGAGCGCCTCATGCAGCGGCCCGGCCACGAGGCCGGCGGCTTCGATGGCGCTCGCGGGATGCAACGTGCCGATGATCCAGGCGCCCACGAACGGCCCCGCGGCCATGCCCAGGAACGTGAGGGCCCCGATGACGCCCAGGGCTCGCGGGCGGTCCTTGTCGTCGAACAGGTGGGACGCGGCGGCCGTGCCGACCGGGACGAGGATGCCCCCGCCGATCGCCTGGACGACCCGTCCCGCGATCAGCTCCTCCAGAGACAGGGCGCGGCCGGCGAGGAGCGATCCGATCGTGAACAGGCCCAGTCCCGCGAGGAACACCCGCCGTGCGCCCCAAAGATCGGCGAGTCGCCCCGCGAGCGGCATCGCGATGACATAGGCGAGGAGGTACCCATTGATGATCCAGGACGCAAGGCGGAGCTGGGTCCAGCTGGACAGGTCGGTCACGATCGACGGGAGCGCAACCGCGGTGATCATGAGCTCCAGGCCGGCCACGAACACGCCGGCACCAAGGACTGCCAGGAGCACGAGCCGGCTTCGTTGGTCCATCGCGCCGAGTGTAGGGCCGCGGGTGGGACGGGACCTCCTCTTGACAGAGGCTGCGGATCAACGCATATTGATATAAATCCTCGTTGATGCTTCGCGATCACCGGAGACAGCCCTGAGCCCCTCCCCCGCCCGAATCCGCTCCACCATCGCCGCGGTCGTCGACCAGCCCGAGGACCTCCGCGCCGTGCGCCTGATCCACAAGACCCTGTCCGATGTCAATCGGCTCCGCATCGTGCGCCGCCTCGCGCAGGGCGAGGCATCGGTGACCGAGCTCATCGACCACGTCGGGCTGAGTCAGCCCCTCGTCTCATGGCATCTGGGCAAGTTGCGGCTCGCCGGCCTCGTCGAGACGCGGCGAGCCGGTCGCGAGACGGTCACACGGCTCCTTCCCGAGGCTTGGGATCGATTCGCCGCCTACGAGCGGCGCGTGCTGGGCCTCGTCCCGGACCAGCATCGGAGCGCCGTCTCGTGAGCGGTTCGATCGTGTCGGCCGGACAGCGCGCACGCGTGCGAGCGCTCGCGGAACCCATCGCCCGCGGCTTCGGCCGGCTTGGGCTGACGCCGAACCACCTGACGTTCATCGGGTTCGGGATCGCGGTCGGCGCGGGCATCGCCGCGGCTCAGCAGGCCTGGCTCGCGGCCGGAATCCTCGTCCTGTCCGGCGGCGTCTTCGACCTGTTCGATGGCGCCCTGGCTCGCGCGACCGGCCGGGTCAGCAGGATCGGCGCCTTCTACGACTCGGTCTTCGACCGCTGGGGCGAGGGTGTCGTCTACGTCGGCATCGCCTGGGGCTCCGTCGACGTCGGCTTCGGCGCTGGCGCCGTCCTGGCCACGGCAGCCCTGGCTTCGGCGGTCATGGTCAGCTATGCCCGCGCAAAGTCGGAGAGCCTCGGCTTTACGCGCGGCAGTCGAATGGCGAGCGTCGGGCTCATGCCTCGAGAAGTGCGATTGGCCGTGCTTACCCTCGGGCTTGTGCTGGCACCGACCTTGCTGTACGAGGCGCTCCCGCCGGGCTACGCCTGCGGAGGTCCATGCGACCTTCAGGGCGGAACCCTGACCCTTGCGCTGGTCGCCATCACCATCGGCGCCACCATCACCACCATTCAGCGCATCCTTCATGTTCGCGCCCAGGCTCGGGAGGCCGACGGGGCGCTACCGCCACCTTCGTAGACCGCCCATCCATCGACCACCAACCCATCCAGGCCCATCGAGGAACAGGAGCAGGCAGTGAGCACCAGCAACGGCAAGAACGGCAGCAACGGCACCCAGGCAGGTACCTGGGCCGGCGCGAAGCGCAAGGACGGCAAGATCCGAGTCGCGATCGTCGGCGTCGGGAACTGCGCGAGCAGCCTCGTCCAGGGCCGCTACTACTACGAGAACGCCAAGGCCGGCGATTTCGTCCCGGGCCTGATGCACGTCGAGCTCGGCGGGTATCACGTCAAGGACATCGAGTTCGTGGCGGCGTTCGACGTCGACAAGAACAAGGTCGGCAAGGACGTCTCCGAGGCGATCTATGTGAAGCCGAACAACACGTTCGTCTTCCAGCAGGTCCCGCCCATGGGCGTCAAGGTCGAGCGAGGGATGACCCACGACGGGCTCGGCAAGTACCTCAGCCAGATCATCGAGAAGGCCCCCGGGCCGACGGCCGACATCGTCGGCATCCTCAAGGAGCGCGAGGTCGACGTCATGGTCTCCTACCTCCCGGTCGGGAGCGAGGAAGCCACCAAGTGGTACGTGGAGCAGGCCCTCAAGGCCGGCGTCGCGTTCGTCAACGCCATCCCGGTGTTCATCGGCCGCGAGCCGTACTGGCAGCGTCGATTCGCGGAGGCCGGTCTGCCGGTCATCGGCGACGACATCAAGAGCCAGGTCGGCGCCACCATCAGCCATCGCGTGCTGACCCGCCTGTTCATGGATCGCGGCGTGCGCCTCGATCGGACCTACCAGCTGAACTTCGGCGGCAACACCGACTTCCTGAACATGCTCGAGCGCGAGCGCCTCGAGTCCAAGAAGATCAGCAAGACCAACGCCGTCACGTCCATGCTCGACTACGAGATGGACCCGGACGACGTCCACGTCGGCCCGAGCGACCACGTGCCGTGGCTCCTCGACCGCAAATGGTGCTACATCCGCATGGAGGGCACGACCTTCGGCGACGTGCCCCTCAACGCGGAACTCAAGCTGGAGGTCTGGGACAGCCCCAACAGCGCCGGCGTCATTACCGACGCCATCCGCTGCCTGAAGCTGGGTCTGGATCGCGGGCTCACCGGCACGCTCGTCGCGCCGTCGAGTTACTTCATGAAGAGCCCGCCCCAGCAGATCCACGACGACATCGCGTTCAACCGCGTCGAAGCGTTCATCCGCGGCGACGACAACGAGACGCTTGTTGGAACCGAGGTGCCGACGGTCCGCAAGCTCCGAAAGATGGCCGGATCGAAGGCGAAGGTCGCCGCCGCGGCGAAGTGACGGATCGGGAGCAACGGCTGGAGGCGCCGCATCGGCGGCTCCAGCCGGGTTCGCCCGTGTTCGAGCGGGCGGTCGTCACGGGATACAAGGCCTTTGCCTGGCTGATCTCGCACCTGCCGCCGGCGCTTCCGCGCGTGGTGCTGGCCCGAGGTGCCCAGCTCTCCTACCTGCTCTGGCCGACCAAGCGTCGCTGGTCGAACGCAAACTTCGGCCACGTCCTCAGCCTCTCGCCAAGCCACCCTCGCGTGTGGCGGACCGCCCTCCACGCCTATGGCGCGTACGGCCGCTACGTCGTCGAGCTGGCCCGCCTGCCCAAGCTCGCCCGCGAGCATGCCGACAAGCTCGTCCCCGGGTCGAACCTGGACGGAATCCACCAGATCTGGAGCGAATCGGAAGGAGGGCTGATCTTCACCTTCGGGCATGTCGGCAACGCCGAGGCGGCGGCCGCAGGGGTCGCGTCACGCGGCTGGCCGATCAGCGTGGTTGCCGACGATTCGGCGTTTCCCGGCCTGTTCGAGGAGTTCCGGCGCACCCGCGAGCAGTGGGGTGTTCACGTGATCCCGTGGCGCAATCTCCGGGAGATCTACACGGTCCTGCGCCGTCGAGAGATGCTCGCCCTGCTGATCGACTGGGGATATCGTCCCGATGGAATCCCGGTCCGGTTGTTCGACGCCTGGACCACGCTGCCGGCCGGCCCGGCCACCCTGGCGGCAAAGACCGGTTCGCGAATCCTGCCGATCACCATCCGTCGCAACCCGGACGGACGGACGTTCTCGATCTCGTGGGCAGCGCCGATCACGGTCGGGTCGGTCAATCCGGCCGATCTCCAGCGCGCGACCCAGCTGATGGCCGATGCCTTTGCCGCCACCATCGCGCCGGAACCCGCCCAGTGGTACTCGTTCAAGCCAATCTGGCCGGCCACGCCCGCCGAACGCGAGGCACTTGCCGTCCGCGCCGCCGACATGCTCGCCGGAGGACCAGGGTGACTGATCCCGTCGAGGAGGCACCGATTCGCGCCACGACCGGACAGCGCCTGCGCGCGAGCCTTGTGGCGGGTGCCGCACGCCTCCTGGTGATCCTTCCGGAGGGCCCGATCAACGCCCTGGGCACCGCCGCCGGTGAACTCTGGTACCGGCTCGCGCCGGCTCGCGCGGCCCGCGCCCGGCGCAACCTGCGGCGGGTTGCCGAGCACCTCCGATCCCGCGGTCTCGGCGGCAGGATCATCCGGGCTGCGGCGACCGACGATCGGGTGCTCGAGGGTGTCGTCCGGTCCGCCTTCGGCCAGGCCGTGCGCTATTACCTGGACATGGCCCGGCTGCCGGGGCGAAGCGCCCAGGACCTGGAGCGTCGTCTGCTCGTCGAGACACCGGACACGGTCGCTGCGGCCTTTGGGGCGCCCGGGCCCATGGTCTTCGTCTCCATGCACTTCGGAGCGGTCGAGTATCCCGCCCTGTTCGCCGTGGCACGGACGGGTCGCCACGTGACCGCTCCGATGGAGACCCTGGAGGATCCGGCGCTCCAGGCCTGGATCGCGCGGACTCGCGGCTCGGTGGGGGTCGACATCGTCGCCCTCCGCGATGCGCGCCGGGCTCTCACCCAGGCCCTGGCCGAAGGCGGCGTGGTGGGCATGGTTGCGGATCGCAATGTCGCCGGCGGCACCGTCGACGTCCCGTTCTTCGGCGCCACGGCGCCGCTTCCGATGGGCCCCGGGCTGCTCGCCATGGAGCACGGCCTGCCGATCTGGGTTGCGGCGGTGCGGCGATCCGCCGGCGGACGCTATCGCGGCCAGCTTCGTCGGGTCGACATTCCGGCCGGCGGTACGCGCCGGGCGCGCCTGACCGCGGCCATGACCGGAGTCGCCGTGGCGATGGAGGAATCGATCGCCGAGGCACCCGACCAGTGGTGGTCCGTGTTCGCGCCGATCTGGCCGGATCTCGACCCGGAGGCCCGGACGGGCAGCGGGCGACTCGAGCCCGGGGCGCCACGATGACCGAACGCCTCGGACGAGCCGATCTGCACATCCACACGCTGGCCTCGGACGGTACGGCCGGTGTCATCGACATCCTCGAGCACGTCGAGCGGAACACGGATCTCGACGTGATCGCCATCACCGATCATGAACGCATCGACGCGGCTCGCGCCGCCCAGGTCATCGCCCGGGATCGCGGGTTTCGGTTCGAGGTGATCATCGGCGAGGAGATCTCGACCCTCGGCGGACATCTGCTGGCACTGTGGATCGAGGAGGCCGTCAGGCCGCTCCGGTCCATGCGCAGCACGATCGCCGCCATTCACGACCAGGGTGGCATCGCCGTCCCGGCTCATCCGCTGGTGCCGTACCCGCTGTGTGCCCAGGGCTTCGTCCTGCGCCGGCTCCTCGCCGACGAACGGCGCTATCGCCCGGACGCTCTCGAGACCTTCAATCCCACCACGCTCGGGCGACCGTGGCACGATCGGGTGGTCCGGTTCGCAGACGAGTTCGGCCTCGCGAAGATCGGCAACTCGGACGCTCATGCGCTCGAGGCGATCGGATCCGGATACACCACCTTCCCGGGCCGGACGGGCACGGATCTCCGGGCGGCGATCGAGGCGCGAACCACGCATCAGCACGGATCGTTTCACGGCACCACGGCGCAGCTCGGCACGTTCCAGGCCCAGCTGCGCAAGTACGGGCGGGACGCGCGCGCGAACATCGGGGGACGGATCCGCCGAGACGGATCGCGACGGGACCTCGGGTACCCCGCTGCTGGAGAGACGCCGTCGCACCGGGTCGATTCATGAAGATCGGACTGGTCACGCCATATGTCTACCCGCTTCCGGGCGGGGTCAACCAGCACGTCCGCTACCTGTACGAGAACCTCCGGCTGCGTGGTCACGACGTCCGGATCATCACCAGCTCGCATGGGCTCCAGCGCGCTTCCGAGGGCGATGTCATCCGGATCGGGAAGGGGTTCTCGATGCCGGCCAACGGCTCCGTGGGCACGATCACGGTCTCGCCCCGCTACCTGTCCCAGGTGCGCGAGGTCCTCGAGCGCGAGCAGTTCGACCTGCTCCATTTCCACGAGCCCTTCGTGCCGTTCCTGTCGCTCATCGTGCTTCGCCTGTCGACGAGCGTGAATGTCGCGACCTTCCACGCCTACGGCGGCTTCTCGGCGGCCTATGAATTCGGCTCGAAGACCATGGGCTCGTATGCCGATCGCCTGCACGGCCGGATCGCGGTCTCGGCCGCCGCGCGCCACTTCATCGACCGCTTCTTCCCCGGCGACTACAAGGTGATCCCGAACGGCGTGGACATCGCACGCTTCCAGCGGGCCGTCCCCATCGCCCGATGGCAGGACGGGACGCGGAACATCCTGTTCGTCGGTCGGTTCGAATCTCGCAAGGGCCTGCTCGACCTCCTGCGCGCCTACCGAATTCTGCGCAAGACCGGCTGTCCCTGTCGGCTCCTGGTGGTTGGCGGCGGCCCGCAGGAGCGCGAGGCCAGACGCTACGTGATGACGAGGCGCCTCGGCGGCGTGGAGTTCCTCGGGCGGGTTCCGGACGAGGAGCGCGACGCGTTGTTCAAGACCGCCGACGTGTACGTCTCCCCGGCGACGGGGCGGGAATCGTTCGGCATCGTCCTGCTTGAGGCGATGGCCGCCGGGACGGCGATCGTGTGCAGTGATATCCACGGCTACAAGGGCGTGGTTCGCCGCGATCGCGATGCGCTCCTGGTTCCGCCTCGGGATCCAAAGGCACTCGCGGGGGCGATCGGACGCCTCGTCCACGACGGCGAGCTCCGGGCCCGCATGACGGAGTCCGGGATCGAACGGGCGAATGCGTTCAGCTGGGAGCGCGTCACGGGAAAGGTCGAGGACTACTACGGGTTCGTGATCCGGCGCCTCGCCGCGCAGGGGGCACTTCCCGCAGGGTTCCACGCCGAGGTTCCAACCGTGACGACAGCGAGCCGGAGAGCCGGCGGCTAGGAGCCTCCGTCGGGCGGGCGCGGTCCTCCGTCACCTGCATGTCCGTCCTGCTGGCCCGTCCGGCCGGTCACGGCGACGCCCTCCCGAATCGAGGGTGGAACACCCGTCTCGCCGGGCCCCGCCTGGAGCTCGTTCGTTTCGACGCGATCGACCAGGGTCTCGTCGGCAAGGGCCACCCGCCAGACCCAGGCGGCATACCCCACGATCACCACCACGGCCGCCAGCGCGAGGAGCAGCAGGGCCGGCTGGAAGCCGAACAGGCTCGGCCCGGGGCCGCTCCGATCCACGGTGCTGACCGGGAACTGGAATGGGTATACGTAGGTCGGCAGGATGCCCTGATACGCATTCGAGAGGGCGGCGGGCAACGGCAGCGCGGCGATGTTCGGGTACCAGAGCACGAACCAGCCCGCCATCGCGACCAGGAGTCCGGCGACGAATCGTCGTGCGTCGCGCGCCGTGGCCACGAATGCAGCGAGCGGGAGCAAGGCGATGGTCACGATCAGCGCGATGGGCTCGACCGGAATGTTCGTGGACTTCACGATCGGCGTGTCATCCAGGAACGCCGACGCCGCCACGAACCCGAGGCTGATCCCGATCGCAGCGAGGACCGCGTTCCGCATCCTCGTCCTGAGCGGCGTGTCGTCCTCGGACGCCTCGTTCGCCAGCGACAGCAGGAGTCGCACCAGGATCAGCACGCCGACCCCGACCACGATCGCGATGGCCGCCGCCCGCCCGCTCAGCAGGAAGTCGGGGATGAGGGTCGGGCACGCCTGCGATCCTGGGTTGACACGCTCGACCCCCACGAACGCGCAGAGCGGCCGATGGAACAGCCAGAGGGTCGTCGGTGCGATGACCGCTACGGCACCGGCCAGACGGACCAGGAGCCACGTTCGACGCGACGCCCCGTGCCACAACTCGGCCAGGAAGTAGGCGAGGGCGAGGAACAGGAACGGCAGGCTCGTGTAGTAGTGGTATTGGAAGGCCGCGCGATCGATGCGCGACCAGGCGAGCCATTGGAATGCGAAGGCGACGGCCACCAGGGCGAGGGCCGGGCTCCGTCGTACGAAGGCCTGCCACGCGGCAAAGGCCATCGCGGGGATCCCGAGCCACCAGGCCACCAGGTTGCCGGCGTCGTAGACCGCGGCTGCCGTGCCGCCGGCGAACCCCTTCTGGTAGAACCAGACCGGCTTGAAATCGAAGGCCCAGGCCCACCAGGGCGACGACGCGGCGTGCGGCGAGCTCAGGTTGTTGTGGTAGCGGTACATCTGCTGGGTCAGGTCCCAGAGCGTCTGGCCCTGGTTCCCGGGCGGCCAGTTGGTCAGGATCCGGTGATCCTCGACGAGGGCCCACGGGATGTACGAGACGACGTAGAGCGCCACCGGGATCGCCACGAGAGAGACGAGCGTCCAGAGCATCGGCAACCCGAACGATGCGCCCGGGCGGAGCCAGCCCTCCGGCGCGGGCGCCGGCGCCGGCAGGAATCGGGCGGGATCCTCCGGTCCCGGAGCCGCGGCGCGCGGTCCGAACCCCCACCGGCCGATCAGCGCCACGATCGTGAACGCCGCCGCACTCGCCGCTATCAGGGCGAATGCCACTTCCTGGGCACTGACCGCGATCGGGCCGAGCACGACGCGCCGACCGGCCACCCCGAGTGCGATCGCCCCTCCCAGCACGATGAGGCCGAGGACTGCCGGTCCCCAGACCAGGAGTCGCTCCTCCTCGTCGGTCCAGGCAATCGGATGGAGGACATTGGCGGTGGCCGCCACGAGCGTCAGGCCGATCATCAGGCTGATGAACAGGAAGTTGCCGCCGCCCTGACCGGCCGGCACGGACAGGGCCAGATATCCCAGCACGGTTGTGGCCAGCACGAGGCCACCGATGAGCAGCAATCGGCCGAGCGCGCTCCTGGCGAGAACCAGGACGCCCAGCGCGCCGATCGCGTAGACGGCCACCCATTTCGAGGCGAGCGCGAATCCCAGGGCCACGCCGATCAGCGGCATGACGAGCCAGAAGGCCAGCCACCGACGCCTGGAGCCGCCCGACCTCCAGATCGAGGCGAACAGCAGGTAGGCCGCGACGATCCCGAGCCCGACGTAGGCGTCGTTCATGCCGATCCGGCTTTGGGCGAAGAGCATGCCGTCCACGGCCACGATGAACGCCAGGAAGATCGCGACTTCCCGGCGCCGGAAGAGGAGCCGCGCCAGGAGATACAGGAGGACGGCCATCGCGACGCCCGCAAGGACGCCCGGCAGTCGCCACGCGTAGGCATGCTGACCGACGTCCACCGAGGCCGTGGACCCGGCCGCGGAGAACGCGAGGAGCTGCTCGCGGTCCGATGACGGGTAGCGCTGGTTGGCGTCAAGAATCAGCGCGGTCGGCGCGAACGGAAGCGCGGCGTCGGCGTATACGGCACGCGAGTGCGGCTCGATGACATAGACCGTCGGCTGACCCGTGTCCGGTCGGCTCCCGAGCACGTGCACCATCTGGGTCGCGAGGTCGTAGCCGACCCACCCGGCGGCCGCACCGGGCAGCTTGAAGGTGGTGTCGAGCGATGGGGTCCCACCTGATCCGGGAGCGTTCACGGTCGCGACCCGGGGCCCATCGTCGGCCTGATAGGAAACGTACAGGCGGTCCTTGTCGAGATCCGTCGTGAAGGCCATGCCGCTCGGCGGACCGGCGAGAGGAATGGTCGTGGGCACCTTGGCGCTGGCCGTGTCGAGGAAGGCGACCCCGGCCGGTGTTGCGAGCGCGACCGATCCCGTGCCCGCCTCGGCAATCGCCGAGACGCGGCCCACGGCGGCGCGGCCGACTTCGACCGCCGAGGCTGCGTCGAGGACGACGGCGGTATTCATGGTCGTCTCGGGCGCGCTCACCGAATCGGTGGACGCCGCCACGACGGCCACGACCGTTGCGCCATCGGGCGTCACCTGCAGGAACTCGATCTGCCGGTCGAGGCTGGCGAACGTCGTCACATTGAGCGCGCCGGGGGGAACAGGGCCGCGCGAGCCGTCGAGTCCAGTGGTGGTCAGGGTGCGGATGTCGCCCGATACCGTGCCGATGAGGACCCGATGCGTCGTTCGGTCGATGGCGAGTGCCTGCGCACCCGGCACGGACACTTCCACCACCAACGCCCTCGTCGCGAGGTCGTACGCCCGGACGGCATCGCCCGTGGCAACCCAGAGGCGGTTGCCGGTGATTCGGGACGCCGTCGCGTTCTCGTCCCATCGCGGCTCCACGGCCGCGGCGAGCACCGGCACGCCGAGCTCGCTCGTCGCCGTCGTTCGATCGTTGCCCCAGGCCACGATTCCGCCGGCCATCGCGTATTTGGCGAGATGGGGGTGCGTCCATTCGTAGATGTCGTGGGAGATCCCGTATCGCCAGTATTGGAGGAACTCGACGGCCGTTCGCGGGTGGTAGACCTCGTCGAAGATCATCTGGTACGGCTCGCCGAGGCGCCACATCCGGACGGTCAGGAGCGAGACGGCGAGGACGGCCATCATCCAGAAGTCGAGGCGGTCGATTCGACCGCCGGATTCGGCATGCAGCTCCCTGGAGCGGTCCCGCCGGATCGGTCGCTCACCAAGTCGGTGGCGCAGCCATCCGAAGAGACCGAGCTCGGCCGAGGACGGGCGGTCCTCCCAGACGGGGTAGGGCGGCGATCCCGGCTCGGCCGGTCTCCGGCCCGATCTGGCATCGCTCGTGATCTCCGGCTCTCGCCAGGCTTGGTCCGGGACCATCCCGGATCCGGGTGCTGCCGCGAGAGCTGCGGGCATCGGCTCGTCCGCGGCTGCGGGCGGGGTTTCGGGTGCGGGCGTCGAATCGTGGGCTGCCGCAGTCGCCGGTGCCGGCGCATGGGACCGCGCGTCGACCCCATCGTCCTGGACGACGGCCCGGCCGCTCGTCGTCACCTCCTCGGCGAGACGCGCCGCGGCGCTCGCCCGCAGTTGCAGGAAGGCGAACACCAGGACGCCCGCCTGGGTGATGGCCGCCAGGGCGACGACCGGGAACGACCCGAGGGCCCTTCCCGTCCCGAGCCAGTCGTCGATGCTCGGGTTGTTGGGGTAGAGCGTGGTCAGGACGAAATACATGTTGGCGATGGTCGCCAGCCCGGACAGGAGATAGGCGACGCGCCATCGCCACGACACGGCCGCGAGGATCGCCCCGAGGGCTACCAGCGGGAACAGGTAGCGCTCGTGGACGCGGGTCGGGACCACGAAGAACACGAGCGCCAGCACCACGACCCCCACAAGGATGGTCTGGCGATCCGGGCGCCGGGCGACGAGGATGGAGGTCACGGCAAAGGCGAGGAGGGTCAGGGCCGTCCCGACCACGACGGCCGGGATGGCCCCCACGGCGAATGCCCGTCCGCAGGTCGGCGCCACCATGTCACACACCCAGGCCGAATTGGCAGCGATGCCGCTGCCGTCGAAGGTGATCAGCGCCCAGGGGTTCCAGGCGTTCACCGACAGGTAGGGATACCCGCCGGCGGTCTTGAAGATCTGCTCGACCAGGCCCGGAAGGGACAGCCCGAACGGCAGCGAGAGGGCGAAGGCTGTGGCCAGACCGGCAACGCCGGTTGAGATGATCCGGACCCACCCTTGCGTGCGGACCTCCCAGTCGCTCGTGGAACCACGACGGACCGGTGCCGATTCGCGGCCGTAGGCGCCGCCCGGTCGGAGGGCGCGCCTGATCGTGACGGCGGCGACGATCGGAATCAGGATCCCCAGCTGGGGCTTGACGAGCGCGCCGATGACCGTGAAGACCGCCGAACGTTCAGGGCGATCGCGCCACAGCTCGCGAAGGCCCAGCAACAGGAAGATGAGGCCGACCGAGTCCACCTGCGCCCAGACGACGCTGTCGAACCACGTGATCGGATTGATCACGACGATGAGCGCCCCGACCCGGCCCGCTCGCTGACTCCCGCCCAGCTCGCGGGTCATGGTCCACACCAGGTAGGCGAGCCCGAGGTCGGCGAGCATGGGCGGGACCTTGATCAGGTCGCCGACGCCGCCGAACACCTGGCCGACCAGCCCGACGATCCACAGGACGTACAGATAACCCGGCGTGTAGTCGTGGAAGAAGTCGCGGTCGTAGAAGCCGAAGAGGCCGTTCTTCGCCAGGTCGCCCGCCCAGAACTGGAAGGCGCCGATGTCATTGGCAAAGCCGGAACCGGGCAGGAGGTATGCGATGATGACGCGGAAGGTGAACCCCAGCGCGAGGAGGATGAGGATGCTGCCGACGTCGTCCCGCATCCCGGCACGCGCAGCGCTCCCGCCCCGAACGGGCTCACCCGACACGGGGCCTGTCAACCGGATTGGCCTCCTGCGCGAGCGATGAGGTGGGGCGCAGCGTAGCACAGGGTCAGGGACCAGCCGGTGCCGCCCGAACCGATCCACACTGGCTTGACCTCCTGCCTTCCGTGCTCATCGGCGTCGTCCTCGTGGGCACGGCGCTGGCCGCCTACTGGCTGCCGGGCTCGGTCCGCTTCTACAACCATTTCGTCTGGCAGGCCATGGCCTTTCTCGGAGGGCAGGCGGCCATTCCCTGGCCGGTGCCCGGCAACGACTACTTCCAGGACGTCTTCCCGGTTCGTGATGCTACCGGGAACCTGACGGGATACGGGCTGCTCCCGTTCCCTCCCCTGCCCGCGATCGTGCTGATGCCGGTCGTCGCGATCTTCGGGCTGGCGACCGACCAGCGCGTCGTTTCCGTCGTCATTGGTGCCGTCGTTGTCGGGCTGTGCTGGTGGGCGATGGGGCGCCTGCCGATCAGTCGCCCGGTGCGACTCGCCGTGACGATCTTCTTTGGCTTCGGGACGGTCTTCTGGTACGCAGCCGGACTCGGGACCACGTGGTTCCTGGCCCACGTGGTCGCCCTCGTGCCGGCATTCCTGGCCGTCGGCATCGCCCTCGGCGGGGATCGCGAGCTGCAGGCGGAGGATGACGACCGTGGGGTCGATCGGCAGGGTGCGCCATCGTCGGACGAGAGGCTGCCGCTGGAAAGGCTCGCGAGTGCCGCCCGGGATGCGCTTCGCGAGGTGCTGAACGGGCTGGCCCGACCGGGTTCGCTGATCGATCGGCGGCAGTTCGCGGCCGGGTTGCTCTTCGGCCTTGCCTCCACCGCGCGCCTCACCATGCTGTTCGGGGCGCCGTTCTTCATCTTCGTCGGGAGTGGCGGCAGCGTCGCGCGACGCGCCGTGTCGGCCGGCCTCGGTGCCATCATCCCGGTCGCGCTCCTGCTCGGATACAACCTCGCGACGACGGGCCAGCTCTTTCATCCCGGCTACGAGTACCTGTATCGGCTCGAGGCAGCCGGCTATCCGGCCCTCGGCTACCACCCCGCCTGGAGCATCGAGGATGTCCGGTACATCCCCCAGAACCTGTGGCTGATGCTGGCCGGCATGCCGGCCATTCTGCCCGACCGGATTCCGAGCGGGCTTGGGCCCGGGGCATTCCTGTGTACCGCTCCGGACGCCGTCCGAGGGCTGTTCGATCCGGCCTGTCCGATTGCGCTCCCCAGGGACGTCGGGATGAGCATCCTGCTGACGAGTCCGGCCTATCTCCTCGCCATCCCCGCCCTCCGGCGGGCAGGTCGGTCACGACTGGTGGCCGGCGCATTGGTCGCGGTGGTCGCCATTGCCGTGGTGAACCTGATGCATTTCAGCCAGGGCTGGGTCCAGTTTGGCTATCGCTTCAGCAACGACTTTGTCGTCTTCGCGCTGCCACTCGTCGCGCTCGGCATGTCGCGCCGAAGCGGCGGCGTGTCGCACCGAGGCGAGGTTGGCCTCCTCGCGGCGTGGCTCATCGGGCTGTCCGTGGCGATCAACTTCTGGGGCATGACCTGGGGCAATCTGCTCGGATGGTGAGCTGGACGGGGACCGTTGCGCTGCGCCCGGGCCGGCCCGGACGATGGCTGGCCGTCATCGCCCCCGTCGCGGTCGCCGCGTTCGTGATCGCCATCGTCTGGCCGGGCCTGATGCCCGACGTCGGGTTCTGGGACACGGGCGAATTCCAGACCATTCTGCCGATCATGGGCACCGCGCATCCCACCGGCTATCCGACCTACGTCCTTGTCGGCTGGACCGTCAACCTTCTCCTGACGCCGCTCGGCGAACCAGCCTTCCGGATGAACGTCCTGTCCCTCCTGTTCGTGGCCGCGGCGGCGGCGGCGACCGTGCACCTCGTCGCGCGTCTCACCGGCCGGACACCCATTGCGATGGCCGCCGGTGTGGCGGTGGCGCTTGCGCCGTCAACCTGGCGCCTCGCGACGCACGCGGACCCGCACACCCTTCACCTCGCCCTCGTCGCCATCCTGCTGGTGCTCCTGGTGCGATGGGAACAGGCACGCAAGGCCCGACCGGCGTCCGCGGATCGTTGGCTGGTCGCCGCGAGCATCGTCTTCGGCCTGTCCGTGGGCAACCACTCACTGACATTGCTCCTGGCGGTCCCCGTGGGCCTGTTCGTGTTGAGTGTCCAGCCGGGCATCCTGCTCCGTCCGCGACTGATGGCCCTCTGCGCCGCGGCCCTGCTCGGCACCCTGACGGCCGTGTATCTCGAATTGCCGCTCCGGGCCGGCCCGTTCCGTGCCCCGCTGGTCTACGGGCGGCCCGATACCTGGGACGGGTTCTGGTACATCGCGCTCGCCGAACAGTTCCGGGGCTCGCTGCACGACCCCCTGGGCGAACTGCCACGGAAATTCGCCGAGCTGGCGAAGCTCACCTCCGCCCAGTTCGGGATGATGGCTCCGCTCATCCCGGTCGCGTTTCTGGCAACGGCCCTCCGGCACTGGCGCTATGCGCTGCTGACGGGCAGCGCCATGTTGATCACGCTGACCTTCAACGCGTCGTACTCGAATGCGGACATCGGCCGCTACTACCTCGGCCCGATCCTGTGGGCGTGGACCTGGCTGGCCGTCCTCGCTGCGCTGTTCGTCGAGCAGATCGCGCGCGCCATGGATGTGGACGGGCCGGCAGGAGAGGTCACCGTCGATGAGTCGGCGACCGGGGACGCGCCGGATGGCGCGGCCGAGGACATCGCGCCGGAGACGCCGACGACCCAGGGCACCCGGCCCGGGCCTGCGGGTCCGATCCTGGCCGTCGTTCTCGGAGGCCTGCTGCTCCTGCCCACGGCGGCGGATGTGGGCATTCGAGCGGAGCTCGCCGATTCCAGCCACGATACGGCGGCGCGGCGGTGGGTCACGGCGGTCCTGGCCAACGTCGAACCGAACGCCGTCATCGTCAGCTGGTGGAGCACGTCCACCGTCCTCTGGTACGCCCAGTTCGTCGATCAACTGCGTCCGGACATCACGGTCGTCGACGACCGGACCCGTCTGGACAGGAACTACGGAGAAGCCACGGACGTGATCGCCCTGTTCCTCGGCAGTCGGCCGGTCTATGTCATCCGTGCCAACGGCTACGATCTCGGTCTGGTGCTGGCCCAGTACGACCTCGAGCCGATCGGAGCCCAATCCGTGAGCGATGTCTACCGCGTGGTCGGCGTCCGGGGATCGGGCGGGTGAGTCCCTCCACGAGCGTCGCCGCGCTGTCGTACTTCTTCCCGGCCCACGACGAGGCGGCCAACCTGCGGGGGCTTGTCGAGGAGGCGCTCGCCACGCTGCCGGGGCTTGCCGAAACATTCGAGATCATCATCGTGGACGATGGTTCCCGAGACGCCACGCCGGCGATTGCCGACGAGCTGGCGGCCGCGGACTCCCGGGTCCGGGTGGTCCACCATGCCCGAAATCGCGGGTACGGCGCGGCCCTTCGATCGGGGTTCAGGGCGGCCCGGCACGATCTCATCGCGTTCACCGATGGTGATCGCCAGTTTCACGTCGAGGACCTCGGGCGCCTTGCCGTCCGCTTCGGGCAGGGCGATGTGGACGCCGTGGTCGGCTACCGCATCAAGCGTGCCGATCCAATGATCCGGACCCTGTATGCACGGGCCTATCGGCTCGCGAATCGCCTCTTCTTCGGGCTCCAGGTGACCGATGTGGACTGCGCCTGCAAGCTCTTCCGGCGTGACGCGCTCGAGGGGATCGGCGTTGAATCCGAGGGCGCCTTCTTCTCGGCGGAGCTACTGATCAAGTTGGCCGCCTCGGGGCGTCGCGTCGCCGAGGTCGGCATTCCCCACTACCCGCGGACGGCAGGGTCGCCGACGGGCGCGAGGCCCCAGGTGGTGTTCCGGGCGATGCGCGATTTCTGGCTACTTCGACTTCGAATGTGGCTGGCCAGGGACCGGGCGCTGAGGCGCGGGGACGCCATGCTGCGGCCGGACTGACCCTCCCGCCCCGGACACCACCTGACCACGGCGGAGGATTCCGGCGGATCGTCGGCGACTAGCCCTTGCCCTGATCCTGATCGAGCGAGTTGATGAAGTCCCGGAACATGTCGAGTCGCTCATCCACGACGGCCTCGCCGAGCGACTCGATCGGGATTTCCCGCCGGTAATCGCGGTCGACGTTCGATCGAGGGAAACCCGACTCGGTCGATTCGGCGCCTGATTCGGCGGGCTCGCCTTCTCCCGGGTCGGCGCCAAGGGCGGCCAGCTCGAGTACCTCCTCTGCCACGAGGATCCGCGTCCGCGTGCGAACGGCCAGCGCGACGCAATCGGACGGTCGGGCGTCGAGTTCCACGGTCTTGTCGCCCACCTTGAGGACGAGGCGGGCGTGATACGTCTCGTCCGAGAGCGCGGCGATCACGATGTGGTCGATCCGCGCGCCGAGCGCCTCGAGCGTCGCCGCGAACAGATCGTGCGTGATCGGTCGTTCCGCGGCCAGTCCCTGGAGCTTCATCGCGATGGCGCTGGCCTCCCATGCGCCGATCCAGATCGGGAGATATCGGTCCCGCTCCGCGTCCTTGAGGATCACGACATGGCGGTTCGAGAGCATGTGCACGCGGACGCTCTCGACCACCATCTCGACAAGACGACCCATGCCCTGATTATCTACCCCGACGCTTGCCGCGGTGCGGCGGCCCTCCGGGCGCGGTTCACCAGGCTCCCGCTCCCGGACGCGGCGACGATCAGGGAGCCGGTGAGGCCGGCCCGGACGGCGCGGCGGTGCTCGATCCAGCGGGCGAGGCCGAGGGGGCCGGGCCGCTCGTGGGCTCCAGAACCGCGCGGTGCAGGCCCGTGGCGGTGATCCAGACCACCGAATCCGCGGCGTCCCCGATGGCGGGCTCGATGTACCACCCGCGCACGTCGACCCAGCCCCTGCTCCCGGCGGCGAGCCGGAATTGTTCAAGGTATTCGCCCTTGGCCTTCGAGAAGGCGACGATGCGAGTGTTGGCGGCATCGAAGCCGTAGATCCGGCCGGTTCGTCGCTCGGACCCGGACATGACGGTCGTGAACGACGTCTTCGGCCTGAGCACGACATCGGGGAGGGCCGCCGATTGCCAGCCGTCGGTGGTGCCGCCGACGACGCGCAGGATGGCGCCGTTGTCGCAGATCCAGATGTCGCCGTCGATGAACAGGCTCGTGATCCCGTCGACGGGGCGCGGGGTCGTGAGCCGCTTGCTCGGCGGAGCCGGGAAGCCGCTTCCGTCCGCGGCCGGAGCATAGGCAAGGATCTCCTGTTCGGACGGATCCACGATGTACAGGTTGTACAGGCCGGCCGACGCGTCACGGACGAATGTCCCCATGGCCAGCAGGTCGTCACCCCATTCGGCGGCGCCGATCACCTTGACCCTGGTGGTGGTCCCCTTGCCCGTGGCGTCGGCTGGTCGCCAGCGCCAGAGCACGTTCCTGGCGTCGAGGATCAGGAGGTCCGGCCCCCCGGCCGACAGCAGTCGGGGGGCGGCCTCCGTCGCGCCGGCGGCCTTGGTGCCCTCCCGATAGATGGCGACCGCGGTGAGATCGGTCAGGTCGATCCGGTACACCGAGGCGGTCGCCCGATCCATGACGTACGGGGCCCCATCCGGGCCGCGTACCAGGCTCGTCAGGGCCACCCCCAGGTCGGCCGGGAAGGTGAACACCTCCACCGGCGTCACGTCGACCACGCCGTAGAGTCGATCGAGGCCGGCGACCGCCTGGGTCCGAAGAGGGGTGATGACGCCGGCCACGATCCCGGCCGCCGAGGCGCGATCAAGCTGGACGAGCGTGTCGGCCAGGAGCCGTTCGGCCGTCCTTGGGTCGTTGACGACCAGGTTCACGCCCGGCCCGAAGACCCGGTCGAGGTTCTTCCTGGCCAGCTCAAGCGCCTGCTGGCCCACTTCAGCGGAGGCGATGACCGTCCCGGGCGACTCGCGACCGCCGAGCAGCGAGACCCCGATCCCCAGGGAGCCCGCCACCACCACGAGGGCGAGCACCGCAACGGCCGCTCGCCGCTGCGTCTCCCGACGTGCGCCCATCGAGGTGACCCGACGCTGCGCTGGGCGTCGCGCGGGCATCGCGTCCTGGATGCGCCCGAGCAGGCGACCAAGAACGCCGCCGGCTGCCGATCGGGCACGCCGCGCGCCGGCCTGGGCTGCCGCCACGCCATCGCTGACCGTGTCCGCCAGCGGAATGGGCGACCGGTCGGGGGCCCCGGCCAGGGGTTCGAGGGGCTTGACGGCAACCAGCCTTCGTCCGGAACGGACCGTCGTCAGTTCGGCCACTTCCAGGATGAGACCGCCATCGCTGCCGGAGCCGCCGAGCTCGGCGAACCGCCTCGTGAGGTGCTCAAGGGCCGGCTGCGGATGAAGCGTCACCAGGGCGTCCTTCAGCTCGTCCGGGCCGAGTTGGCGCATGAGGTTCGGTGAAACGAGGACGAGCTGGTCTCCCAGGCCGATTTCGCCGCGCCAGACCTCCGGCTCCAGATCGGCCGTGGGGAGGCCGCGCTCCCGATCCGGGTCCGGAAGGGTGCTGAGGCGCGCGCCACGGCTCAGGTAGGCCTCCGCGGGGCCCACGGTGGCAACGTACAGCTCGTGGTCCCGGACGACGGCGATCGCCACGCCGATCGGTGCCGACGCGCCCGTTCCGCTCGCGCCTCCGCTCCCGAGGGCGGTCCGTTCCCGGGCGTGAGCAAGGCGCTTGTTGGCCGCCAGGATCGCCTTGATCAGGCAGACCCGGATACCGGCCGATTCGTCGTAGTAGTACTCATGCCTGATCACGTCGGCCACGAGGCGGGTGGCCTCTCGGGCCTTCGGGCCGGCCACCATCGAGGTGACGAGCAGGTAGAGCTGACCCTTCGATCGAGCACGTGAGCCGACGGTGGGCTCGACGACCACGGCCGTGTCCGGCGAGTCGGGCTGGCGATCTTGGTCGGCGAGGACGCCGAGTTTCATCTGGAACCGGGGGGGCATGCGAGCCTCTGCCAGGGTCAGGGCGGTTGGCCGGGCGGGGATTATCGCACGAGATCGATGGTCGTCGACCTCACCGAGACGACCTGCCCCCGTGGACCGTGACGCGCAGCTCGGTCACGGGAGCGCCGCCGGGCGCAATTCGGAATGCGGCGATCAGGATTCGAGACTGGAGCCGCAACTCCTGTGCGACGATCGGTGCGTCCGCCTCAACCACGAGGACGTCCCCATCGACGCGGACCGCCCGACATGCCCCGTGGGCGGCGGGCGCGCGTTCCGCGACGAGCGCATCGAAGGTCGCCACCAATCGGGCGCGCCGGAGCTCATCCGTGAGACCGAGGTGCGCCGCCGCTCCGGGGATCAGGTCGCCGATCCGGGACATCGGGCGGCGGCGGCGGCGCTCGGGTTCATCGGTCACGGTAGGCCCGCCCTGGAGGGTCCGGAGATGGTCGCTCCCCGGGCTGCCGGCGAAGGGCCGCCACGGGTCGCCGCCGATTCCGCGGCCGAGGTGGGGCCGTCTGTGTTCGCCTCAACACGCCAGGTGTCGGCGATGGCCAGGAGCGCAGGATCGAGGTCGTCCAGTGTTGTCGTCGTCACGAACGCCTGGGGCAGGGCCGCGATCCGTCGGACGAGATGCGAGCGACGATCGGGATCGAGCTCGGAGAACACGTCGTCCAGGAGCAGGAGGGGTGGTCGACCGTCGAGCATGGTCAGAAGGTCGAGCTCCGCCAGCTTGAAGGCAAGGATCGCCGTCCGCTGCTGGCCGCGTGAGGCAAAGCCCGCCAGGTTTCGCTCGTCGAGCACGAACGACAGGTCGTCCCGGTGCGGTCCCACGACCGTCGCGCCGTTCCAGGCCTCCTTCTCGGCCGTCTCCGCCAAGCGTCGCTCGAGCGCCGCACGGGGTGTCTCATCGCCCCGGCGTGGGGCATTGGTCTCGTAGTGCAGGCTGAGCGGAGCCCGGGCTGCCTCTTCCGGGGCAATCTCGGCGTGTGCCGCCGCAAGTGGCGCAGCCAGCTCATCCAGCACCGCAAGGCGGGATGCCACGACCTCGCCACCTGCGTCGAGGAAGGGTTTGTCCCAGTAGCGGAGCTGCGCTGGATCGGCCGACCCTTCCCGGATGGCCCGGAGCAGGCCGTTCCGCTGCTGCAGGGCGCGGGTGTAGGTCGCGAGGGCCGAGCCGTACGCCGGAAATCGGCCGGTGGCGATTCGGTCGAGGGCCGCCCGTCGAAGCGACGGCGTGCCGGCGATCAACAGCATCTCCTCGGGGGCGAAGACCACGACACGAAGGACACCACCAAGCGAGGCCGCTCGGCGGGGCACACCGTTGACGCGAATGCGCTTGCGGGCGCCGCCCGCGGCCTGGACGCTGCCGGCGCGGACGAGCGTTATGTCGAGTTCGTCGGTGCCCACGACGCCCTCGATCCGCGCGACATCCGCACCCCAGCGGATCAGGTCGTTGTCTGCGCTCGCTCGGTGCGAGTGCCCCCAGGCGAGCACGATGACCGCTTCGAGCAGGCTCGTCTTGCCGGCGGCATTGGGGCCCCACAGGAGCTGCGGCCCGGGCCCGAACCGGGCGTGGAGGTCCGTGTACCCGCGCAGATCGGTCAGGCGTACGGACGAAAGCGTGGCGGCCTCTAGGAGGTCGTGCGGACGGGCATGACCACGTGGACGTACTGGTCGTCCCCGATCGGCCTGAAGACTCCCGGCGCCAACGGCCCCTGGAGCTCGAGGGCGAACTGATCCGCGGTGACGTTGGTCAGGACATCGGCGAGGTACTTGGCGTTGAAGGCAATCGTCGTCCCGTCCCCCTCGACGCTGGCTTCCACCTGGCCGACGTGATCGCCGATCTCGGCGTTCGCGCTCACGGTGATGCCCGCCTCCGCGCCGGCGCCGATCTGGAGCTTCACGATGTTCGCTGATTCGTGGGCAATCAGGGCGGCCGGACGGACGGCCCGGAGGAGTTCCTCGCGATCGAGAATGGCGCGAGTGGTGTGCGTCTGCGGCATGACCGACTGATAGTTCGGGAACTGGCCGTCGATCAGCCTGCTGACGAGATCGACGCCCTCGAGATGGAACAGGATCTGATTGCGGGCCTGGGCGAGCACGATCTCGACGGGTGCGTCGCTGTCGGAGAGGACGCGCATGAGCTCGGTCAGGGCGCGGGCCGGGACCACGACGCTGGTCTCGGCGACGGAGTCCAGCATCGGGATCGTCTTGACGGCGATCCGGTAGTTGTCGGCGGCGGCGAGGGTCACCGTTTCGCCCTCGAACCGGCAGAGGACGCCGGTCAGGATGGGCCTCGCTTCGTCCGTCGCAGCGGCGAACGCCGTCTCCTCCAGGGCTCGTCGGAGAATGTTCTGCGCAATTCTCGTGGTCGGCCGCTCCCCGGTGGTCTGGATGGCCGGAAATTCCTCGGCATCGATGCCCTTGAGGTGAGACTCGAAGCGCCCACACCGCAGGTCGAGCGTTTCGCCGGACCCGAGCTCGAGGTCGATCCGGTCGCCTCCCTGGAGGGAGTTCACGAGATCCGTGAGGAGCTTCGCCGGCACGGTCGTCGCACCATCCGCCTCGATCTTTCCGGGCACCCAGTAGGTGATGCCGATTTCGAGGTTCGTGGCCGTGAGCTTCAGTCCGGCGTCCTCGGTCCGGAGAAGCACGTTGGCGAGCACCGGCAGCGTGCTGCGGGTTGATACGGCACGGCTGACCACGGACAGGCCGCGTGCCAGGTTCTCCTGCATGACCGAGAGCTTCACGTGGGGTCCACTCCACAACGACGGGTGCGATGAGGTACGAACGAGCCGACGAGCTATGGCCTAGATGGTAACCGGCCGGTCGGCCGGAGCGGGCCGGCAACACCGAGGATCGACTCAGGCCCATCGATCCTGGCTGGATGTGTATCTTCCTTCATTCTCTGGAGCCCGTCATCATCATCATCACGGTGTGGGCGGCGTGGAGAGCCGCGCTCCGGCCCGATCAGCACGGCCGTGCACCAGGGGGGCCGTCCTGTTGATGAGTGCTCCGATTCCGTGCCTCCGTCCGGGATACGCTCGCGTTCCCTGTGGACAGCCCGGCGCATCGAGGCCGGCCGTGTCCCGCCCCGTCCACCACGGACTGCGGCCTGGTCCGCACGTCGGAGCGATTACCGAACCGTCGCCGGGCCGGCTGTCCACACCACACCGCGCAACTGTCCACAGCGCGGGCCGCGCAGCACCGAACGGGCCGGCAGTTCTCGGGCCGGCCGACGGGAGCCGGGTGGGATTCGGGCCGATCAGCGCGCCGGCCGATCAGCGCGCCGGCAGATCCTGGCGCCGGCCGGCGGGAAGCGGGGATGGCCCCTCAGTCCGAGTAGATGAGCTCGCGTACGGCGGAGATCTCTCGCCGGAGCTCGTCGTTGGCGCTCGTCTCGCGGGTGATCTTGTCGCATGCGTGCAGGACCGTCGAATGATCCCGGCCACCGAGCTCGGCGCCGATCCGCAGCAACGAGACATCGGTCTCGGCGCGCATCAGGAACATGGCGATCTGGCGCGGCATGACGATCGCCTTGTCGCGCTTCTGGCCCTTGAGGGCATCGAGCCCCACGCCGTAGTAGTCGGACACGGCCTTGACGATGCGTTCGGGTGTGATCTGGCGCTTCTTCGGGTTGTACAGGACGTTGCTCAGGACCGCCTGGGCGAGCTCGATCGAAATCGGCATGGCGCCCATCGAGGCGTAGGCGACGATTCGATTGAGGGCGCCCTCGAGTTCGCGAATGTTGCTGACGACCTTGCGAGCGATGAATTCGATCACATCGGAGGTGATCGGCACGGAGCCCTCTTCGGCCTTGGCCCGGAGGATCGCGATACGCGTCTCGAGGTCCGGCGCCGTCAGGTCGGCGATCAGGCCCCACTCGAACCGGCTCCGGAGCCGCTCCTCGAGGGTGAGAATCCCCTTCGGCGGTCGATCCGAGCTCAGAACGATCTGCTTGCCGTCCTCGTGGATGGTGTTGAACGTATGGAAGAACTCTTCCTGTGTCCGCTCCTTGTCCGCAATGAACTGGATGTCGTCGATAAGGAGCAGGTCGATCCGCCGATATCGGGCGCGGAACTCGTCGATCTTCCCTTGCTGGATCGAGGTGATGAACTCGTTGGTGAACTTCTCCGACGTGGCATAGACGACCCGCTTCCGAGGGAACTTCGCCATCACCTGGTTGCCGATCGCATGCATCAGGTGGGTCTTGCCGAGACCCACCCCGCCGTACAGGAAGAGCGGGTTGTAGGCGTGGCCCGGACGTTCGGCCACGGACAGGCTGGCTGCGTGGGCGAGGCGATTGGCCGATCCGACGATGAAATTCGCAAAGGTGTATCGGGGATTGAGGTTGGTGGAACCACCTTCGCCGCCGACCCGCGTTGCCTCGACACGCACGTGCTGCGAGCTGGGCGTGGCGATCGGGCGCTCCGGCTGCGGAGCCGCACTGGCAGCCTCGCTCTCCGCGGCGGCCTCGGGTGCGGTGCCGACCACGAACTCCACCTGGACGCTGTAGCCGACGATGCGGGCAAGGGTCTGCGAGATCAGCGACCGGTAGCGGCTCTCGAGCCAATCCTTGGCGAAGCCGTTGGGGACGGCGATTCGGAATCGGTTGTCGTCCACGTCGACGAGCGTGGTCTCACGGAGCCAGGTCTCGAAGTTCGCCGGGGAAAGCGAAACCTGAAGCTCCCCGAGAGCGGCGCGCCAGACCTGCTTCGCATCCATTCGTCGATGACGGCTCACTGAGGAAACTTGCGATGGACCGGCGATCGGCAGGCCGCTCAGGGGAGCGCGGCCGCGGCGCCACGGGAGTAACCAGAACTGCCGGCGCCGACGTTGGCGCCACGGGAGCAAAACCTGAACCGCGGCGCCGACCTCCGGCCGGCTCCGAACCCGGTCACCGGTGACCGCGATGAGTGCGGTCGGGTGGCGAGGGTTTCGAAAGATAGCACCGCTCCACGGGGCACGCAACGCGATTTCGCGATACTCCTGGGGAGTATCGTTGCATGACGGCCCGGTGGGCCGCCGGCGACCGTGGGGCCGGGCCTTCGTCCTCCGCCCTGCGCCCGACGCGCGGGGCCGCTCCGCCACCCCGCCAGGCCCCGAAACATCCGCACCCCGGCCGAATACCGCGCCTCCGTCGGCGTCAATCCGTAACGGGCGTACTGAACGAGTTCCTGCGTTTGACACCCGTTCGGGGGCCAGCCTATCATCCCCCGGACGAAGAACGCGCCATGCGCCGCTGGGCGCTGGGCGCGTTCGTGTGCCTCTAGGGGTCATGCGAATTGACCAAGCCCCGAGGCTTGATGGAGAGGATCCCGCGCAGTCCCGATGAAGCAGACCTTTCAGCCCAAGAAGCGCCATCGCGCCAAGGAGCACGGCTTCCGCGCCCGGATGAAGTCCTCGGGCGGCCGCCGCGTTCTGGCCGCTCGGCGGGCTCGCGGTCGAAAGCGCCTGACGGCCTGACGAGCGGGCGCGCCCACTGCCGGTCGCGCATCGTGATGCTCTCCCGCCCGCAGGATTTCAAGGCCCTCCAGGAGCGAGGGACCATGCGGTCCCACCCGCTCCTCGCAGCCCGAGTCCTGCGGACCGACCTCGAGACGACGCGTTTCGGAGTGGCGACGAGCCGAGGAATCGGCTCGGCTGTCGTTCGCAATCGTGTCCGGCGACGCATCCGTGAGGCACTTCGATCGATGGGGCCGATGATCCAGCCCGGCTGGGACATCCTCCTGATCGCTCGAGCAGGGCTCGTCGAGGTTGATTACGACACACTGGCAGGGACACTCCGGCGGCAACTGGCCCGCGGCGGAGTGCTGGAAGGGAGCACTGGGTGAAGCGCCTCGGCATCGGGTTGATCCACCTGTACCGATTCGCGTTTTCGTGGCTCCCGTCATCCTGCCGTTATGAGCCTTCCTGTTCGCGCTACACCGAACAGGCCATCGAGCGCTACGGCCTGCTTCGTGGCGGCTGGATGGGGGCTCGCAGGATCGCGAGCTGTCACCCCGGCAACCCGGGCGGCTACGACCCAGTTCGCTGAGCAAAGGACCTGACGTGACCTTCCGCACCTGGATGACCCGCCTCGCCCCGCTGCTCGCGATCCTGATCGTGGCGCTGCTCGTCGTCGCATGCGGTCCGGGATCCACCGCAAGCCTCCCGCCCGGCGTGACGCCGGCCCCGACGGCCACGCCGCCGGCCGGCATCGCCCTGGCGCCCGCCGAATTGAAGGCAGATCCGTTCAGCCTCCTGTCGTGGCTGTTCACGCCGATCTTCCAGGTCTTCTTCATCACGCTCGTGCTGCTGGACAAGGCCACCGGGAACATAGCCATCGCGATCATCCTGCTGACCATCCTGATCAAGGTCGTGCTGATCCCGATCTTCCGTCGCCAGATCGTCTCGACCCGTCGGATGCAGCTGATCGGACCCGAGGTCAAGGAGATCCAGCGCCGGTTCAAGGGCGATCGGGTCAAGGTCCAGCAAGCCACCGCTGCGCTCTACAAGGAGCGAGGCGTCTCGCCGGCAGGCTGCCTGCCGGCCTTCCTGCAGATGCTCCTGTTGATACCCCTTTACTCCGTCTTCAGTCAGGGCCTGCAGAATTTCAATCCGCAGGCGATGCTGGACGTGTTCGGGTTCCGGATCCTGGACCTGGGTTGCGACCCGGCGCCGATCTTCAACTCGGCCGGCCACGTGCTCAACCCCTGTCTCAACCCGAAAGCCTTCGGCGTCGATTGGGGGGTCCCTGAAGTGATCCTCGGGCAGCCAGGGGCCATTTTCTCGGGCCTCAGCCTCCTCGCCGTCATCTCGTCGCTGGTCCAGCTCGTCGCCTCGCGGATGACCATGCCGCCGGCAAGCGCCTCGGGGGTCGATGACGCGAACGTTCGAACGCAGCGCCAGATGGCGATCTTCCTGCCGTTCATTTCCCTGATCTACGGCAGCATCCTTCCGGCCGGTCTGTTCCTGTACTGGATCGGATCGACCATCTTCTCGATTGTCCAGCAGTACCTGATCATTGGCTGGGGCGGGATGTTCCCGATCTTCGGCCGAACGCCAGGCTTCGCTGTGGGGCACGAGCCTCGCTTCCCGGTCGCCGCAGCGCCGGCGCCGGCCACCTCCTCGAGCGCGGCGGGAACGCCGGCACGATCCACCACCGAACGATCGCCCCTCGACCGATCTGCGTCTGCGGCGGCAACCGTCCGCCAGCGCGGTCGACAGGGGCGACGAGGGAGACGACGATGAACCTGAGCACAACCACGTCATGAGCGCCTACCGTGAGTTCACCGGCAAGACCGTCGAAGAGGCCCTCCGACTTGCCCGGGAAGCGTTTGGCGCCGGCCTCGATGACCTCGACTTCGAGATCCTGACACCCGGCAGCCGCGGGGTCCTGGGCATGGGAGCCGAACCGGCTCGAATCCTGGCGGCCCCGCGCTCCGAGCTTGGTGGGGCTGCACCGAAACGAGAGGCCGCCTCCGCACGGCCGCTTCCCGCCCCGCCCCCTGCACGCGAGGATCGCCAGGATCGACCGCCGTTCGATCGCGATCGAACCCCGCGCCGCGACGATCGCAGCGAGAGCGGGCCCCGTCCCGACGATCGCAGCGTGCGCGGGCCCGGGCGCGGCGATCGACCAGCTCCCTCCGCGGCACCGCGTCGCGATGAGCGGCCTCCCCGCCGTGACGATCGGGGAGATCGACCCCGGTCCGACAACCGTCCTCGTCGTGAGGACCGCGGCGACCGGGCACCCCGACCCGTCGGGGACCTGACCGCCTCGGAGGTCGCCGAGGTGGCGGCCCTGCGCGGCTCGGTAGCCGTCGAACGCGCCGAACTGGAAGCCGCCGAGGCTTCGCCCGAGGCGCTGGCCGCCGGCAAGGTGATCCTCGAGAAGCTGCTCTCGCTCATGGGCTTTCACGTCACCGTCACGATCGAATCCTCCGAGACGAGCCGCCTCAACGTCACCGGTGAGGAAGACGAGCGCGAGGCGCTCGGAGCACTCATCGGCCGCAAGGGCGAGCGACTCAGCGCCCTGCAGCACATCGTCAACCTGATGCTCTCGCGCGAGATGGGCGCCTGGACCCGCATCCTCGTGGACGTGGAGGACTACCGCGGTCGGCGGGAACGCCAGCTCCGGGAGATCGCCGAACGCGCTGCGCAGCGCGTGATCGAGACCGGCAAGATGCTCCAGCTCGAGGCGATGCCGGCGCTCGAACGGCGCTGGGTCCACCTCGCCCTGCGAAATCACGCCGAGGTCGCCACCCAGTCCATCGGGGAAGAGCCAAACCGTCGGATCATCGTCCTGCCACGCGTGGGTTGAACGCCGGGGCCGTCCCGGCGAGCCCGCTTGACGGAAGCCGGTAGGATGACGCTTCGTCACGCACGCTGGTTCGTGCGCGTCAGCCCAGTGATCGGCGAGTCAACCGCGGCGGGTGGCGCTCGATCGGCAGTTGCTCGGGGTTCAAGCGCACATGGATGACCTGCAGACCGTCGGCCGGCCTGAAGACCTTCAGGCACTGGAGGATCCCGCATCCGGGACCCTGCCCATGCCGGACGATCCCGTGCTCGTCGAACCGCAGGCCATGGTCGAGGCCGCGGCTCGACGGCGTTCGCGCCGGCCCGTGACGAGGTTCCTGGTCGGGTTCACGTTCGGCTTGCTGGCCGTCCTCACGGCGTCGGCTGGCGCGCTCGCTGCCTACGAATCCTCCAATGCAGGGAAGATCCTCCCCGGCGTTCATGCTGGATCGGTGGACCTTTCCGGGCTGACCCCGTCGGTCGCTGCGGCCCGGCTTCGGGACGCCTTTGCATCACTCGGCGACGGACAGCTCGTCCTGCGTGCTGCCGGTTCCGAACGAACCGTGACCTATGCCGACCTTGGCCGTCGCGTCGATGTGGACCGGATCGTGACGCTCGCCATGGCCATCGGCCGCGAGGGGCCCGCGATCGAGCGGATCGCGTCGAATGTCCGGATGTTCGTCAGCGGCAAGGAAATCATGCCGATCGTCACCATCGAACGGGCGGTCCTCCGGCGCGAAATCGCGGCGCTGGCCGCCCTTGCCGCGGTGGTTCCCGTCGATGGAAGCGTCGAATCGGGCGAGGTCGGGTTCGTCCTCAAGCCTGGTACCGACGGACGTATCGCCGAGGTCGACAAGACGCTTGAGGCAGCGGAGGCGCTGCTCATCGACCCGTCCGCTCCCGCGTCGGCGCGCCTGTCCCTGCCGATCCAGGTGATCGAACCCGACGTCACGACGGCAGAAGCCACCCTCGCCCTTGAGGCCGCCACCCGCATCGCCGTCGATACCACGCTCGTCGATGCCGGAGATTCGTGGGTCATCACGGCCGCCCAGCTGCGCAGCTGGATCTCCTTCGAGCGGTCGGTCGACGGTGCATACCGCCCCGTGGTCGCCCGGGAGGGCCTGGAGGCCGGACTCACCGCGATTGCCGGCGAGGTGGCCGTCGCCCCGGTGGATGCGACCTTCCTGTTCAGTGACAGCAAGAACGTCGTCGGCGTGACCAATGCGAAGAACGGTCGCGCCCTCGACGTCGCCGGCACGGTCGATTCGCTCGTGGAACTCGTCCAGCAGCGGTCCGACGGCCTGAGTGTCTCTCGCGTCGCGATCAGCGTTGCGACGGTCGAGCCGGCGCTCACGACGGCCGAGGCGACACGAACGGCCCCATTGATGAAGTCGATTGGAGAATGGACGACCTACTTCCCAATCGGCATCAAGAACGGCAACGGCGCCAACATCTGGATCCCGGCCCGGAACATCGACGGCATGGTGATCCTCCCCGGTGAGTGGTTCGACTTCTGGAACGCAATCGGACCCGTGACACGGGCCGCCGGCTACAAGGACGGCGGAGCGATCATCAACGGACGTACCGAGCCCCAGGGCGCACTTGCCGGCGGGATCTGCTCCACGTCGACGACGCTCTTCAACGCCGCCCTCCGGGCCGGCCTGGAGATGGGCGCTCGTCGGAATCACTACTACTACATCGACCGGTACCCCCTGGGTCTCGACGCGACCGTCTTCCAGAGCAGTTCGGGCTCGGTCCAGACCATGTCCTTCCGCAACGACACCTCCTACCCGATCCTCATCCGCGGTTCGGGCTGGAGCGTCGGCAACAAGGGCTACGTGAAGTTCGCCATCTGGTCGGTTCCGGACGGGCGGACGGTGAATCTCTCGACGCCGATCGTCAAGAACGTGAAGCCTGCCTCCGACACCACCGAGTACACGACGGACCTCGCCCCGGGCGTCAAGGAACGGGTGGAGTACCCGGTCGACGGCAAGGACGTCTGGACGACATGGACGGTTCGCGACGCCGCGGGCACCGTCATCCACCAGAAGACGTACTACTCGCGCTACGCGAGGATCACGGGGATCCTCAGGATCGGGATTTCACCCGCGCCGTCGCCGACACCGGTCCCAGCACCGATACCTCCGGCACCCTGAAACTCAGGCACCCGAGCCGGCTCCCGGCTCGCCCTGGCAGGCGGGACACAGCCCGAACAGCTCCAGGCGATGCACGTCGATGCGATAGCCGCTCTCGGCGGCGATCCGGTTGACCACGCCGGCCAGTCCCGTGTCGTCGACATCGACGGCCCGGCCGCACGCGGCACAGACGACGTGGTGGTGGTGATCCGCCGGTTCACAGGCGATGTAGGCGTGTTCGCCGGAAGGCAGGTCAATTCGCTCGATCGCGCCTACCCCCTCGAGCGCGTCGAGGGTCCGGAAGATCGTTGCTCGCCCGATCCCCGGCGTCCGATCCGCGGCATCGTCGACGAGGTCGGCGGCGGTGAAATGTCCCTCGCGACGGGCGATGAGATCCGCCACCGCACGGCGCGGACCGGTCAGTCGATATCCGGCCCTGTCCAGCGCGGCCAGCGGCGAATCGGGCGCGTCGGTTGCCATCGCGTTCACGTCGACAGGATACCCGGCCCGGTACCGGCGGCTCGGAGCGGGAAGCATCCGCCAGCAGGCCCCGCGTTCAGATTCGCGGGTCTCCGATCGTGGCGAACTTTCGGCGGTAGGCTGCCGGCGTCAGCCCCGTCTTGCGCTTGAAGAGCCGTCGGAAGAAGGTGGGATCCTCATAGCCAACCTGGTTGCCGACGTCATCGAGGCGCGCCGAGCCGGTCTCGATCCGCTGCTTCGCCTCGTCGATCCGGACCTCGTGCACGTACTCGATCGGCAGGTAGCCCGTTGCCGCCCGGAACCGGCGACCGAATGTGCGTCGATTCAGCCCTGACTGTTCGGCCATCGCCGCCACGGGGTTCACGTTTGCATAGTGCCGGGCGATCCAGGCCTGGCATCGGCCGATGGCCGCATCGTCCAGCTGGACCCGCCGGTTCATCGCCGCGAATGGAAGCTGCCCGTCCTCGTGTCCGGCGAGCAGGTAGACCTTTGCCGTCCGCACCGCGTGCTCACGGCCGCAGAGCCGATTGATGAGGTGGAGCGCAAGGTCCTGCCACGACGTGACACCGCCGGCGGTGATGATGCCGTCCCCCTCGGCGTCCAGGTTGAGGATCGAGCGGTCGGAAAACTCGACGCTGGGATACTGCTTCCGGAAGAGATCGCCGTAGGCCCAGTGGGTGGCGCACGGCCGGCCGTCGAGCAGGCCGGCCTCGGCGAGGAGCAGCGAGCCGGTGCAGACAGACGCGATGAGCGATCCGTTCGCGTGCATCCGTCTCAGCCAGACGACCTCGCTGGCGTAGCGACCGCGGGGAGCGGTGTCAATCGGCGTGTACAGGTCGCACACGATCGCAACATCCACCCGGTCCGTTTCGCGGATCCCGGCATGGGGCTCGACGACGATGTTCCCGAAACAGCGGAACGGCTCCGGTTGCGCCGCCACGATCCGGACGTCGAGAAGGCCGTCGCCCGGCGTCCCGAGGGTCATGTCCGGGAACACGGTGCCGACCGACAGCAGGACGTCGTACAGGCCGTACAGCACGGATGCCGATGTCTCGGGCGCGGCGAGCAGGGCGATCACCGGCCTGGGTGCGGCTCCCGGAGACCCATCGCGCGCTGAAGATGTCACATTCGCCCCGTTTCGCGGCAATCTGTCTCTGGCAGCATCGCACGCCGGCGTCGACACTTCCAGTCCGAACGGCACCGCCCACCGACAAACCGCCGCACCGACAAACCGCCCCTTCAGTGGAGACGATGCGATGCGTACCAAGGCCGACAGCACCGATTCGATCGACTCGCCAATTCCCGCGGCGGCCATCGACGCCTTGCGCGGCGCCGTCCTGGGCGAGGTGCTCACGGCCACCGATGCCGGGTATGACGACGCCCGGGCGGTCTGGAACGCGATGATCGACCGACGCCCGGCGGCCATCGTGCGCGCCCGGGGGACGGCGGATGTGGTCGCCGCGGTCAACCTGGCTCGCGAGCACGGCCTGCCGGTCTCGATCCGCGGCGGCGGGCACAACGTCGCCGGGCACGCCGTCGGTGACCGGAGCGTCATGATCAACCTGTCCGGGATGCGGGCCGTAGACGTCGATCCAGAGCAGCAGCGCGCCCGCGTCGAGGGCGGGGCGACGTGGGGCGATGTCGATCGGGCCACGCAGGCCTTCGGGCTCGCGACGCCGGGTGGGTTGATCTCCGATACCGGCGTCGCGGGACTCACGTTGAGCGGCGGTATCGGCTGGCTCCGGAGCCGGCACGGCCTGTGCATCGACAACCTCGTGGCGGCCGAGGTCGTGACCGCCGATGGGCGCGTCGTCCGGGCCTCGGCTGAGGACCATGCGGACCTGCTGTGGGCTCTCAAGGGCGGCGGCGGCAACTTCGGGGTCGTCACCGCCTTCGAGTTCAAGCTCCACCCGGTCGGACCGACGGTCATGTTTGCCGCCCCGATCTATCCCATCGAAGTCGGACCCGGACCCATCCGCTTCTGGCGAGACTTCCTGGCGGACAAGCACGACCGCGTGGGATCGCTCGTCGAGTTTTCGACGATCCCGGAGGACCCCGGCTACCCTGAGGCGGCCTGGGGCCGACGCGTCTACACGATCGCCGCGGCGTATGCCGGCGATGCGGATGAGGGCGAGGCGCTGCTCCAGCCACTGCGCGAGCTTGGCGAGATGGTGACCGACTTCTGTGGTCAGATCGCGTACGTGGACATGCAGCAGCTCTTCGACACCATCATTCCGTTCGGCCGGTACCGCTCCTACTGGAAGAGCCGCTACCTGAGCGGCCTGCCGGACGAGGCGATCGACCGGATCATCGAGGGCAACCTGCGCCCGCCGTCGCCCAACACGCTGTCCTCGATCTGGAACTTCGGCGGCGCGACGGCGCGGGTCGGGCCGGGCGAGACCGCGTTCGGGGATCGATCCATGCCCTGGATGTTCTCCATCGACTCGATCTGGAGCGCGGCCGACGACGACGACGCGAACATCGCCTGGACGCGCGACTTCTGGCAGCGCCTGGAGCCGCACTCGCAGGAGGGCCGGATCTACCTGAACTTCGCCGGCCTGGGCGAGGATGGGGAGGAGCTCGTGCGCCGGTCATATGGCGACACGTTCGGGAGGCTCGCGGCGATCAAGCGCCGCTACGACCCAACCAATGTCTTCCGGTTCAACCAGAACATCCGGCCGGAAGCTTGATGGCGTAGCGAAGTCTGGGTGTGGTGGAGATGGGGGAGAGTCGAACTCCCCGTCCAGAGCCCTTCGGCAGCAACCACTACGAGCGTGTCCGATCGTTTTCGTCAACCATCCAGGCGGGGATCGGCACTCTCCCGGTTGGTCCAGTCACGTGTCTCTAGATCGAGCTTGCTCCCGGGCTACGCGACGCTCATCCGGGCTGCAGCCCCGCTGAATGACGCTTCCACGACCCGCGGGACTGAGGTCGCTTCCACGCTCACCTTACCGCCTAAGCGGCGAGGGCGAGAGTCGACTGCTTGTTGGCAGTTACTTCGTTTTGCCGCCTGTTTAACGAGGCCTGACGGCACCTCGGCTCGCGTTCACTGTCAGCCAGACCCTGTCGAAACCACGCATCCCCACAGGATCGAGACGCGCGCCGGCGACTCGGGACCAGTCTAGCGGAGGTCGCCAGATCGGCCAACCCGCTGGTCCAGGAACATGGAGCGTCCGAATGCGGCAACGAGCACGAGGGCGGCCGGGACTCGGCAGGGAGCGGCCGCATCCGGCACGTCGGGAGCCCTGTACGATCCCCCTGTCTGAACGCACCATTGGAGATCTTCGATGGACGAACCAAACGCCGGCGCTCCCGGGGGCCGGCCGCGCTGTCCGATCTGTGGTCACGACGAGTTCCGGCGGGAAACCGGAAAGCTCGACTCGGAGTGGGGCATCACGGCCCACAAGGTCGACATGCTGGTCTGTCTGACCTGTGGCTACGTCCTCCTGTTCTATCAGGGCAACACGATCTTCGACTTCGACTGACCGATGCGTCTGACCGCCTGGGAGGAGGAGCGCCTCCTCATCTTCACGGCAGCGGAACTCGCCCGCCGCCACCGGGATCGTGGGCTGTTGCTCAACGCTCCGGAGGCCATCGCGATCATCTGCGACGCCATGTTCGAGGCGGCTCGCGGCGGCGCCTCGTTCCGGGACGTCGAGACCGCGGGTCGATCAGCCGTCCAGCGTGACCAGGTGATGAGCGGCGTGCCGTCGATCGTGGATGAGGTCCGCCTCGAGGTCCTCCTGGTCGAAGGGACGCGCCTGATCGTGCTCCTTGATCCCTTCGGCGCCGCTGCGTCCGAGCCCGACGGGCCGGGTTCGGTGACCCTCGCCCACGAGCAGCCGCCTGACCCGACGGCACATCTCGAGCGCCGGCTGGTCGAGGTGCGCAGCACCTCCACGCGCGCCGTTCGCGTTTCGTCCCACTTTCCGTTCGATCGGGTCAATCGACGGCTGCTCTTCGATCGGGACGTCGCGTCGGGATTCCGACTGGACATTCCGGCCGGCAGCTCGGAGCGCTGGGCCCCGGGCGAGACGCGGACCGTGAGCCTCGTCCGCTACAGCGCGGGGCCAGCGTCCCCTCCGGACGCCCCGTGACGCGGCTCTCGCGCCTGGAGCGCCTCGCCCGGTTCGGGCCGAGCACGGGCGACATCGTCCGCCTGGCGGATACGTCCCTGCACGTCCGCGTGCGGGAAGACCGCCAGGCACCGGGCGACGAGCCGGTGTGGGGCTACGCGAAGGACCTCCGAATCGGCCTCGCGCAGTCCACCATCAGCGACCCGTCGGAACTCGATGCGGTAGTGGTCGGGGCACTCGTGATCGATCCGGTCGTGGGCATCGTGAAGGCCGACATCGGGATCAAGGATGGACGGATCGTCGGTGTCGGCCGGGCCGGCAATCCGGGCATTTCCGGGGGAATCGATCTTCCGATCGGTCCGCACACCGTCCCGATCACCGCCTACGGCCTCATCGCGACGCCGGGCGCCGTGGACACGCACGTCCACACGATCAGCCCGAATCTCATTCCTGCCGCCCTGTCGGCGGGCGTCACCACGCTCATCACGGCCGGCTTCGACGAACCGCCGGCTGCGATGGAGCGGACGTTGCGCGGCCTTGAGCAGTGGCCGATCAACGTCGGCCTCCAGGCAAATGCGCGCGCCGCGGACGACGCCGCGCTGGAACCGCTCCTCGCCGCCGGCGCCGTCGGCTTCAAGATCCACGAGGACTACGGTGCGTCCCCCGAGCTCATCGATCACGTGCTGGACTTCGCCGATGCGCATGACGTTTCGGTCAGTCTCCACACGGACGGCCTCCACGAGACGGCTGAGCTCGAGGACACCGTGGCGGCGATCGCCGGACGAACGGTCCATGCCTATCACGTGGAGGGGTCGGGCGGCGGGCACATCCCGGACGTCATCGGTCTCGTTCGGGAGGCAAACGTCATCTGCTCGTCCACGACCCCCACCATCCCGTGGGGCGTCTCCGCGGCCCGGGAAACACTGGCGATGACCATGCTCAACCACGGCACGAGCTGGGCGGTTGCGGAGGATGTGGCCCTCGTGCTCGAGCGCCTCCATCCGGCCACGATGGCCGCCGAAGGACCGCTCCACGAGATGGGCGCCATCCAGATCGTGAACTCGGACTCGCAGGGCATGGGCCGGATCATGGAGACGGTCCGCCGGACGTTCCAGCTCGCCGACCTCATGAAGGCATGGCGAGCCACGGAAGGTGGGCGGGCCATCGCCGCCGAGGCGGGGCTGGCCGAGGAGGGACCCGATGATGGCGACCGGGTCCTCCGCTATCTCGCCAAGGTCACCACGGAGCCGGCGATCACCCACGGGATCGCCGACCACGTGGGCAGCCTTGCGCCCGGCCGGATCGCCGACATCGTGTTCTGGAAGCCGGCGTACTTCGGGGTCAAGCCGGAACTCGTCCTCAAGGGCGGTCATCCGGCGTGGTCGCCGCTCGGCGACGGCAATGCATCCGTCGAACGCGCGGAGCCGACGCGGTACGCGCCAGAGTTTGCAGGGCTCGGGCATGCGGCCCCGTCAATCGCGACGACGTTCCTGTCGGGTGCGGCCGACGTGGCCGCGCTCCGCCGACGTCTCGACAGCTCGCGCACGTTTCTGCCCGTCACCAGATGCCGCGGCCTGACCCGTTCCTCGCTCATCGGGAATCGGAGCACCGCCGCCGTGGATGTCGATCCCCGGGATGGCCGTGTCACCCTCGGTCGCCTCGTCGTCGCGACCGAGGCCGCCGCGGACGTGCCCCTCAGCGGACGCTACTTCCTGCGCTGACGCCCGATCCGGGCGGACGGGTACGAGCCGCGGCTGCGAGCGCCCGGCGGCACCGGACCTACCAGATGTCGCCCACCGTGAAGCCGTCCGGGAACGGGTCCGTCGGATCCACGACATAGGTGGCCATGCCGGTGATCCAGGCGGTGCCGGTGATCGTGGGAACGACCGCGCGGTAGGGTCCGACCACCGTCTCCTCGACGAGGCGGCCGGTGAACACCGTGCCCAGGATGCCTTCGTGACGGAAGGCCTCGCCGACCTCGAGCCGGCCCCGGGCGTGCAGCGTCGCCATCTTCGCGGACGTGCCGGTGCCGCATGGGGAGCGATCGATCGCCCCGGTCCACGTGGACGGCTTCGAGAAGTCGAGCACTCCGGTCGACACGGTGACCACGTTGCGCAGCGAATTCGCGGGATCGTGGGCGGGACCGGACAGTTGCCCGATCGTGATCCCTGCGAAACCCGGCTGCTCCGGGTGCACCACCGGCAGTTGCTCGGCTGCGGCGGCCTTGATCAGCTCGGTGATCCGGGTGATGTCACGACCCTCGTCCGGGGTGAGGCGCAAGCCGAATCCCGCCGCCTCGGCGATCACGTAGAACATGCCGCCGTAGGCGACGTCGACCGTCACCGTCCCGAGCGTGGGAACCTCGACCGGCGCGTCGAGATGCGTCGCGAACGCGGGCACGTTTCGGAAGGTCACGCTCGTGACCTTGCCGTCGCGACATTCGCACCGCAGCCGGATGAGCCCGGCCGGGGATTCGAGTACCAGCTCCGTCACCGGCTCGACCATCGGGACCATGCCGGTCTCGAGGAGAACGGTGGCCGTGCAGATCGTGTTGGTCCCGGACATGCCCGGGTACTCGACCTGCTCCATGATCACGTAGCCGGCGTCGGCCCCGGGGTTCGTGGACGGAAGGACGAGGTTGCAGTTCGCCGCCGGGTAGCCGCGCGGTTCGCGCAGCATGAGCCGGCGCAGATCGTCACCGTTGGCCTGCAGCCAGGTCATCTTGTCGAACATCGTGACGCCGGGGACATCCAGGACGCCCCCCACGATCACCCGGCCGGGTTCACCGGCCGCATGGGCGTCCACCGCCTGGATCGTGCGTGCGAGTCGCATCCGCTCTCCTACCGTCCCCGCCGCGCTTCGGCGACGTCTCGCTCCATCTGGCGTCGGGCATCGCGTTCGGCGATGTCGCGCCGTTTGTCGTGCAGCTGCTTGCCCCGCCCCAGTCCCAGCTCCAGCTTTGCCTTGCCGCGCCCCGTGATGTAGAGGCGGAGCGGCACAAGGGTCAGCCCCTTCGCCTTGGTCCTGCCGAGAAGCTGATCGATCTGGGCCCGGTGGAGGAGCAGTTTGCGCTCCCGCTTCGCCTCATGATTGAACCTGCTGGCGCTTTCCCACGGAGCGATGTGGGCGCCGATCAGCCAGGCCTGGCCGCGATCGATGCGGGCGTAGGCGTCGGTCAGGTTGACCTGGCCGGCGCGAATGCTCTTGATCTCGGTTCCGACCAGCACGATGCCGGCCTCCACGGTGTCCTCGATCGAGAACTCGTGGCGAGCCCGGCGGTTCTGCGCGATGGTCCGTTCGTCCATCGGCGGGTGCGCTCCAGTCATGGATTCAGGTGGCTGAACGCGCGAACGCCGGCCCTTGCGGACCGGCGTTCATTGCGGCTGCCACCCGCACGGAAGACCGGTTAGACGGTCAGCTCCGGCGAGGTGGTGCAGCGACTGTGATACGACACTGCACATCACCTCCTTTCGTTCGCGGGTACCGTACCGGATCAGGAAGGCGCTGGCAACCGTCGGTCATGCCGCGTGTTGCAGAAGCGCCGGCAGCGCGCCCGTTCCGGACAGGAACGCGATGGCTCGCTCGAGCACGAGATCCGTTCCGGACGGCGTGTCGGCCGGGATGGCGACCGCGATGTCGGGGACCAGGCCCACCTTGTGGATCCACCGCTTGTTCGGCGTCAGCCACTTCGCAACGGTCAGCTTCACGCCGCCGGCATCGTCGTTGAGTTCGATCCAGGTCTGGACCGTACCCTTGCCGTACGAGGTCTCCCCGATCAGCGTGCCTCGGCCTGTGTCCTGGAGTGCGCCTGCGACGATCTCGCTGGCCGAGGCGCTGCCCTTGTCGATGAGCACGGCGACGTGGATCCCCGGATCCGTGGCGACGCCCTTGCCGAGCGATTCGGTCGGCGTGACGTTGCCCTGCGAATCCTCTTCCCAGAAGACCGGACCCTCGGCAATGAACGCGCTGGCAACCGTCCGCGCCGCCGTGACGAACCCGCCGGGATTTCCGCGCAGGTCGAGGATGATCTTCGTCTGGCCAGCGTCCACGGCCTTCTTGACGGCGTCCACGAACGTCGTCGCGCCGTTCTCCGAGAATCCGGTCAGTCGCACGTACGCGATCGTGCCGTCGGCATATTGATCGGTGATGACTTCCCGCTGGCGAACGACGTCCCGGATGATGGTGACATCGAATGCGGCGATCCCGATCCGCTCGATCTGGAGCACGACGGGCGTGCCCTTCTTGCCCCGGATCCGATCGCGGGCCTCGCTCGGCGTCAGCCCGTCGAGGGTGCCACCGTCCACCTTCGCGATCACGTCACCGGGTTTGAGGCCGGCCGCGGCGGCGGGGCTGCCATCGAGCGGTGCCACCACGACCAGGCGGCAATCCGGCCCGAAGGTGGCGCAATCGACCGTTTCGCCCTTGGCGTTCACCGTACCGATCTCGGCGCCGATGCCCTCGAACTCGCCGGAGATGTCCTGGAGCGTATTGCGGAACTCCTCGGAGGTCAGGTACGTGGAGTACGGGTCACCGACCGCCTCGACCATGCCCTTGATGGCGCCCTCGATCAGCGCCTTCTTGTCCACCGGGCCGAGCGCATACCGATCCCGGATGGCGGCGTAGACATCCCAGAACGGCTGGAATGCCGCTTCGTCGGTCGCCGGCGTGCCCGGCTGTGCCGACTGGCGCTGGCCGAGGACGTAGCCGGAGGCGAACAGGGCGCCCCCGCTGAGCACGATCACGAGGACCACGGCCAGGCCGAGCAGGAGCGCACCCCGTCCGCTGCGCCCACCGGGTCGCGAGGTCGAGGAGGGCAGGGTCACGACGGGAGCAATCGCCGACGGGGCCGCAGCGTCTCCAGGGTCGGTCCCCGAGTCGCCAAGGAAGGCCTCGTCCGGTGAGAGGCCTCGTTCGTCGTCTGGCGGTGGAGGTGCGTCGGGGAGCATCGGTCAGGGGTTCCTCTGCGTGGCAAACGAGTTCGCCGTACGTCCACGCGATCCATTGCGCGTGGTGCGAAAGCCTACATGGCCGTCGTCGATCCTACGCTCGGGAGCGCTCCGATGGATCGATCGTGACTGAAACCACACGGAGCCTTCGCCGGGCCTTCACCGGGCCGGACCTCACCGGATGAGATACGTGCGAACCGAAACGAAGGCGCCCAGCACGCCCAGGCCGACGCCCGAGCCGATCACGAGGACCGCCACGTCCCGGGCGATCGCTCCGACCCGGATCGGCACGACCCGGAAGAACTCGAACATGAAGGTGCTCATCGGGTCGGACGCCGCCGCAATGATGCCCAGCGTGATCGCTGCCCCGAGGACGCCGACGAGCGCACCCTCGAACACAAAGGGCCATCGAATGAAGGCATCCGAGGCGCCGACGAGCCGCATGACCTCGATTTCCTCGGCGCGAGCCACGACGGCCAGGCGGATGGTGTTGATGACGATGAACAGGACGATCGCCCCGATCACGCCGAGGATCACGATCCCGGCGGTCCGCAGGAACTCGGTGACGGTCAGGACCCGATTGACCAGGTCGGTGATGTTCTTCACCCGCTCAACGAGCGGATCTGCCCGCAGCGTGTCGGTCACGGCGGTGAAGTCGGCCGGATCGCGGAGCTTGACCTCGAGGCTGGCATGAAGCGGGTTCGTGTCCAGAAACGACGTCAGATCCTCCTCGCCCTGGGCCGCACGCGCCTCACGGAATCGCTGGAGGGCCGCCTCGCGCGATACGAACGTCACATCCCGAACCTCCGGCAGGACACCGATTCGCAGGCGCAGATCCTCGATCTCGGTTGCGGTTGCCGTGGCCCGCAGGTCGGCGACGACCTCGACCTTCTGCTCCACGAACTGGAGGCCGGCCAGGAGGCCGTTCTGGACGATGAAGAAGCCCGACAGCAGGAGCAGCATGAGGGTCATCGTCGCGGTCGCCGCGAGGCTCATGGCGCCGTTGCGCCAGAAGCCCTGCCAGGCGCGGGAGAGGCTGAAGGCCAGGAAACGGAACATCAGGTCAGCCCTGTCGGTGGTACCGACCACCGACCTCGTCCCGGATGACGCGGCCCTCCTCGAGCGCGATGACGCGCTTTCGGAGCGCCGTGACCACGTCGGCGTTGTGGGTGGCCATGAGCACCGTGACACCCAGCTGATTGATTCGCAGGAGCAGCTGGATGATCTCCCAGCTGATGAACGGGTCGAGGTTGCCGGTCGGCTCGTCGGCGATCACGAGCCTCGGGTCGTGAACCAGCGCCCGCGCGATTGCCGTCCGTTGCTGCTCGCCCCCGGACAGCTGGCGCGGGAACTGGGCCGCCTGTCCCACCAGGCCGACGAGCCGGAGCGCCCGTTCAACGGCCGGCCCGATGTGGCCGCGCGGGGTGCCGGTGACCTCGAGCGCAAAGGCGATGTTCTCCCGAACCGTCTTGGCGGGCAGCAGCCGGAAATCCTGGAATACCGCTCCGATCTTGCGGCGAACGCGCGGGACCTTGCGGCGTGGAAGGCGAGCCAGGTCGTCGCCGTCGAGGTAGACCTGGCCGTGCGTCGCCAATTCGTCCCGGATGATCAGTTTCATGAGCGTCGACTTGCCGGCCCCGCTCGGGCCGACGAGGAAGACGAAGTCGCCCTCGGGGATCACGAGGTCCACATCGCGCAGCGCTTCGCGTCCGTTCGGGTAGCGCTTGGTCACGTCATTGAGGACGAGGACCGCAGGCCGTGCGGCCCCGGCCGGCCCTCGGCCGTCGGTTGGTCCGCCGTCCACGGGGACATCCTCCACGGGGACGGCGTCCCCACGGACGTCCTCCGGCCTGCGTCGCTGGGTGCCTGTTCTGGTCATGGTCAAGATCGGCTCCGCGGTGCGCTGCGGCGACCATTCCGGGATCGCTGCGAGCTCGCGAGACTCCGGGCCCGGGGCACGTCGGAGGGAGCCACGTCGAGGCTGAGGCTACCACCGCCCCGCGAAAGACCACAAGCGCCGACGCTCCTGCCCGTCAGAGCAGCCCGGGCGACATTGGCGTGTACCGCTCGAAATCGGCAAAGGGCCTCGACCAGCCGAGAAGGACCGGAAAGCCCTCGATTCGCAGGCCGGCCCGGATCAGCATCTCCACCGCTGGAGCGGCTTGTCCGGGGACCCAGATCGCCGAGGCCCCGCGGGGCAGGACCGCATCGAGGAGGTCGGCGACGACGGGCGCCAGATGGGCCGCGTCACGAACCGCCACGGGCCCGATCCGGCCGACCTCCGAGGTGTATCCGTAGCCGGCGAGCCGGCCGGTGTCGTCGCGGTAGGTGAAGCCGATCCGGCCCTGTCGCCGGAGGAGGTCGTGATCCGCCGGGTGGTCGAACCCGAGGACCTCCCGGTCGACCGCTGCGAGTTCGGCCAGGAGACCGTGGTCCCGTTCCGCGGGTGCCGAGTTGTCGAAGCGCCGGGAGGCGAGCCCGATGGGCAGCGGCGGCAGCGCCGCCCGGCGGCGCGGTCGTCCGACGAGGTTGAACATCGGCATGCGCGCCACCATTCGATGCGATGCGTAGAGCCCGTTGGAGATCGGCTGCGCGGCGTCCGTGGCGACCGCGAGGATCGCGTCGTCCACCGGCAGGATGCGCTCAAGGAGCGCCCGACCCAGGCCTGCCCGCTGCAGGCCCGGCCGCACGAAGAGCATGGACAGGAACCAGACGCGGCCTCGCCTGGCGGCCGCGGCGAAGGCGACGAGGGTCTCGTCACCGAGCTCGTCGGGTCGGGTCGCCACCCAGAACAGCTCGGGATCCGTGGCCAGGACATGGGCGTGGAGTTGACGCAGCGTCGCGTTGTCCGGCGGGATTTCCATCTCGCCGAGCGGGAGCAGATAGTCGTTGAGACCGTCACGCCAGATCTCCTCGCAGGCCGGCAGATCACCGGGAACGGCCCGTCGGAAGGCGATGTCGGCGAGGCCGCTCACGCCTGGGGGTCGTCGCCTTCGGCGGATGGCGGACGTCCCGTGGCCAGCCGCTCCAGCTCCGCCTGCATGAACAGGTCGAGGTCGCCGTCGAGCACGGCGCCGGTGTTCGATGTTTCGTGGCCGGTCCGCAGGTCCTTGACCATCTGATAGGGATGCAGGACGTAGCTGCGGATCTGGTTGCCCCAGCCCGCGGTCACATGTTCACCCCGAAGCTTCTGCAGCTCCGCCTCGCGTTTCTCGAGCTCGAGCTCGAGCAATCGTGATTTCAGCACCCGGATGGCGAGTTCGCGGTTCTGGACGGCCGACCGCTCGTTCTGGCAGGTGACCACGATGCCGGTCGGAAGATGCGTGAGCCGGATCGCGGACTCGGTCTTCTGGACGTGCTGTCCGCCCGCGCCCGACGAGCGAAACGTATCGACCCGGATGTCATCGAAATTCAGGTCGATCTCCACGTCGTCGTCGGCCTCGGGCATGATCTCTACCAGGGCGAACGTCGTCTGGCGGCGCTTCTGTGCGTCGTACGGGCTGATTCGAACGAGGCGATGGACCCCGCGTTCGGCTCGCAGCCAGCCGAACGCGTTGCGCCCGGCAACCGTGACCGTGGCGCTCTTGATGCCGGCCTGCTCGCCCTCGGTCACATCGACGACATCGGTCTTGAACCGATGACGCTCGGCCCAGCGCAGGTACATTCGCAGCAGCATCTCCGCCCAGTCGGTCGCCTCGGTGCCGCCGGCGCCGGCCGAGATCGTCAGCACCGCGTTCTTGGCGTCGTACTCACCCGAGAACAGCAGCAGGGTGCGCTCGCGCCCGAACACCCTTGCCAGATCGTCGGCTTCGCGCTCGATCTCCTCCTGGAGTTCCTCGTCGGGTGTTTGCTCGAGCATCCCGAGCAGCTCGAGAAGGTCGTCAACGCGCTTCTCGATCCCCCGCCACAGGATCAGCTCGTCGCGGAGGCCCTCGGCTTCGCGCAGGATGGATTGGGCGACGCGCTGGTCGTCCCAGAATGCCGGGTCAGCGGCCCTGAGATCGAGCGAGGCGAGGCGGCTCTCCTTGGCCCCGAGGTCAAAGACGCCCCGACGTCGACCGGATCCGCTCCGCCAGGTCTCCGATGGACGCTGCGTCCATCAGTTCCGGACCTGGAGGTCCTGGAGCAGGATCGGACGGAGCTCGATCAGTCGGAGAGCCGACTTGCTCCGTGCGACGACGGGGTTCACGCAGGGGCAGTACCCATTGTGGGGGCAGACGCCACAGTTGCCGTCGCAGTCGAGGGCGGCGGCATAACTGCAGGACCGACAGTCTCGCTCGCAGGCGATCAGGTCAACGAAACTCGCTTCCTCAGCCTGCTTCACAAGTCCCTCTCTCAACACACCATTGGGCACGGCGGGCGGGGCGCTGGGTTTGCCGGTAGGACAGGGGGGTCCCGATGCTCGGAAGTTGTGCCGAGTATACGTGCGCATGCCGTGCTCGCCAAGAGGCTAGTCGCGTTTTTCGGCATAAATCTCGATCGGAATCGCAATTCGCGGTGGCATTGGCTACGGATTCGTCGGCGATTCCTCGAGAATCAGGTGCCCGCCGCCCACGAAGTAGATGGCAAGCGCCCCCAGCTCGTGGGCGATCGCCTCCAATCGCCGATCTCGATCGGCATCCACCGGTCCGGTCGTCGTGGGGGAACCGAGGGCGACGACCCCCTGGTCCGTGGCGATCCGCAGGACCCGAAGCATGTGCGTCCGGTCGCTCACGAAGACGGCGGTCGTGAGTCCGCGACCGCGGAGGATCTCGCTCACGGCCTCCAGGGATTCCAGGGTCGTGCGTCCGCGGTCCTCGGCCAGGATGACCGAGGCGGGCACGCCGTGTTCCACGGCCCACGCCCGCGCGGCCGATGCTTCGGTGGTCCGGTCTCCGGCAGCCTTGCCACCGGTGACGATCAGGAGCGGCGCGACGCCCGCCCCGTAGAGATCCACGGCGTGCCGGAGTCGTGCCTCGAGCACCGGCGACGGTCGCCCGTTGTACTGCGCGGCTCCAAGGACGACGATGGCATCAGCGCGACGCTGCTCGTCACGGGCCCCCTGTTCCTCGATTCTGAAGACGGTCCACCCGGCCACGAGGGTTGCGCCGAGTAGCACAGCGAGGAGGATGCGCACGAGGTGCGACACGAGCTGGTCGCCGGGCTGCGATCAGGCGTCCGGCCGGATCATCGACCGTGACACTTCTTGTACTTCAGCCCGGATCCACACCAGCAGGGATCGTTGCGCCCGATCTTCTCGCCGGTTGGCGTGTGGCCCGCCCGCGCCTGCTGCCGGGCCCCCGGGATCGATGGGCGCAGTCCGGGCATTCCGGCCCCGGCCCCGGCCCCGGCGATCGTGGCACCCGTTGCTGCCCCGGCACCGGCCCCGGCAATCGTGGCACCCGTCGCCGCTCCGCTCGATCGTGCTCCGGCCGAGATCTCTTCGGCGACCCCTTCGCCGGCGCCGCCCGGTCGGGCCGCCTGACCCGGACCAGCCAGGGGGAACGCGCCCGCCGCCGGCGTCGGTGCCTGCCTGGTGATGGTCACCCGAAAGATCGTGCTGGCCACCTGGTGGCGAATGAACCCGCCCAGCTCCTCGTAGAGACGGAACGCCTCCTTCCGGAACTCGTTCAGCGGATCCTGCTGGGCGTAGCCGCGCAACCCGATCCCGCGGCGCATGTCATCGACTTCGGTCAGGTGCTCGACCCACAGCGAATCGATCGTCCGCAACAGGACGAATCGCTCGACCATGGACCACTCCTCGCCGACCTCGGCCTCTCGGGCGTCGAGCTTGTCGTGGAAAACCTCGAGCAGGCGCTGCTGGACGGCCTCGCTCGAGCGCAGGTCCCAGATCTCGTCCTCGGTGATGTCCTCGGGACCGACGCCCATTCGCTTCAGGGCTTCAAGGAATGCCTCCATGCCCCACGTCTCGGTCGGACCGGACAGATGGCTCTGGACGAGGGCCTCCGCCTCTTCCTCCAGGAACGCGCGCACGGTGTCGGTCAGATCCTCGTTGCGAAGGACCTTGTCACGTTCGGCGTAGATGGTCTCGCGCTGGCGATTGATGACGTCGTCGAACTCCACGACGCGCTTCCGGATGTCGAAGTTGAAACCCTCGACCCTCGACTGGGCGCTCTCGATGGTCTTGCCCACGATCCCGGATTCGATGTAGGTATCGTCGTCGAGCCCGAGGCGCTCCATGATGGAGGTGACCCGCTCGGAGGCGAACCGCTTCATGAGATCGTCGTCGAGCGAGAGATAGAACTGCGTCGAGCCCGGGTCGCCCTGGCGACCGGCGCGCCCCCGCAGCTGGTTGTCGATGCGACGGCTCTCGTGCCGCTCGGTGCCGATGATGTGCAGGCCGCCGGCCGCCACGACGCGTTCGTGATCCGCATCGCAGATCCGCTTCGCCTCGGCAAAGACCTCGTCGTAGGTAGCCTTGTCCACCTCGGCCGGATTGAGCCCACGCTGATGGAGCATCTCGGAGGTCAGGCCGGCCGGGTTGCCGCCGAGCAGGATGTCCGTGCCGCGGCCGGCCATGTTGGTGGCGATCGTGACCGCACCGCTCTTGCCGGCCTGGGCGATGATGCCGGACTCCCGCTCGTGGAACTTCGCGTTGAGGACCTCGTGCTTGAGGCCGCGCCGGGTCATCATCTCGCCGAGCCGTTCGGATCGTTCGACCGAAACCGTACCCACGAGCACCGGGCGGCCCGCCGCCTGCATCTCCGCGATTTCGTCGATGACGGCCCGGAACTTGGCGTCCTCGTTGCGGTAGACAAGGTCGGTCCCGTCTTCGCGGATCATCGGCCGGTTGGTGGGGATCGAGACAACCTCGAGGTTGTAGATCTTGCTGAATTCCTCCGCCTCGGTCATCGCCGTGCCGGTCATGCCGGCCAGCTTGTCGTAGAGCCGGAAGTAGTTCTGGAACGTGATCGTGGCCAGGGTCACGGACTCGCGCTGGACGCGCAGGCCCTCCTTTGCCTCGACGGCCTGGTGGAGGCCCTCGCTCCAGCGCCGGCCCGGCATCTGCCGCCCGGTGAATTCGTCGACGATGACGATCTCTCCGTCCTTGACGATGTAGTCGCGATCGCGCTTGTAGAGCGCATGCGCCCGGAGGGCCTGTTCGAAATGGCGGGCTAGGCGCGGGTCGGCGTCGAACAGGTTGTCGATGCCGAGCAGCTTCTCGATCCGGTCGACGCCTTCCTCGGTGGGCGAGACGGCCCGGTCCTTCAGGTCGACGAAGTAGTCGCCGCCCTCCTCGGCACCCTCGGGTCGCGGTTGCAGGCGCGGCACCAGGCGGGCGAACTGGTAGTAGAGATCGCCCGACTCCTCGGCCTGGCCGCTGATGATGAGCGGTGTGCGAGCCTCGTCGATGAGGATGTTGTCCACCTCGTCCACGATCGCGAAGTAGCGTTCGCGCTGAACCCGCTGGTCGAGCTCGGTGACCATGTTGTCTCGCAGATAGTCGAACCCGAACTCATTGTTGGTGCCGTACGTGATGTCGGCGGCATAGGCCTCACGCCGGGTGGCCGGCTTCAGGTTGATCAGGCGCTCATCGCTGGTCGGGTAGCCGGGCTCGAACAGGAACGAGGCATCGTGCGTGATCATGCCGACACTCAGGCCCAGGAAATGAAATACCGGCCCCATCCACTGCGGATCGCGGCGGGCCAGGTAATCGTTCACGGTCACGAGGTGAACGCCCCGGCCGACCATGGCGTTGAGGGCCGCGGCGAGCGTCGGGACGAAGGTCTTGCCTTCGCCGGTCTTCATTTCGGCGATCCGTCCCTGGTGGAGGACCACCCCGCCCATCAACTGGACGTCGTACTGGCGCATCCCGAGGGTCCGGCGCATCGCCTCCCGGGCCATCGCGAAGACATCCGGCAGGATGTCGTCGAGAGCGGCCTGGATCCGCTCGTTCTCGCGCTTGCGGCGGGCCTTGCCGATCTCACGACGTCGCTCGAGATCGGGATGGTGGAGTTCGTCGTCGGACGGTTCGTCCGGAACGGCAATTTCCACGATCTCGGCGCGGAGGTCCGTGAACCGAGCGCGGATCTCGTCATCGGAGAGCGCCTGGATCTCGGATTCGAGGCGGTTGGCGGCGTCGACGAACGGTTGGATCCGCTTCAGTTCTCGATCATTCGAGTCAACGAAGCGGGAAAGAAATCCCAGCATGGCCGATGCAGTCTAGCCGAGGTGCGCGGGAGTCGAGAGCCACGGCACTCGCGTGGCGTCGTCGTCCCCCTGCCGGATCAGCGGACGAGCGACCAGAAACCGGTGCCGTAGCCGACCACCAGCACGCCGAAGGTGGCAGCAGCGAGGAAGAGCCAGAACGCAACCGAACGGCCGACGGTCGTCGGGTTCATCTCGGTATTGGCGAGTTCGGGCAGGCGGCCCTTGTCGAGGGCCGCACCCCAGCGCGGCGAGCGGAGCTGGCGACGCCAGTCGCGCTCGACGACCGGCCGCGGCTCCAGGCTGCCCTTGCCGTCCGGTCGATGCAGTTGAAGGCTCATCGATCTCCCGCCTTGCTCGCGGCCGCTATGGCCGCCTCCAGTTCAGAGGCATCCGGATCGTGATCCGGCTCATTTCGAGTATCGAGCTTCCTGGCGACGCCGTCCTCCCAGAGCAGCATCTCCTGCGTGAACTCGACTTCGCTGCTGAACAGCGCACCCACGGATTCGCCGCGATGAATTCGCTTGATCGCCTCGCCGATCAGGGGAGCGATCGAGAGCGTCGTGATCTTTGGAATGCGCTTGGCCTGGGGCAGCGGCACCGTATCCGTCAGCACCACCTCCCGGAGCCCCGATTCGGCGATGCGCTCGACGGCGGGGTGCGACAGGATCCCGTGGGTGGCACAGGCATAGATCTCGTTGACGCCCTCGCGCTCGAGCGCCCGAACCGTCTCGGTCAAGGTGCCCCCGGTGTCGATCTCGTCGTCCACGATCACGGCCCGACGACCCCGGACGTCACCGATGACGTTCATCAGCTCGGCGCGGTCGAGGTTGCCGACCCGCCGTTTCTCGATGATCGCGAGCGGCGCGTCCAGGAACTCGGCGAAGGCCCGGGCGCGCTTGGCGAACCCAAGGTCGGTGACGACGACGAGATTCTCGAGATGCTTGTGCTTGAAGTAGTTGGACAGGATGTGGACGGCCGTCAGCTCATCGACGGGGATGTTGAAGAACCCCTGGATCTGACCCTGATGGAGATCCATGGTCAGAATGCGGTCGGCACCGGCGACCGTGATCATGTCCGCGACCAGGCGGGCGGTGATCGGGACGCGCGGCTGATCCTTCTTGTCCGACCGTCCGTAGCCGTAGTACGGCACGACCGCCGTGATGCGGCCGGCGCTGGCCCGCTTGAAAGCGTCGATCATGATCAGCAGTTCCATGATCGCGTCGTTCACCGTGATCGAATCGTCGACCGGCCGACAGGTCGGCTGGACGATGAACACGTCCTTCTCCCGGACGTTGTCCAGGATCTTGACGAAGATGTTCTCGTTGGCGAACTTGAACACGTCGAGACGCCCGGTCTCGGCACCGAGGTAGCGGGCGATCTTCCGGGCCAGATCCGGGTTCGAGTTGCCGTGGTAGATCTCGAACTGGTCCGCGTACACGGAGGACTCCTTCCGCTCGCCGGGCCGGAACGCGCCGCTCAGGCGCCGCGCTCCGTCGTGGTGCCGCCGCTTGTGGCTGCGCCACCCGCTTCCGGGTCGCCATTGTCGCCGTTGTCGAGGGCTTCCGCCAGTCCCGGGCGGAAGGCGGCAATTCCGACCACGCCGTCGCCCTCGTTCATCCGCATCACGATGACCCCGCGAGCACCGGACGAGTAGCGGTTGATGCTGCTCAGGTCGGTCCTCACCACCTGGCCGTGCGCGGAGATCAGGACCAGTTCCTCGTCCAGCTCCGTGACCTGCTGGACGGCCGTCACCATGCCGGTCTTTCGACCCTCGAGCGCGATCAGCCGGACGCCCTGCCCACCGCGGTGCTTCAGCCGGAACTCGGTGAGGGGCACGCGCTTGCCGTAGCCCGTGTCGGTCAGGACGAGGAGATCGGCGCCGGGCTGAACGACGCTCATGGACACGACCCGATCATCGGCCTTCTTGAGCAGCCGGATCCCGATGACCCCGGCCGCGTCTCGGCCCATCGGCCGGACCTCGCTCTCCGCGAACCGGGCGAGCATGCCCTGGGCGGTGGCGATGATGACGTCATCCATGCCGGAAGAGACATCGACCCAGGCGAGCTCATCCGATTCGTCGAGCGTGATGGCCCGAATCCCCGTGGACCGGACCCGCTCGAACTGTTCGAGCGGCGTCTTCTTGACGATGCCCCGGGTCGTGGCCAGCACGAGATAGCTGCCCGGCGCAAACGTCGGCAGCGTGATGGTGGCCATGGGAACCTCGCCCGATTCCACCTGGACACCGGGCAGGTTGATGATCGGCATGCCCTTCGCCTGGCGGCTCGCGTCGGGAATCGAGTGGACCTTGGCGGAGAAGACGCGGCCGCGATTGGTGAAGAACAGCGCCCAGTCGTGCGTGTTCGCGACCAGGAGGTGCTTGACGGCGTCCTCCTCGCGGGTCGTGTGCCCGATGACCCCCTTGCCGCCGCGCGCCTGGCGTCGGTAGGTCGCGACCGGCTGGCGCTTGATGTACCCACGGCCGCTGATCGTGATGACCACGTCCTCGTCGGCGATCAGGTCCTCGTCGGTGAGCTCCCGGGAGGAGTCGTCCTGGACGCGGGTCTTGCGCTCACCGGCATAGCGCTTCTTCAGTTCCGCGAGTTCGTCCTTGATGATCGCCAGCACTCGTGAGGCGTTGGCCAGGATGTCCTCCAGTTCGGCGATCAGCTGGATCACCTGGAGGTACTCGTCCTCGATCTTCTTGCGTTCGAGCGCGGCCAGTCGGGCCAGCCGCATGTCCAGAATGGCCTGCGCCTGCCGCTCGCTGAGGTCGAACCCCTTCTCGAGGTTCGTGCGGGCGGTCTCGGTGTCGGCCGACGCCCGGATCGTCCTGATCACCGCATCGAGGTTGTCGAGTGCCTTCTTGAGGCCCTCGAGGATGTGCGCCCGGTCGCGTGCCTTGCCGAGATCGAACTCGGTCCGCCGCCGCACGATCTCGCGGCGATGGTCGACGTGGTGCTGGAGAACCGACTTCAGCGAAAGCGTCTGGGGCTGTCCGTCGACGAGGGCAAGCATGTTCATGTTGAAGGCCATCTGCATCGAGGTGTGCTTGAACAGGTTGTTGAGCACCTTGTGCGGATTGGCGTCGCGCTTGATCTCGATGTAGATCCGCATCCCGTCGCGGTCCGACTCGTCGCGAAGGTCGGAGATGCCTTCCATCTTCTTGTCCTTGACGAGCTCCGCAATCTTCTCGAGGAGGCTGGCCTTGTTCACCTGGTAGGGCAACTCGGTGACGATGATCGCCATCCGGTCGCCGCGAACCTCCTCGAAGGCAACCTGCGCGCGCATCACGACCCGTCCCCGGCCATGGGCATACATCTGGCGGATCGCGTCGACGGTCTCCCATTCACCGGAGATCAGGTTGCGCTGACGCTCGTAGCGAAAGATCGTCCCGCCGGTCGGGAAGTCGGGACCGGTGACCAGGGCGGACAGGTCGTCGGAAGTGATCGCGGGGTCCTCGATCAGGGCGATCGCTGCGTCCACGACCTCGCCGAGGTGGTGCGGCGGGATGTTGGTGGCCATGCCGACCGCGATCCCGGAGCTGCCGTTGATGAGCAGGTTCGGCAGCTTGGCCGGCAGGACCGACGGCTCCTTCTGGGTGCCGTCGTAGTTCTCGACGTAGTCGACCGTGTCCTTGTCGATGTCGGCCAGCATCTCGGAGGCAATCGCCGTCAGGCGAGCTTCGGTGTACCGCATGGCGGCCGCGGCGTCGCCGTCGACGGATCCGAAGTTGCCCTGGCCGTCGATGAGCGGATAGCGCATCGAGAAGCCCTGGGCCAGTCGCACGAGAGCGTCGTACAGGGCGACGTCACCGTGCGGGTGATACTTGCCCATGACCTCGCCGACGATCGCGGCACACTTCCGGAACGAGCTGGTCGCGGAGAGGCCCATCTCCCCCATCGTGTAGAGGATCCGGCGATGGACCGGCTTCAGGCCGTCGCGGACGTCCGGCAGCGCGCGCGCCACGATGACGCTCATCGCGTAGTCGAGGTACGAGACCCGCATCTCGTCCTCGATGCGGATGCCCTTGATGGTGCCGGGATTGTCGGTCACTGGTCGGTGGCTCCTTCGGTCGGGTCGGCGACGGTCATGTCAGTGTGGGGTTGGCGAAGGTGCGTCCGAGGCCGGACTCGCCAAATCGGGCGGCTGTCTCGGCGGCCCGCGACGTTGAAGGACTGCCAGCGCGCCTCCGGATGCCGTCGATGGCGGCGCGGATTGGTGCGGCCGTGGCCGGATCGAGCTTCGGGAGGACATCGCGGATCACCCACGCCCGGTGGCCGTCGGCGTTTCGGACCGAGCGTTCAGCCTCCTGCTCGAGGGCCGCCGTCGTGGCATCGATATCGATCAGGGCCATCGAGCGATACGCCCACGACAGGGATTTCTGGACATCCGGCTCTGAATCCCCGATGAGTTGTGCAAGGAGCGCCAGGCCACGTTCGGCGATCTCGGGCGTCCGTCCCCGGGTGCGAACGACAAAGGGGATCGTGGCGATGGTGGAGCCGACCAGCCGGCGCTCCCAGCGCGAAGGGGCGTAGACGAGTTGCTCGAGCTCGGCCCAGCGGTACGGCTCGTCGAGAACGCCCACGCCGATCGTGCGGGCGAGCGTGTCGACCGTGATCCAGTCGCCCGCCTCGCGGGCCGCGCGACGGAGCACCTGCCAGGTCCGCTCACGCTCGGGCCGAAGGGTCTGAGCAAGCATGCCGAAGGCAAACCAGCGGGCTTCGAGTTCTCGTTCGCCGAGCAGGTGATCCGCATCCAGCAGCAGTGCTGCCGGCGAGTCGCTGCGTGTCGACGCCCTGAATCCCCGCTCGAGCGCCCGGAGCAGCGGGCTTCGAACCCCGTGAGTCGGCCCGATCCCGGGCGCGACGAACTGCTGTTCGGCACGACAGGTCGGATCGGCCAGCTCAATGAGCGCCGCCCGGAGCGCCGCCGCAAACGCGACCGGGTCCTGAACGTGATCCGAGATGGACCTGCCCAGAATCTGCGCCAGGTCGAGGTGATCCGCAACGAACGTTCGGGCATGGCCGTCGGCCGCAACCGCCGCTTCAGGGTTGCAGCTGCGGCGGCGGGAGGGGTGGGCAGGAGCCAGGCCGATCACACGTCCACCGCCTCGGGTGACTCGGGCTGGGCGTCCGTCCGACGAAGCTGGTATCGAGCCTTGAGTTCGGCCAGACGCTCCGGTGGTGCGGCTACGTAGGTCCCGGTGCTGGTCGCCATGACGTCACCGGTCGCGGCGTCCAGCAGCCGGCCCTCGGTCCTGAGCAGGCGGCGGCCGGCCTCGGTCACGGTGCCCTCCGCCCGGAGCCTTCGGCCCGTGGCGACCGGTCGCCGGAACTCGACGGACATGCGCGCCGTCACGCCCCAGGTGTCGCGGCCGATGACCGACCAGGCCATGACTTCGTCGAGGATCGTGCACAGGATTCCGCCGTGGGCAACTCCCTCCCAGCCCTGGAACGCCGGACCGAGCGTCAGCTCCGTCCAGCACCCTGTGGCGTCCGTGTGGAGTTCCAGGTGCAGCCCGTGCTCATTGAGCTCGCCACACGCAAAGCACCGATGCGGTTCGAAGGCGAACCGTCGGCCGGCGAGCTCGGTGGTTGACGGGGCCTCAGATGTCAAGGTTCCTGACCTTCCGGGCCTCGCTCTTGATGAATTCCTTGCGTGGAGCGACCTTCTCGCCCATCAACATCGTGAAGATCTGGTCCGCCTCCGCCGCGTCCTCGATCTCCGCCCGCAACAGAACGCGGGTATCGGGATTCATCGTTGTCTCCCAGAGCTGATCGGCGTTCATCTCGCCAAGGCCCTTGAACCGCTGCACGCTGATGTTCTTGACGTTGAATTCCTTGACGAATCGGTCGCGCTCGCGCTCGGACTGGGCGTATTTCGTGACCTTTCCGGTTGACACCCGGTAGAGCGGCGGCTGGGCGATGTAGAGGTAGCCTGCCTCGATGATCTGGGGCATGAATCGGAAGAACAGGGTCAGCAGGAGCGTCCGGATGTGGGCGCCGTCGACATCGGCGTCGGTCATGATGATGACCCGGTGGTATCGGAGCTTGGCGAGATCGAAGCTGTCGCCGATCCCTTCGATTCCGGCGCCCAGGGCAATGATCAGGGGACGGACGTTTTCGCTCGCCACGATCTTGTCGAGACGCGCCTTCTCGACGTTCAACACCTTGCCACGCAGCGGCAGGATGGCCTGGAACCGCCGATCGCGTCCCTGCTTGGCCGAACCGCCGGCGGAATCGCCCTCGACGATGAAGAGCTCGCTCCTTGCCGGGTCGCGCTCCTGGCAATCGGCCAGCTTTCCGGGCAGCGAGAGCCCGTCCAGGACGCCCTTCCGAATCACCAGGTCGCGAGCCTTGCGCGCCGCCTCGCGGGCGCGCGCTGCCGTCAGGCACTTCTCGATGATCCTTCGGCCGTCGCCCGGGTTTTCCTCGAGGTACTGGGTGAGGCTTTCGCCGACCGCCGTCTGGACCTGACCCTTGACCTCGGCGTTGCCGAGCTTGGCCTTGGTCTGCCCTTCAAACTGGGGATCGGTCAGCTTGACGCTGATGACCGCGGTGAGTCCCTCGCGGACGTCGTCGCCGGACAGGTTCCCGTCGGCTTCCTTCAGGACGCCGGCCTTGCGGGCCCAGTCGTTCAGTGAGCTCGTGAGGGCCGCGCGGAAGCCCGTGATGTGGGTGCCGCCGTCCACCGTGTTGATGTTGTTGGCGAACGCAAGCACGTTCTCGGTGTAGGTGTCGTTGTACTGGAGCGCGACCTCGACGGCGGTCGAACCCTCTCGCCGCTCGACGTAGATGGGACGGCTGTGGAGGGCCTCCTTGTTCCGGTTCAGGTGGCGCACAAAGGATTGGAGCCCGCCTTCGAAGTAGAACGATCGCTCGCGGTCGGCGCGCTCGTCGATGAGTGTGATCCACACCCCCTTCGTGAGGTAGGCGGATTCGCGCAGGCGCTGGGAGACCGTCTCAAACGAGTACTCAGTGGTCTCGAAGATCTCGGGATCAGCGTGAAAGATGGTCCTCGTGCCACGCCGATTACCCTGCGGCCCGACCTTGGTGACCGACCCGGTCGGCTTGCCGCGGACATATTCCTGGGCCCAGATGAAGCCATCCCGAGCCGTTTCCACCCGAAGGTGATCCGACAGCGCGTTGACCACGCTCACGCCGACGCCGTGCAGTCCGCCCGAGACCTTGTAACCGCCCCCGCCGAACTTGCCGCCCGCGTGCAGGACCGTGTGGACGACTTCCAAGGCATCCTTCCCGGTCGCGTGCTTGCCGACGGGGACGCCTCGGCCGTCGTCGACGACTTCGACCTTGCCGTCGGCCATGATCGTCACGCGGATCGTGGTGGCGTGACCGGCCATGGCCTCATCGATCGAGTTGTCGACCACCTCCCAGACCAGATGATGGAGTCCGCGAACGTCGGTTGACCCGATGTACATGCCCGGCCGCCGTCGAACGGCTTCGAGACCTTCCAGCACCTGGATGCTCGCGGCCGTGTAATCCGAACCCGTCGCCTTCTTGCGGCGAGTGGATCCCGCGGGCCTGGCGCCGTCCGATCCGACCGTGGACTCCGTCACGCAATTCCTCCCATCAGGCGCTCGTAGAGGCGCCCGAGCTCTTCCTCGGTGTAGTAGTCGATCACGATTCGTCCGCCCCGCCGCGAGCGCGCCAGCCGAACCTTGGTGCCGAGCGCGCGCCGCAGGTCCTCCTCTACGCGTTCGGCATCCGGGTCGCGGTTGGCCGCTGCCTGCCGCGGCACACGAGGCTCCCGAATGCGTCGGACGAACTCCTCCGTCTGGCGGACGGAGAGATCCTGGGCGATGACCGAGGCAACGACCGTCGGTTGCTGCTCGATCGCGAGGCCGCCGATCGCGCGACCGTGCCCTTCGGTGATCCTGCCGTCCGCGACGGCGGCCTGCACCGCGGCATGAAGGTCGAGGAGTCGGAGGGTGTTCGCGACCGTCGAGCGAGCCCGGCCGACACGCGTCGCCAGGGCGTCCTGCGAGAACCCGAACTCGTCGATCAACTGGCGATAGGCCCGAGCCGCTTCGAGCGGATCAAGATCCTCCCTTTGGAGGTTCTCTACGAGCGCGAGTTCGAGCTGTTCGCGATCGGCGAGCTGACGAACGACGGCCGGGATCCGTTCAAGCCCCGCGAGCCGGGCCGCTCGGACGCGGCGATCCCCGGCCACCAGCTGATACCCGTCCACGATCTCCGTGACGAGCACGGGCTGAATCACGCCGTGTTCCCGGATGCTCGCCGCCAGCGTCGTCAGCGCGGCATCGTCCATGCGACCACGCGGCTGCCGCGGGTTGGCGCGGATGCGATCCAGGGAAATTTCCGACGATCCGGAGACATGTGGTGCGCGCTGCGGGATGAGGGCCGCAAGGCCGCGTCCCAGTCCTGCGGGCCGATCAGAACGACCGCTCATCACGCCACCAGGACCACGGCATCGGACCGGCGCGGCGTCCGCATCCGGAACTCCTCCGCGAGTGCCCGGTACGCGGCCGCACCACGAGACTCGGGCGCATAGAGGTGGATGGGCAAGCCGTGACTCGGGGCCTCGGACAACTTCACGTTGCGCGGGATGACGGTCGCATAGACCCGGTCCGCGAGGTGAGTCCGAACTTCGGCGGCCACGTCGCCGGCAAGGTTGGTCCGCGCGTCGAACATCGTCAGGACCGCGCCGTCGATCTCGAGCCGAGGATTGAGATGCTCGCGGACGAGCGACACCGTGGCCAGGAGCTGCGACAGGCCCTCCAGGGCGTAGTACTCGCACTGGATCGGAATGAGCGCACCGTCCGCCGCCGTCAGAGCGTTAACGGTCAGCAGGCCGAGCGAAGGAGGACAGTCGAGCAGGATGTAGTCGTAGTCGGAGCGGATCGGAACGAGGAGCCGGGCCAGGCGACGCTCCCGCTGCTCAAGGGGTGCGAGCTCCACTTCCGCACCTGCCAGCGCGATCGATGCGGGAACGACGGCAAGTCCCGGGATGGCGCTCTCGCGGACGAGCGCGGTCAATTCGACGTCATCGACGACGGCATCGTAGACAGAGGATCCTTCGGATCGGTCAATGCCAAGCCCGCTGGTGGCGTTGCCCTGCGGGTCGAGATCGATGACGAGGACGCGATCGCCGGCAAGGGCGAGGTAGCTGGCGAGATTCACGACCGTTGTGGTTTTGCCGACGCCGCCCTTCTGATTCGTACAGGCGATCACTCGACCCACGGGGTCCCTGTCCAAAGGTGCTTCACAAGCACGAATTCTAGCATTTCCGGGCCTTCCCCCATCTCGCGGGACTCGGCGCCGAGCCCAATCAAGGCACGGGTCCGCAGAGCCCATCGACGATGAGCCATTGTGGCGCAGCGCGGTCACCTGGGAATTGCCGAGCCAGGACCGTCCCGCCCGTTTGTTTCACGTGAAACAGCTCATTACGGCGAATCGCTCGAGCTCGAATCCGCCGGACAGAGGAGTGCGCCTCACGCGCGTCGTACGGGCCCCAGGCGCTTGGTGGGACGGGGACGGTGGGTGCCATCCGTTGCCCGACTTGGGAACCCGTGGGATACTGCCCGTCGGACGCGGCCCGGCCGTCCGTCTGTGGTAAACGCGGTTGCAGCGCCGCCTTCGAACCCTGGCCGGCACGCCGAGGATCGACGTCGCCTGATGACCCCACTACTGGCCGCGATTGGTGCGACGATCGCAGCCCTGTTGGAACTGAGCCTTGTCCCATATCTTCAGATCGGCGACGCTCACCCGCATCCTGTGCTCGTGTTCGGCGTCATCTGGACGATCGCCGCCGGTCTCGAAGCGGGCCTGATCTGGGCAGTCGTGGGTGGCGTGCTGCTGGATGGCATCGCCTCACGTCCATTCGGCGCTTCGGTGTTCGCTCTCGTGGTCGCGGTGGGCCTGTCGTTGCTCATTGCCCGGACATTCATCCGCATCCGGCCCCTGGCGCCGGTCATCGCCGTTCCAATCGTGAGCCTCGGATACTCAATGATCCTTTTGAGCCTGATCGCCGCCATCCGGCCGCCGGTTTCGGTCGCGGACCCCGTCGCCGCCTTCATGCCGGGCGCCGCGTACGATGCCGTTCTGGGTGTCGTGTTCGGTCCCCTGGCGCTCTCGATCCGTGATCGGTACCGGCCGCTCGAACGAGCAGACTGGTGAGCACCGACACCGTCGGGCTGACCGACCGGGACACGAGCGACCATCGGTCGCCGATCCGCTTCGTGGTGTTCGGCTTGGTCGTCGTGATCCTCGGGACCATCCTGGGCGTCCGTCTGTTCATGCTCCAGGTGGCCAGCAATCGCCAGTTCGCCACGCTCGCGCAGGCAAATCGCGCGGTGAGCCAGCCGATCGAATCGACGCGTGGAGTCATCTACGACAGAAATGGCATCGCACTGGTCACCAATGTGCCCGCCTATGTCGTCAAGATTCGCCCTGCCGATCTCCCGGAGGAACGCAGAGCCGAAGTCGTTCAGCGCCTCGCATCGCTGCTGGACATGGACCCGGCCGACATCAACGTCGCCATCGATGCAAACCCGGGGTCCCGGTTCGACCTCGTCCGGATCGCCTCCGACGTTGACGAGAAGGTCGCCAACTTCATCGCCGAATCGCGTCTGGACCTGCCCGGTACCGAGATCGTCGTCGAATCGAGGCGCGAGTACGCGACTGGTGCCCTTCTCTCACAGGTGATGGGCTACACAGGGCCCATCAGTCGGACCCAGCTCGACGTGCTGGCCTCCGAGGGCTACCTGGCCGACGATCTGATCGGCAAGGCCGGGGTCGAGTCGCAGTACGAGTCGGCATTGCGTGGGCAATACGGCGTACAGTTGGTGGAAAAAGACGCGTCTGGACGCAGGATCCAGGTACTCCAGACCGTCAAGGAACCGGTCGCCGGCAATTCGCTGGACCTGACGATTGACGTCAAGGAGCAGGAGTACGCTGAGCAGGCACTGAAATGGGGTATGTCCCTGGCGGGGCTGAAGCGCGGCGTCGTGATCGTCATGAACCCCCAGACCGGCGAGATCCTGGCCATGGTCAGCCTCCCGACGTACGACGACAACCTGTTCGCGCGTGGGATCAGCTCGGCCGACTACGCCGCCTTGCTGGACAACCCGGACAAGCCCCTCACGAACCACGCGATCGCCGGGCAGTTCCCGCCTGGATCGACCTACAAACTCGTGGCGGGGACCGGCGCGCTGGCCGACAAGAAGATCAGCCGGTCGACGCAGCTTCTGACGCAGGCCTATCTGACCCTCGGAAGCACGAAATTCTACGAGTGGAACCGACGAGGATGGGGCAAGTGCAACATTTTCTGCGGCTTCGGTCACTCAAGCGACACCTTCTTCTTCCAGCTCTCCGCCATGCTCGGCATCGACAGACTGGCCTACTGGGCCGAGCAGTTCGGTTTTGGTGCCCGGACCGGAGTCGACCTGCCCGGCGAGGTCAAGGGCACCGTTCCCTCGAACCAGTGGAAGCTCGACACGCTCGGCTCGGAGATCTACCCCGGTGAGGTCTTTCAGGCGGGCATCGGGCAGGGCTATGACGTCGTGACGCCGCTTCAGTTGATCAACGCCTACGCAGCCCTGGCGAATGGCGGCACCCTGTACCAGCCGCAGGTGGTGCGCGACATCAAGGATGCAAACGGCCAGATCGTCCGTGCCTTCCAGCCCCAGGTGATCCGAAAGGTCGACGTGGATCCGTCCGTGCTCGAAACCATGCGCCAGGCGGCCCGAAATGTGGTTGTCATCCGGCACACGTACAACCTCGCGGATCTCCCCATCGTGGTGGCCGGCAAGTCCGGCACGGCCGAGTTCGGGACCCGGGACGCCGAAGGCCGACTCCCCTTCCATTCGTGGTTCGTTGCATTCGTGCCCAAGGACCCGACCGTGTCCGCGAAGGACCCGAACGGGATGAAGGCCGTCTCAGGTACGGATTCCGAGCTCGCCGTCCTCGCCTTCGCCTACGACTCGAGGACGAAGGGGAACGCCGCAACAGAAATCGTGAAGTATTACCTCCAGTTGCACTACGGGATCAAGAAGGACTACCGAAACTTCGATCTTCTCAAGCGCGGCAACTTCTACCAGTCGAACTGAGGACACATTGGGCGCGATCAACGCACGAGAGGCCAGGATTTCCGATTGGGGCTCGCGCTCCATCGGGACGATCTGGCGTGCCTTCGACCTGCAGATCGCGACGTACGCCGTCCTGCTCACCAGCTTTGGACTCGCGATGGCTTACAGCAACAGCGTCGCCGGTGGTGACGGCGCCCTCGAGACGGGCTCCGTGTTCCTCCGCGGGCTGCTCTGGGCCTCGATGGCGCTGGTTGTGTTCATCGTGGCTACGGCCTTCGACTATCGCTGGCTCAGGACGCTTGCATGGCCGCTGTACGCGCTGCAGATCGGCCTCCTCGCCGTGACGCTCGCGATCGGGTCCGGGGTCGGTGGCTCGTCTCGCTGGATCAGCCTGCTGGGCCTGCAGTTCCAGTTCTCGGAGCTGGCGAAGATCCTCATGATCGTGATCCTGGCGAACTACCTCGCCTCGCGTCGAGGAAGGATGGATTCGCTCTGGAGCATTCTGGGCGCGTGTGTGCTGGCAGGTCCTCCCTGGGCCCTCGTCCTGCTCCAGCCGGACCTCGGCACATCGCTGGTGTTCGGGGCAATCCTGGTCGGCATGCTGTTCCTGGGCGGAGCGAGCCTGCGCTGGCTCGGCGCCATGGCGCTCGCGGTGCTGTCCGCACTGCCATTCGTCTGGACCTACGTTCTGCGGGACTATCAGAAGGAACGACTCAGCTCCTTCATCGATCCGCTATCCGACATTCGTGGAGCCGGCTACCAGCTCTATCAGTCACAGATCGCGGTCGGCTCCGGAGGCTGGTTCGGCAAGGGACTGACCAACAGCACCCAGAACCAGCTCGACTTCCTGCCCGTCCAGGTGACGGACTTCGTCTTCGCCATCCTGGCCGAGGAGCTCGGGTTCATCGGCGGGATGGTGGTCATCGGATTGTTCATTGCGCTGATCTGGCGTGTCATGGCGGGGGGCTGGCGATCCAGGGATCCGTTCGGAACCATGTTCGCCGCCGGCCTCGCCTCGATGATTGCCTTCCAGGTCTTCGTCAATATCGGCATGGTGATCGGCATCATGCCGATCACAGGCATTCCGTTGCCGTTCATCACGCACGGCGGGGCGTCGCTGATCAGCATCGCGGCCGGCCTCGGCATCCTTCAGAGCATCAACATCAGACAGGGCCGCGCCGAGTGGTGACGGTGCCCCGAGGCCGACGTCGGCCCGATGTTCCCGACTGCGTGGCTTTCTGGACGACGCGGGTCGGGTTGGCATTCGCGCGCCATGCGTGATCACCCGCGACTTGCCCGCCAGACCACCGTGGAAGCCTGCGAGCAACTCCTGGACATCGGCCCGCTCCTCGTGCCGAAGACGGCCGACCTGCGCGATGTCGTTCGCCTTGCGGCCCGCCAGTCGCAGACGCGCCTGATCGGCGTCGTCGATGAGCCCGGCCGCATCGTGGGCGTGATTCCGGTGACGCAGGTGGCCGAGAGTATCGTTGCCCGCGTCGTGCCGGAGGCGTTGCTGGTCGATGTCGAGGACGCTGCGACGGCAACCCGATTCAGCCACAGCATGGAGGACCGGACCGCCGCCGACATCATGCAGCCGCCGGCCATCGTGAACCGATCGGACACGATTGGCGATGCCTTCCGGCTGATGCATCGGCGCCGGCTCGGCGGTGTGTACATCGTGGACAACGATGGGTGGCCGACGGGCTACCTCGACCTCCTGGAGCTCGCCTTGGTCTACGTGCGTGCCCTGGACGACGCACCGATGACGACGAACCTGGCGGCCGTGGACCTGGCGGCTGCCGACCTGGCGGTGGCGGGTGGCCCGCCCGGAAGCGGATCGCCGACCGCCCCGGATGCGACGACAGACGGGAGCTCGACAAGGCGGAACGCCTGATGCCGAGCGACGTGGCGATCGCCGCCGTCATCTTTCTGATCACCTACGGGCTGATTGCCTCCGACCGGATCAACAAGACGATTGTCGCCTTGCTCGGCGGCCTCGCCATGATCATCTTCCGGGTCATCGACCAGGACGAAGCGTTCCTCGCCGTCGACTTCAACGTGATCTTTCTGCTCGCCGGGATGATGGTTCTCGCTGGCATCCTCAGGCGAACCGGCTTCTTCCAGTGGGTGGCGATCCGGTCGATCAAGATCGCGGGTGGCCACCCATTCCGCCTGATGATCGTGCTGAGCGTGGTGACCGCGATCATGTCCGCGCTGCTGGACAACGTGACGACGGTCGTCTTGATCGCGCCGGTGACGCTCTCGATCGCCTCGATCCTCGGCGTCGCGCCGATCCCGTTTCTCGTCGCGGAGATCCTGGCTGCCAACATCGGCGGGACTGCGACGCTCATCGGAGATCCGCCCAACATCCTGATCGGCTCGGCATCAGGCCTCGACTTCGTGGCCTTCCTGGCCAACATGGGCCCCGTCGCGCTGATGGTCTTCGTGGCGTTCATCGTCACGCTCCGGGTCCTGTTCGGGGGGAAGCTCACCGTCGCACCTGACGCACGCGAGGCGGCGCTCGGCCTGGATGAACGTGACGTCATTGCGGATCCGGTGCTCCTGCGTCGCAGTCTCGTCGTGATCGCGGCGACCCTGGTCGGGTTCCTCCTTCACGGTCCGCTCGGATACCAACCGGCGACCGTGGCGCTCCTGGGTGCGACGATCCTGATGCTGATCGCCGGTCTGGATCCGGAATCGGTGTTCCGGGAGGTCGAGTGGCCGACGCTGTTCTTCTTTGTGGGCCTGTTCATCCTCGTGGAGGGTGTGGTCCGTGTCGGGATCATCCAGGCGATGGCCGACGGTCTGTTCTCGCTGACCGGCGGTGACGAGACCGTGACCACGATCGGGCTCCTCTGGCTGAGCGGGCTGGCGTCCGGGATCGTGGACAACATTCCGTACACGGCCACGATGATCCCCCTCGTCCGCGACCTCGGCGCGGCCGGCCTTGCCATCGAGCCGCTCTGGTGGGCCCTGGCCATGGGCGCCGATTTCGGCGGCAACGCGACCATCATCGGCGCCTCGGCCAACGTCGTCGTCGCCAACCTGGCCGACCGTGCCGGCCAGAAGATCACCTTCCGGGCGTTCCTCCCGTACGGCGCGTTGCTGGTGCTCGAATCCCTCGTCATCGCGACGATCTACATGTGGGTCCGCTACCTCGGCTGACGGTCGCCTGAACCGACCTTCGTCGGAGGTCCGGACGGGTCCGTCAACCGCCCGGCGATGGACCCGGGCCCGCCTGGGGATCGACCGTTGCTGCAACCACGTCGGCCGGGGGCACATCCGGCCGGCCGCCGGGCGAACCGGCGTCGGGCGAACCGGCGTCGGGCGCACCGTCCGGATCCATCGGAACGCTGAGGCGGGCGAACAGGTGGACGTACACGTCGCGTGCCGCGGCCGTGATCGGGAGGGCCAGGATGGCGCCGAGGAGCCCTCCGATCGTCGCACCCACGATCAGGGCCAGCATGACGACACTCGGGTGGAGGTTCGTGGCATCGCCCTGGATCTTGGGGACGAGCAGGTTGTTCTCGAGCTGCTGGATGCCGAAGTAGAGGAGGAAGGCAGCCCCCGTTGCCTCGAGGCCGGTGGTCGCCGCGAGCAGGATTGCCGGAATCGCGGCGATGATGGGACCGATGATCGGCAGGAGCTCGAGAACGCCGGCAATCACGGCGAGCAGGACCGCGAAGCGCGTGAAGATCGGATCGACGGCTTCGCCGAGCACGAGCAGACCCAGGAAGGTGGCGATTCCCACCGTCAGGCCGAGCAGGACCTGACCTCGAACCCACGATCCAAAGACCCGACCGACGATCGCCACGACGGCCTCGACGTCGGGGATCCATTCCCGTGGGATCGCGGATTCGAAGGCCCGGGTCAGGCGGGGTCGATCCTTCAGAACGAAGAACGACCACACCGGGACGATGAGGAAGGTCAGCAGGGCCACCACGATCGCGGTTGTGGCCTGCAGGACCGGCAGGAGAACGGTCGGATCGACACCGACATCGCCGGCGGCCAACCTTGCCAGCCACTCGTCGATGCCCTGGCGGATCGCGGGCGGCAACTCGAGGCCGCGATAGACCGCGCCGAACTGTTCGAGCTGCCCCTGCAGGCGCGTGACCAGCCCCGGCAGATCTGTCGCGAACTGTCGGATCTGATCCACCAGCGGCTGGAGCATGACATTGAGGCCCTCGACGACGAGGGCCACGGCAGCCCCATACACGACGAGGATCGCGATGGAGCGCGGCACCCTGAGACGGACCAGAAACTCGACCGGCGGGGCGAGAAGGTAGACGATGAGGAGGCCGACGACGAATGGGCCGAGGGACTCGCGCCCGGCGTACAACGCCAGGCCCAGGATCGTGACGGCAACGGCGAGCAAAGCAACGCGGGGCGACATCGGGGGGAGCCGGCGGGCGGGAATGGCCATCCTTCGGGCAGACTAGCAGAGCGATGGACGCCCCCATCCAGGTTTCGCCGGCCGAGCCACGCCAGCGATGGCGCGTGGTCTACAGCCGATCGCTCGATGCCCCACAGCTGGGCCAACGAGACCAGCTTGCCGCCTGGGAGGATGCCCTCGCAGCCGGTGACCTGCCGATCGCCGGCCTCGACCGTCACCCGGCCCGGGCGCGGATCGTGTTCGCGGCGCCGCTCGGCGTCGGCGTTCCGGCCGAACGCGAGCTCGCCGACCTGTTCCTCACCGAGCGCCGATCGATCGCGGAGGTTCGGCACGCGCTCGCCGGCCGCCTGCCGCCGGGGCACACGCTGGTCGACCTCCACGATGTCTGGCTTGGCGCGCCGGCCCTGCCGGGCCAGGTGGTCGCCGCCGAGTACCGCGCCGAGATCATCGCTCCTGGCAGCGCGGCGCTGGATCGGGAGCTGCTGTCCGATGCGGCCTCGCGGCTGATGGCCGCGGCGAGCCTTCCGCGTGCGCGCGACAGGGGCGGGCGTATGGTCAAGTACGACCTCCGTCCACTCCTGGCCGACATCGACATTCGGGCGGTCGTGGGTCCAGCCGCCACGGCCCGCGTCGTCGAGGGGCGGATCTGCGTCCGGTTTGATCCCGAACGTGGTGCGGGACGTCCCGAGGAGGTTCTGGCGGCGCTCGCAGAATCGGCCGGGGTCGACCTGGCATTCGCTTCGCTGGTGCGCGAGCGAGTGGTATTGGCATCGGGCGATGTCGGAGGACAGGGACTCTGACCGGTAAGCGGACAGCGACTTTGTCATCGCCCG
>JAZJZX010000014.1:0-265150 GCA_040389445.1 Chloroflexota bacterium
GCCCCCGGCGCGGCGAGGCCCCCGGGCGCGGCGGCGGCCCCCGGCGCGGCGAAACCCCCGGTCGCGGCGGCGGCCCCCGGCGCGGCGAAACCCCCGGGCGCGGCGGCGGCCCCCGGGCGCGGCGAAACCCCCGGTCGCGGCGGCGCCCCCTGGTCGCGGCCGCCTGACGGCATCCTCGCTCGCCCTCATCGGCTACGCTGCGGTCATGCCCGACTTCACCAAGCCTCCGTGGGACGCGATCCTGCCGATCCTCCGCAAGGACGTCCTGCCCATCCTGGTCATCCTGGTGGTCGCCATCGTCCTCGTTCGAGGGTCGAGGCCGTTCGTCCACGGCATCGTGAAGGCCCTCATGGATCGGGAGGCCACGGAGGGGACGGCCCAGGAGCTGTCGGCCGTCGAACTGAAGAAGCGCATGGACACGCTCGATGACCTCGGCGGGCGGGTGGTTCGGTTCTTCCTGATCATGATCGCGGCGCTCATGATCCTGCAGAAGGTGGGCTTCGAGATCGGGCCGGCCGTGGCGGGTCTCGGCATCGTCGGCGTCGCCCTCGGGTTCGGTGCGCAGAACCTCGTTCGCGACTACCTGAACGGCGCCCTCATCCTCATCGAGAACCAGTACAGCCGCGGCGACGTCGTGCGGGTGGCCGGCGTGTCGGGAACCGTCGAGGACTTCAGCCTCCGCCGAACCACCCTCCGCGACGTGGACGGAATCGTCCATACCGTTCCCAACGGCGAGATTCTGGTCGCCAGCAACATGACCAGGGTGTGGGCTCGCGTGAACCTCGACGTCAGCGTCGCCTACGCAACCGACATCGAGAAGGCCATCAAGGTCGTCGACGACGTCGGCCGCGAGATGGCCTCGGATCCCGCCTGGAAGCGCCGCGTCCTGGAGGCACCTCGGGTGGATCGCGTCGAAGCACTGGGCGAGTACGGCGTCGTCCTCAAGATCTTCGGGACGGTTCGGGCGCCGGAACGCTGGGCCGCGCCGGGCGAGTTGCGCAAGCGGCTCCTCGCCGCCTTCAAGGCGCACGACATCGAGATCCCGCGACCGCAGCGCGTCGTGCTCTCGCACGACGTCACGGCCCCCCCGGGCACCCCGCCCGCGCTGGGCCCCACCGACGACGACCTCGCACCCGAGGAGTGACCGGGCCCGCTCGGGCGCGATAGGATGCGGTCAGGCCCGTCGCCCCCGGTCGTGGCGCAGCCCGATGTCGAACCGGAAACGCGCGAGCAAGGGAGGGCACCGTTGAGCACCGGATCACGCCAGGACGACCAGCCCGCCATCGAGAACCTGATGGCCGAGCGGCGCACATTCCCGCCCGCCGCGGCATTCACCGCGCAGGCCAATGCCGCGGCGGCCCTGTATGCGGAGGCCGAACGGGACTACGTCGCGTTCTGGGAGCGGCAGGCCCGCGACCGGATCAGCTGGACGAAGCCGTTCGAAACCACGCTGGAATGGGACCTGCCGTTCGCGAAATGGTTCGGGGGCGGCGAGCTCAACGTCTCCTACAACTGCCTCGACCGCCACGTCGAAGCCGGCCTCGGGGACAAGGTCGCGTACCACTGGATCGGCGAGCCGGGCGACACCCGGACGCTGACCTACGCCGATCTCCTGCGGGAGGTCGGGAAGACGGCCAACGCGCTCAAGGAACTCGGTGTGGAGAAGGGCGACCGGGTGGCCATCTACATGCCGATGATCCCGGAGCTTCCCATCGCCATGCTCGCCTGCGCCCGCATCGGCGCCCCGCATACGGTGGTGTTCGGCGGGTTCTCGGCGGAGGCACTGTCGGGCCGGATCAACGATTGCGGGGCCAAGGTGCTGCTGACTGCCGACGGCGGATTTCGTCGCGGCAAGGAGATCGGTCTGAAGCATCACGCGGACGAGGCGCTCGCATCCACCCCGACCATCGAAAGCGCCATCGTGGTCAACCGGACCGGGCACGACATCCACATGGTCGAGGGTCGCGACCACTGGTGGCACGACATCGTGGACCGACAGTCCCCGGCCTGCGCGCCCGTCCCGGTGGAGTCGGAGCACATGCTCTATCTCCTCTACACGTCGGGCACCACGGCCAAGCCCAAGGGGATCCTGCATTCGACGGCGGGTTACCTGCTCGGGACGAGCTTCACCCACGAGATGATCTTCGACCTGAAGCCGGACGACGTGTACTGGTGCGCGGCCGACATCGGCTGGGTCACCGGGCACAGCTACATCGTGTACGGACCCCTTGCCAACGCCACGACGGGCGTGATGTATGAAGGCGCACCCGACACGCCCTCGTGGGATCGCTGGTGGCAGATCGTGGAGGAGTACCGGGTCTCCATCCTGTACATGGCGCCCACGGCGATCAGGGCGTTCATGAAGCAGGGTCCCCAGCATCCCGCGGCGCACGACCTGTCCTCGCTGCGGGTCCTCGGGTCGGTGGGGGAGCCGATCAACCCCGAAGCCTGGCTCTGGTACCACGAACACATCGGGGGCGGCAAGGCACCCATCGTGGATACCTGGTGGCAGACCGAGACCGGCATGATCCTCATCACGCCTCTCCCGGGCGTCACCGTGACCAAGCCGGGGTCGGCGACCTTCCCGTTTCCGGGCGTGGGTGCCGACATCGTGGACGCCGACGGCCGGTCCGTCCCGCTGGGCGGCGGCGGCTACCTCGTCCTCACCCGGCCCTGGCCCGCGATGCTTCGAGGTATCTACGGGGACCCGGAGCGGTACCGCGAGACGTACTGGAGCCGCTTTCCCGGCAAGTACTTCGCCGGTGACGGGGCCAAACGGGACGAGGACGGCTACTTCTGGCTCCTCGGCCGCGTCGACGACGTGATGAACGTGGCCGGCCACCGGATCTCCACGACCGAGGTGGAGTCGGCGCTCGTGGATCACAAGTCCGTGGCCGAGGCGGCCGTCGTGGGCGTCAAGGACGACGTTTCGGGCCAGGCAATCTACGCGTTCGTCATCCTCAAGTCCGGAGGCGAGCCCACCGACGCCCTGGCCGTGCAGCTTCGGGAGCATGTCGCCTATGTGATCGGGCCCATCGCGCGCCCGAAGTACCTGATGTTCGTGCCCGATCTGCCCAAGACCAGGTCCGGGAAGATCATGCGACGCCTGCTCCGCGATATCGCCGAGGGTCGGACGCTCGGCGACACGACCACACTTGCCGATGGCGCCGTGGTGGATACCATTCGCGACAATACCGGTCGCACGGAGGAGTAGGGGTGCCCTTCGGGTTCGGAAGGAAGAAGGACGAAGCGGTCGCGCACGTCGATCCGGAGGTTCCCGTGGTGGATCCGCACGCCCCGCGCGCGGTCCAGTTCCGGGGCTTCACCGAGGACTGGCGCCTGGAAGGCGCCATGGAGCTGTCCGGGCGCCTCCTCGACCTCCTGAACCAGCGGGACACCATCTCCGTGACCGACGTTCGATGGGCTCCGCTCGACGGCAGCGCCGACCTGGAGCCGGCTCCGGGGATCCGGATCGTGGATCCGTACGATCTGATCATCGTGGTTGCCGGCTCCGACACCCTGGCTGGCCGAACGGACGATGAGCGATCCGCCCACCGTATTCACAAGGTTCCTTTCGACGTGGCCCTCGACGCGCCTCCTTTCCGGGTGGTCGGCAGCGTCCAGATCCATCCGGGAGCGGTGCCGGAATCGCTGTTGGACCGCGGCACGCAGATGTTCGCGGCCATCACGGATCCAACCGTCGAGCTGGGTGAGGCGTCCGTCGACCTCGGTGACGCCGATGCAGTACTCGTGAATCGTTTCTACCTGCGCGGTGTCCAGCAGGTGGACCGGTCAACCGGGCTCCCGTATCCACCCATGCCGGAAGTCGGGCGGGGCGTCGGCGACTGACGCCGCGCGCCCTCGTCGGTACCGGGTGACCAGTCAGGACGCCGGCTGGCGACTGACGCCGCGCGCCCTCGCCGGTACCGGGTGACCAGTCAGGACGCCGGGTACCCTTGTCGGTGCCGGGTGACGACGCGTGGCGCCGGGTGGCCAGGCCGCAGGAGTGTGCCGGTGGTTCAGGAACCAGTGGCGCGGGGTTTCAGGTCCGGTGCCGGCTGCTTTCGCCCGAAGAGTCCACTCAGGAGCGAGGATCGATCATGGGTGGCTGGAGCCGCGACCGCAACCGGCGTCTCCACGCCCAGGACGCGGTCGGCCAGCAGTTCGAAGTCGCGACTGACCGGATCCTTGGGGAACATCTCGGTGACGGTGCGACCTTCGTTGGCGGCCCGCACGAAATGCATGCCGCCGGACCGGATCGAGGCCAGTGCGGCGAGCCCCACGGCATCTTCCATCTGCTCGACGGAGACGCCGCTCTCGGCGCGGTTCACCACCATCCCCAGGCGTTCCCGCACGCCGAGTTCGGCTGCCACCTCGGTCATCTGGACCGCGGCCCGGATCGCCGGGAGATCCGGTGTGACTGGGACGAGAATGCGATCGGCGATGCCGAAGATCGCCTGGTTCATGTCGCTGTAGGACGGGTGCAGATCCACCACGATCACGTCCACGCCCCAGCGGGCCGTGAGCAGTGCCTCCGTGACGCGTTCAGGGTCCAGGGTGAACATGGACAGCGGACTCGAAACGAGCGCCGCAACCTTGATCCCGGACGCATGGGTGGCCGCGATGTCGAGCAGGCCCTCGGGCGGACCGCCCTCCTCCTCGTCGAGGAGCGCGTCGCTCAGGGTCCGTCCGGTCTCCATCCCGAGGGACAGGGTCACGTGCCCGGTCACGGTGTCCGCATCCACGAGGAGCACCGACTTGTCGCGCCGGGCCTGAAGCGCCGTCGCCAGGTTCGTGGCGATCGTCGTCTTTCCGACGCCGCCCTTGGGGTTGAAGATCGCGATGATCGGTGAGCGCGCCGCCCAGTCGGCCTCGACCGGGCCGTGCGAGAGCACCGCGCTGTCGGTCGAGCCCGGGCCGACCTGGGATCGGATCAGCATGGCCTCCGCGCGCCAGCGGAGCCCGTCGGCGTCCACCGGACGAAGGACGATCTCATCGTTCGGACCGAAGGTGTCATCGCCGAGCCCGTCGAGCTGGGTGGCATCCGCGACGATCAGGGTCGGGACCTCCAGTCCATCTTCACGGAGGCCGGCCAGCGTAGCAGCGACGGCGTCCGGGTCATCGGTGGCCTGGAGGATGGCGAGCCCGATGGGCAGGCCACCCGAGGTGACCCGTTCCAGATCGGCCGCGGATTCGAGGACGACGGTTCCGAACTCGGCGGCAGCCAGCTGCTCCAGGACGGCATCGCGTTCGTGAGCGGGCAGGTCGACGGCAATCGTGGGGCGACGCATGGTATGGACTCCGTTCAGCCGAGACCGGCAGGTTGGGAAGCCGTCACGGACAGCACGCCGTCTTCATCGTTCGTCATGCTGGCGGAGAACCCATCGAGGCCTCCCACCACCGAGATGAAATCGACATCCGGCGCGTGACGCACCGTGAACAGGAACTCGCCTTCCGGGCCGGCGGCCACCGAGATGCTCTCGATGCCCGGAGTCCTGGCGACGGCGCGCTTGAAGCCGGAGATGCTCGCCACGCTGACCAGGCCGACGACGGAGAGTCGCGTCACCTGCGAACCGTCGCCGTCGCCCGATGGGTCTGTCGGGAGCGTGCCGGGGACGGCATCGACCTCGCCGGGCTCGAACGCGTCGGCGAGATCGAAGTCGGACAGCGCGGCGGCCTCGGCGGCTGCGGCGTCGTCTGAATCCAGGGTTCGCGACGGCACCCAGTCGGCGAGCCCCTGCTCGTCGGTCAGGTCGGGAGGTTCCGGCATCTGTTCGGCGAAACCGGCCAGCCGGGCCGGATCCTCCTCCGCCAGCAGTGTCCCGAAGAAGGCCTCCATGCGCGCTTCGAACGCCCCGACCGAATCCTGAATGTGTTCGATGCGGTGCGCCAGACGGGCCGCATGATCCTCGGACTCGAGCTCGAGACGGCGCCGACGGGCCGCGATTCGCTCGTCGGTCTCTTCACGGAGGCGCGCCATCTGGGCCTTCGACCATTCCCGGATTTCGGCAATGTCGTGGTCGCTCGCCCGACGAATCTCGGCGCTCGTTTCGGCCGACTCGGCCTGGATTTCCTCTCGCCGCACCTTCGCGGCCTCGTCGACCTTCGCCAGGGCTTCCTGCCTCGCGGCTTCGGCGGCATCGCGCATGGCGCGAACGAGTCCCGCGACCAGCGGGTTCGCGGGACGGGGCATCGCCTGGACGCCGGCGGTCGTCTCGGCCGCGGATTCGCTCATGGAGCCGGGATCCGGAATCGCGTCGCTCGTCGGCCACGGCGCAGTTCGGGCCTCGCCCGAGGCCGTCGCTGTGGATCCGTCCAGATCGGTGACCGGCGCAGCGTCGGAACCGGCCGCGTCGGAGCGGGCAGCGTCGGAACCGGCAGCGTCGGAACCGGCCGCGCCGGAACCGGCCGCGCCGGAACCGGCCGCGCCGGAACCGGCCGCGCCGGTGCGCGGCTCGGAGGCCCAGGGGAGCCGGAATCCGGATCGCTGTTCGGTCGTCGCCATGAGTGGATCGTCCTCACGCTGCAATCGCTGGGGTGCTGCGGGCATGGTGGTCCGAGGCGGTGCGCCGCGGCAGTCGGCTAGTCGTACCAGAGGTCCGCCCCGGAGGTACCAGCCTCGGCAGGCCTCGGCCCGGCGAGCGCGCCGTCACGGAATGACCGGGCGTCGTACGATCGACCGCATGCATCCCTCGGCGTCCCCGCCCGCAGCTCCCGGCGCAACGAGCTTCGATGGGCGCCCGGGCGTCCTCGACACGCGTGGGCGAGCCCTGCGGGATCTCCGGATCTCGGTGACGGATCGATGCAACTTCCGGTGCACCTACTGCATGCCGGCCGAGGTCTTCGGGCGGGACTACGCCTTCCTGCCCCATGCCGAGGTGCTCACCTACGAGGAGATCCACCGGCTGGCGGGGGTGGCGGTGGGGCTGGGTGTCCAGAAGTTGCGGATCACGGGTGGCGAGCCACTCGTCCGCAAGGCGCTGCCCGACCTCATCGCCATGCTGGCCGGGCTGCGCACGCCGGACGGCGGCCCCGTGGACTTGACGCTCACGACCAACGCGTCGGCGCTGCGGCCCCTGGCGCAACCGCTGGCCCAGGCAGGTCTCAATCGGATCACGGTGTCGCTCGACTCCCTCGACGATGCGACCTTCCGGCGCATGAACGGGGTCGATTTCCCGGTCACCCGTGTCCTCGACGGCATCGCGGCGGCCCGCGCGGCCGGCCTCGAGCCGATCAAGGTCAACATGGTGGTGAAGAAGGGCGAGAACGAGGACAGCATCGTGCCGATGGCGCGGTGGGCCAGGGACGAAGGTCTCATCCTCCGCTATATCGAATACATGGACGTCGGCACCGCCAACGGCTGGAGGCTGGATGACGTCGTCCCGGCCGCGAAGATCGTCGCGGCGATCAATGCGGAGTTGCCCCTGGAGCCGGCCGAGCCGGGCTATCGCGGCGAGGTCGCCGGTCGATGGCGGTATCGCGATGGGTCGGGCGAGATCGGGGTCATCGCGTCGGTGACCCAGCCGTTCTGCGGCGACTGCACCCGGGCACGGTTGTCTGCCGACGGCAAGCTGTACACCTGCCTCTTCAGCGCGGTGGGGACGGATCTGCGGGCTCCCTTGCGTGAGGGTGCTTCGGACGCGGACCTCCGGACCGTGCTGGAGCAGGTCTGGGGAGCGCGGACGGACCGCTATTCCGACCTCCGAACGGAGGCCACCAGCCATCTGCCGAGGGTGGAGATGTTCGCGCTCGGCGGCTAGGCTCGACGGCCAGTCGGCGCGATTGGCTCGCACACGGTCCCGGAAGCCCCGGGCGCTCCACGGACCGGTTGTCCACCGCCGGTCCACAGGTGTTCAAAAGTCGTGGAAACGATTCGTCGCCGGACTTGCGATTCGTGGATAACCGGATTGTCCGGCCGTCCGCGCAGCCGTAGATTTGGTCTTGCCCGAAGGGGCCGTCAAGTGACGAGGGAACCGAGATCACATCAAGGGGACCCCGTTTTCGGACCGGTCGCTTCGGGCGCTTCGTTACCCGGTCGCGATTGGCCTTTGCGTCCGTCCCCGGGTTCGTCGCCCGGCGGGATGCGACCGGCATCCCGGTGTCGGTACTTCCGTCGGGCGGCAGAAGCACGCGGGCCCGTTCCGTCGCCCCCCCGACGCACATCGCGGAGCCCGCGCGGCTAGGATCACCTGCGTGATCGATCCAGCCGCCGGCATCCCTCCTGCCGATCAGCCTGCGCGACTCGATGCGCTCGAGGCCGCGGTTCGTGCCCACTCGCCGGTCGTGCCAGAGATCGGGATCGTGCTTGGGTCCGGGCTGGGTGGCCTCGCCGACGACCTCGATGACGCGGTCGCGATCCCGTTCGCGGCGTTGCCCGGCTGGCCGGCCGCGACCGCGCCGGGTCACGTCGGACGGCTGCTCATCGGTCGTCTCGGCGGCCGGCCCGTGGTCATGCTCCAGGGGCGCTTCCACCTGTACGAGGGCAACGATCCGGGCCTGGTCGTCCAGCCCGTCCTGCTGTTTCGGCGCCTCGGAGCCAGGGTGGTCGTCCTGACCAACGCCGCCGGTGGCCTCGACCCGTCGTTCGGGCCGGGCACCCTCATGGCGATCACCGATCACATCAATCTCACCGGCCTCAATCCGCTCATCGGGCCGAACGACGAGGCGATCGGCCCGCGCTTTCCGGATCTCACCGATGCCTGGAGCCCACGCCTGCGGGTGGCCTTGCATGCCGCCGCCCGCGCCGAGGGCGTGGACCTCGCCGACGGTATCTACGTGGGCCTGACCGGGCCCAACTACGAGACACCGGCCGAGGTCCGGATGCTGGCGGCGCTCGGCGGCCACGCGGTGGGGATGTCAACGGTGCTCGAGTGCATCGCTGCCCGCTGGGCCGGCCTCGAGGTGGTGGGCGTGTCGCTGGTGACCAATGCCGGCGCGGGCTACTCAGGCGAGCCGCTCACGCATGCGGAGGTGCTTGCCGCCGGAGCCGAGGCGGGCCCGCGTCTTGCCCGCGTCATCCAGCGGTTCGTGGTCGACCTCGAACCCTGAGGCGCTCGCCCCCGCGGTTACGCGTCTGTCTCGCGATTACGCGTCCGTGCGCCGCGGTTGCGCTCGCCCCCACGGTTACGCGTCCGTCCCCCGGTTACGCGTCCGTGCGCCGCCGCGGCGCCTCCGCTGTCTCGCGATCCGCCAGCGGGTCCAGGCCCGGGGAAGCGCAAACGTAGTAGCGCAGCGTCGTCCGGCCGGTGTTCTCGACCCGGTGCGGGCGGCCCTCCTCGACGCGGATGCCCTTGAGCGGTTCGAGGGTTTCCGTCTCATTCCCGACCGTCACGAGACCGCGGCCCTCGAAGACCACGATGGCGTGCTCCGCGCGGGGATGGCGGTGCCACTCGTCCACGGAGCCGGGTGCTGCCTCGACCTCGCTGACCGTGAACGCGGCCGAACCGAAATCACCGGGTCCCACGATTCTTCGTCTCCTGAAGCCACCCGCCTCGGCCACGAACGCGGCGATGCCACGCTGCACCGGCTCCTCATCCGACTCCCATCGCCGAAGCATCGTCCCGATCCGCCGTGGGTCGGGATCCGTCGAGGCGAGCAGCGCCAGGGCATCGGTCGTTCCCTCGTTGCGGATGAGGTGATGCTCCGCGGGGGCCTCGTACAGGACATCTCCGGCGCGGACGACCGCGCGCCGTTCGAGCGCTTCGCCATGCTCGAAGACGAGTTCGCCACTGGCAAGGTAGACGACGGTTTCCACGCCGTGGCGGTGCGGTCCGATCTCCACGCCCGGCCCGATCCGGTCGAACTGGAGCCGGATCCTCACGACTGGACCGGCAGCTCGCGTCCTGCTGCCCGCGCGGCCCTGGCCTTGTCCGCCCAGGCCTCGAGCACACGATCCTTGTGGGGTCGAATGGGACAGTGCTCGTCCCGGTTGTTCATCTCGTCGCAGTAGCCGAGGGGGACGCATTTCGGCGCCAGGAACGAGCCGAGGAACGGGCTCACGCCGAAGACCTCGTGGCGGATCAGCTGGAACAGGCGCCGGATCTCCCACTGGGCCATCGTGCACAGGCGCAGGCCCGACATGTGGATGAGCGCCCGCAGGTTGGTGGTCATCACGAGGTTGGTCCGGGTGCCGTTCGGAAAGACGAAGCGGGCATCCTCGCCCGGGATGCCGGCTCCGACGAGCTCGCCGTAGAGCGCCATCGACGATTCGACCTGCTCCTCGTAGCGTGCCCGGATCTCCGGGTCGGCACCGGCAATGGAATGGGGGAGCATCGTGGCGGCCTGCTTGTAGGTCACGTAGCGCTGGCTCTGCTGATCGAACGCGACGCCGGCCCGATGTCGGACGAGCTGGTGGGACAGCGTTCTCGACACGCCCGTGATACCGAAGGTGAAGACGATGTGCTCGATGGTGCTGCCGTGGCCGGATTCGATCACGCCGTTGATGAGCCGCTGCATCTTGGCGATCTCGATCTCGCCGTCGACGGCCCGACGGAAGATCTCCTCCGGCGGGAGCTCCGAATAGCACGTCCGGCAGGCCGTATAGATCAGCGGCACGTAGTACTGCTCCACGATCTCGCGGTTCGGGAACAGCAGGGTCGCGTTCAGGCCGAGGTCGGCTCGCCCGGGGTTTTTCGGGATCCCGGTCTTCTCGCGCGGGGACGCATCTGCCGTCATGGGCGGAGTCTAGTCCGTCCCCGCCTCCACCGCCGGTTCCGAACCAGGGCCGGCAGCTTCCTCGAGCAGATCGTGCAGGTCGTCGAGGTAGCCGGACCAGTACCCTTCGTGGTCGTCGCGCTGGGCGTCGTCGGCCCCGGCCTCACCCCAGCCGTCGTGAAGGAGCTCGATCTCGGAGCCCGCCGGTTCGAGCGCGCTCACGGTCCAGGTGACCAGGGTTTCCTGCCGCGGCTCGGCATCGATCCAGGCCCATCGATGGGCGAACCGTCGACCGGGCTCGAGGGCCACGATGATGCCCTCGACGACGCTTCCCTCGCCGAAGTCGAGTCGATACGGGTCGCCGATCGCGCCGACCGGGCTTGCCGACGAGAACCACTCCGCAACCCGTTCCGGGTTGACCAGGTAGTCCCAGGCCCGCTGGGCCGAGGCGCTGGTCCGGATCGTCAGGCGGATCGGGGTCACTGGCGCTGTATCCATCGAGGCCTCCCGGCACGGCGTATTCGATCTGCGAGCGCGCGACGCTCGCAGGGGTCCGCCGGTCAGTAGTAGTCCGAGCAGGACAGGAAGTAGCCGCACCCGCAGATCAGTTTGCACTTCCGCTCGTCTATCGCCGAACCGCAGTTCGCGCAGGTCAGGATCAGGCTTCGCGGGTCGGCGTCCTCGTCGGCAGCGGTCGAAGGCGCGTCCGCATCCGCGTCCGGGTGGATCGCAAGCGGCTTCGGCAGCGAGGCCATCGAAATCGTCGGCACGAGGGTCATCGTAGCCGGGTCACTCCGTGCCGTGGTCCTCGATGGTCAGCTGATCGGGGCGGACATCCAGGGCATAGGCGACGGAGTCGTCCAGGTTCATCGCCGCTCCCTCCGCCGAGTAATGGGCCAGCTCGTCCGGGGTGAGCTTGTCCGAGACCTGGGGTCGGGCGTAGAACTCGAATTGTTCGTCCACGTAGCCGGCCAGCTCTGCACCGGTCGCTGCCGTCAATCGACGGGCGGCGCCTCGTATGCGGGCCGCCCGCGGCAGGTCGTCGTCCACGACCGCCTGCGATGCCAGATCGTCGAACACGAGCGCGATGCCGGCCGCATCGCTCGCCTCGTAGAAGTGGCGGAGCGCGTGTCGCAGAATGCCGCGCGATTCCTCCGCGTTGCCCAGGCGCAGGAGGGCACTGCCGAGCATATGGAGCGACCAGGCCTCCATGGTGACGTCACCAACCTGCCTGAATCGTTCAAGGGCTTGCGCGAAGAACTCCTTGCCGTGGCCGCCGTCCTTGCGGAAGTACTCGCGGTTGCCCATGCCCCAGAGCACGTTGGCCTGGCCGCGAACGTCGCCGATCTCCTCGTACAGGGCGAGCGCCTCCTCCTGGGCTCGTCCGCCGAGGCCGTCCGGGTCGGCCGATCTTGGATCCACCCTGGGATCCGGGCTGACGGCGAACGAGAACGAGTAGTTGTAGAGCGCGTTGGCGATCTCCGACTTGTCGCCGTTTGCCCGCCAGATGTCGAGCGCCTCGGCGTAGGCGACCTTCATCTGGACGAGATCGGCCTGCCACCAGTACACGCCGCCGAGCGCCTCCATGAGCCGGGCTCGCAGGACGGGATCGTCATGGGACCAGGGCGTGGAGGCGATGCCTTCGAGACGCCGCCGCGCTTCGTACAGGTGGCCGCGCTTCTGCCAGAACCGCCACATGGCGAAGGCCACCCGAATGGCGCACGCCCCGTCGCCCACGAGTGGCGCCCGATCGAGCACGGCCCGGATGTTGTCGTGCTCGCGCTCCAGCCGTTCCAGCAGCGCGCGCTGATCCGATCCGGACAGCTGCGGCGCGGCGGCCTCGACCAGTTCGAGATACCAGCGGGTATGCCGCGCCTGGACGGACGAGGCATCCGACCGCCGGTCGAGCATCTCTGAAGTGAATTCGCGGATGGTCTCGAGCATGAAGAATCGCGGCGGGTCGGCGTCGATGGACCGGATCAGGCTCTGGTCGGCGAGGGCCATCAGGCCGTCCAGGACATCGCCTCCGATCTCCTCGCTCGGGCCCCCCACCACCTCGGCGGCATCGAGATCGAAACCGCCGGCAAACACCGACAGGCGGTCGAGGAGTTGCTGATCGGCCGCGCTGAGGATGTCGTAGCTCCAGGCGATGGCGCCGCGCAGCGTCTGCTGTCGAGCCGGCAGGTCACGGGCACCCGCCGCCAGCAGGTTCAGCTGGTGCTCGAGGCGCGTCAGGATGGCGTCGGGGGTCAGGAGCTTGATCCGGGCGGCCGCGAGCTCGATGGCGAGCGGCATCCCCTGGAGCCGGGCGCAGATCGCCGCGACGGCCGGCGCATTGGCGTTCGTGACCACGAAGTCCGGTCGCACCGCGACGGCGCGGGCGATGAACAGTCGAACCGCCTCATACGTCGCGAGGTGGGCCAGGTCCAGCGCGCCCGCACCTGCCATCCGGGCCTGCTCATACCCACCCATGGTGCCGGCATCCGGCGGTACCGGCAGACCCGGAACGGGGAATTCCTGCTCGCCCGAGACACGGAGGGGCGCCCGCGAGGTCGCGAGCACCTTGAGGCCGGGGGCCGCTCGAAGGAGCTCGGCCACGACCGGCCCGGCCTGCGCCACCTGCTCGAAGTTGTCCAACACCAGCAGGACCTGCTTGCCGGCGAGCCATTCGGTAAGGACATCCTGACCGGACTGGCCGCCCGATTCGGCGAGGCCGATCTCCGAAGCGATCCGCGATGCCACGAGAGCCGGATCCCGGACCGTCTCGAGGGGCACGAAGAAGACCCCGTCGGGATAGTCCTCGGCGGCCGCCGCCGCAACCTGGAGCGAGAGTCGCGTCTTTCCCGTTCCGCCCGGACCGGTCAGGGTCACCAGGCGATTGGTGACGAGCAGGGCTCGCGCCTGCGCCAGCTCGTCCTTGCGGCCGACGAACGAGGTCAGTTGCGTCGGGAGGTTGTTCGGGTGCGCGTCGAGGGTTTCCAGTGGCGGAAACGCCGCCTCCAGGTCGGCTGCCTGGAGCTGGAAGAGATGCTCCGGCTCGCGGAGGTCCTTGAGGCGATGGGCCCCAAGGTCAACCAGGGTCGCTCCGGAGGGAAGTGAGCCGCCGGCCAGCGATCGTGCGGATTCCGAGACCAGCACCTGTCCGCCGTGTGCGACGCCGGAGATGCGCGCGGCGCGATTGATGGCCAGGCCGACGAGACTCCCCCCGACGGACGTGGCCTCGCCGGCATGGATGCCCATGCGAACGCGGATCGTGGCGCCATCCGGCCAGGGTTCGGCCGACAGCGCCCGCTGGGCATCGAGAGCCGCCGCGATGGCCCGACCGGCGGTGGTGAACACGACGAAGAACGAATCGCCCTCGGTGCCCTGCTCCTGGCCCTGGTGGGCCCCGAATGCCGCTCGCAGCAACGCCCGATGGCGCTCGCGCAGGGTGGCGTAGGCCGTGGTGCCGATCTCCTGCTCGAGCCGCGTCGAGCCCTCGATATCCGAGAAGAGGAACACGAGGGTGTCGCCGGCGTCGCCGCGAGGTTCCGAAGTGGGCCTGCTCACCGGGGCGGGCCGGATGGCGCGCGCATCAGTGCTGCGCCGCGTCCGTGGCTTCCCGCAGGCGGGTCGCCACCCCGCGGAGAATGGCGAGGGTGATCGCGGGGTTGGCCAGAAGCGTGGATTCGAAGTCCCACGTCGCGATGGCAAGGCACGTCGTCGGGGATTCGGCGGCAACCATCGCGTTGCGTGGGCGACCGTCGAGGACGGACAGCTCGCCGAAGAAGTCGCCCGGTGCCAGCTGTGCCAGGACCACGCCGTCGCGCACGACCCGGACCAGGCCCTCGACCACGACGAAGAAGCCCGTGCCGATTTCGCCCTGTCGCGCGATCACATGGCCCGGGGGAAACGAGACCTCGGTCGCGACCCGGGCGAGCGCCGCGAGCCCATCCGTCCCGATGCCGCGGAACAGGGGACACGCGCCGAGCAGTTCGGACCGGTTGCCGGTTGACAGGGACATGGGCTTCTCCTGCGGGTTCGCCCCCGATGCTGAACCGGGATCCGGCCCGCGTCAAGGAGCACGGCGAACCGATTCTGAACCGGCGCCCGTTCTGGCCGGCTCGCGCGGCCACGCCGGACGATGCACAATCGTTGCGACGCCCCGATGTCGAGGCTTGAGGAGCTCCACCCAGATGGCCACGCGCGATGAGATTGCCGACGCACTCGCCGGGATGACCCTGTTTGCCGACCTCGCGGCACCGCAGCTCCTCGGCGTGGCGAGCCGATTCGAGGAAGCGTTCTTCGCGGAGGGATCCCGGGTCCTGCGCCAGGGACTGACCGGGTCCGCGTTCTACGTGATTCTCGACGGAGAAGCGGCGATCGTCGTGGACGGCGATCAGCGCGCGACGCTTGGACGCGGCGAGTTCTTCGGCGAGGTGTCCATCCTGCTCGGCGAGCCGCCGACCGCCGACGTCGTTGCGCTCCGGCCCCTGCGCTGCGTGGTCCTTCCCGGATCCGCCGTCGAGCCGTTCCTGATCGAACATCCCAGGGTGACCTACCGAATGCTCCAGGCGCAGTCGAGGCGGCTTCGCAACGCAAACCGCGCTCGGGGCTGATCCCACCATGGAGGTCCGGCAACTGCCGTTTCCGCCTGGTACCTACCCGGTCATCGTCATCGGGTCGGGGCCCGGTGGATTGCAGGTCGCCTACGAGCTCGCTCGCCGGGGCATCGGCCATGCCGTGCTCTCGGCCGACAGCGGGCCCGGCGGGATGTTCCGTCGCTGGCCGTTCTTCCAGCGGCTGCTCTCGTGGACCAAGCCGTACGCCGCAACCGAGCGGCAGTCGCGCGCCTTCGAGCGGTGGGACTGGAACAGCCTCCTCGCCGCCGAACCGGAGCTGCGCGGCCTCCAGACCGAGTTCATGGACGGGTCGTCGGACTTTCCGTCCCGGCCGGAGATGGAAGCCAGCCTCGCGGCATTCGCGGACCGAGCCGGGATCATGGTTCGGTACGGTTGCCGCTGGGAGTCGACACGCCGGGACGACACCGCGGCGGGGCCACGCTTCACGCTCACGACGTCCGACGGCGAGTACGTCTGTGAGCACCTGATCCTCGCCGTCGGTATCGCACAGCCGTTCTCACCCGCTACGCCGGGGATCGAGCATGCCGTGCACTACGCCGACACACGCGCCGCGGAGACCTATGCCGGTCGGCGCCTGTTCATCATCGGCAAGCAGAACTCCGGATTCGAGCTGGCATCCGGCCTCCTGCAATGGGCCAGCCGGATCACCCTGGCCTCGCCCTCGCCGGCCAGGACGTCCATCGAGACCCGGTCGCTCGTGGGCGTGCGCGCCCGGTACGTCCAGCCGTTCGAGGATTCCGCCCTGGGTGGCGGCGTCGACATTCTGTCGGCCTCGGTCTCGGAGATCAGTCGCGTCGGCAATGCCCTTCGGGTGGACCTCAAGCGCAGCGACAACGGCATGCCGGTCTCCCTCGAGGCGGACGAGGTCATCGCGGCAACCGGTTTCACCTGCCCGCTCCTGGATCTTCCCGCGCTGGGCGTCGCGACCTTCGGCCAGAGCCGCCTGCCGGCCCAGACATCGTTCTGGGAGAGCGCCACCGTCCCGGGCGTCCACTTTGCGGGGACGATCACATCGGGTGCATCGGGGCTCAAGAAGCACGGCATTCCGAGCTACTCGGGGGCCGTCCAGGGCCATCGCTACAACGGGCGCGTCCTCGTCGAGCGGCTGGCCGAGGAGCACTTCGGGGTCGCGCGCCCGAGGCCGGCCCTGGCCCTCGGGGACCTCACCGACCACGTCCTGGCGGAGGCAACCAACGGGCCCGAGTTGTGGCACCAGAAGGCGTACCTCGCCAGCGTGGTGAGCGTCAGCCCGGACGACGGGATTCGCGACGAAGGAATCGTGCCGTTGACGCATTTCCTCGACACGGGCGGCCCGGATGCCCTTGCGATGACCATCGAGGCCGACGGCCAGGGCGCCATCTACCCGGTGGCCTATGTCCGCCGGGGCGGACGGGTGGAGGAGCACGCGCTCGAGCCTCATCCGCTCAACGACTTCGAGGGAAGCATCTACCGACGCCAGGCCGGCGCGCTTCTCGACCTGATCGCGCCCGGAGCCTCCGCCTCGTGACCTCGACGGCAGCTCCGGATGTTGGCGCGGATGCGAAGGCGGAGCGACGCATCGCGGACGTCGGGCGCGGCCGGACGCTCCTCATCGACTTCTATGTGGCACGCTGCTGCACGAGCGTCCTTGTCGGCGACCTGGAGACGCGCTGGCTCGAGGGCGATCCTCCGGATGGAGTCGAGCAGGTCGGCCTGGTGGCCGGAAGCCGCATCGTCGCCGATCATCGGCTGGTCGGCGTGCTGACGGCCGGCGGAGCCCGGATCGTGGAATCGGGCGGGCTCTTCGGTCGGTCCCTCGGCGTGCGTCTCGCGGCTCCGGAACTGTGGCTCGCCTTCCTCGAAACGCCCGCCGCGCGACGCATCCGCGGACACACCCGCCGGCCGCTCCGCGAATCGGCCGGCCCAATGAGTTAGGGTGGCGGCCTCGTTCATCGCCGGCGCGCTGGCCGGGTTCGCCATCGCGATTCCGGTCGGGGCCATCGCCATCCTGATCATCGAGCTGGGGATTCGCCGCGGCTTCCGAGCGGCCGCCGCCGCCGGCACGGGCACCGCCGCCGCAGACGGCCTGTACGCCCTGCTTGCCGTCATCGGCGGCACGGCCATCGGCATCGCGCTGGAGCCGCTGGAGCGACCCCTCCGGATCGTGGCCATCGGGGCGCTTCTCGGCATCGGGCTTCGCGGCCTCGTCGCGATCTGGTTGCCGGCCCACCACGCCGCCCGCCGCGGACTCGCCCCGGAACCGGCGGCCCGAACGTTCGCCCGCTTCCTGGGGCTGACCATGCTCAATCCGGCGACCGTCATCTACTTCGCGGCCCTCGTGCTCGCGCTGCCGTCTGTCGGCCGTGGCCCGGGCGAGCGCGCGGCGTTTGCACTCGGCGCGTTTCTCGCCTCGCTGTCCTGGCAGATCACCCTGGCGGGCATCGGCGCGGTGGCCCACCGGCGCCTTCCCGCCCGGTTCCAGATCGCGGTCAGCCTCCTCGGGAACCTCGCGATCTGTGGGTTTGCGATTCTCCTCGCGAGCGATCTCTAGACGAGCTCGCGCGGAATCGTCCGGTCGGTGCGCCGCTCGAAGAATGGCGCGCCGTCCAGCCGAACGTCGAGCCGGATGTCGAGATGAAAGGCGGCTGCGTCGGAGGACGTGTCGCCATCGACATCCACCTCGATCCGATGACCGGCGCGTTCGAGCACGTAGCGCACCCTGCTCACCATCGTGGCTCGCGCCGGATCGGCGTCGGCAGCCGTCATCTCGTGGGACTCGGCGCTGTAGAGACGCGTGCCGTCCTCGAGGATCGTGTCGCCTCCCTCGTGCGTGGAGACGGTCACTTCACCCGTCAGCACGTCCTCGACGACACGCCAGCGGGGCGGGTCATCCGAGCCGCCGCCGATGGAGTCGAGATCCGGGGGCGTCGTCTTGAAGATCGGCACCGGCGCGTCATCGATGAGCGGCGCCAGCGGCAACTCGAGCCGGGACCCCGCGGCGACCGCGGCTTCCGGTCCATCACCAGCCACGGCTTCCGGTCCGCCGGGGGCCGCGTCGTGCCGTCCAGCCGGTTCCTCCCGTCCTGCCGACGCCCGGCCGTGGTGGACGATCAGCGAGCCGGCTTCCGGCGACGGCCAGATCACCGGCCAGCAGGACGACGCGACAGACAGCCGGATGCGATGCCCCGGGCCGAAGCGGTAACCGGCGGCGCGCAACGGTACCCGGACCCGCAGCCGTTCTCCGGGAACGAGTGGGCGAGGGGAGTCGTGCCCGGCACGGTGGGTCAGGTTGAGCATGCCCATCGTGACCTGGCTGGACATGCCGTCCGGGTCGACGTCCGACAGCCGCACGACGATGGTGGCGACACGCATGGAGGTGGTGAGGTCGAGGACCGCGGTCGGGAGGCCGAGGATCTCGAGCGCAGCATCCAGGGGCGCCGAGGTGTAGGTGGGAACACCGGCCTCGTCGGGCCGCAGGTCGCGAGCCAGGCCGTTCGGGGCGCTTCCGGCTCCCCATGACAGGGCGCCGTGGGTGCCGGTCGTCGCGCGGTGCGGGAAGATCGCCGTTCCCTGGGGGACGTTCGCATCGGATGTCAGGACACCGCGGAGCGGCTCCTGGCCACTCGCCAGCCACAGCGACCGGATGCCTGCTCCGCTCGCGGGACCGCTCGGGGGACCGCTCGCGAGACGGCTCGCCGATGCCGTGGCGCGCCAGCGCCCCGGCCAGGTCACCGGAAACGGCTCGGGCGCCGCCATGTCGCGCTGGAACCAGGTCAGCGCCGGCTCGTCCATCACGCCGTTGGCTTCGCCCTTCAGCCAGTGATCGAAGAACCGGATCATCTCGTGATGCCAGTCGAGTCCCGGTCCCGGGTACCCGTCGTCCGGAAACTCGTGGGACCAGTTGCCGACGATGGCGCGCCGCGGGGCCGTGCATCGCTCGAGCATCCGGAAGACCGGGTCGACGTACGAGTCCATCCAGCCGCCGAACAGGAGCATGGCGGCCCCGATCCGGTCGTAGCGCGGGGCGAGGGAGCCCTGTCGCCAGTACGGGCCGTCCGCCTGATGCTGGAGCCAGGGCGCCAGCCAGACGGGGGTCTCCTCCAGGCGCTCGCGCCACGCCGCGATCCAGTCCTCGCCCGGCCGTGCCGGCAGGGCCGGGAGAGCATTCGAGGCGACCTGGCTGACGGCGTACTGGGTGAGCTCCGATGCCGTGACGCAGCCGCCGACGAAATGGACGTCGCTGAGGTAGCGATCGTCCGTCGCATAGACCGGCACGATCGCCCGCAGGTGCGGTGGCCGCAGCGCGGCGACCTGAATCGCCGTGAAGCCGCCGTAGGAGATCCCCCACATGCCGACCTCGCCGGTGCACCACGGCCGGGCTGCCAGCCACTCGACGGTGTCGTAACCGTCGCGGGTTTCGTCGGCGGTGTACTCGTCCAGGGCCACGCCGGCGGATCGCCCGGTCCCGCGCACGTCCACGCGACACAGGGCGTAGCCGTGCCGCGCGAGGTAGCGGCCCCGTGCCTCATCGGCGTTCGCCCGCCAGTCGTCCTTCCGGTAGGGGATCATCTCGAGGACGGCGGGGCAGGGAGCTCGTTCGTCGGCATCCGCCGGAAGCCAGAGGTTGGCCGACAGCTCGACGCCGTCGCGCACCCGGATCCGGACGTCCCGTAGAACCTGGACGCCGGACGGTTCGGAGGCGGGGCGACGCTCAGCGGGCATGGACGGAGTCTACGCAGCCAGCGGCCGGACCGGCCCGGCGGCGCACGGGGTGGGCCGGGCCGCCGCACCCGGGCCCGCCGCACCCGGGCCCGCCGCACCCGGGCCGCCGCACCCGGGCCCGCCGCACCCGGGCCGCCGCACCCAGGCCATCGCACCCGGCACCTCCCCGACCTGCTAGCGTCGCGGCATGCAGCGTGAATGGGACGCCGTCATCGTCGGCCTCGGCGGGATCGGTTCGGCGGCCGCCTGCTGGCTATCGATGCGGCCCAATCTCCGCATCCTCGGTCTCGAGCAGTTTGCCTTCGATCACCCCAACGGTGCCTCGCAGGATCACTCGCGGATCATCCGCCTGTCCTATCACCGCCGCGACTACGTCCGCCTGGCGCAGCGCGCCTATGCGAGCTGGGCCGAAGTGGAGGCCGCAAGCGGGGCGCGGATCGTCACCAAGACCGGCGGGATCGACCTGTACCCGGCCGGCGGCGTGACCGATCAGGCCGACTACACGGGCAGCCTCAGCGCGGAGGGCATTCCGTTCGAGCGCCTCGATGCGGCCGAGGCGATGCGGCGCTGGCCGCAGTGGCGGCTGGATGAGGACACCTCGGTCGTGTATCAGGCGGAAACGGGGATCGCCGACCCGAACCGCGCGAACCCGGCGCATCGAGCCCTGGCCGTGGCCAACGGCGCGACGTTGCTGGACCACACGCCCGTGGTGGGATTGCGCGCGACCGGCGGCACCTACGAGGTCGTGACGGCCGACGGGAGCGTGCATCGAACCGGGCGCGTCGTGCTGACGGCGGACGCCTGGACCAACGACCTGCTCGCGCATCTCGGGTGGCACCTGCCGTTGACCATCACCCGCGAGCAGGTGACCTATTTCGACAGCCCGGATCCCTCCCGCTTTGCGCCGGAACAGTTCCCGGTCTGGATCTGGATGGACGAGCCGTCCTTCTACGGCTTCCCGACCTATGGGGAACCGGGCCCGAAGGCGGCCCAGGACGTCGGCGGCGACGAGTGCACGCTCCAGACCCGGACCTTCGAGGTCAACCGGGCGGCGCACGCCCGTCTGTACGGCTTCATGGAGCGCCATCTTCCCGAAGCCGTCGGGCCGGACCTCCTGACCAAGACGTGCATCTATACGCTGACGCCGGAACGTGACTTCGTGATCGATCGGCTGCCGGATCATCCAGGGGTGGTGCTCGCCCTGGGGGCGGGACACGGATTCAAGTTTGCCTCCGTGCTCGGGCGCATCCTCGCTGAGCTGGCGATCGACGGCGAGACGCCGTCGGCGGGGGAGATCGAGGCCTTCCGGGTAGATCGCCCGATTCTGCGGGAGGTGCGTCCGGCGGCCAATTTCCGGATCTGACCCGGTCGACGGGTCGAGTCGGCCCAGGGCAGCGACGTTCGCCCGGCTCCCTCCACCTGGACCGCCATGCGCGCCAAATGCATCGGGCGACTTGCGGTGGGCAACTCGGGTGTGGGACGCTGCGCCAACGGCGTCCGCGCCGAGGAGGAGGAGCAATGCAATCGTCCATTCGTGCGCGCCTGGCGGCCACGGCCGCCACGGTGGCCCTGATCTTCGCAGGGCTCGGCTCATCCGTGGTCCCGGTGGCCGCCGCCGACCCGCTTCAGCTCAAGACCGGCACGGACCAGGATCTCCAGGTCCTGAACCCGTTCAGTTCCATCCTGGTCGTCGACTTCGAGGTGTTCACCCTGAACTACGACCTGCTGGTGAATTTCGGGCCGGACATCGAGCCGGTCCCGGGCTTCGCCGACAAGTGGGAAGTCTCGTCGGACGGGCTGACCTGGACGTTCCACATTCGCGATGGAATGAAATGGTCGGACGGAACGCCGGCCACCTCGGCCGATGCCGCGTATACCTACCAGCTGATCCTCGACGCCACCGCCAGGAGTGATGCGTCCGCGGACGGCTACTACCTCGGTGCCGGCTATCTGGAGGGCTACCTCACCAACGCCGGGGTCACGGCGGTGAGCGCGCCCGACGCGTCGACGCTCGTGGTGACCACGGAGTTCGCGAACACGCTCCTGCTCCAGGCGTACGTGCCGATCCTGCCGAAGCACGTCTGGGAGAAGTACACGCTCGACGAGATCGGGAGCATCGACGGCTCGACGCCCTTCCTCAATGAGCCCACGGTCGTCGGGACCGGCCCATACCAGGCCGTCGAGTGGGAACCGGGCAACTTCATCCGGTTTGCACGCAACCCCTACTACTGGGGCACCCAGGGTGCGGCCGACGAGGTCGTGATCCAGACGTTCCAGAGCATGGACACGGCCGTTCAGGCCCTGAAGTCGGGCGAGATCGATTACGTCCGCGGCATCCAGCCGGACCAGTTCAAGGCCCTCCAGAGCGACCCCGACATCCAGGTGGTCGAGGGCATCTCCAACGGTTACTCGGAGATCGCGTTCAACACCTACAGCCGCGGCCCCATCGAGGGCGGCGGCGCCTCCACCAAGGCCCTCCAGGACCCCGCGTTCCGCGACGCCCTTGCCTGGGCCATCGACCAGGAGAAGCTCGTTGAAGTCACGCTCGGAGGCTTTGGCGAGCCCGGCGACACGATCGTGCCGCCCTTCCATACGCGCTGGCACGCGAGCCCCACGAACCCCCGTCGCTTCGACATCGCGGAAGCGATCAAGCGCCTCGATGCCGCCGGCTACAAGCTCGATGCCAACGGCAAGCGCCTGGACAAGGAAGGCAAGCCGATCACGCTGCGCGTGACCTGGCCTGATTCGGAAGCCGAGAACGCCACCAATGCGCAGTTCATCAAGGGCTGGTGGGAGCAGCTCGGCGTGGGCGTCGATGCCTATGTCACCGAGGAAGGCAAGCTCCTCGACGACCTTCTGCCGCCCGAGGCCGGCGGCCTTGCCAACTTCGACATCGAGCTCTGGGGCTGGGTGGGCGACCCCGATCCGACCTCGCTGCTCAACGTCCTCCGAGGCGAGGAGATCGGCAGCTTCAGCGACAGCTTCTACGACAACCCACGCTACGACGAACTGTTCCTGCTCCAGCGCGCCGAGGCCGACGAGCAGAAGCGCTTCGAGTACATCAAGGAGATGCAGAACCTCGCCTACGACGAGGCCCCATACATCGTCATGTACTACGACGCCGAGCTCCACGCCTACCGCAAGGATCGCTTCGGCGGCTGGACCAACCAGCCGACCGAGGGCGGCACGCCGCTGTTCGGCTACGGGTCGGGCGGCTACACCAGGTTGACGGATCTGTCCGCCGCCCCGGCACCGACCGACCAGCCCAGCGCCAGCGCGGGTCCGACTGCCGCGCCGGGCGACGGAACGCCGAGCGACACGTCGAATGCCACGCCGCTCATCGTGGGCGGCGTCGTCCTCGTCGCGATCATCGCCGGCGGTCTGGTGCTGATGCGCCGACGGGCAGCGCCTCCGACCGAAGAGGAATGACCGAGACCCGCAAGGGTCCCGCGTCCGATGGGGCCGCCGCGGGGCGGCCCCATCGACCTGACCGCTGAATGGGCGGCACCTTCCTCGCTCGCAAGGTCGGGCAGGCGGCGATCACGATCGTCGCGATCATCGTCATCAACTTCGCCCTGTTCCGACTCATGCCGGGCTCGCCGGAGCGGGTCCTCCTCCGGGGTACCCCCAATGTCACGGCCGAGCGTCTCGAGGCCCTGCGCGAGCGCTGGGGCCTGAACGACCCGATCTCCCCGATCGATTTCGCGGACGGCGGGCCCACCTTCCACGCCGACAACCAGCTCTTCAAGTACGTCGGGGCGACCCTCAGCGGCGACCTCGGCTACTCCTTCATCGCGCGCGGGCAGACGGTCGTGGATGTCCTCGGGCAGCGAATATGGCCGACCCTCCTGCTCTTCGGGCTGGGGGAACTCGTGGCCATTGCGCTCGGCCTGGCGCTCGGCGCCTACAGCGGCTGGAGACGCGGCGGTCCCATCGACTACGTCGGGAACGGCGTGTCGCTGATCCTGTACTCGACGCCGTACTTCCTGCTCGGGATGGCGTTCCTGCTCATCTTTGCGACCACGTTGAACTGGTTCCCGACCTACGGGATGCTGACGGCCGGCCGTGTCTACGGGAGTCCCATCGACTACTTCCTCGATCTCGGCGCGCACCTGATCCTGCCCCTCGCCACCGTCTCGCTCGGTCTGGTCGGCCAGTACGCGATCGTGATGCGGTCGTCGATCATCGAAACCCTGTCCGAGGACTACGTGAACACGGCCCGGGCGATGGGCCTGACCGAGGGAAGGATCCTTCGGCGTCACGCCCTGCCCAACGCCCTCCTGCCGACGGTCACGCTGATCGCGATCAACCTGGGCTACGTCATCGCCGGCGCCATCACCGTGGAGGTCGTCTTCAACTGGCCGGGCCTCGGGACGCTGACCGTCCAGGCCCTGACCGCTCGTGACTACCCGGTGCTCCAGGGTGTGTTCCTGCTTCTCAGCGTGGCCGTCGTCCTGGCCAATCTCGTGGCCGACCTGGTCTACGGCCTGCTCGATCCGCGGGTGCGGACATGAGCGCTGCCTCGGCCACCGCTCCGGCGCGGGATCGGCCCCGGCGGTTCGCCGGCGCGCGCGACTTCGGGCGTCGGTTTGCCCGGCGCCGGGACGGCCTGCTCGGGCTGGCCATCCTGACGTTCTTCGTGGTACTTGCGGCGATCCCGGAGCAACTCGTCGGGCCGCTCCAGACGGCCGTCACCGCGAGCGGGCCGCGCCTCAGCCCTCCCGGGGGCGCCTTCCTCCTGGGCACGGACGAACTCGGTCGCGACATCGTGAACCTCTCGGTCCACGGGGCCCGGATCTCCATGGTCATCGGGCTGCTGGCGACCGTGGTGACCGTCGCGATCGGCGTCCTGATCGGGATCGTCAGCGGCTTCATCGGCGGCCGCGTGGACGGGATCCTCATGCGGATCACGGACTTCTTCCTCGTGATCCCGACCTTCGTTCTCGCCCTCATCCTCACCCCGATCATCCGGGATGTGGTCGGCTCCGCCACGGCCGAGGTATTCGGCATCCGGATGACGCTGATCGTGATCGTCGTGGTGATCGGGATCACCAGCTGGTCATCGACGGCGCGCCTCATCCGCGCCCAGACGCTGTCCATCAAGGAGCGAGCGTTCGTGGATCGGGCACGCGTCGTGGGTGCCGGCCAGTTCCACATCATGCGGGTCCACATCCTGCCCAATGTCGTGAACCTGATCGTGGCCAACGCCGTCCTCACGTTCGCAGGCGCCGTGCTGACCGAAACCACGCTCTCGTTCGTCGGCCTCGGTGACCCGTTCCAGCCGTCGTGGGGGCAGCTCCTGGAGGCGGCGCGATCGGTCGGAGCGCCCGGGCTCGGCGCCTGGTGGTACTTCGTGCCGCCGGGCCTCGGGATCATCCTGGTCGTCTTCGCGTTCACGCTCTTCGGCAGCGCCCTCGACGACGTCCTGAACCCGCGCCGGGGAGGCCGTCGATGACTGCAGGCCGGCAGCGCGCCCTGCCGAGGCAGGCCGACCCGAACGCGCCGCTCCTGGAAGTCGAGGACCTGCGCACCTACTTCTCGCTCGACGGTGCCACGGTCCGGGCGGTCGACGGCGTGAGCTTCAGACTGGAGCATGGCGAGGCCCTCGGCATTGCCGGCGAATCCGGGTGCGGCAAGACCACGACCGCGCTGTCGCTGGTACGTCTGCTGCCGCCGAATGCGAGGATCGAGAGCGGATCGGTTCGCCTGTACGGCATCGATCTCATCGACAAGACCCCGAATGCGCTGCGCCGCTATCGCTGGCGGGAAATCTCGATCGTGTTCCAGGGCGCGATGAACGCCCTCAACCCGGTTCGCACCGTTGGGGAGCAGATCGCTGAGCCGATCACGGAGCGGATGGGGCTGGACCGGACCGCCGCGGCCGCGCGCGCCCGTGAACTGCTCGAGCTGGTCGGCATTCCAAGGAAGCGTGCCAACGCCTACCCGCACGAACTGTCCGGCGGCATGCGCCAGCGGGCGATGATCGCCATGGCCCTGGCATGTGACCCGGCGATCGTCATCGGCGACGAACCGACGACCGCCCTCGACGTCATGGTCCAGGCCCAGATCCTCGATCTCCTCGAGCGGTTGCGACGCGACCTCGGTCTCTCGCTGATCCTGATCACCCACGACCTGTCGGTCATTGCCGAGACCTGCGATCGGGTGATGGTCATGTACGCCGGTCGCGTCGCCGAGGAAGGCGCGGTCGGCGAGGTCTTCGTCCGGCCGCGTCATCCGTACACGCGGAAGCTGCTTGCGGCGTTCCCGAACATCCACACGGACCGGCGCTCGCTCGAGGTGATTCCGGGTTCACCGCCGGATCTGCGGGATCCGCCCCCGGGCTGCCGATTTGCGCCCCGCTGCGAATTCGCCATGGACGTGTGCCGGGTCGAGGTCCCACCCGAAGTCACCTTCGCGGATGGCGTACGCGTGGCCTGCCACCTGTATCCACCGGGCAGTGACGGCGTTCCGGTGACGGCCGTGCCGGTGACGGACGTGCCGGCAGCCGCGGGGTCGGGCCGATGACGGCAGATCGGCAGGACGAGCTCGTCCGCCTCGAGGGCCTCGAGGTCCACTTTCCGGTTCGCGGCAGCTTCCTGGATACGCTGCTGCGCCGCAGTCGCGGGGTCGTCCGCGCGGTGGACGGGATCGACCTGACGATTCGTCTCGGCGAGGTCCTCGGCCTGGTCGGCGAATCGGGCAGCGGCAAGACGACGACCGGTCGCGTGCTCGTCAAGCTGACCCGCCAGACAGCCGGGCGGGTCATCGTGGATGGGGAGGACGTCAGCGCGATCTGGGGGCAGCGAGCGTTGCGGCACTATCGACGTCGGGTCCAGATCATCTTCCAGGATCCGTACGAGACCCTCGATCCCAGGCAATCCATCTTCGACTTCGTCGCCGAGCCGCTCCTGGTCAACGGGCTCGGCGGATCGCCCGGGGAGCGAGCCGCGAAGGTCCACGCGGCGATCGAGGCGGCCGGCCTCCGTCCGGCCGAGGATTTCGCGGCGCGGTATCCCCACGAGCTCTCCGGCGGCCAGCGCCAGCGCGTCGTCATTGCCGGGGCCCTGGTCATGGACCCCGACGTGGTCGTGGCCGACGAGCCGGTCAGCATGCTCGACGTGTCGATCCGGACTGAGCTCCTTCGCCTGATGCTGGACCTGCGCCAGGAGCGCGGGCTCACCTACCTGTTCATCACCCACGATCTGTCGCTGGCGTGGGTGCTGGCCGATCGCATCGCCGTCATGTATCTGGGCAAGATCATGGAAATCGGGCCGGCTGAGCAGGTGATCCGGAACCCCCAGAACCCGTATACGCGAGCCCTGGTCAGCGTGTCCCCGACCCCGGAACCACCCACGGCGGGCGAGCGCGCCACCCGGACGATTCTCGTCGGCGAGACGCCGGACGCAGCGCACATCCCGACGGGCTGCCGGTTCCACCCTCGCTGTCCTGTCGCGTTCGATCGGTGTCGGGTCGAGGAGCCGCCGCTGTTCGATGTCGGGGACGGCCAGCAGGCAGCCTGCTGGCTGGTCGAAGGCGGGCAGGCATTGCCGGTACTCGAAGGCGGGCAGGCACTGCCGGTGCTCACGGCCGTGCCACCCGCGCCGCGCGGTTCCGACTAGGCCGGCTCCTCCGCAGACAGCGCCCGGAACACGATCCAGCCGACAACCGCGCCGATGAATGGTGCCGTCAGGTAGATCCAGATGGCCGCGAAGTCCATGGACACGATGGCCGGCCCGAGGGCTCGCGCCGGGTTGACGGACGCGCCGCTGAACGGGATACCGACGGCGTGGATGACGAGAAGCGTCAGCGGGATGACGATGATCGCGTGTCCGGCGTCCTTCCTCGTCACGGTCAGGATCACGGCCACGAAGATCGCCGTGAGTACGATTTCGGTCAGGAACGCGCCGCCGTCTCCGACACCCGGCATGTTCTTGGTCCCGGCCACCACCGCCTGGCTGGACAACGCCAGGATCATGGCCGAGGCACCGATCGCCCCGATGACCTGGGCCACGACATAGCCGACCGCGCCCATCGCGTCGATCCGACCGTCGAGGAGCGCTCCGAGCGTCACCGCGGGATTGAAGTGGCCTCCCGACGCGTGCCCGCTCACGGCGATCGCCGCGAGCAGGCCGAAGCCGAACCCGAACGGGATCACGACAAGCGCCGGCGAGCCGGGGATCGCGCCCACGGCGAGGATCGACATCGACCCCATGCCGACGAGGATGAACGTGCCGACGACCTCGGCCAGGAGCTTGCGAGTGTCCACGGTCCCTCCTCCAGTGTCCCGAACGGGCAGTGCCGGCATCATACCGACCGCCGGTCAGCCTCCGGCGGGCCGAATGGCGTCGGTGTTCCCGAGGGCCGCCCGAAGCAGCACGGCATCCCGCCATGTCCGGCACAGCACGTCCACGAGTTCGAGCCGGTCCACTGCCGCGACGAGGGCGTCCGCGATGGAACCAGCGTCGACGCCGCCGTCCGCTCCGGATCCCACGGCGATGGCCCCGTGACGCTCGAGCAGCACAGCCACGGCCACGGGTCCCGCCGTCGGCGTGAACGATGCCGCGATGCGCCCGGCCAGTTCGTCGCTCCCCATGGCCCCGTAGGGGATCAGCGGCAGGACCGGCAGGTGCAATGCCGTCTCCGGCAGCGCCAGCGGGTCGGGCGGTACGCCGGCCAGGGACAGGGCCATGGACGCCGGCAGATGGGCGTGGGCGATGGCCAGGACGTCGGGACGAGCCCGGTAGATCGCCCGATGGATCGCGATGTCGGAGCTCGCGCGCGGTCCGGTCGGGGCCGGACCGGTTTCGGGATCCAGGGGCACCATCGCGAGATCGTCCGGTCCGAGCTCGTCCTTGCGCCGCCCGGTGGGTGTCGTGAGCAGCGTCAGGTCCGAGAGGCGGACGGACAGGTTGCCTTCGGCGGCGCTGATCAGCCCGCGCGATCCGAGCCGGCGACCGGCGGCACAGACGGCGGCCCGGAGGTGACCCTGATCCGGCGGCGAGTCGGGACGATCCATCGGCCGATGGTATCGCCGAGCGCTCGCTCCCGGCGGGCCGTGGGTCAAGCCGCCAGTCGAGCCTCCACGGGCGCGGGGTCGACCACGTCCCAGATGACGGCGCAGTCCAGGCACCGAAGTTGATCCGGGATCGGAAGATCGACGGTCTGGGGCGTATCGCAGCAGGGGCGTTCGATGAGGATCATGGGCACAGACTCCGCGAACGTTGTGACAGCTTGCGTGGCACGATGCTCATGACCTCGCGACAGGAAGGAAGAAGGTTGCCCGGCACCAGCGAGAGCGGACTGGTCATCGACGTGGCGGAACTCCACAAGCGATACGGCCGCGTCCGGGCGCTGGCCGGCCTGACGATGACGGTGCAGGCGGGCGAGATCTTCGGCTTCCTCGGACCGAACGGCGCCGGCAAGACGACCGCCGTCAAGCTGCTCCTCGGGCTCGCGCGGCCGACCGGTGGTCACGGACTCGTGCTCGGAAGACCGCTCGGTGATCGCGAGGCACGCCGGCATGTCGGGTACCTCCCCGAGCTGTTCCGGTTCCAGCCCTGGCTCCGGGCCCGCGAGGTGCTCGATCTCCACGCGGACCTGATCGGACTCCCGGCGGGCGGCCGGAGGCGCACCTTCGACGACGTCCTCGGGCTGGTGGGTCTCGCCGACCGGGCCGACAGCGCGGTGGGCGGGTTTTCCAAGGGGATGCAGCAGCGGCTCGGGATCGGCGTCGCGCTGGTGGGCGACCCTGCCCTGGTCATCCTCGATGAACCGACGTCGGCCCTCGACCCCATCGGTCGCATGGACGTCCGGGCGATTCTCCGCACGGCGAGGGAGCGCGGGGCTGCCGTCTTGCTGAATTCCCATCTCCTCACCGAGGTCGAGCAGGTCTGCGATCGCCTCGCCATCGTCGATCGCGGTGCGGTGGTCGCCGAGGGCACCCTTGCCGCCGTGTTGGGAGCCCGCGAGACCCGCATTCGTGTCGAAGGACTCGAGCGCCCCGGACTCGCCGCACTCTCGCGGTTCGGGACGCCCCGGTTCGACGGCCGCGACCTGTTCGTCGGGGAATTGCCTGAGGCCAGCGTGCCGGAGCTGGTTGCCGCGCTCGTCGAGATGGGCGTCCGTGTCCACGAGGTGGCTTCGGGTCGCGAGTCCCTGGAGGCGCGATTCCTGGAGCTCGTGCGCACCAATCGGGAGGTCGTCGCGTGATCACGATCGCACGTCTGACCCTCGGTGAGGCGGCTCGGCGGCGGATCCTGTGGGTGCTCGTGGCACTGGCCGTCCTGGCCGTCGCCATCACCGGCTGGGGCGTCGAGCGTCTCGTGTCGTTCGCCCGGGCGTCGGGCACCCCCGAGCTCACGATCCAGCTGGGCGTCTCACAGATCCTCATCTTCATCGCGTTTCAGTTCAGCTTCGTCCTCGCCATGACCGCCGCGTTCCTGGGTGCGCCGGCGATCGCCAACGACCTCGAATCCGGGATCGCCCTGGCGCTCCTGGCCCGGCCGATCCGTCGCTCCTCCTATCTCCTCGGTCGGTGGCTCGGACTGGCCGTCGTGCTCGTGGCCTACGGTGCCGGTTCGGCCCTGCTGGCGATTGTCGTCGTGAGCCGCGTCTCCGGATACACGCCGCCATCGATCGTCGGGCCCCTGGCGTATCTCGCGACCGAGGGGCTGGTGGTGCTGTCGCTCAGCCTGCTGTTGTCGACGCGCCTGCCGCCCATCGGGGCGGGTGCCATCGCCGTCGTCGCCTACGGGCTGTCCTGGGCCGCCGGCGCGATCGAACGAGTCGGCATCGCAATCACGGCCGCCAACCCCAGCGTGAACCTGGCCGTCGTCGGGCAGGTGGGTCGGGCCATCCTGCCGACCGACGGGCTCTGGCGTGGCGTGATCTACGGCCTGGAACCGGGGATCGTCATTGCCGCCGCCGCAGGCCAACCGCTCGCCGAGGCGAATCCGTTTTTCGCGGCGACGCCACCGACGGTCGGTTTTCTCCTCTGGACGGGCGTCTGGATGGTGCTCGTGATGACCCTTGCCGCGATCTCGCTGCGCCGGCGCGAGCTGTGAACCTGGTCGGCGAAGCCGCGCCAGCCGGCGAAGCCGTGCCAGCCGGCGAAACCGTGCCAGCCGGCCATGCCGCGCCTGCCCCCGGTGCCGCGCCTGGCCTGGTGCGGCGCATGACCTGATGCTGCGTGCGCCTCGGCGCTCGCCGTTCAGCCGCGGTAGCGGAAGCAGCCCGGCAGGTGATCGTCGACCAAGCCGACGCTCTGCATGAAGGCATAGACAATCGTCGATCCAACGAACCGGAACCCGCGAGCCCGGAGATCCCGGGACAACGCGTCGGACACGGGCGTCGTCGAGGGGATGTCCGCCATCGTGGCGGTCGGTCCGCGGCGGGCGGCGGGGCGTGGAACGAACGCGCCGAGGTACGCATCGAAGGCTCCGAATGCCCCGGCGACGGCCAGAAAGGCCGCCGCGTTTCCGATCGAGGCCTCGATCTTGGCCCGGTTCCGGACGATCCCGGCGTCGTCCATGAGCCGGGCCCGATCCGCGTCGTCGAACGCCGCCACCACGGCCGGTTCGAAGCCGCCGAAGGCTGCCCGGAAGGCGTCCCGCTTGTGGAGGATCGTCCGCCAGGAGAGTCCCGCCTGAAACCCTTCCAGGATCAGGCGCTCGAAGAGCTCGCGATCCTCGGTGACCGGCACGCCCCATTCCTCATCGTGGTAGACCTGCATGCGCCGGTCGCCCGCAGCTTCGGCGCCCCACCAGCATCGACCCGGCTCGTCCATCACCGCGAAGGATAGGCGCGCCGGCGCGTACTCTGGCGCCATGAGCGTCCGGCTGCACCTTGGCCACGGGGCAAGTGGGACCGCCGCCTCGATGGCTCCGTTCGTCGCCGGCCTCGAGGCCCGCCGGATCAGCGCCCAGGCCGTCGACCTTCCGAAGCGCCGGGCGGAGGATGCCGTTGCCGCCTGGCGAGCGGCAGTCCCGGACGGGCCCATGATCGCCGTCGGCGGCCACTCGTACGGCGGCCGTGTCGCGAGCCTCGCCGCGGCCGAACCGGACACCCAGTACGCGGCCCTGATCCTGTTCTCCTACCCGCTCCATCCGCCGGGAGCGCCGGAGCGTGCCGAGGCGCGGGTCGCGCACTGGCCACGGATCAGCTGCCCGGTCCTGCTGCTCTCTGGTGAGTCGGATCCCTTCGCCCGGATCGAGCTCCTGCGGGCGGCCGTGCCGCTGCTCCGCGAGGCCGAACTGGTGACCTACCCGGGGCTCCGGCATGGCTTGGCAACGGTCCTCGACGACGCACTCGATCGGGTGGCCGCGTTTCTCCGGAACGTCGACGGCTGACGGCCGGGCCAACCTGGGCATCGGTTCCCCTGACATCGTTGAGCGAGACCCGTGACCGCCGGGGTTCGCGGTGCCGCCAGGGCCGACAGTCCATGACCGGTGGTTGCCGCATCGCACCCGCGCCGTTATCCTCCGATGTCCGCGCAACCTCTTGGAGGAGGACTATTGCCCGACGTTGCAGGCCGCGTTCGAGCGGTCCTCACCGCCACCCTCGCAGCCGTGCTGCTCGTCGCGCTCGTCGTTCCATCCGTCACCCAGGCGGTTGACCCGCCCAACATCGACCGATTCATGGCCGCCCTCGGCGCGGTCGAATCGAACGGCCGATACGAGGCGGTGAACTCGAGTTCGGGCGCCCTCGGCAAGTACCAGATCATGCCCGCGAACTGGGCTGCCTGGTCGCTGCGCTACCTGGGCGATGCGAACGCGGAGCCCACACCGGCAAACCAGGATCATGTCGCGCGGCACAAGCTCACGGCGCTCTACAACTGGCTCGGTGACTGGCCGTCGGTGGCGCACTGGTGGCTGACCGGGGACGGGAACACCAACCCGGCGCTGTGGTCCGACTTCTCGCGGCGCTATGTCGACAAGGTCCTGACGGTGATGGGCGCTGATTCGCTACCGACGCGACCGACCGTGATCACGGCCGTGGCGCCTGCGCCGGCGTCGAACGCCTCGACCATCTATGACGAATCGAACCGATCCATCCACTTCTCCGGCGGATGGGGCAAGGCCGAGTACGCGAAGTACAACGGGGGCGTCGTCCGGTACGCGATCGAGCCGGGCGCGACGGCATGGTTCACCTTCCAGGGGACGTCGATCACCTGGATCGGGCCCAAGGGCCCGACCCGGGGCCAGGCCAAGATCTACATCGACGAGGAGCTGGTGGCCTCCGTGGATGTCTATGCTCGTCGCTTCAGGGCCCGCGCACCCATCTTCACCACGACGTTCGATCGGCTCGGCACCCACACGATCACGATCGAGGTGGTGGGCACCGAGGGCCGGGAGACCATCGCGCTCGACGAGTTCGTCGTCGGTAGCTAGGACCGTCGCGTCGCGAGGCGCGAGCTCACAGCCGCCGCGCTGCCGCCTCGACGGCCGCTGCGCACCACCAGGCGAGATCGTCGGCCGCGGTCGCGCCCGTCGGGAGCGTCACGCCCGCCTCGGCATCGAGGCCCTTGCGCCAGCCCCGCAGGAGCAGCCCGATGATCATCGCCAGGTCGCGCTGGGCGTCCCAATCGCCCGCGACGGCGTCGCCACCCCCCGCCGTGAGGGCATCGCGATAGCGCTCCAGGGTGCGGTCGGGCGGATCTGGAAGCTGGGCGACGTTGGCGACGAGGAACCAGCCGAGTTCGAGCGCGATCGGGGCCATGGCCGCCATCTGCCAGTCGATGATCGCCGCGGTTCCGGTCGGCAGCAGGGCGACGTTCGCCAGCTTCAGGTCGCCGTGAAGCCCGGTGGCGGGAAGGCGGGCGAGCGCGTCGAGCAGTGGCTGCGGATCGACGGCCAGGCTTGCGACGAGGTCGGCCGCGCCGGCGGGCGCCGACCGGTCGAAGGCGGCCCAGCCGTTCAGGAACCGCTCCCCGACCCAGAGCCCGCCGGCCCGATACCGCTCTGCCGACCGTCGAGTGAGGAGCTGGACCCGCTCCCGGATGGGGCACCACGGCCAGTCGAGTCCGACGGTCGAGGTCAACTGGTCCCACGGGAGCAGGTGGACGGCCGCCATCGCACGGAGCACCCGGTCCAGCGCCTCCTCGTCGATCGCCCTCGAGGAGCCGTCACCCTGGTCCCAGTGGAGCAGCCACGCAGACAGGTCGGGCATGAGGATCGCCGCCGCGGTTCCGTCGGCGGCCGCTCCAAGGTGGGCGGACGCCAGCGGCGGATCGTAGGGGACCGGGGCGGCCGCGAGGACCGCCTCGCGGAGCGCATGGTCACGCGTCGATCGGGCGATCCAGTCCATCGACCACGAGGTCCTCTTCAGGATGAACCGCCGCCCATCCCGCTCGAGTGCCGTCAGCGCCGCCCCGGACCAGCCGTCGTTCGGGAAGGGCGTCTCGGCCGCCCCGGAGAGCCCGTGCTCCGATAGGAGGTCCGCCAGGGAGCGACGCGTCCAGGGCGATTCGGTCGGCACCTGAGCGGGTTTGGGCACGGGTCCGGTCACCGCGGTTCAGCGGGGCGGTGGGGGCGTCCCGCCGTCCTCGCCGCCATCCAGGTACACGACATGGGAATCGGGGCAGTTCCGGGTCAGGACCACCACCAGCCGCTCGACCGCCGAAGCGTTCTCCTCGACGTGGATCTCACCCGCCGGGATATAGACGAAGTCACCTGCGTCGGCATCGAACGTCTCCTCGAGGCCCGTGGGGCCGAAGGTGAACCGCGCCGTCCCCGAGACGATGAAGATGGAGGTCTCGCACGGGCCGTGGTGGTGAACCCTGGTTCGCGCCCCCGGTTCCGTGGTGACCATGGATGCGTAGAGGCCCACCGATCCGGCGAGGGCGGCCGAGATCGCGATCGATCGTTCCATGTCGGCGTGCTGCCCGACCGAGGTGAGCCGCTGATCGGGAGTGATCCGGACTGCCATCGACGGATGATACCGGCGGTCGGCCTGCCCGGGCGGGCCCACCGGAAGCGGGGATACCATCGCCTCGTGCATCCAGCCATCGCCGCGCTGCCTCGCCACCGGCTGTTCGAGGCTCCGAGCCCGTATCACCGTCTCGAACGGCTGGAACGGGCCCTCGGCGGCCGGGTCGAACTGTGGATCAAGCGCGAGGACCTGCTGCCGCTGGCATTCGGTGGAAACAAGCTGCGCAATCTGGAATTCCTGCTCGGTGCCGCGATCGCCGAAGGTGCGGATTCGATCATCACCTCGGGCCGCCGGTGGTCCAACCACTGCCGCTTGACGGCGGCCGCCGGAGCGCACGCCGGGCTGGCCGTCCACCTCGTCCTGTCCGGGCCACCGGCCGAAGCCGCCGATCCGGCGCGGCGCAGTCCGGCTCGCTCCCTCGACGAGTTGCTCGGCGCGAGCGTCATCCAGCTGCCCACGGCCGGGCGCGACGCCCGGGACGCGGCGGTCGCCGAGATCGCGGGCGAGATCCGTCGAGCCGGTGGCCGACCCTATGTCATTCCGGTCGGCGGAACCGGCCTGCCGGGGGCTTTCGGCCAGGTCCTCGCGGCCGGCGAGCTGCTCGACCAGGCTTCAGGTCGCGGGGGCCTGCCGGACGTGGTGGTGCTGCCGTCGGCGACCGGCGGGACCCACGCCGGTCTGCTGGCCGGGCTGCGGGCAGGAGGAAGCCACGCGGTCGTCCACGGGGTGCTCGTCGCGCGACCGGATGCCGAACTGCGTCCGTCGATCGCGGCGACGCTCGCCGATCTGGGGCGCTCGCTCGAGCAGTCGGTCCCCGAGCACGAGGTGGTGCTCGATCCGGAGCAGCTCGGACCAGGCTACGGGGTGCCGACGCCGGCCGGCGATGCTGCCACCGCGCTCCTGGCCCGGGCGGAGGGCATCTTCGTGGACCCGATCTACACGGCGAAGGCGCTCGCCGGCCTGATCGACGGCGTGGAGTCGTGTCGCTGGGACGGGCGGCGGGTCGTGTTCTGGCACGCCGGCGGCACGCCCGGACTCTTCGAGCCGCTCGACGGCCCGCCCGCGCCGGTGGATCCGCTCGACGGCACGCCCGCTCACTAGACGACGACGGCCCCGCATCGCGGCATCGACTTCGCACAGCAGGAAGCAGCTGCCCCTGGGCAGGGGGCCACCGGCGCGCGGGGCTACGAGGTCATCGGACCTCGAGGATCCGGTAGCGCGTCGAACCACGAGGGGTCCGGACGTCCACCTCGGAGCCCGCGACGGCGCCGATCAGGGCGGCACCCACCGGTGAGGACGAGCTGATCCGCCCCGCTGCCGGATCGGCGTCGGTCGTCCCGACGATCGAATAGGTGACCGTATCCCCATCCGCCTCGACGACGACGACGGACCCGAGCGCGACCTTCCCCGTCACGACTTCCTCGATGATGACGGCGTGCCGCTTGCGCTCCTCGAGCAGGCGGACCCGACCCTCGAGGAACGACTGCTCCTCGCGGGCGGCCTGGTACTCCGCGTTCTCCTTGAGGTCGCCGTGTTCCCGCGCTGCCTTGATCCGCGCCACGACGCCGGGGCGTCGAACCTGGGTCAGCTCATGCAGTTCGGCTTCGAGGCGAACGTAGGCGTCCTGGGTCATGGGCACGGCCTCGATCCGGGCCGCCCGGGCGGCCGCGTCGCGTCGGGCCGGGGTCGATGGCGTCGACGGCGTTGCCCGCTTCGCCGCCGATGGTCGGGCACGGACCGGCTTCCCGGCCCCGCCGTCCGGCATTGCGTGTGCTCGCGGTCCACGCCTGGTGAGGCCAGTGCCCCGATCGTCGGCGCGAGCGCCGTCCGCATCACCGTCCGCAACGTTGACGACGCGCGTCGGCGGGGGAATCACGCTGTCGTCCGGCGCCACGGCGCCGGTGATCCCGTGGGCCTGTCGCTCGCCGGTCGGGCGCCGCGTGTTCGCCCAGGGCAGGAAGATCGCGCCGGGCGGCCGACCTTCCACGGTGCCGCCGGGCGCCGCAGCCGCGGCAGCGGCGCCTTCCGAGAACGCCTCGAAGATCGCATCCAGGTATTCCTCGGTGGCGTCCGTCTCGGCCCACCAGATGCGCGCCCGCTCGATGCCGACGAGGGAGTGGAGCCATTGGCCGTCGGCGTGCGGTCGCCGATCGCCGAGCACGTGATGGGCCAGGGCGAGCGCGCGACCGCCCACGCTGCCGATGGTGGCGCCGGCATAGAGCACGGTTTCCGCCGGCAGCCACAGCGATCCGAGGCGGGCGACGAGCGCCCGCGACGTCGGATGTGCCCCGTCCAACCTGAGGTCCGGCAATCGCTCGATCCACTTGCCGATCCGGTTGAGTTCGATCGGTGCATGCGGCTTCGGCTCGGCGAGCTCGACGAGGTAAACGCCGGGGGCCCGGCTGGTCAGGGGCCGTCCCCAGAGGACCGGTCCGTCCGGCAGCAATCCCACCGCGCGCAGGAGCGAAGCCGCCCCGCGTTCCGTTGCCATCCGGCCTCCGTCCAAACTCGATTCCGGGCATCCGCCGGGCCGGGGTATCGTCGCACCGTTATCACTCACCCGCCGGGGAGGTCCGGGAGATCGGCATCCGTCGCCATTTCGTGCTCGCGATCGTGTTCGTGACCGTGTCGGCCGCCGGCGCGGCGATGGCCGGGATCCCGGAGATTCGCGCGTTGGTCGGCCTCGTTCCGGCCGCGACGACCGGCGCGCCGACGCCCAGTGCCGACGCACCGAGCGCTCCCGCGTCCTCGGCGACCCCCGTGCCGAGCGCAACACTCCGGCCCGCGAGCCCCTACGTGCCGGCCCTCATCGATCGGCCGGGCGTCCGGGACCGCCTCCAGGCGGCGCTCGACGCGGGCCGCCTGACCCTCGCCGCGCCGGGCGTGGTCGCCAGCGTCCTCTTTGCGGACGGACGTCAGTGGACGGGCGTATCCGGCGTCGCCGACATCGCCACCGGGCGCCCCCTGACGGCCCGGACGCCGTTCGCCCTCGCATCCGTCAGCAAGACGTTCCTGGCGGCCGAATGCCTCGCCCTCGTGGATGAAGGCCTGCTGCGACTGGATCAGGCGGTGGCCCCGCTGCTTCCCGGCGTGCTGGTGGGGGGATACGCCATCGATCCGCAGATCACCATCCGTCAGCTCCTCGACCACACGAGCGGGCTGGCCGACTACCTGGTCGATCGAAAGCTGGAGCTCGCCGTGCTGGCCGAACCGACCGCCGTCTGGACGCCCACGATGGCGCTCGCCTACGCGCGTCGGCCCGTGGCGGCCCCGGGCGCTGGGTATCACTACGCGAACACGAACTACGTCCTCCTCGGCCTCGTCGCGGAGCGCTTGACCGGCCGAACCCTGGCCGAGGAATATCGGGCGCGATTCTTCGAGCCGCTCGGTTTGACCACCGCGACGTATCAGGGACTGGAGCCGCCGGTGGGAGACCTGCCGACGGCCTACCGCTACGGCTCCTCGGCCCTGAACGCGAAGCCCGTCGACGTCACCGACGGCACGGACATTCGTCCGTTCACTGCCATCACGACCGCGGCAGGGGCCGCGGGCTCCGTGGCTGCGAGCGCCGCCGACGCTGCCCGGTGGGCGCGTGCCCTGTACGGCGGGTACGTCCTCCCGGCCGCCGACGTCGCGGCGATGATCGCGGATGCAACCGCAACCGCCCGGCTTCGCCCGGGCTTTCCATACGGGCTGGGTGTCCAGGTCCTGCGCATCGACGGGCGCATCTCGTACGGCCATTCGGGTCGCCTGGTGGGCGCCCGCAGCGTGGTGCGCTGGTTCCCCGGGGAGGGCATCGCCATCGCGGTCGTCACCAACGAGAGTCGGTTCGATCCGACGACGATCCTCCGCGACCTCCTCGCGATCGTCGCACCGGAGTCGGGCCGCGAGGGCCCGCGCCCGGATTGACCGCGCCCGCGGCCGGACCCGCGATCGGCGGCCGGACCCGCGCCCGCGGCCGGACCCGCGATCGGCGGCCGGACCCGCGATGGGCGGCTGGGCGGTGCACACAGGCGACAACTTCGGCAGCGGCCGGTACGACCGCCGTGCGCGATCGGTACTCCTGGGTCTTCCGCGCGATGGATCGGAGCCGCATCCTCGATGCCGCAGCGTCGCATCGGGGAGCGTCCATGCACCAGGTCGAGGCCTTTACTGCCGAGGGCATAACGCGGGGGGTCGTGACCGGGCTGCCCGAATTCAGGGCGGACTCCGAGGCGACGCTGTCGATCAGCATCGATCGCGCAACGTGGCATCCACTGATCGGCGGCCCCGCCGAGCGTCGCGGGCCGGTGCTCCTGGAGGCGGAGGACATCCTCGTGCTCTGGTCCGAGGGTCAGGACCTTCCGATCCATGCCGCATGGCACGACGTCGAGCTGGAGATGGGCCCGTATTCCATCACGGGTGCCCTGCCGACCATGCCGGGCTTCGATCCCGGGCGTGCACTGGCCCGGCCCGGCGGTCCATTCGTCCTGATCCGGGATGCCTGCGTGACGCTGGTCGACAATCCCGACGGCGGCCGCGTGGAGCGCTCGCACGCCCTGGTCAATCGATACGGGGTGGAGCGGGTGGTTGCCGCGATCGACCTCGGGTACTACTTTCCCGGGGCGACGTTCGCGGTCCCGGTCGGATCCGGCCGGGGCTGATCAGCCCCGCGAACCACTCCCGGAATGGGGCCGCGCGCCACTGCGGTGCGCGTAGTGATGCCCGCGTGCGGGCCGGGCCTCGGGGGCGCCGCCGCGCAACGGCTGGGGCTCGGCGTTCCGGTCCGGCACGAACCCTTCCTCGACCGTCCACGGAATGGCCTTCTTCAGGAGCCGCTGGACCCCGCGAAGCAGGTCCGTTTCGTCGATCGAGACCAGGCTGACGGCATCGCCGGTGGCCCCGGCGCGTCCCGTCCGTCCGATCCGATGGATGTAGTCCTGGGCCTGCCATGGCAGCTCGAAGTTCACGACATGGGGAAGATCCTCGATGTCGAGGCCCCGTGCGGCGACATCCGTCGCAACCAGGACGCGGATCGTCCCGGCCTTGAATGATTCGAGGGCCCGGGTACGCTCCGGCTGCGACCGATCCGAATGGATGGCCACGGCTTCGAGCCCACGCCGGTCGAGGTAGGTGGCCAGCCGCGTCGCCCCGATCTTCGTTCGGGTGAAGACGAGGACCTGTCGCCAGTCCTCCTTGGCGATCAGGTGCGCGAGGAGCGCCTCCTTGCGATCGCGATCGACCGGATAGACCAGCTGTCGGACCGTCTCCGCGGCGACGTTCCGTGCAGCGACCTCGACCACCTCGGGGTGGTTGAGGATCGATCCCGACAGCCGCCGGATGTCGTCGGAGAAGGTGGCCGAGAACATGAGGTTCTGGCGCTGCGCCGGCAGCAGTTCGATGATCCGGCGAATGTCGGGCAGGAAGCCCATATCCAGCATGCGATCGGCCTCGTCGAGGACGAGGATCTCCACCTGTCCGAGGTTGACCGTCTTCTGTCCGACGTGGTCGAGGAGCCGTCCCGGGGTGGCGACGAGGATCTCGACCCCTCCGCGCAGGACCTTGGTCTGTGGCTCGATCGGAATGCCGCCGTAGACGACCGCCGGGCGAAGCGGGACGCTCCGGCCGTAGGTCCGGACGCTTTCATCGACCTGCATCGCGAGTTCGCGGGTCGGAACCAGGATCAGCACCCGAACCGGATGCCGCGCCGGCGAGAAGCTGGTGTTGGCGTGCTGGCGGAGGCGATCGAGGATCGGCAGCACGAATGCTGCGGTCTTGCCGGTGCCGGTCTGGGCCGCCGCGAGGACGTCGCGTCCGGCAAGCACATGGGGGATCGCGGCCGCCTGGACGGGTGTGGGTTCGGTGTAGCCTTCTTCGGCCACGATCCGAATGAGATCGGCCGACAGGCCGAGCGGTCTAAAGGTCAAAGCGTCTCCAGATCTTCCGCGTCATCCACCGTCGCCCAGGGCGACGGGATATTGGGCGGGCGGCGCGAGGATACCGGATCGAGGCACCAGCCGTGATGCGAGGCTCCGGTACGATGGGCCGATGAGCGCCACCGGAACCCGTGCGGTCGCCGCCCTTCGCCGGGCCGGCGTCGATCACGGCCTCCATCCGTACGAGACGGGGCAGCGTCACGGGGCCCGGCGCAACGACCGGCCGGCCTATGGGCTCGATGCGGCCGCGGCCCTGGCCGTCCCGGCGGAAACCGTCTGCAAGACCCTGGTCGTCGAGGCCGACGGGGCGTTCCTGTTGGCGATCGTGCCGGTCAACCGGACCCTCGACCTCAAACGGTTCGCCGCTGCCGCCGGCGCTCATCGGGCAACGATGGCCGAGGCTCGGGACGCCGAGCGCGTCACCGGCTACCTCATCGGGGGCATCAGCCCAATCGGCACCACCCGGCGACTTCGAGCCGTCCTCGATGCGCCGGCGGCGGCCCTCGACCGGATCTACGTCTCGGCGGGTCGGCGCGGACTCCAGGTGTCGATCCGGCCGGCCGACCTCCTCGCGGTGATCCAGGCGGAGGTCGCGGCGATCAGCGGCCTGAACCGCACTGATCCGTAGGTGGGCCTGCGAAAGGCAAGACGGCGTACTGACGCGAGTCGCGCCACCCACTGAGGCGCAAGCCTGCGCGCGCGGCTCCACCGACCGGGTCTCCGTCCGTCGCTCCGCGGGGTACCATCCGGCGCATGACCAGCGCCGATCGCCTCCATCTCACCGGCAATGAGGCCGCCGACCGTCTCCTTGCGGTCGATCCGCTCGCCCTCCTGATTGGTTTCGCCCTGGACCAGCAGGTCACCGTCCAGAAGGCGTTCTCCGGACCGCTGGACCTGCGCGGACGGCTCGGGCACCTGGATGCGGCAAAGATCGCCGAGATGGACCCGGCGGACCTGGATCGAGTGTTTCGCGAGCGCCCTGCGCTGCACCGATTTCCCGGTTCGATGGCCACCAAGATCGGGCAGCTCTGCCGGGTCATCGCCGACGACTACGGGAACGACGCCGCGCGGATCTGGGCGGAAGCCCGCGATGGCCGCGATCTCCAGGCCCGGCTCCTGGCGCTGCCAGGGTTCGGCGACATGAAGGTCCGCGGCGTCATCGCCGTGCTCCATCGTCGACTCGGCGTGACCCTCCCCGACATCGAGGCGGTGCTTCCGGATCACCCGACGCTCGGCGACGTCGACTCGCCCGAAGCCCTCGCGGATTACCAGGCCGGGAAGCGGGCGCACAAGGCCGCACTTCGGGCAGCCGAGGGGACGTCCAGGGCCTGATCGCTCGCCGCGCCGCGCGGTCAGCCGCGGTCGTCGCGAATCGGGACGCCGCCCTTGATCACCACGACCGGGTCGGCCAGCGCCGTGACACTGGCCAGGGGGTCGGTGTCGACCGCGACGAGGTCGGCGAACCTCCCGACCTCAAGGCTGCCCACCCGATGCGACCAGCCCATCATCTCCGCCGCGTCGGTGGTGGCCGCGCGAATGACCGCCAGGGGTGACATCCCCAGCCGAACCATGATCGGGAACTGGCGCGCGACGAACCTGTGGGGATAGACGCCGCTGTCGGTCCCGAACGCCATCCGCACGCCCGCGCGGAGTGCCCGCGTGAAGCCGGATCGCTGGGCTTCGGTGGTGGCGGTGTTCTTCTCGATCGTCTCGGTCGGCCAGCCGTCGCGTCGCCCGACCTCGTCGATCCAGTCGCCGTCGTAGACGTCGGCAACCATCCAGGTTCCGTGGGCGACCATCGCGTCGATCCCGGCGTCGTCGATGAGGGACGCATGTTCCACGGAGCGCACTCCACCCTCGGCCGCGATCCGGATGCCTCGCGCCCCATGCGCGTGCGCGGCCACGAACACGCCCAGCTCCGAGGCCCGCTCGACCGCGGCCTCGATCATGGGCGCGTCCAGTTCCACGTCGTCCACCCGGGTGCCACGGGTGAGCACCGCGCCGGTGACGATCAGCTTGATGACGTCCGCACCGCCGGCCACGAGCCGTCCGACGGTGTCGCGCATCTCGGCCGGGTCGCGAACCACGCCCTGTCGGAACACGCGCGGAATGCGAACCGAGGGATCGCCGGTGACCTCCCCACCGCCCCGTGGCCGCGTGATCATCGCGCCGGCACACTGCATCCGAGGGCCGGCCACACCGCCGAGCTCGATCCGTCGGCGCAGCTCGACGTCCAGGAAGCCGCGGTAGGTCCCCACATCGCGCACGCTCGTGACGCCGGCGCGGAGGGTCGCGAGGGCATTGGCCTCGCCCGCCGCGAGCTCCGATTCGGCCGTCTCGTCGATCGATGGAATGCCGGCGAACTCGAGTTTGCCGATCAGGTGGGCATGGGTGTCGATCAATCCGGGCAGGACGGTGAGCCCGGGGAGATCGATGGTCCGTACCGCGCCGGCTTCGGGCCGCGACTCATCCGGGCCGAGATGCGCCGCCACCACGCCGTCGCTGACCAGCAGGGATTGACCCGCGGTCGTCTCGCCAGACCGGGGGTCGAGGAGCCGGCCGGGGTTGATGAGCACGAGATCAGGGGCCACGGACAGAGCGTATCGGACGGACGCGGTTGACAGCGCGCGCCGCACACGCCACGATGGTCTCGTGATGGCACAAATGAACGGCACATATGTGCTACGGCGTCGACCTCGACAGGCACGGAACGGCAGATGAGTCGGCCCGTTGACCTGGCCGCGCTCGTCCGCGTCAGCCGCATGTACTACGAACTCGGCGAAACGCAGGAGTCGATCGCTGCCTCGCTGGGTGTCACCCGGCCGCAGGTCTCCAAGCTGCTCAAGCAGGCACGGGTTCAGGGCGTCGTGGAAATTCGGATCGTGGATCGGACCGAGCGGCCAAGTGACGTTGCGGCCGAACTCCAGCGGCGGTTCGGGCTTCGGGCGGTCCACGTCGCACCGGCGTTCAGCGGCTCGGACGAGCGCACGCGACGCCGTGTCGGGCGACTGGCTGCGCAGGTCCTCGCCTCGGCGGTCCGGGACGGCATGGTCATCGGGATCGGCGACGGGTCGTCGGTCGCGGCGCTCGCCGATGAACTCGACCCGAGGTCGACGCCCGTGGCCGCCACGGTCGTGCCCCTGTGCGGAGGCTTCTGGGGCATGACCGGTGGGCGCGAGCCCTACCGTCGGATTGCCGAAGCGCTCGGTGCCACGGCCCACGGCCTGCTGGCGCCCGGGTTGCTGGACGATGCCGCGACGCGCAAGGCGCTCGGGGCCCACGCCGGGATCCGTGAGGTCACGGATCTCTGGGATCGCCTCGATGTCGCCGTGTTCGGGATCGGCGCGCCCACCTGGAGCGCGGCGCTGGTCGGCGAGGATGCCTGGCGGGAGATTGAGTCGGGACACGCCGTCGGCGAGATCCTCATCGCTCCGTTCGACGCCGATGGGCGGTTCGTGGGCAGCGCACTCCGGGAACGGACGATTGCGTGCGATGCCCGCCGCCTGAACCTCGTTCCAACCTCGATCGGGATCGCCAGCGGGCCGTCAAAGATCAGCCCGATTCTCGGTGCGCTCCGGGCGGGCGCGTTGAACATCCTGGTGACCGATGTCGAAACGGCGGAGCGGGTCCTCGCGCTGGCCGGGCCGGAGACGGGCTCGTGACCGCTCGACCGACTGCGTTCCTGGGCATCGACATCGGCTCGTCCGAACTCAGGTGCGGCCTGATCACGGCAGATGGCCGGCTTCTCGGGCTCGAGCGGGCTTGGCACGACATGACGGTGGACGCAGATCGAGGCCGCGCCGAACAGGATCCCGACGCCTGGTGGTCGGGGATGGTCGGGGCCGTGCGTACGCTTGCGGGCCGCGTCGACGTCGACGTGGCCGGTATCGGGGTGGACGGCCACGGGCCGACGATGACCGCCGTGGACGGGCGCGGCCAACCAACCAGGCCCGCGATCACGTGGCTTGATCAGCGGGCCGCCGCCGAGCAGGCGGAGCTCGCTGCGGCCACGGGTCTGGAGGGCTGGGCACTCGGTGTGCTTCCGGCGGCACTCTGGCTGGAACGCCACGAGCCCGAGACCGCCGCCCGGACGCACTGGTACCTGAACACCTGGGAAGCGATGACGCTTCGCCTGACCGGCCAGGCACGCACGAGCCTGGTCCCGGGGCAGGTCTGGCCTTCTGCCGACGCGCTCGCTGCCCTCGGCCTTCCTCGACGCCGGATGGCCGAGCCGGTCGAGGCCGGTCGGGTGGTTGGGCGGCTCAGTGCGGATGCCGCCTCGGCCCTGGGACTCTCGACCGGCATTCCGGTCGTGGCCGGCGTGGTGGACGCCTTCGCGAGCTTCCACGGCGGCCGCATGCTCGAACCAGGCGACGCCATCGACGTCGGTGGTTCGGCGGGTGGCTTCGGGGTGTATTGGGATCGACCGATCGTGGCGGCAGGCTCGTTCTCCACGCCCGCGCCGCTGGATGGGCTGCACAGCGTTGGCGGTGCCATGGCCGCGACCGGCAAGGCCGTCGAATGGCTGCGTGACGCGATCCTGGGCGGCGACCGGTCGGCCGACCGGTTGATCGACGAGGCCGCCGGGGTGCCCCCGGGCGCCGATGGCCTGATCTTCCTGCCGTACCTCACGGGCGAGCGATCGCCGATCTGGGATCCCGAGGCTCGCGGGGCGTTCGTCGGCCTGACCCTTCAGCATGGGCGAGCCCATCTGACGCGGGCGGTCCTCGAGGCGTCGGCGCTGGCCATCCGGCACGTCGCGGAGCCGATCCTCGGCGCGGGCGTCCGGGTCCGCACCATGCGCATCGCCGGGGGGCCGGCCCGAAGCACGGCGTGGAACCAGATCAAGGCGGATGTCACGGGCTTCGCGGTCGAGGTCCCGCGGATCCTCGAAACGGCCGTCGCCGGGTCGGCCATCCTCGCCGCCGCCGGAACGGGAGCCCATCCCGATCTGCGCTCCGCGATCCGCGCGATGACGGCGATCGAGCAGCGCCTCGATCCGAATCCCGATCGGAGGGCCATCTACGACGCTGCCTACGCCGCCTATACGGCCATCCACCCGGCGGTATCCCCGATCCTGCACCAGCTCCGGGCCCATCACGCCGCGGTCGGTCGATGACGACTGCGACGCACGGGCTGATCGAATCGCGAGGGCGGATCGAGCTGCGCGACCTGTCCCTGTCCTTCCCGCGCCGTGGGGCGGAACCGTTGCGGGTCCTCGATCGCGTGAACCTCACCGTTGCCGGCGGGGAGATCGTGACCCTGATCGGACCGAACGGCTGCGGCAAGAGCTCGCTCCTGCGGGTCGTGGCAGGGCTGATCCGGCCCGACGCCGGCACCGCGCGTCTGGGCGGCAGCCCGATCACCCGGCCGGACCCGCGCATCGGCCTCGTCTTCCAGGAACCGAGGCTGCTGCCGTGGCGAACCGTCGCCGCCAACGTCGGCTATCCGCTGGAGCTGGCCGGCGTTCGCGGCACCGAGCGCGCGGAACGCGTGTCCGAAGCGCTGGAGCGGGTCGGCCTCACCGGGTCCGCCGATTCGCGGCCGGGAAACCTCTCGGGCGGCATGCGCCAGCGAGCGTCCCTCGCCCGCGCCCTCGTACTCGAACCCGACGTCCTGCTGCTGGACGAGCCGTTCAGTGCCCTCGATTCGATCACCCGTGACCGCTTCAACGTCGAGTTGCTGGAACTCTGGGGCCGCCTCAGGACGACGATCCTGATCGTCACCCACAGCATCCCCGAGGCCATCTTCCTCGGCGATCGGGTCGTGGTGCTGTCCAGCCGCCCGGGCCGCGTCGTCGCGGACATCGCGGTGCCGCTGTCGTCACCTCGGACGCTGGACGACCTCGATGCCGCCGTCGTGTCGGCGACGGCGCGCGACATCCGCGCGCACCTGGACGCGGATGCCGCATGAGGTCCACCACCATGCTCTCGGTCGTCGGCGGCGTCGCGTTCCTGCTCCTCTGGAAGCTCATCGTCGTGGTGGGTGGCTACCCGGTCTTCATCCTGCCGCCACCGGAGATCGTCGGCGCGCGCCTCCTGAGCGGCTGGGCCAGCGGCCAGATCGGACCGCATGCCGCGGCAACGCTGGTTGAGGTCGCGCTCGGGTTCGGCGCCGGTGCGGCACTCGGGCTGATCGCCGGGTACGGGCTCGGGCGATCGTCGATCGTTGCCCGGGTCGTGTCGCCGTATCTCGTTGCGGCACAGGCGACCCCGATCCTCGCCCTCGCACCCGTGCTCGCGTTGTGGTTCGGTCCGGGTCTGCTGGGCAAGGTCGTGATCGCCGCGCTGATCGTGTTCTTCCCGGTGGCCGTGTCCGCGATGGTCGGCATCCGATCCGTGGACACGGGTCTGCTCGAGCTCGGGCGAAGCCTGCGGGCCACGCCTCGCCAGGTCCTCCTGACGCTGGAAATCCCTGCCGCGCTGCCGTCGATCTTTGGCGGTCTGCGGATCGGGATCACCCTTGCCGTGGTCGGGGCGATCGTGGGCGAGTGGGCCGGCGCGGAGCGGGGCCTCGGCGTTCTCGTGAACATCGCCCGCGGCAGCCTGTTCGACATCCCGCTGATGTTCGCCACGCTGGTCACCATCGCCGCGTTCGGGGTGGCGTTGTACCTCATCGTCGTCATGGTCGAGCGTCGCCTCGTGCGCGCACGCTGACCCCAAGCCCACAAGGAGTTCCCGTGAACCGCCGCATCTCCGTTGCTTTCGGACTCGTCGTCGCGCTGCTCGTCACCGCCTGCGGCGGCGGTGGATCCGTGTCCCCCTCCGGATCCGTGGCGCCGTCCTCGACCGCCCAGGTTCGGCAGGCCCTGACCGTCGGACTCGGGTACATCCCGAGCGTCCAGTTCGCGCCGTTCTACCTCGCCGACCAGGCGGGCTACTACCGCGACGCCGGCCTGGATGTCACCTTCCAGAACAAGATCGACCCGGACCTCGTGACGCTGGTGGGGCAGGGCAGCATCGACGTCGGCCTGGCCGACGGAACGAGCCTGATCCCCGCGGTCAGCCAGGGCATCCCGGTCCGCTACATCGCCACGATCTATCGCGATTTTCCGTCGATCGTGTTCTCCAGGACGGCATCAGGAATTGCGACCGCGGCCGATCTCAAAGGAAAGAAGATCGGGATCCCGGGTCGGTACGGATCGTCCTGGATCATGCTCCAGGCCCTGCTCGGATCAGCGAACCTGACACCCGACGATGTCGAGATCGTGGAGTATCCGGACTTCGGTCAGGGTGCCGCCGTCCAGCAGGGCGCCGTGGACGCTGCCACTGGTTTTGCCAACAACGAGCCCGTCCAGTTGCAGCTCGCCGGCATTCCGACCACCGTCCTGCATGTCGATCAGATCGTTCCGCTCCCGGGCCCCGGGCTCATCAGCGGCACCGCGACGCTGTCCTCGAAGCAACCGGCGATTGCAGCGTTCGTGAAGGCGACACTGCGGGCGATGCAGGACATCGCCACCAATCCGGAGAAGGGCCTCGATGCGGCCATTACGGCGGTGCCGGACCTGGCCTCGGATCGAGCGACCCAGAAGGCGATCCTCGAGGCGACCGTCGCCGCGTGGCAGGGTGCCGGATCGGGCGCGCCGGCGCTGGGCGCCATTGACAGCGCCAGCTGGTCTGCGTCGCTCGAGTTCATGACCACGCTCGGACTGGTTCCGAACCCGGTCAAGGTCGAGGATCTGATCCGGAGCGACCTGCTGCCGCGTTGACGGTGAGGATGGCCTCTGTGGCGAGGTCGGTGGTTCGCGGTGACCGCGGCGACCTCAGCGCGTCGCGGTTACCGCGGCGACTGCTGCGATCGCGGTTACCGCGCCGGCTTCAGCGCGTCGCGGTTACCGCGGCGACTGCTGCGATCGCGGCGTCGAGGTCGTCGTCCGACGGCTCCGTGACCACGCGGGCGGGGTTCCCGAGATCCCCGATGAGGATGGTCGGGGTGACCCGGTTGCCGTTGTTGTACGAACGGTTGAGCGCGTCGGCGTCCGCATCGAACTCGACATTGCGATAGGTGTACTCGATCCCGCGGGCGTCAAGGTGGGCACGCGACCGAATCGTGTCTTCGCAGGTATCGCGACCGAGGATGAGGATCGGCGGATAGCGGAGGGCATGCATGGCGACGTAGTGTGCCTCAGGCGTCGAAGCGCGGTGACTCACCGCGGGCAGCCGCGCTGGCGGCTGCGAGGACGATGTCCCGGAGCGCTTGCTCGGCGGCCACGAGGCCGCACCCGGCGCAGGCAATGATCGGGTGGCCGACGGGCTCGAGGCCGTCATCGGGTGGGTGCAGACCCTGGAGATGCAGCCCTGAAGGGTCGATCACGACCCGATCGTGCGCCCGAACCGGACTGTCGATCTGCCACGCCGCGCCGGGGCTCTGACACGCGGGACAGAGCGGAACGGCGCTCGCGCTCACCGGCGGCGACCGCGGGACGGTGCCGACGGTCGAGACTCTGCATTCGGGCGATTGCCCCAGGGCCGGGGGTTCGAGGGCTGCCCCTCCGTCGACCGGGCGATGCGCTCGCCCGGCAGGACCACATGCTGCCCAATCGGCGGGCGGTTGTGTGCCGCGGCGGGCCGGCCCGGCGCCGCCGTCGGTCGGCCCGGCGCCGCCATTGGTCGGCCCGGCGCCGCCATTGGTCGTCCCGGCCCCGAGGCCGGGTTGCCGTGGCCGAGGTGGGACCGGGCAGGGCTCGTCTGTGGGCGAGTGCCGAACCCGGGTCGCGCCGGCCCGGATGCGTGTCGACTCTGGGCGGATGGCCAACTGCCGCCGCTCGGATGCGTGCGCCGCGGGGGCATCGATGGGCGGGGACCCGGTCCGCCGATGGTGCGCAGGCGAATTGGCTCGGGTCGGATGGCTCGATCCGGCTCGTAGCCCGGGATCACCTCAACATCGATGGCTCGACCGAGCAGCGTCTCGATGTCCCGAAGCAGCCGCGATTCGTCCACGCAGACCAGGGAGATTGCATCTCCCATCGTGCCGGCGCGGCCCGTCCGGCCGATTCGATGGACGTAGTCCTCGGGAACCATGGGCAGTTCGTAGTTGACGACGTGTGGGAGCTCCTCGATGTCGATGCCGCGTGCCGCGACTTCGGTCGCGACGAGGATCGCGACCCTGCCGGCCTTGAAGTCGGACAGGGCGCGGACCCGCTGGTTCTGGCTCCGGTTGCCGTGGATGGCGGCGGCCGTGATGCCGTCCTTCTGGAGCTGCTCGGCCAGGCGATTGGCGCCGTGCTTGGTGCGCGTGAAGACGAGGGCCTGGTCGATGCGCCCGGACGCCACGAGCTCCCGGAGGAGGTCGCGCTTGCGCTCCCGGTCCACGCGGATGACCAGCTGGCGGACCAGTTGGGTGGCGGTGTTCCGCGGCGTCACCTGGACGGCGGCGGGGTTGTGGAGGAAGGCGTCGGCGAGGCCCCGGATCTCATCCGAGAACGTGGCCGAGAAGAGCAGGTTCTGCCGCTGGGGCGGAAGGATCGCGAGAATCTTGCGGATATCCCGGATGAAGCCCATATCCAGCATGCGATCTGCCTCGTCGAGGACGAGGATCTCGACCGCACTCAGGTCGATGGTGCCCTGGCCGATGTGATCGAGGAGGCGACCCGGCGTAGCGACGACCATCTCGGCCCCGCCCCGAAGGGCGCGGAACTGGGCGTCATAGCCGACGCCGCCGTAGATCGGCACGGATCGGATGGGTCGCTGTGCGCCGTAGACGCGGACGCTCTCCTCGACCTGGAGCGCGAGTTCGCGGGTCGGGACCAGGACGAGGACGCGAACCGGTCGACGCGGGGCACGGCGACCCGGTGCCATGCCCGGTGCCATCGCCGGTGCATTGCCCGGTGCATTGCCCGGTGTAAGGCCCGGTCTCAGGCCCGGTGTCAGGCCCGGTGCCGTGCCCGGCCCGCGATGAACCCGACCGCCGGGACCGCCAACAGGGGTCTGCTCGGCGACTTGCTGCGGCGTGGCATTGAGCCGCTGCAGGATCGGCAATACGAATGCGGCCGTCTTGCCGGTCCCCGTCTGGGCGCCGGCGAGGACGTCGCGGCCCTCGAGGACGAGGGGGATGGCCTCGGCCTGGACGGGGGTGGGCTCGGTGTAGCCCTGATCCGCGACAGCGCGGAGGAGCTCGGGCGACAGCCCGAGTTGATCGAAGGACACGATGTTGGTGCTCCTGACGGGGCCCTCCCGCTCTCTGGCGGGGCCCGGTCAGGGCAAGAAGTGGATCGAAATCAGCGGCAGGTAACCGGGGCGCTGACCGGAGCGCCCATCGAACTCGAGGCCCCAAGGATAGCCGGGATTGCCCGTTTGCGGAAGGGCCGCGCCGCCGCCGCCCCTCGAGTGCTGTTTGCCGCCACGTTTCGGCTGCTCCGACCGGCCCACAACCCGCTCGACCGCGGGCGCCCCCATGTCGGAACTGCGGCCCCGTCTGGGCTTCTCCAGCCGGCCGCCCCGTGAGTCGTTTGGGAGCGCATTTTCAGCGTGACCACGCCGGCCGCCCCGTGAGTCGTTTGGGAGCGCATTTTCAGCGTGACCACGCCGGCCGTCCCGTGAGTCGTTTGGGAGCGCATTTTCAGCGTGACCACGCTCGTCACGTAGCCAGAATTGACAGAACTCGATGCGTGGCAAGCACGCTCGGCTCGAAAATGCATCTTTTGACGCATCAGGGCCTCCGGGCGACGGGCTGTGGGCCTCGGGCGATCAGGCCACTCGGGCGACGGGCCTCGGGCCACTCGCGCCATGAAGGTCAGTTCGGGCGGCCGCCGCCCATGTCGGCACCCTGGTCGCGGAGGAAGCGCTCGATGTCCGCGATCAGATCGTCGCCGGCCGGCAACCGCGATTCATCCGCCATGCCCTCGAGGCGCTCGACGTAGTGGCGCGTGCTTTCGTCCAGGACCGTGGCCGTGTCCAACCGCTTGCGCAGCGCCACGGCCTCCGCGGGGAGCAGCCCGAGCGGCGGATCGATGTCCAGGTGTCGACCGAGCATCGTGAGGAGCTCCACCGAGGCGCCCGGGTAGGCGCCGGACACGTAGTGGGGGATCTGGGCGAAATACCCGACGGACGGGATGCCTGCAGCCGAAATGGCGACATCCACGATGGAAATGCAGGCGGCCGGCACGCGGAGCAGGCCCTGCGGGCCCGGCAGGACGCCGCCGCGGAGGAGGCCCGCCTGCGACTCCGTCCCGAGAATCGGTACCGGGCGGGTGTGCGGCACGGCCGCCGGGATCGCCCCGAGACTGATCCACTGGCTGACCGCGAGCTGCCGCGCGATCTCGACGAGATCGGTCGCAAATCGCCGCCACTGGAAGTCGGGTTCGGCGCCGGTGAGGATCAGCACGTCCCGTTCGCCGAGACGCCGGCTGCGCATCGTGAGCGTCGGCCAGGTCAGCCGTGCCGGCCGGCCGTCCTGGATCTCGAGTGTGGGCCGCCGTGAACGGTAGTCAAAGAGCGAATCGCCGTCGAAGTCCACCACGACGTCGCCATCGCCGGCCAGTTCCTTCGTCGCGTTGGTCGCGGCGGAGCCGGCATCCACCCAGCCATCGAACGCCACGACGACGACCGGTTGCGTGAGTCCACCCGGGTCCGTGATTCGATACGAGGCCATGTCAGGCCTCGTCCAGAGCGGGATCCGGGGCGGGCCAGCGGGGCGATGCGTCCTCGACCACCGGCAGATCGTCCCAGTCGGAGCGGACCGGTGTGAACACATCGATCACGACGGCTCCGTTCGGGCCCGTACTGACCTGGTGCAGTCGATCCGCCAGGATCCGCCAGGTACCGCCCGGCCCGAGCCTCCGCGTCTCTCCGTCGATCGTGAACTCGATTTCGCCGGCGAGGACCATGCCCATCTGTTCGGCGGCGTGATGGTGCTCCGGCACGATCGAGCCGGGATCCAGCTCCACCACGGCCAAGGTGATGTGCTCGCCCTGGACTCGACGAGCCCGCACGGCATCGCCCCAGACCTGGAGGAGGGGAGCGTCCATCATGTCGATGAGATTGCTCATCGCCGGAGCATAGCGCGAGTGTCGGGTGCGCTCGATGGCATGGCCTTGATCGATGGTCATCGAGGCAATCCGCACGCTCGACGACCTCGCGATCGAGTCGATCCGCACGCTTGACGACCTCGCGATCGAGTCGATCTACACGCTTGACGACCTGGCGATCGAGTCGATCCACCTCGATCGCTGGCAGATCCTCCTGTCGCTCGCTCGCCTGCGCGCCGAGGCTGATCCTAGTCGCACGTCGGGAACACCTTCGGTCCATCGTGCCGAAGGAGCTGCAACTGCCTGCCGGTCGAGGCCTGGGTGAAGATCGCCGTCGTCGCATCGGTGAGCCGGAACGTGCCGGATGAGCCATCGAAGTCGACGGAGTTCGGTGCCACGCCCACTGCGTCCCAGAAACTGCCGTCCACGTCGATCGGGCTGCGAATTCCGCAGTGCGGCATGTCGTAGGCATAGTCGACACCGAGGACGGCTCCCCGCGGCGAGATGGGTGCCAGGGTGACGGTGCCGATGCCGCGCTCGATGACCGGCTGATTGGCGATGGCCTCCGGTCCCGGCGTGGGCACCCGGTTGGCCCAGGCAACCGTCGGAGGAGACGTGCTGAACGCGCAGCCGCCAACGATCAGGGCGACGATCGCGCCGGTGACCACCTTCATCAGCGTCCCTCGTTCGGTTCAGGCCGATCGCAACAGATGTGCGCGCTGGACTGAGGGTATCGCGCTGGATTACCTGCGCGCCGAACGATCGGCTACCGGCCCGGCGCGTGGATGACGCCCGCCTGCCAGCGGCGCCCGTCTGACGCAACGGGTTCCCGGGGCGACCACGGGGTCAAATGGTGTCCTGATGCCCGGATGGATGGATTGCTAGCCGCGGTTGGTGCGTGAATCAGTGAGCGAAGGGCGTCCCGTTGCCGTCGGCGAAGACGGCGGCAGCCGACAGGAGTGCGAGTGCGGTGCCAAGGATCCAGGAAACGACGATCGGACGCGAGGTTCGAATGCGACGAAACATGTGACGGTCCCTTTCAGGCTGGGGGTTCCGCCCGGGCTCAAGGACACTGATCGCACTGGTGATGCGACCAGCGAGATGCTACGGTTCGCGCATGGGAAAGTCAAGTATTGCTAAACAGTTGCGAGCCGGGGCCGGGTCGGCCGCCGCCCTGGAAGTCGGACGAAGGGTGCGCGAGCGTCGTCTCGCGGTCGGGATGACACAGACGGAACTCGCGACGCCCCTGTCGAGGGCCTTCGTTTCCGCCGTCGAGAAGGGGCGCACCCTCCCGTCGCTCGGTGCGCTGTGGCTGTTCGCGGCCCGACTCGGCACCGGCGTCGGCAGCCTGGTCGATGGTGTCAACGGTGTTGGTACCGAGGAGTACACTGCCGTGCATGACAGACAACACCGTCACCTCGAACCTCGTGGCGACTCGCACACCGCAACGGCGTCGGATCGTCGTTGACGACTCGGCCCTGGCCAACCGGATCGGCCATCGTCTGCGGCGGGCTCGCCTGGCGGCCAATCTCACCCAGCAGCAGCTGGCGGAGGGGAGGTACACCAAGGCCTACATCAGCGCCCTCGAGACCGGCCACAGCAAGCCTTCCATGGCGGCGCTCAACTTTCTTGCCGACCGCCTCGGGATGGCGGCCAGCCGGTTTCTCGATGACGAGCCGGCGTCATGGCGCCGCCTCGAGGTGGATCTGGAGCTGGCGTCGGGTCGCTGGGAACGCGCCGCCGACGGGTATCGCGATCTGCTCGCGCAACCAACGCCGCGCGAAACGCGGGCCGAGTTGCTGCTCGGCCTGTCCGAGGCGCTTGCCGGCCTCGACCAGGGCGCCGACGCGGCCGCAGCCGGCGCCGAAGCCGCGGCGATCTTCGCGTCGGTTGGGCGCGATGCCGACGCGGCCATCGCGCGATATTGGCTCGCCGCCGCGGAGTACGCCCAGGGGAACAGCGTCGAAGCGGAGTCGCTCCTGCGGGAGATCCTCGCCGGCGTCCGAGGCGGCCTCCGGGTGGAGCCGGATTTCGAGCTCCGGGTGATCATGGCCCTGTCGAGCACGGCGTCGCGGGACGGCCGGCACGACGTCGCCCTTGCCTACCTCGAGGAGGTCCGAGGCCTGGCCGAATCCCTCGACGACCATCGGCGAGCAACCTTCCTGTTCGATCTGTCCTACAGCTACCGCGAGACCGGCGACTACGAAGGCGCGATCCGGACCGGCATCGCGAGCCTGACGCTGTTCCGGGCGTCGGCATTCGAGCTTGGCACCGCATCACTGGAGAACGACCTCGCGCTCTCGTTCCTTGCCGTGGGCAACTTCTCCAAGGCCGACGAGTTCGCGGCCCATTCCCAGGCACGGTTCGAGAAGCTGGACGACCGCCGTCAGCTTGCCCATGTGCTCGAGACCCGCGCCCGCATCGCCCTCGCCAACGGCGACTACGCCGGCTCACGTGAGCTCGCGAGTGCCGCCCTCGCGACCGCCGAGGAAACCCACAACGACAGGGCACGGGTGAGCTCGCTCCTCGCGCTGGCCAGGGTCCATCGGGCGCTCGGGGAACCGAACGCCGCGGCCCCGCTCTATGAGCAGGCGGTGGACCTTGCGCGCGGATCGTCGAGACCGGGCCTGATCCGGGACGCGATCGGTGAGTGGGCCGACGTCCTGACGGAAACCGGCGAGCACGCGCGCGCCGCCGTCCTTCTCCGTGAGGCGCTCCGCGCCGTCTGAGTCCCCGCGCAGCGCGCGTTCCGACCAGGAGGCCGTGCGATTGCCCTTCGCGTGCAGTACAGTAATGCTTGACCAGCAGCCAGGTGGAGCGTCTGGGAGGGCACGATCAGTACCGCGCCGACACCCAATTCGTTGCGGCCACAGGAACTCGCCGAACGGCAGCTCGCCTACCTGCTCGAATCGCCGGACCTGCTGCATCCCGTGTTCCAACCGATCCTCTCGCTGGTCAGCGGGACCGTCGTCGGGCACGAGGGGTTCAGCCGCTTCGAGCTCGAGCCGGCTCGGCCCCCCAATCTCTGGTTCGCCGAGGCGACTCGCGTCGGCATGGGTGCCGACCTCCAGGCGATGGCGATACGGCGGATTCTGGGGGTCGCCGCACAGGCAGGTCTCCCGCCGGGGACGTTCCTTTCCCTGAACGTCAGTCCGCAGTTCCTGTCCCACCCCGCCGTCGCGGCTGCGATTGCGACGGCCGAAGAATCGCGCCTGGTGCTGGAACTCACGGAAGAGGAGGAGGTTCTCGACTACCGTGCCTTGCGGCGGGCCATGACCCCGTATCTTCGGAGCGGCGTGCGCTTCGCTGTGGACGATGCCGGGGCCGGCTTCGCATCGATGCGCCATGTGATCGAGCTGCAGCCGGCGTTCGTCAAGCTCGACGCCTATCTGATCCGGGGCATGCGCAGTCGCCAGACGCTCCGAGCGTTCCTCCGGGCGATCAATGGATTCACCGTGGAGATCGGAGCCACGCTCGTCGCCGAGGGAGTGGAGACCGCGAGTGACCTCGGCGTTCTGAAGGAGACCGGGTTCCCGCTCCTGGCCCAGGGCTTCGCGATCGCTCGCCCGGCGGCAGCGTGGCCCGGCGTGCGTGTCGCCGTGACCAAGGCGTGGCGTCGCGAGGCTGCGCCGATGGCTCCGCCATCGGTCGGGAATGGACGGCCCGGTGTGACCCAGTCCGCTCCGATCCCGATCGAGAACGCGGTGAATATCGGCGCCGCGCTGGGACCAGGCCTGCGCCGGGCCGGAATCGAGGACCTTGACACTCTCCGCAGGCTCGGAGCCGTTGAAGGGTGGCGACGCCTCCGAGCCATCGATCCCGACCTTGCCACGGATTGGGCCGTCGCCGCTCTCGAAGGCGCCATCCGCGGGACCCGCTGGGGTTCCGTCCCGAGCGCCGAGCGCCGCCGGCTCATCGCCACGATCGCGAAGATCGGAGAGGGGTAGCGATCGTCAGACGCTGCCACCGCACAGCGAGTGCGTCGGCCCGTCGCTGAGCGTTCCGGGAACGGGGGTCCGGAGGCGCGCTCCTTGCTGCGGGACGGGCCCTTGGTCAGCCAGGCAGTCTCAGCACCGCCACATCGACGGGCTGCTGGTCAGGCATCCCCTCGCCGGTCAGCGGCCGGAGGGGGGATGCCATTGAAGCCTCGTCCTCGCGGAGGGCGATCTCTCAGCTGCACCCGCTCGTGGAGCCGCAGTTGAGGCACTTGTAGCAGGAGCCGTTGCGGACCATGATCGCGCCGCAGTCCATGCAGGACGGAGCGTCGCCCTGGGTGGCGAAGGCGACCTTCACGTTCCCGAGCGCGAGCGTGATCCCGCCGCCCCCGTTCCCGTTACCGCTCTTCCCATTCCCGTTCGCAGCGTGCCCATTCGCATGGCCATTGGTGGCGATCACGGCGAGGTCGGCAACCTTCCCCACCTCCGCCGCAACCTCGCTGACGGCGACAGCGCTTGCCTTGGGCGCATCGGCCGCCGGCGCGGGTGCAGGTTCCACGACCGGGGCTGGTGCAGGCGCCGGCTGGCCGAGCCGCTCGGCGCCAACAGCGCCGGGCGAAGCTTCGGCGAGGCCAGCCGGTGCCAAGCCGGCTCCGGTCGGCGACTCCCCGTACGAGCTCCGATCGATCAGCCCCAGATTCGCCTTGTCGTCATCGGACAGGAACCGGCTGCCGAGCCACCGGAAGATGTAATCCACCAGGGACTTGGCAATCGGGATTTCCTGGTTGCCCGTGAACCCACTCGGCTCGAACCGGACGTGGGCGAACTTGTTGACCAGGTCCTTGAGCGGCACGCCGTACTGGAGTGCCACGCTGACGGTGGTCGCGAAGGTGTCCATGAGCCCGGAGACCGTGGACCCCTCCTTGGCCATCTTCAGGAAGATCTCGCCGGGCTGGCCGTCCGGGTAGAGGCCAACCGTGATGTAGCCCTCGTGACCGGCGATGTCGAAGCGATGGGTGACCGCCGACCGCTCCGCCGGGAGGCGGCGCCGGTGCGGCTTGACCGCCTCGGCCTGGGCGATGGCCAGCTGCTTCTTCAGCTGCTCGACCACGGCGGAGTCGACGGTCTCGGCGGCGTCGCCGTCCTTCTTCTTGCCGGTGCTGAGGGGCTGGGATCGCTTGCTGTTGTCGCGGTAGATCGCGATCGCCTTGAGGCCCTGCTTCCAGCCCTCCAGGTAGACCTGTTCGATCTCCTCGGCCGTGGCGGCCTCGGGCATGTTCACGGTCTTGCTGATGGCACCGGAGATGAACGGCTGGATCGCGCCCATCATCCGGATGTGGCCCATGTAGTGGATGGACCGCACGCCGTTCTGGGGCTTGAACGCGCAGTCGAAGACCGGCAGGTGCTCGGGCTTCAGGTTCGGCGCACCCTCGATGGTCTCGTGCTCGGTCAGGTATTCGAGGATGGCCTCGACGTCGTTCGGCGCGTAGCCGAGCTTGCGGAGGGCGCTCGGGACCGTCTGGTTGACGATCTTGAGGAAGCCCTCGCCGACCAGCTTCTTGTACTTGATCAGCGCGATGTCCGGCTCCACGCCGGTGGTATCGCAATCCATCATGAAGGCGATGGTGCCCGTGGGCGCCAGCACGGTCACCTGGGCGTTGCGGTAGCCATTGACCGTGCCGAGTTCGAGGGCCTCGTCGAAGACGAGCCGGGCGGCGTCGAGGATGTCCTGCGGGACCCCGAGTTCGGTCAACTGGTAGGCCGCGTCCCTGTGCTTGCGGATGACCCGCAGGAAGGGCTCGCGGTTCTCGTCGTACTTGAGGAACGGGCCGCCGTGGTCCCGGGCCACGACGCTCGACTGGCGGTACGCCTCGCCGTGCATGATCGCCGTGAGTCCGGCCGCGAAGTTGCGCCCCTCATCGGAGTCGTAGGCCAGGCCGCGGCTCATGAGCAGCGCCCCGAGGTTGGCGTAGCCCAGGCCGAGCGGCCGGAACTTGTGCGAGTTCTCCTCGATCCGCGGGGTCGGGTAGGACGCGTTGTCGACGAGGATTTCCTGGGCGGTGATGGTGAGACGCGCCGCGTAGCGGTAGGCCTCGACATCGAACTCGCCGTCTTCCCGGACGAACTTCATGAGGTTGAGGCTGGCCAGGTTGCAGGCCGTGTCGTTCAGGAACATGTACTCGGAGCACGGGTTGGATGCGTAGATCCGGTCCGTGTTCGCGGACGTGTGCCAGTCGTTGATGGTGGAGTCGTACTGGATGCCGGGATCGCCGCACAGGTGGGCGGCATCGGCCATGCGGCGGAAGATGTCCCGCGCCTTGTACGTGCCCATGGGGGCCCCGTCCACCACGGCGTGGGTGGTCCACTCGCCATCCTCGACGACGGCGTTCATGAACTCGTCGGTCACCCGGACGGAGTGGTTGGCGTTCTGGAAGAAGACGCTCGCGTAGGCCTCGCCGGTGAAGCTCGGGTCGTAGCCCTGCTCGATGAGGGCCCAGGCCTTCTTCTCCTCGAGCATCTTGGAATCGATGAAGTCGAGGACATCCGGGTGATCGGCATCCAGGATGACCATCTTGGCCGCGCGGCGCGTCTTGCCGCCCGACTTCACGACGCCCGCGAACGCGTCGTAGCCCTTCATGAAGCTCACGGGACCGGAGGCCGTGCCGCCGCCGGTCATCTTCTCGCGGGCCGAGCGGATGGGGGACAGGTTGCTGCCCGCGCCGCTGCCGAATTTGAAGAGCATGGCCTCGGTCTTGGCGAGGTCCATGATCGAGCCCATGTTGTCCTGGACCGAGTTGATGAAGCAGGCCGAGCACTGGGGCTTCGGCTCGACGCCCACGTTGAACCAGACCGGCGAGTTGAACGCCATCTTCTGGTTGACGAGGAGGTGAGTCAGCTCGTCCTTGAACGAGGCAAGGTCCTCGTCCGTCGCGAAGTAGCGCTGGGTCTCCGCCCAGGCTGCGATGGTGTTGACGACGCGGTCAATGAGTTGGCGAACGCTGGTCTCCCGCTCCGGCGTGCCCACGTGCCCGCGGAAGTACTTGGACACGACGACGTTCGTGGCGAGCTGGCTCCACGACTTCGGGACCTCGACGTCCTTCTGCTCGAAGACGCTCTTGCCGCTCTCGTTGGCGATGCCGGCCGTGCGCATCTCCCATTCGATCTCGTCGTAGGGATGGACGCCCAGGGTGGTGTTCCGGCGCGGCCAGGACAGGCCCTTCGCGCCTTCGCCGGTGAAGGAGGCGCCCCAAGCGCCGCCGAGGACCCGGGGCTTCTTGCCGCCGCCCCGCCTGGTGCCCGCAGCAGCGGGATTGGCGGCGCCGGTGATCGTGTCCCCGCCGGACATCACGGGAACGGGCGCGCTCTCGGCTCGGGCCATTGCTTTCTCTCCTCCATCCCCGCCGACGGTGCTGCCGCCGGTCGGTTCGCCTTCTCCGCTCGTGACGCCGTCCTTGCGTGGCGTCGCGGCGGGATCCGCTTCTTCCGGTTCCCTGGGTGGGCCCGGTTGCTGCAGTGGACCGTCAGGACCGTGGGCGGGTCCACGACGGCAATCTGCCGACATTCATCCGGGGGTCTGTCCTCGTGCCGACGGCTCGCCGCTGAGCGGCGCCGCCAGTAGCTGCGAACGAACCCCCTGCGTCCGGTCGTGTCGTGGGCCTCGACTCCGGCTGGGGCACCCGACGGGACCCGGGTCTTGCGACCTGGGTGACTCCGTTGGCGGCCGGACTGGGGCTGGACGGCGACGATCGAGCGACCTGCAAACAGTACGCCGCGAGGCGGTGCCGGTCAAGCCCAAAAACACAAGATGTAGTGGTTGCCATTGGGGGCCATGCGCTACATGTGGTGTAGGTGGCAAACGCGAGGTCTCGCCCGAGTCGGCTCCGGTTCACCCATGTTGCGGCCGCGACGCGGGCACGACTTTATCCACCTGGGACCCGAATGTTTCCACGTCCCGACCGGATTCATCCACTGCGCCAGCCGGCTTGTCCACGGTGTTGGCCGAGTTGCGCCCAGGAAGGGAGGTCCTCGATACGGGATGACAACGAACACCTGATCGATTTCCATGCCCGCGGCTCCTGAACGGCCGCGCCCAGGTGACGGGGGCGGCGGCCCGCGGCGGCGGCCCGTGGCGGCGGCCGGTGGCGGGGCGGGTCGGGCCCAACGTGGCGGCGCGGCCGTGGCGGCGGCAACAGGAACGTCGGCGGCCGGCCCGTGGCGGCGGCCCGTGGCGGGAACTGGAACGTCGGCGATCCGGCGTGATGCCGCGGTAAGCGCCGCATATGGCTCGAAGGTCAGACTCCTCTGATGCAGGACATCGTCTTCGGGACGCGAGTACGCAGCGTGCGGATCCGACTCGGCCTTCGCCAGGCGGATGTGGCCGCCAGATCAAGGGTGTCGGACATGACGGTGTCGCGGATCGAGCACGGCCATCTCGACGCGGTCACGATCGCGGCGCTTCGGGCGGTCGCCTCGACCCTGGAGATTCGCGTGGACATCGTGCCTCGCTGGCGCGGCGGGGACCTCGATCGGCTCGTCAACGCTCGCCATGCGGCCCTCGCCGAGGTGTGCGTTCAGCGCCTGCGCACGATCGGGGGCTGGGAGGTTCGTCCCGAGGTTTCGTTCTCAATCTACGGCGAGCGCGGCATCATCGACCTCCTTGCCTGGCATGCAGGGTCGCGCTCCCTCGTGGTCATCGAGCTCAAGACCGAGATCGTGGACGTCGGGGAACTCCTCGGAACCTTCGACCGCAAGGTCAGGCTTGCGCGGGAGATAGGGTTCGACCTGGGTTGGCGGGCCAAGACGGTATCGGCATGTCTCGTGGTCGCGGAGGGCCGCACGAACCGACGGCGGATCGAGGCGCATGCGGGTCTCATCAGATCTGCCCTTCCGCACGACGGTCGACACTTCTGGCCGTGGCTCGCCAGCCCGAGCGAATGGGTCCGGGCCATCGTGGTTGTGTCAGACCAACATCACGGCAGGCCCAGGACAAGTCTTTCGACGCCCCGCCGGGTCCCGGGGCATCGCGCGCCGGGTAACGCGGGCGTGGTTGCGCGTGCATCGGCCGTTTCGAGCACGAAGACTACTGGTCAGCCCGCCCGATGAACACAGCCTTGCAGGGACCGGCGACCTGGGCGAGTGGTGGGCGCCTCTAGCCGCGCGCGACCTGGCCGGCGACCTGGCCTCAACCCTTCGTGATGTCGGTTGGACACAACGCGTCCGATGCTCCGCCCGCCCCGGCCCCCGCCCCCGCCCCGGCACCGGCCCGCGTCCGATGCTCCGCCCGCCCCGGGCCCCGCCCCGGCACCGGCCCGCGTCCGATTGGCGCTCGTGCCCGCCCCGCCCAGGGCCCGCATTCGACGCCCAACGCGCCGCGGGATGGGCGTCAGCCGCCGCGGAGGGCTCGGAGGAGGGTCCGAGGGGTGGGCCGCTGCCCGTAGAGGAGGACGCCGGAACGGTAAAGGCGTGCGGCAACCCACAGCGCGATCGGGATGAAGATCACCAGCAGCAGGATCGAGACGAGCGCGTCGACCGGCGAGGCTGCGCCCTGGCTCAGTCGAGTGAGCATGAGGTACGGGCTGAAGAACGGGATGAACGAGAGCACGATGACCAGGGGCGAATCGATCGGGATCAGGCCCGTCCCGGCATACGAGGCGACCATGTACCCTCCGACGGAGAGCAAGGTCAGCGGCGCCACGATCTGATTGACATCCTCCTGCCGACTCACGAGGGATGCGGCACCCGCGTACAGCACGGCATACAGGGTGAACCCGAGCACGAACATCACCCCGAAGACCGCGAGCAGCGCGAGGGACAGGCCCTGTGGCAGCCCGACCATCGCGGGCCCGCCGAAGATGAGCGCCGCGATGCGGTCCTGCAGGACCAGGGCGATGGCCGATGGCACGAGCACGATGAGGTACTGCACGAGCGCCAGTCCGCCAACGCCCACGACCTTGCCGCTGAGCAGCTGGAACGGGGTTGCGGCGGCGAGGACGACCTCCATGACCCGGCTGTTCTTCTCCTCAGCCACGCTGAAGGCGACCCACTGGGCGTACAGGATGATCGCCATGAAGAGCAGGATCGAGAGCGCGAATCCGATGGCAAACGAGCTCACATACGCTTCGCCCGAGGTCGGCCCGTTGGTCGCGGCGTTCGGGTCGGCCGGTTCCAGCACGAACGCCGGTGGCGCGAACAGGGCCGCCTGATCACCCGGGGAGAGCCCGGCTCGCTGGAGCCGGTCCTGGATCGCGATCGAACTGACCGCCTGCTGGATGATCAGGTTGTTTCGAGACAGGATCCCGTCCTTCGAATAGAGCGTGAAGGCAAGGTCGCCGGCCGGCGCTCGATCGACCGCGAGCAGCGCGGCGGCCGACCCGTCGATGACGTCGGCGCGGCCTGCCTCGATGGTCGCCGCCACCTCGACCCGATAGGCCGACGCGCCAGCGCCGTTCGCCGGGAGCCCGGGGATCGGCGCATTCAGGAGGAGACCAAGCGCGAGGGGGACGTCCACGCCGGGTTGCGAGTCACCGACGAAGACCTCGATCCGGTCGCCGGCGCTGCCGCGGTCGATGAATCGGATGATCACCGGCGCGAGGGCCAGCCCGATGCCCACCAGCACCAGCAGGGCGGTCGTCAGGCGGAAGGTCCGGGTCCGGCCACGCCAGACGAACTCGCGCCGCGCGACCGCACCGATGTTGCGGAGGGTGTCGGCCGGCGACGGCCTCACGGGACCAGCTCGTTCATTGGGGCGAGCTCGTTCATCATGGCGCCTCGGCGAGATGGTGCTCCTCGGACGGAGCCCGCCCGACCCGCTCGATGAAGATCTGCTCGATCGACGGGTCGGCAATGAGAAACTGCGTCACGCGTTCGCCCCGCGCGATCGCCGCGCCCAGCACCTCCTGGGGATCGTGACCGCGAGCCACATCCAGCTCCACGAAGTCCCGACCGGGCCGGACCACCGTGACGCCCTCGAGGTCGCCGAGCCACGGCAATTCGGCATTGCCCTCGACGCCGAGCCGGACGATCTGCCGTCCGCTGGCACGCTTGACGTCCCGGATCGGACCGCCCAGCACCAGCTTCCCGCGATCGATGATGGCGACGGCCTCGCACAGTTCTTCGACCATTTCCATCTGGTGGGTCGAAAAGACGAGTGTCGTGCCGCGCTGTCGCATCTCCTCGAACGCCTCCTTGAGGAGTGACACGTTGACCGGGTCGAGTCCGACGAACGGTTCATCCATGATCACGACCTCGGGCTCGTGGAGGATGGCGGCGATCAACTGGACCTTCTGCTGGTTGCCCTTGGACAGCTCCTCGGCGCGCCGTCGCTCGTAGTCCGGAATGCGGAACCGGGCGAGCCACTCCCGAGCCCGAGCGGCCGCTTCGCGGCGGGGGATGGCGTACAGGGACGCAAAGAAGACCAGCTGCTCCAGGACCTCCAGGCGGGGGTACAGGCCGCGCTCCTCGGGCAGGTAGCCCCACGTCCGGCGCGGCACATCGGTGGCGGGTATTCCGTTCCACGTGACCGTGCCGCCGTCCGGACGGAGGATGTCCAGGACGATTCGCATCGTGGTGGTCTTGCCCGCCCCGTTCGCGCCGAGGAACCCGAAGACCTGGCCGCGCTCAACGCTGAAGGAGACACCGTCGAGGGCCGTGATGGGCCCGAACCGTTTCGTGAGTCCGTCGAGAACCAGGGTCATCGTGGTTCAGGATACGGCGCGCCGCGGGTCAAGCGCCGCGCCGCGGGTCACGCACCGACGCCGCCGGTCAAGCGCCGCGCCGCCGGCTCGCGCCACTGCCGCGGGGTCATGGCCCGCCGCGGGTCACGCGCCCGCGCCGCCGGCTAACGCCCCGCGGGTCTGGCTACAGCCCGGAATACGCGTGCAGCCCGCTGAACCAGAGCGAGCCCGAGTAGGTCACCAGGACCATGAAGAACCCGACGACCAGCAGGATCGCCGCGGGCCGCCCGGCCCACGACCGCTGGTTGCGCGCGTGGAGATAGATCGCGTAGATGAGCCAGGTCACGAGCGCCGCGGTTTCCTTCGGGTCCCAGCCCCAGTAGCGGGACCAGGCGATCGAGGCCCACCACGACCCGAGGATGATCATGGTCGCGAAGATCGGGAACCCGATGATCACGGCTCGATAGGCGACCTCATCGAGGACGCGATGCGACGGCAGCCAGGAGAACCGGTCCTCGCGACCCTGGATGAGGTAGCCGATCCCGGCCCCGAACGACGTGGCAAAGATCCCGTAGCTGAGCATCGCCATCCCGACGTGGATCGTGAGCAGCGGGGCGTTCTGCAGCGCCGGCACCAGTGGCACGATCTGCGACGGCAGCGACGAGGCGTACAGCGCGAGTCCGAGGGCGACGCCGGTCGGCACGAAGCCGATGGATCGGATGGGATAGCGGCGGGACAGGACCAGGTACCCGCCGAGGATCGAGGCTGCGAACGCGACCGTGAACTCGAACATGTTGCCGTAAGGCCCGCGACCGACCACGATCGCGCGGAGGAGCAGGGACCCGGCCATCGAGGTGAACGCGAGGACCGCGAGCCCGTACGCGGCGCCGGAAAGTGCGCTCCCGGCGGCAAACGGGGGAGGACCGGACGACGTCGCGGCGGCCCGGGCCTGGACGAACGATCCGGTGGCCACACCGGCCCAGGCGGCCTCCGACGGCCTGGGGGCGAGCGACGCCAGCGCGGCGACGGCACGACGGCCGTTGGCCAGGAGCACGGCATGTCCGATGTGGGCGGCAAAGCCGACCGCGAGAATGACCGTGCCGATGGTGAACAGCAGCTGCGAGACCAATTCCATGACTTTCTCCGCGACGTCGGGACGCTGGCCCTGGTTCCCGATCAGGTAGGTGTCTGGGGCCGGCCGAAGCGCATGGCCGGCGGCCGAATCGCCGCGTCAGGCGGCGGCTGCGCCTCCCGAAGGTGGCCCGGCCGGGCGGAGCGCCCGTCCGCGATTCTCGATCCTGAGGACCAGGCCGCAGTTGCCGCACGTATCCACCCTGGCCTGTCGACCGGCCTCGCATTTCGGGCAGCGAACAAGGAGCTCGCGGCCACAGGTATCGCAGCGTGTGACCCCGAACGGATAGACGAGCTGATCCGTGGGGCAGTACGGCTCACCGGCGGGGTAGACGGCCTGTCCGTCCTCGATCGCGGCAACGACGGGGCCCTCGATGATCGACAGCTTCGCGCGCGGCGCGCGAACGACGTAGATGAACCAGCCGAGGGCCAGGAGCGAGACGAGCGGCCCGACCACACCGACCAGGAGGAAAACCGGCAGCAGACCGATGAGGGCGCCCCAGTCGGGAATGACGATTCCCGAGATCGCCCCGAGGAACCCGTGCCACGCCTGCTGGAGGGCTTCAATCACGGCGAAATCCTAGCAGTCAGGGTCAATCGCGGTCCTGGGCATTCGGCGTGCGCGGCGCCCGTCGATGGCCAATGGTCGTGCCGGCCCTGGGTCCGGGGACGGCTTGACGACCGCGGGCGGGGCCGCCCCGTTGGGGTCGGTCCTCGAAGGCCTGTCCGATTCGGCGGGCGAGCCAGGCCGTCCCGGCCACCCGGGCACCCTTGGATTGCACCAGGTTCCGCAGCCCGCGGTCATCGGTGACCACGAGGATGCCCCACGTCCCGGCCGGCCCGTCGGCGTGGAGCTGGGCCAGGACACCCTCATCGATCAGGCGATCCGCCGTTTCGCGCCCCGAGTAGGACACGCGCAGGCCGGTGGCGAGCCGGCCGGCCACGCCGCCCGTTGCGCGGCCATCGAACACCAGCTCGACGCTGACCGACGGCGGAAACGCGGCGCGGAGCCGGCCGATGACCGCGCCGGCCGGGACGGGGGGGCCGTCGGTCAGGGCGGCTCCTCGCTCGCGTACCGGACCTCGCCCCAGGGCGAACAGCAGGTTTGAACCGTCGATGAAGACGCGCTCCACACCGGCCATCGGATCGGCCGTCGCCGCCGCGCCGGGGCTTGGTGCGGGCATGGGACGATGCGCTCGACGGGTCATGCCCGGACGCCGAGCGGCCGGACGGCGCTCCGGATCCTGGGAGCGTCCTCGACCACGACCATGCGATTGCCCCACGGGACGGCGGCTCGGCGGGAGATCGGCGGCATGGACCCATGCTACCGGCTAGCATCGGCTTCCATGCTTCTTCTCGTTGATCTCGACGGCGTCGTCTACCGAGGCACCGATCCCGTACCCGGTGTGGCCGCCCTGCTGTCCGAGCGGGTGGCCGCCGGCGACGATGTCGTGTACGTCACGAACAACTCCATGCATTACCGCGCCGATTACGTTACCCGGCTGGCAGCGCTTGGAGCGCCCGTGACCGCCGATCGTGTCGTCAGCGCGCCACGCGCGACCGCGCTGTACATCGTTGAACGAGAGCCGCACATTCGGCGGGTCTTGACCGTGGGTGCCTCCGGGCTGGATCGGGAGCTGCGGGACGTCGGGCTCGATGTCGTCGGTTCGGCCTATGCCGCCGAGCGGATGGCCAAGGAGGGCCTCGATGGCTGGGCCGCGGCAGGACACCCCGACGCGGTGGTGGCCGGGCTGGATCCGCAGCTGACCTACCTTCGCCTCGCCGTGGCGGTGGACTGCATTCGAGCCGGCGCCAGGTTCATCGCCACGAACCGGGACCCGATGTATCCGACCGAGCGCGGCCTGCGACCCGGTGCCGGCAGCGTCATCGCCGCGCTCGAGACGGCCGGCGGAATCTCGCCGCTCGTGATCGGCAAGCCCGAGCCGCTGCTGCTCGAGGAGGCCGCCCACGCCGTGGGCGCGGATCCGCGCAGCGCCGTGGTCATCGGGGACGGCCTGCTCACGGACATCTCGGCCGCGATCGCCATCGGCGCGCGGAGCGTGCTGATGCTCACCGGGGTCTCGACGCGCGCCGAGGCCGAGGCGCTCCCGGAGGATCGACGACCGACCGCGATTGCCGAGGACGCCGCCGGGCTGGCGAGGGTTCTGGAGCAATTGGCCGCCGGTCGGTAGCCAGGAGCTGGGCCGTCCCCGGGCGCCACCCTGCCAGCGTTCGAGCGCCTACGCGTTCAGCTCCGGGATCCCCGCAGCCCACGAATCGAACGAGGCGCGGAGCGGAGCCAGTGTGGCCGCGTCGGCAAATGCCACATCGAGCGCAAGGCGATCGATCGCCCAGAGCTCGGGGAGCGAAAGGCCGATCCGCTCGACGGCGTTCCGGTACTCCTCCGAGAGCGTCAGGTCGCTGACCGTCAGATCGTCCGTGTTGAGCGTGACCGGATTGCCGGCCCGGTGAAGGCGCGCCAGGGGATGTTCGGCGACCGACGGGACGATGGTGGCCTGTGCGTTGGAGGTGGGGCACAGGTCCAGGCAGATACCGCGCTCGCGCAGTTCTGCCATGAGCGGCCGATCGTCGGCCGCACCCGGACCGTGCGCGATGCGTTCCGGATTCATCGCCAGTGCCCGACGCACCTGTGGTGCGCCACCCCATTCGCCTGCGTGGAGGGTGATCCGAAGCCCCCCGGCACGAGCGGCCTCGAAGGCGCGGACGTTGGACATCGGGTCCGGGAAGCGTTGCTCCGGACCGGCAAGATCCCACCCGATGAGCCCTCGATCGATGAACCGGGCGGCGGTCTCCGCGAGGGCCACGTTGGCGTCGGGATCGTGCGATCGAAGCGCGGTGCAGATCAGCCGGACCGTGCTGCCCGTGGCCGCGGCAGCTCGCGCCGCCCCGGACACGACGGCATCGATGCCCTCAGCCAGTGGCAGCCCGCCCGTGACGTGAAGGAGCGGTCCCCATCGAATCTCCATGTAGCGCACGTTGTCCGAAGCCTTGTCCTCGACAAGTTCGGCGGTGATCCGCTCCAGGGCGTCCGCGTCCTGCATCAGGGCGATGGGCAGGTCGAAGGCCTTGAGCAGGTCCGCCTGGTCCGGCGAGCGCGGCGGCCCGACCAGGACGCCGCTCATGCCGGCCCACGTCGTCGGGGCGTCGACCCCCCGGGATCCCGCGATGTCGAGGGCCGTGTCCACCCGGAGGGATCCGTCCAGGTGGAGATGGAGTTCTGCCTTGGGCATGCGCTGGATGAGGCGAGCGGTCCAGTCCGGCATCGGACCCGCGCCGGCGAAGGGACCCCGAACGGCCTCCCTCGGGTCATGCATGCCGGCGGGCTCCGCGGTGGGTCGGTCGGTGAAGGATGGCGTCGTGCATGGCGCGATCCTACCCGGCGGGCGCGAGACCGGATCGGGGCGGGTCGCCAGGTCGCCAGATCGGCGCGGCTCGTCGGGTCGCCAGGTCGGCAGGCCGCGCCGCCAGGTCGGAGCCCCGCCGCCAGATCGGCGCTGCGGGCGGCCAGGTCGGCTGGATCGGCGCGGAAACGCCGATTCCTCGAGGCAGGAATGCCGTCGCGGGCCGGCGTCGAAGCGGCTACGCTCCCCCCATGAGCCGCGTTCAGCGAGTCCTGCGTGCCGTCCGTCGCGCCGGCGTCGCGATCGGCTTCGCCGCGCTCCTGCTCGCGATCGCCCTCGGGAGTGCCGGAATCGTTGCGCTCTGGGCGCACCCGCCCGGAACGGCAGCCCGGGCCGAGCTCACCTGGCAGGGCGACTCGCAGCTCGGCAAGGTCCTGAATGGTTCGCAGGCCGAGCTCTCGGCAATCGCCGCTCAGACGGACCGGCTGGTGGTCCTCGCTCGCGGCGCCATCGGGTCGCTGACCTCCGACGATCAGGCTCCGTTCGAAGATGCGCTCGCGGAAGGCTCCCTGCTGGTCACCAGGATCGAAAGCGATGCATCGACCCTCCGGGCAGAGCTGGCCGCGCTGCCCGGGGCGCGGGCCGTCGACGTGCTCCGCTATGGAGCCGACGTCCTGGCCCGGCGGGCCGGGCTGCTCTCCGCGCTGGACGCCACGCAGGGGCTTGCCCGGTCCTGGACCACGCTGACCAGTGGCAGCCTGCAGGCTTCTGCCCTGATCGGGCTCCTGGTCGCCCACGACACGACGGTCGGCTCGGCGGCCGCCCAGGGGCGCGCGGCCGACTACGCCGGGGCCCTCGCCACCCTCGACGCGGCCATTGCGCGGCTCGATGCCGCCGTGGTCATCAGGGATCGCCTGGTCAACACGACCGATGTCTCGACGCTCGACGAATGGCTGCGCCGCAACCGCCGGTATGACGAGGCGCTGATCGCCCTGTACGGCGCACTGCGCGATTCCGGCGGCGCCATCGACGACGCCGTGCGCGCGGCCTATCGCGAGGAGAGCCTGGCCCGCGCGAACCTGCCGCCGGATACGCGCGGCCTGGTGGTGATCCTGGCCGACATCGGCCGGGGCGGGCTCAACCAGGCGGTGATTGCGATCGAGCAGGCGAGGGCCCGCCTGACGCTGGCGATCCAGGGCCTGACGTCGCTGTCCGACCTGGACCCGGGGGCGCCTCCGGCCTGAAGTACACTCGCCTCCGATGCAGTGGGCCCTCCCGATCGTGCATGGGACGGCCATTCCGGGAGGTACCGAATCCGTGCGTTTGCGCGTCGCCGTCGACGAACCCTGGGATATTCCCGCCGACGTCCTGGTCGTCCCGATCGTGGGCGAAGCTGCCTGGGACGGCCCGCTGGGCGAGCTTGATCGGCGGGCTCGGGGTGAGATCCGGGCCCTGCAGGTCTTCGGTGAGCTGCGTTCGAAACAGTTCACCTCGGCCCTGGCCCCATCGGGCGATGTTCGAGCCGGGCGCATCCTGCTGCTCAGCGTCGGGCCTGCCGTGAACGTGGATCGCGAGACGGTGGTCCATGCCGCAGCGGCGGCGCTGCATCGCCTCGCCGGCCGGCAGGCCGCCACCATGGCGATCTGGCTCGAGCCGCTGATTGCCGCCATGGGCGGCGACGCGGAGGTCGTGAGCGCCCTCGTGGCCCGAGGCGTCGTGGAGGGCGGGTATGACCCGGCCACCATCTATCGCGAGAACGTCAGGACGGCCCCGCCGGTGCTCGACGAGCTGACCCTGATTGCGCCGACCGGGTCGGATGTGGCGACTCTCACGACGGCCGCCGTCCGCGGACAGATCATCGGCGAGGGATCCAACATCGCGCGGACCCTGTCCAATCGGGCGTCCAACGACGTCAGCCCCGAGGTGCTTGCCGAGGAGGCCTGGGCCTTCGCCGAGAAGCACGGCCTGTGGATCGACGTGATCGGGCCGGAGCGGGCGACCGAGATGGGCATGGGGATGTTCATGGCGGTCGGACGGGGCAGCGACAACCCGCCTCGGATGATCGTGCTGCGCTCCGGCAAGGCCGGCGAGCACGATGCCCTGGGTCGTCACCTCGCCCTCGTCGGCAAGGGCGTGTGCTTCGATTCCGGGGGCATCAGCATCAAGCCGGCCGGCGGGATGGAAGAGATGAAGATGGACAAGAGCGGCGCCTGCACGGTGATCGCCGCCATCGCCACGGTCGCCCGCCTCGCCCCGGGCACACCCCTGCTCGCGGTGGCGCCTGCAGTCGAGAACATGCCCGGCCCGCATTCCGCGCGACCGGGCGATCTCGTCAAGGCGCTGAACGGGAAATGGGTGGACATCACGAACACCGATGCCGAAGGGCGCCTGATCCTCGGCGATGCGATGACGTACGCCGAGCAGCTGGGAGCGACCCACCTCGTCGACGTGGCGACCCTGACGGGTGCCGTGTCGCGCGCTCTCGGCGACATGGTTGCCGGCGCGTTCGGCAACGACCAGGCATGGACCGACCAGGTCCTGGGCGCCGGCTCACGGGCCGGCGAGCGCTACTGGCAGATGCCCCTGGTCGAAGACTACTGGTCGCCGGACATGGAGTCGTGGTACGGCGACATGGTCAACAGCGGGACTGGGGACGGCGGACTCATCAAGAGCGCGCTGTTCCTTCGCGAGTTCGTGACCAGGCCGTGGGTCCACCTCGATATCGCGGGGACGGCGTACTTCCGCAAGACCAAGCCGTTTGCGGCCCGCGGCGCCACGGGCGCATCCCACGCGACACTCGTCGAACTCGCCCTGGCGGGCGCAAGGCCGGCCTGACGGCCCGTCTGATCCACTGCCCATGACCCCGCTCCTCATCGTCGCCGCGGTCGCCGGCGGCGTCTGGGGGTTTGCCGCGGACCGGATCGGCGCCCGCTGGCCGGCGCACGACGACGGTTCCACGCGCGCCGTCGACTGGCGGACGCTCGCCGTGGTGCTGGCCGGCGTCGTCGGCCCGGCCCTGCTCGTGCTCCGGTTCGAGACCGAGCCGGTCGCATTGGCCTACCTCGGGATCCTCCTGCTCGCCCTGATCCTCCTGTTCGCCACGGACCTGGATCAGCGCCTCCTGCCCGACGTCATCACGCTGCCGATCGCTGTGTACGGGCTGGTCGGCTTCGTCGGCGGTTTCGGGCCGTTCGTCCAGACGCCGGGCGACCTGCTCTTCGCCGCGATCGCCGCCGTCGCGATCCCGGGCCTGCTGTTCCTCGTGTCGATTCCCTTCGGGGCGGGAGCAATCGGCATCGGCGACCTCAAGCTCCTGTTCGGCGTCGGGCTCGTTTCCGGCGCGGCACGGCTCGGCGCCACGGTGATCATCGGGGCGATCGCCGCCGCGATCGGCATCGTGATCCTGCTGGCACTGCGTCGGATCACCCTCAAGAGCTACCTGCCGTACGGGCCGTTCCTGATCATCGGCGCCCTCTGGGCGCTGACCGTCTCGCGCTGACCGTCTCGCGCTGACCGTCTCGCGCCGACGCTGAGCCCCGGCACGCCGGCCGAGCCACTCGCCGGGGTTGCCGCGACGCCGCCGTGACATCGTGCGGTATCATGCCGCCGTTGCCGGTAGTCGTTCCAACGTGGTGCCCAACGTGGAGCGGCGGTCTCACCCGGCGAGCGAGCCGAACGCGCAGCCAAGCACGTTGACGGAGATCGTTCGCACGATGACGACGCCACTCATGCGCCGCCGAACGCCTGACCAGCGGGGCTGGTCGCGGCCGGGTCGACGTGGGCCCGGGCGCGGCGTGCTGCTCCTCCTCGTCCTGACGACCCTCCTCGGCGGTGCCTTTGCCGCCGCTCCGGTAGCTCCCGTCTCTGCCGACGCCCTGTCCGACGCGATCGCTCGCCAGAAGGCGCTCGAGGCGCAGGTTGCGAAGCAGAAGGCGCAGGTCGCGAGCCTCACCAGGCAGCAGCAGGAGCTGACGGCCACGCTCGCCTCGACCAGCCAGTCGCTCAACCAGATCAACGCCGACCTCGCGGCCGTACGTGCCGACGTCGTTCGGGCGACGGTGGCCGTCGCGACGGCGCAGGCGCAGGTTGAGGCACTCGACACCCAGGTCGCCAAGCTCGACCTGGAGATGGCCGACCTCGAGGCGCGGGAATCCCGGAAGCTCGCCGAGCTGGCCGCCCGCAAGGCGCTCCTCGCGGATCGGATCCGGCAGGCCTACGAAACGGATCGCACCTCGCTGCTGGAGACGCTCCTGTCCGGTGAAACCTTCACCGACGTGCTCGCGGAGGTCTCCTACCAGCTTGACTACGCCCAACAGGATCGCGAGCTGGCCGAGCAGATCGTTGCCGACCAGAAGGTGCTCGTGGTCCTCCATCAAACCGTCGAGGCGACGCGGACGCAGGTCGGAACACTCCGAGCCACAGCCGACGCCCAGCACGAACAGCTCAAGGCCCAGCTCGCCTCCCTTGCCGGCTCGCAGGCGCGTCTCGCGACGCTCGAGCAGGAGACGAAGCGACTCCTGGAGGCGCAGCAGGCGACGTTTGCCCAGATCGCCGCCGACAAGACGAAGCTCGCGGCCGCCATCGCGGCGAGCGAGAAGGCCGAGGCCGACCTCCAGAAGAAGATTGACAAGCTCGTTGCCGAGCGCGCGCGCGGCGGCTCCATCCCCTCCATCTACAACGGCACCCTGGACTGGCCGCTGGCCGGCAGGATCACCCAGGAGTTCGGGTGCACGGGTTTCGCCTGGGAGCCGCCCCTCGGGAACTGTCGCAACTTCCACCGCGGCATCGATATCGCCGCCCCGATGTACACGCCGGTCCGGGCGGCCGCCCCGGGAGTGGTCCTGTTCGCCGGTCCGAATCCGTACGACCGGAACCCGAAGGCCTGGATCGTGATCATCGCCCACGCCAAGAACCTGGTGACGTGGTACGCGCACATCGACAACAACCCGAAGCCGCCGGTGGTCCGTGCCGGCGATCGCGTCGTGACCGGGCAGGTGATCGCCTACGTGGGCGTGACCGGTCGAACCACGGGCCCCCACCTCGACTGGCGCGTGGAGTTCAACGGCACGTTCACCAACCCGCGGCTCTTCCTCTGAGCGGGTGCTAGGATCGAATTCGGTGCCACGGCCCGTGGACCCCGAGGAGGATCGCAGTGAAGCGGACGCTGGCGATGGTTCTGGCCGGTGGCGAGGGTGAGCGCCTGTCGATCCTGTCGTCGGTGCGCGCGAAGCCGGCGGTCCCATTCGGCGGGAAGTACCGGATCATCGATTTCACCCTGTCCAACTGCGTCAACTCGGACATCAACGACGTCGTGGTCCTGACCCAGTACAACCCCCGATCCCTCAACGATCACATCGGCCTCGGCCGGCCCTGGGACCTCGACCGCACCAGGGGTGGCGTGAAGCTCCTCCAGCCCTACATCGCCCGGGGCCGGGTCGCGGAGTGGTATCGCGGGACGGCCGATGCCGTGCTGCGCAACCGAAGCGTGCTGGAGCACTCCGATGCCGACATCGTCCTCATTCTGGCCGGCGATCACATCTACAAGATGGACTACCAGCCGTTCATCGCGGCGCACCGCCGAAAGCGAGCCGACGTGACGATCGCGGTTCGCCGGGTGCCCCTGGCCGAGGCCACCCGGATGGGCATCCTCGCGATGGATGACACGGACCGGATCATCGAATGGCAGGAGAAGCCGAAGCAGCCCAAGAGCGACCTCGCCTCGATGGGCGTGTACGTCTTCTCCCGCAAGTCACTCCTTCGCTGGCTGGACGACGAGCTGACCGATTTCGGATCGCACGTCATCCCGGCCATGCTCGATGCAGGCGCCCGGGTGTACGGCTACCGGTTCAACGGCTACTGGCAGGATGTCGGGACCATCCAGTCGTACTGGGAAGCCAACATGGCACTCCTCATCGACCAGCCCGAGCTCGACCTGTACGACAAGGACTGGGTCGTCCACACCAAGTCCGAGGAACGAGCTCCGGCGAAGCTCGGGCCGACCGCGCAGGTGCACCGGAGCCTGATCAGCCACGGCTGTGTCATCGACGGGACGGTCGTCAACAGCGTGCTTTCACCGGGTGTCCGGGTCGGGATGGGCGCCGTCGTTCGGGATTCGATCGTGATGTTCGACTCGGTGATCGGATCGCGCGCGGTCGTGGACCGGGCCATCCTGGACAAGGAGGTCGTCGTGGGCCCCGGCGCCATCGTGGGTGAAGGCCCCGATGATCCGCCCAACAAGGCGGAGCCGACGCGCCTCAACACCGGCATCACGGTGGTCGGGAAACAGAGCGTCATCCCTCGTGGCGCCCGGATCGGCCGGAACGTGCGGATCGGAGGGAACGTCCGCGCCTCCGACTTCACCAAGAAGGTCGTGCCCACCGGTGGGTCGGTCGACGCCGTGGGACCGGGCCCCGGGAAGTCCCGCAACCCCGCTCCGAAGAAGGCCACGAGCGCGGCGGGCTAGACTTCCGGCGTGCCCGATTCAACCGTCGCGACCTCGGACAGCGTCGCGTCCTGGCTGCGTGACCTCGCCATCGTCGCCGGCGACTCCGTCCATCGCGACGGGGTCACGGCGTGGGATGTGGTGCTCGACGGCAATCGTCGCCTGGATTTGCGGGTCACGCTGATCCTGGACCCGGCGACCGGGGTGATCGTCTGGGCGCACCTCGCGCCGCCGCTCTGGGACGGCCTGCGGAAGGCGTATCGCGCCCTGCTCCGCTGGAATGACGACTTCCCGCTGGCGAAGTTTTCGCTTGCCGACGACGGTCGGCCCATCCTCTCGGTGGAGATCCCGCACCGCTGGCTGGATGCGGACGAGTTCGGCCTCGCCCTGGCCCGTGTCGTCGGAATCGCCGATCGGCTGTTCGACGAGACACGGCCCTGGGTCTGGATCGGCGGGCACGTGCCGGTCGGCTACGCGGCGCGCGAGCGTCGCTCGCAGGCGCTCCTGGATCGATATCGTCCGCGGTTGCCGGAGCTGTTCGACACGTGAGACCGGCAGCCCGGTTCCGCACGGGCATGGCGTCCTGCCTCGCGTCGATGGTCGTGCTCGCCATGGTGGGTTGGGCTCCACCCGGCGCACGGGCGGCGACGCCGTCCCTGACGATGGTGACCACCACCACCTACAACGTCCTGCCCGAGGAACATCGAGTGGCGGTGACCGTGGACATCACGGCCACGAGTCAGCTCCGCGATACCGCGACCCGCCGTTACTCCATCGATCGCGGCTATCTCGCCGTCCTGCCGTCCGCGACGAACCTGCTCCTGACCGCGAGTTCCGGGAAGCCCTCGGTGTCGGTCAGTTCCCGGACGGCCACCAGCACGATCCTGCTGCTCAAGTTCGGATCGCAGCTCGGGGCCGGCAAATCGATGGCGCTTGCCCTGACCTTCGACATCACGGACCCGGGCGGCGCTCCGGATCGAGCTCTCAGGATTTCGCCGTCCCTCGTGAAATTCACGGCCTGGGCCTTTGGAACGGACGGCGTGGCAGGCTCCTCCGTTCGGGTCCACTTCCCGGCCGACTACGTCGCGTCCATCGGACGCGGACCGCTGTCGGGTCCCACGACGGAAGCCGACGGCCACATCGTCTATGCCAGTGACCGGCTGTCCACGCCGGGGACGTTCGTGGCCGACGTCGTGGCGGATCGCCCGAGCGTTCTTCTCGACGGACGACGCTCGACGTCTGCCGGTACCCGTACCGTGATCCTGACCGTGCGGTCCTGGCCGGATGATCCCGATTGGCGCAGACAGGTGACGGATCTCCTGGCGCGCGGCCTGCCGGCGCTCGGCGCGGCGATCGGCGTCGACTGGCTGATGGGCCCGACGCTCGAGGTGCGGGAGACGATCGCCCGATCGGAAGGAGCGATCGGAGGGGCCGGCGGTTACGGCAGCGGGGCCTTCGATCCGTCCCTGGGTCGGCTCGACGTCCCGTACACCGCCGACCCAACCGCGATCCTGCACGGCGCGGCCCACGCCTGGTTCAACGCGGCCCTCGTCGCCGATCGATGGGCGGCCGAGGGGTTCGCCGCCCTGTACGCGGAGCGAGCCGGCAAGGCGATCGGCGTCGACGTGCGGTCTCCCGCCATGACCGCCGCCGCGCTCGCGAACGGCGTGCCGTTGAACGCCTGGGTCGTCGGCGACGCAGACGACGAATTCGGCTATGCCGCATCACTCCAGCTCGCCCGCAACATCGCAGCCCGGGCGGGCGACGAGGCGCTCCGGGCGGTCTGGCTCGACGCAGCCGGCGGAGCCGGCGCCTATCAGCCGATCGAGGTCGGCGGGCAAGCCACCGCGACATCACCCGAGCGCGGGATGGGACCGCTGGACTGGCGGTCGCTCCTCGACCTGCTGGAGGAGCGCTCGGGCCAATCGTTCGAGGCGCTCTGGCGCCGGTGGGTCATGCGGATCGGCGACGCGGCCCTCCTCGACGCGCGGGCCGCGGCGCGCGTTCGCTACCAGGCGACGGTCGCGGCCGCGGCACCATGGATGCTCCCGCGATCGATCCGCGACGCCATGCGGACCTGGCAGTTCGAGGACGCCACGAGGCAGATGGACGAGGCGATGGATGTGCTCGCCCAGCGCGCCGACGTGGCCCGCGCCGCCGCAGCCGTCGGGCTCACGGCCCCGGATGCCCTGCGTCGCGCGTTCGAGGGCAGCCAGGGAGTCCAGGCCGCCGCCGCCGAGGCGCTCACCGAGCTGGCCGTGATCGATGCCTTCCGCGATGTCCTCGCCGTCCAGCGCGCGGAACCCGATCTCGTGTCCCGGATCGGACGGATCGGTACCGATCCAGGGGTCGAGGTATCCGCCGCGCGGATGGCCTTCGCCGCCGGCGACCTCGATGCGGCAGCGCAGCACGTGGCTGCGGCGCGATCGGGTTGGGCGGCGGCGGCCGGCATCGGGCGCGGTCGTATCGTCAGCGGCGCGACGATCGCCTTCGCGGTCGTGGTCCTGCTCTGGTGGTTGGTGCGTCGCCGGCGGATCGCCGGTCGTCGACCCTGATGCGTTCCGCCGACGGAACCGGCAGAACCGTGCGGTACACTCGCGGGCGGTCCGCCGGCGGACGTCGCGAAGGGCCGACGAACGGCTGGACCCGAAGGGAGGCTCGTTCAGCGGTGGGGCTCATGAAGCGCGAGCGGGACAGGCGACGGGGCGTCGGCGGCTGATGCCCACCCACAGAGCACGCCCGTCGTGGGAGATCCTGTCGGGTGACTCGGCGGACGTCTATTTCGCGCGGGCGGAACGCATCCTGGAGCGCGAGGGCCTGGACCCCGTCGTCGTGATGGAGGTGTTCGCCCGCGAGGACGCGGTGCTCTGCGGGATCGACGAGGCCAAGACCCTCCTGGCCACGGTCCTGGCCGATGCCGATCCGAAGGAGACCGTCGTCGAGAGCCTCCATGACGGCGACCAGATCGCGCCGAAGGAGGTGGTTCTCCGGATCACCGGCCGCTACCGCGCCTTCGGCCTGTACGAAACCGCGATGCTCGGCATGCTCGCCCAGTCCACCGGCTGGGCGACGGCAGCCCGGGACGTGGTCCAGGCCGCGTCGCCGGAGCCGGTCATCTCGTTCGGGGCGCGCCACGTGCACCCGGACATCGTCGACGTGCTCGACTACGCAGCGATCGTGGGTGGCTGTGTCGGTGCGTCCACGCCGGCCGGGGCGCGCCTTGCCGGCCTGAACCCGACCGGCACGATGCCCCACTCCCTGGTCCTCATCATCGGCGACACGGTCGACGCCGCGCTCGCGTTCGATCGGGAGATGGGCGAGGACGTGCCCAGGATCGTGCTCGTCGATACGTTCCGGGACGAAGCGGAGGAAGCCCTCCGCGTCGCGGAGGCGCTCGGGGACCGGTTGTACGGCATCCGCCTGGACACCCCGTCCGAACGCGGCCGCGTGACCGCCGACCTCGTGACGGAGGTCCGAGCGCGGCTGGATCAGGCCGGCCACGGGAAGGTGAAGATCGTGGTCTCGGGCGGCCTGACGCCGGATCGGATCCGCTACTTCAAGGAGGCGGCGGCGCCGGTGGATTCGTTTGCGGTCGGCTCGTACATCAGCGGCGCGACGCCGATCGACTTCACCGGCGACCTCAAGGAGATCGACGGCCGGCCAATCGCCAAACGGGGCCGTATTCCCGGTCGGACCGAGAGTCCGCGGCTGCAGCGCATCAATCTGGACGACTGGCGCGCCTGAGACCCGGGGACATCACGGGTCGGTCCGCAGCGCGGCCATGATCGAAGCAGCGGACAGGACCAGATTTGAAGGTGTATTCCGGCCCGTGGGCCACGCTCGCCCGATGGCTGCCGCCAGCGTTTCTTCCGTCACCATCAGCGCTCCCTGGGGCCCGATGAGCGGCGCTGCCGCGTCCATGATCCTGGCCAGACGGAGGAGCCCCACGAGGGATTTGGCATCGGCGATCTCGCCTCGTTCCGCCATCGCGACCGCTTCCCGCCACGGGACCCGCTGGAGTTCCAGCCGTTCGTCTTCGTCCGGCCGGAGTCGGTTCTCATGAGCCGGTACCAGTTCACGGGCGAGATACAGGTGCATGAGCTCGGTGGCGAAGCCCGGCGCTGTCCAGAATGCGCCGAGGTGCTCCCACGACCCTGCCCGGAAGCCCGTCTCCTCCTCGAGTTCGCGCGGAGCGGCGAGGTCCGGGTCTTCGACGCCACCGTCATCGACCCGGTCAAGCGTCCCGGCGGGGATTTCCAGCAGCGTTCTCCCGGCTGCCAGCCGAAACTGGCGGACCATGAGAACCGCGTCGTCGGCGTCGAGGGCCACGATCGCGACCGCACCCGGATGCGCCACGACGTCCCGGGTGCTGCGGCCGCCATCCGGCGTGGCGATGGCGTCGACGCGAACCTCGAGGTAGTGGCCTCGATGCACGGTCCGCGAGGAAATGACCGTCTCGCGGAGCCGGTCGTCGGCGGGATGGGGGTCGCCGCCGGCGACGTGCTCGCGGGTCACGAATGGATCAGGCGGCGTCGGCAGTGATGGCGCTGCCCGACGCCCTGTCGAACAGGTGCAGACGATCCGCCGGCAGATGGAGATCAACGGTGTCGCCGGGTTTCACGTTGTGCGTTGCGGGTACCAGGGCGATGACATCGCCGTCGTGGCCGGGGATCGTGGCGTGGAGCAGCTCCTCGTTGCCGAGGTACTCGACCACGTCGGCTGTCGCGTGGATCGTCAGGCCCTCGCCGGCGCCCCCGATCTCGAGGTGCTCGGGCCGGAAGCCCGCATCGAACGTCCGTGAGCCGGACGCCTCCACGGCCTTTCTGAGCCGACCGGGCAGCGCAATGGCAAGGCCGTCGCCCCGGAGCTGGCCGTCCGCGAACTCGATCGAGGCAAAGTTCATGGCCGGACTGCCGATGAATCCGGCCACGAACCGGTTCCTGGGATGGTCGTACAGCTCCTGGGGCGTGCCGACCTGCTGGAGGTCGCCGGCATTCATCACCGCGATCCGGCTGCCCATCGTCATCGCCTCCACCTGGTCGTGGGTGACGTAGACGAACGTCGTGCCCATCCGCTGGTGAAGGCGAGCGATCTCGGCCCGGGTCTGGACGCGGAGCTTGGCATCAAGGTTGGAGAGGGGCTCGTCCATCAGGAAGACCGCGGGCTCGCGAACAATCGCTCGACCGAGGGCCACGCGCTGGCGCTGGCCACCCGACAGTTCCTTCGGTTTGCGGGCCAGCAGCGTTTCCAGCCCGAGGATCCGGGCTGCGTCGTTCACGCGCCGCTCGACGTCCGCCTTGGGCACCTTGCGGAGCTTGAGCCCGAACGCCATGTTGTCCCAGACGCTCATATGCGGATAGAGGGCATAGCTCTGGAAGACCATCGCGATGTCGCGATCCTTCGCGGGGACGTCGTTGACGACGCGCTCGCCGATGCGCAGCGTGCCGTCGGAAATCTCCTCGAGGCCGGCGATCATGCGCAGGCTGGTGGTCTTGCCGCAGCCCGATGGTCCCACGAGGACCATGAACTCACCGTCCCGGATCTCGAGGGACAAGTCGCGGACGGCGTAGATTTCGCCGTACCGCTTGCTCACGTTGTCGAACGTGACGGTCGCCATGATGTACCTCCGACCGGGCGACAACGCGGACCCCTGCATCCCGCCGCGCATGAGCGTGGACGTGGACGGATCCCGTACGTGCCGTTTCCGGACTCCCGGGATCCTACACCCGGCCGAAGTCAGACCCCGGTTGCCGCCGCAGCGAACGCGGCCATGTCCGGGTAGACGACATCGGGTGCAACCACGGCCGGCGGCGTGGCACCGGAGCCGGGGCGGCCCCGACGACGATCGATCCAGACGGTGGTCAGACCAAGCGCCTTGGCCGGCGCGTGATCGTGGAACAGGCTCTGGGCCACATGGAGGATCCGCTCCCTGGGCAGCCCGATCCGCTCGAACGCGAGCTCAAAATTGGCGATTCTCGGCTTGTATCCGCGCGCCTGCTGGGCCGTGATGACCCAGTCGAAGGCCACGCCGAGCCGGCGATTGGACGCGGCGAACAGATCGTCGTCGCAATTCGTCAGCACCCCCAGCCGGTAGCGCCGGGTGAGGGCGGACAGGGCCGCCGGCGAGTCAGTGAATGCCGGCCAATCGACGACCGATCCGCCGAACGCAGCCCGTTCCGCACCGGACACCACGACCCCGTGCGTCCGACCGATTTCGGTCAGGCACGCGGCCAGGATGTCCCGATAGGGCTGGTACGGCCCCGCCTCCAGGGCCGCCTCGGTGGCGGCGAACTGCTCGAGAAGCCGATCGTCCGGCACCTCCAGGCCGTGCCCATCGAGGGCTGCGTGGAGCCCGGCCAGGATGCCGGTTTCCCAGTCGATCAGCGTGCCGTAGCAGTCGAAGGTCAGCGCGTCGAAATCGCCGAAGGCAACGTTGGTCATCGAATCTCCGCCATCCAGTCACGAGGGGTGGTGGGGTGGCCTATGGGGGTCGAACCCATAACCTGCGGAACCACAATCCGCTGCTCTGCCGGTTGAGCTAAGGCCACCATGCGCGGCGCGATCACCGGTGGTGGATCGCGGGCCCGCGAAGTGTACCCGAACGCCCGGTGATCGGATCCGTGGGGTGGGGTGTGGTTGGGTGCAGGCGCTGGTACCACGCGCGGGGCAGCGCCGGGACCTTGGGCGGGGGCCGTTTCGCGTCGCGCGCCCCTACGTTGCGCTGGTGACCGGTCGGTGGAGGCCGCCTGGTCGAGGCAACGAACAGGGACGAGGGACATGACGATCGCCATCCAGCAGCGACATCGAAGGCCGGCCCCGACCCGGCGGCCGCTCAGGTTCGTGGCCGTGTTCGTCGCCCTGCTGTTCACGTTCGCGACGCCGGGCCTCGCCTTCGCGTGGAGCGACAACAGCTTCTCGGCCGAGGACGAGGCCCTCCTGATCCAGCTCACGAACCAGGCCCGGGCGTCGGCCGGACTCAACTCGCTGACCGTGGACGCGACGCTGACGAACGTGGCGCGATGGCGCTCCCAGGACATGGTCGATCGCAACTACTTCAGTCACTCGATCCCGCCCGACGGCAAGAAGGTTTTCGACGAACTCAAGCGAATCGGCTACTGCTACGTCGCCGCCGGCGAAAACCTCGGGACGAACACCTTTCCCGACGACGTCGCGACCCAGACCATCCAGGATGGGTTCCTGGGCTCGGCGACCCACCGATCGGTCATGCTCGGCAACTGGACGGTGATCGGGATCGGTGCGTACAAGGGAACCGGCTCCAAGCATGTCTGGACGGTCCTTTTCGCGACCAAGTGTTCTTCCGCCCCCGTGGCCACCCCCAAGCCGACCGCCACGCCCAGGCCCGTCGTGACCCCCGCGCCGACGCCCAGACCGACCACGCGACCCACCTCGCCCGCAGCCACCGTCAGGCCCGTGCTCAGCGCCACGCCGCTCCCGACGGCCAGCCCTGTGCCCGAGGTGACGGCCTCGCCGTCGCCGACTCCGGAGCCCCTGGACCCAGCCGAATCGCTCGGCGCGCTCGGGTCCCGTTCGCCGGGTCTGGCCGGCGGGCCGCCCGCACCCTCGCCTGAGCCGAGACAGACCCCCGACCCGCTGTCCGCACCGGGCGACACCGGAGGAACGGCACCTCCGCTCCAGGTGATCGATGCGCCCTTTGCCGGCAACCTGGTGGACACCATCGTCGGTGACGTCGCGGGGGCCTACTTCGGGCACTGATCCGCCGCCATTTGTCGGGCGGCCCCGCTACACTGCCGCCAGCGCCGTCCACCATCTTCACCGATCTCGGAGTCCCGATGCCCGCGATCCTCGAGGCGCACGACCTCACCAAGCAGTTCGACCTCGGGTCCACGCGGGTCGAGGCGCTTCGAGGCGTGACCCTGGCGGTCCAGCCGGGCGAATTCCTCGCCCTGATGGGTCCCTCGGGTTCCGGCAAGAGCACGCTCCTCCAGTTGCTCGGCGGTTTGGACCGGCCCACCACCGGCACGGTCGTCTTCGAAGGTCGGGACATCAGCCGGCTCTCGGATGACGAGGCCACCCGACTCCGGCGCGAGCGCAGCGGGTTCGTATTCCAGGCCTTCAACCTGATCCCGCTCCTGAGCGTCCGGGAGAACATTGCCCTCCCGTTCACGATCGCCGGCCACGATGCCAATCGGGGGGAGTTCAGGGACCGCGTCCGTGACGTGATCAACCTCGTGGAACTGACCGGCAAGGAGCGCCACCGACCCGATCAGCTCTCGCAGGGCGAGCAGCAGCGGGTGGCCGTCGCCCGGGCGCTCGTGACACGGCCATCGGTCCTCCTGGCGGACGAGCCGACCGGCAATCTCGACTACACGACCGGCGGCGAGATTCTCGACGCGCTGTGGCGCACGAGCGAGGAGTCCGCCCAGACGATCGTCCTCGTGACCCACGATGCGCGCGCTGCGGCATACGCGGACCGGGTCCTGGTGATCGGGGATGGCCAGATCCGGGATGAGATCAACCTGGGCCGAAGGACGGACCATTCGGCGGCCCCGCTGATCACGCGGCTTGCCCAGATCGGACTGTAGGCCGCCATGGGCCTGACCACGCTGGCGGCCCGAACCGTCGCTGCGCGGCCGCTGCGCTCGTTCCTCACGATCCTCGGCGTCGCACTCGGCGTCGCCGTGCTCTCGGCCTCGCTCACCCTCGGCGCGGGCCTGGATGCGGCCATCGATCGTACGGTTCGCGATCTGGTCGGCACTGCCGACCTGCGTGTCTCCTCGTTCCTGGAGCGGGGCCTCTCCGATGCGACCGTGGAGGCCATCCGGGCGACGGAGGGTGTGACGGTGGCCGCACCCACGGTTGAGCGCCGAACCTTCCTGACCGGGACCCCTGGTGCCGCTGCCGGAGCGGTGACGATCATCGGCATCGATCCTGCGCCGTATGCCGCGCTGCACCCGATGCAGCTTGTCGTCGGCGCGCCCCTGGTCCGCGCCGGCGAAGCCGCGGCGATCATCACGGAGCGTCTCGCGGCTTCCGACGGCTACGGCATCGGAAGCGAGCTGACGATCCAGGGTGTCGGCGCGCCGGCCCATCTGCGGGTGGTCGGAATCCTCGAGGGTGCCGGGCCGGTCGCCGATGCGGCCGGTCGTTCGGTGATCATCCCGGTCGATGTCGCCCGCGAGGTCTTCGGGCTGTCCGGCGTGACGCGCGTCGACGTCGGCCTCGCGAGCGGCACGACCGTCGCGACGGCTGCCCTCCGGCTGGCCGACCGGATCACCACCGAGCCGTACGTGCTGGCGTCGCCCGCCGACCTGGCCGCAGGCCTCCGGTCCTCGACCGTCGACTTCCAGACGACCATCGCCTGGCTGGCGGCCATCGTGCTGTTCGTCGGCGCCTTCCTGATCATCAATACGATCTCCATGACCGTGGGCGAGCGAGCCCGCGAAGTCGGCCTGCTGCGGGCGGCAGGAGCGACCCGCGGCCAGATCTTCGGCTTCGTCCTGGTGGGCGCCGGTGTCCTCGGCGCCCTCGGGTCGCTCCTCGGGCTGGCATTCGGCGGCGGCCTCGGGTTGCTCGTGGCCGGCTCGGTTCGCGCGTTGACGGGCTTTTCGGCCGAGGTGGACGGACTCAGCGCAACAAGTCTGGCGCTCGCCTTCATCGTCGGGCTCGGGGTGACCGTGGCCGGCGCCATCGAGCCGGCGATTCGGGCAACCCGGATTTCGCCCGTCGAGGCGCTGCGGGCCCGGCTCGACGTTCCGGCCGTTCGACGAGGGCGACTCGTCTGGCTGACGGCCGTGCTCGGCCTGGTCGCGATCCTGGCGCTCCTTCTGTGGCCGCCGGCGGCCGGAGCTGCCGGCGCGGACCGTGCCCTGGCGCTGTACGGCCTGCTTCTCGCGGCGACGCTTGCCACGCCGTTCCTCCTGCCGCCGCTGGCCCGCATCGTCGGAGCTCCGCTGTCGTCCGTGATGCGGCTGGAGGAGCGTCTCGCCCGGGGGTCCATGGCTCGGGATCGGAGCCGAACCGCCTTGACGCTGGGCGCGCTGGTCATCGGCCTGGCCATGGTGGTCGCGCTCGGATGGAGCGCCCAGGCAGCGCGGGAACGGGCGACGGCATGGCTCGCGGATGTCGTACCAGGCGACGAAGTGGTGACCAGCATTCGGCCCATACCGGCGGCTGAGGGGGTTCAGGAAGCCCTGGCTGCCGTGTCGGGCGTCCGCTCCGTGTCGCCGATCGCGACATTCGACCTGGCGTTCAAGGGCGTGCGCATCGACGCGGCGGCGATTGTCGGGTCCGATTTCCTCGCCGACGGCCGGCTGACGTTCATCGAGGGGGACCGCTCGACCGCCCTCCAGGCCCTCGACGCCGGAGGCACCGCCATCATCCCGTCGGCCGTCGCGGAGCGCCTCGGCCTGCGCACCGGCGATACGATCGCCCTGGCCCTCGGCACTGGCTCGACGCTCGGCCTCCGAGTCGCCGGCATCGTGGAGCGATCGATTCCGAGCGGCGGCGGCGAGGCGATTCTCATCAGCTGGGCGGACGCGTCCGGTCCGATCGGGGTGACCGGCGCGGAGGTGTTTGCCGTCCGATTTGCACCCGACGCACCCGCCACGTCCCGCACCCAGCTCGAGACGACAGCGAGGACGCTCGCCCTCGAGGCGAATCCCCTGGACCGGATCGAGGGAGCCGTGACGGAGGCGCTCGGACGCGTCTTCGGCCTCTTCGACGCGCTTGCGCTGATCGCCCTCCTTGTCGCAGCACTCGGCATCGTCAACACCCTCGGCATGGGAGTCCTCGAGCGCGTCCGCGAGATCGGGGTGCTCCGGGCGATCGGCATGACGCGCCGACAGGCGTCCCGGATGGTCGTCACCGAGGCGCTGTTGCTCGGGCTGGTCGGTACGATTCTCGGTACGCTCGTCGGGCTGGGTGTCGGTGCGGTGTTGCTGTATTTCTCGGGCGACCTGGAGGTTGCGACGGCCCTGCCGTGGACGTCGATCGGCGCTGCGGCCGTGCTTGGGGTCGCCTGCTCGATCGTTGCGTCGTACTACCCGTCGCGCCTCGCCTCGAGCGTGTCGATCGTTCGCGCCCTGAAGTTCAGCTGATCGCCGTCGCTGCCAGGAGGCGCCGGAGAGGGCCGGGAGCCGTGCCATGAGGGCGGGGGATTCGCGCCCCTGAGGTCCGAATCGGGTCTGCTAGACTCGGCTCGCGCGGCCCGGATCCGCGTCTGGAGGACTGGATGACCATTTCGGTGCCCCGGCTGGACCGCTCGGCGGTCGGCGAGCGCGGAATCACGATTGCCGACTTCCTGGTTCCCATCCGCGTCTCGGAAGGCATCGGCGTGCGCCTTCGACACCTGGCGCTGATCCTCCTCGGGACGCTCCTGATCGCCGGGGCCGCCCAGGTGCGCTTCTTCATCCCGGGCAATCCCGTTCCCTTCACGGGGCAGACCTTCGCGGTGCTCCTGGCCGGCGGTGCCCTGGGCTTCCGTCGGGGGATCGCGGCCACGGGTCTGTATCTGCTGCTCGGCCTCGTCGGGTTGCCGGTCTTTGCGAACGCCCAGCACGGCTGGCAGATCGTTTCGGGGGCAACGGGCGGCTACCTCGTCGGGTTCATCCTGGCCGGGGCGGTCGTCGGTCGACTCGCCGAACTCGGCTGGGATCGCAACCTCCGCGGGGCGGTCGGCGCGATGCTGATCGGCGACGTCGCGATCTTCGCGATCGGCGTTCCGTGGCTCGCGCTCAGCACCGGCCAGCCGCTCGACTGGGCCGTGGCGAATGGGTTGACGCCGTTCGTCGGTGTCGAGACGCTGAAGCTCGCGCTCGCCGCGGCCGCGTTTCCAGCGGCCTGGTGGATCGTCGGGCGGCGACCCGGGGACCGCTGATCCCGGCTCAGTAGAGGGACGGGAACCGGGCTCGCAGGAGCGGTCCAAGATCGACGGCACTGCCGTCCGCCAGGGCCTTGAGGAGTGCCTCCGTTCCGCCGATCCCAAACCGACGGTCGTCCAGGTAGCCGCGCATCGCGGCCCAGAACGCGGCGTTCCCCATGCGCCTCCGCACGTCGTCGAGGACGTTCCCGCCCTGGATATAGATCACCTCGTAGTAGCAGGCGGCCGAATACCGCGTGATGGCTCGATCGAGTGGGGAGTCGGCGCAGCGACTCGCCCGCAGGCTGCCGAGGACCGTCCTGGCCAGGAGGTCGGCGGCCGCCTCATCCGCGAACGGCTCGCCCTGCTGGTCGTTGCCGACGAGCCCGTAGAACCACTGGTGTGCCGTCTCGTGATGCACCAGGTAGGTGAGGTTCGCCCGGGCCGTCTGGCTCGGGATCCAGATCAGCCCGGGCGATTCCATGCCGTAGCCGCCGGCGGTCTCGGCGACCGTGAAGGCCTCCCACGGATACGCGACGCCGAGCCGGCCGGCAATCCCCTCGACGGCATGGACGGCCTGCGCCACGGCAGCGGCTCGATCCAGGCCGCCGGCCCGTGTGTAGACGCGAATCGGAATGCCGCCCGCATCCCCGGCGCTCTCGATGAAGTCGGGGGCCAGCACGATCGCGACATCGCGAACGTTCGCCACCTCGAACGCCGCCGTCAACCCGTTCACGCTCGGCTTCGAGCCGGGCGATGCGAGGACCATGGGAACGTCCGTCGTCACGCGCACGCGCACGCGCGGGCTCGATGAGGTGACGAAGGGATCTCCGTGATTTGGGCGATCGAACGGGACGGGGCGACTGATCCACGGGATCCAGCGATACATCGCGATGGTGTCGCCGGCCCGGCTGAAGAGCCAGTCGGAACCCCGCAGGTCACCCTGAAGGGTTGCCGCGTAAGCCAGGCTCAGCTTGATGGACGCGCCTTCCGGCAGCAGGCCCCCCAGCGGTACGCTGATGGTCTGGTCGTCCACCCCCGGTTGGACCGCCCGGCCGTCCACGGTCGTGCTGCGCAGCTTCATGTCTCCGAGCCGGGCGGCCACGGTGTTCAGCTCGACGCGATCGATGGGTCCGCCCGAAACGTTGCGCAGGTCCATCACGACGCTCACCGAGACCGCGCCGGTCCCGACCGCGACCGCGAGGTCGACCTCGTAGGTCGCCTCGATGTCCATGCTCGCCCGGCCGACCGAGCCGGGCAGGATGGCCGACCCGGGCGAGGGGCTCACCGCCGCCGGCGATGGCGCCGGGGATGGCGCCGGGGATGCCGTCGGCCGGGGCGTTGGAGCCTGGGATCGGGCAGCCGACGATGGCCCGGGAGGCGACGGCGAGACGACGGGCAACGCCGGCGCCGGAGCGCACGCGCCCACCAGGAACACGAGGGTGACCAGGATCGTGACGGCGTGGCTGGTCATGGGTGAGATCGTAGGACGCCGCGCGCTTCGGCTTCGTGACCCCGGTGACGAGGCGCGGCTACCATCGCAGGATGATTGCCCGGACCGGACCGCCCGCGCTGGACGCGCTCCTCGCCGCGGTCGCGGATGCGCTGCCGCAGGTGCGGCTGCTCACCGACGCGGGAGACCGGGAGTCGTACCGACTCGACGAGACGGCGTATCTCGACGCCGGCCTGCCCGGCGCCGTCGCCTTTCCGTCCGATACCGCGGAGGTGTCCGGACTCCTCCGTCTCGCCACGGAGCATGGGGTGGCAGTCGTGCCCCGCGGTGCTGGGACGGGTCTGTCCGGTGGTGCGGCCGGCATCGAAGGCGCCCTGACCGTCGTCATGACCCGCATGGATCGCATCCTCGAGATCGATGCGGCGAATCTGTGCGTGGTCACCCAGCCGGGCGTCATCAATGCCGCCCTCAAGGCCGCCGTGGCGGCCAGGGGCCTGTTCTACGCACCGGACCCGGCGAGCTATGAGAGCTGCACCATCGGCGGCAATCTCGGCACGAACGCGGGTGGCCTGTGCTGCGTCAAGTACGGCCAGACCCGCGATGCGGTCCTGGGACTGGAGGTCGTGCTGGCCGATGGAACGGTGATCCGGACCGGCGGCCGGAACGTCAAGGACGTCGCCGGCTACAGCCTCACGCACCTGTTCGTGGGCAGCCAGGGCACGCTCGGGATCATCACGGAGGCCACGCTCCGGCTTCGGCCCGCACCGGGTCCGCGCTCGACGTTGCTCGTGTTCTTCGATTCGCTCGAGGCCGCGGGTGACGCCGTTGCCCGCATGACGGCCGACGGGCTCGTACCCGTCACCCTGGAGCTGATGGACCGGGCGACGATCCGGGCCGTCGAGGACTGGCATCACCTCGGCCTCGACCTGGAGGCGGCGGCGATGCTGATGGTGGAATCGGATGCTCCGGGTCCCCATGCCTCCGCTGAACTCGACGGCGCCGAGGCCGCCTGCCTGGCCGCCGGTGGACGGTCCGTGGTGCGCGCGGCAGATGCCCGTGAGGCGGACTGGCTCCGTCAGGCGCGGCGGCTGGCGCTCCGGGCGCTGGAGCGGCAGGGTACCGTCCGAATGGAGGACGTCGGCGTGCCGCGGGCACGGGTCCCCGACCTTCTCCGAGCGATTGAGCGCATCACGGTCGCGCACGGCGTGCGCAGCGCGACCTTCGGCCACGCCGGCGACGGCAACCTCCACCCGAACCTCATCTTCGATCGGGAGGATCCGCAGGCCGCCGCGCTGACGCACCGTGTCCGGGATGAGATCTTCCGAGCCGCGCTGGATCTCGGCGGGACCGTGACCGCCGAGCACGGCATCGGCGCTGCGCGCCGGGAGTGGCTGCCGATCCAGCTGGGCGATCCCGCCGTTGCCGTGATGCGGGCCATCAAGGGCGCGCTCGATCCCGACGGGATCCTGAATCCGGGGCGCGTCCTCTAGTTCCCCGGCCGCGTGGTTCGACCGATGCTCGAATCGGCCGACTGATCCGATTGCACGCCGCCGTCGCATGAACCCCTGCATCCGATCTGGGAGGAGTCGCGACGCCGCGGATCGGAATCCAGCCCCGGCCACTCAGACGAAAGGGAAATGGATCCCCGCCATGCGCAAGACCACCAAATTCGCCACGCTGGGGGCCGCCATCACGGTCCTCACCATCGGCGCGGCGCCGCTCCTCACGAGTGGTGCCGACCACATCGAGGCGCCACTCGCCGTGGCGAACCGCAGCCTCGACATCACCGATATCTACGCCTTCGACGCCAAGGGCTCGAAGAACACCGTGCTGGTCATCAACGTCAACCCACTGGCCGGAGTCCTGTCCGGCACCACCTTCTCGTCGTCCGGCGAATATCGCTTCAACGTCGACACGAATGGCGACTTCGTCGCCGACGATGTCTACGCCGTCAAGTTCGGCAAGGAACGCCACGGCACGCAGAAGGTCACGCTTCGCAAGAATGGCGAAACCGTTCTTCGCGGCGAGACGGGCGGTACGATCAAGGGCGGGCACGCCAAGCTGTACGCCGGCGTGAAGGACGACCCGTTCTTCTTCGACCTTGCCAGCTTCAAGTCCTGGCGCGATCCGGATGCGGACGGCGCCTTCACCTACACGGGTTCGACGGCGTTCGCCGGCGTCGACTTCTTCCGCGGCACGAACATCTCGACGATCGTCCTCGAGATCCCCGACGCCTGGCTCGGTGCCAGCGCGAACTTCTGGGCCTCGACCGTCGACCGTGACGGCATGACCATCGATCGGATGGGCAAGCCCGCGCTCGCAACGGTGTTCGTCAATCCGTTCGGCGGCACGTCGGACAAGGATGCCTACAACGCGACCATGCCATCGGACGACGTCGCCACCTGGGCTCCCCTGTTCATCGCCGTCGAGAGCGTGTTCTATCCCGAGGCCGGGGTCCCCGAAGCCATCACCGGGCTCCTCCTGCCGGATGTCCTCCACCTCGACGTGGCGACACTCGGCAAGTCCACCGGCACCGGCTTCACCGGCGGGGCCGGCGGCATCCTCAACGGGCGGACGCTCGCCGAGGACGTCATCGACCTCGAGCTGTATGTCGTCACGGGTGGACTCGCGGGCCACGCGATCCTGTCGACCGACGGGGTCGCAGCCAACGATGCCGCGTTCCCGGGCACGTTCCCGTACCTGGCCCCAAAGCACTAGGCCAGGTGCCGGGGGGTCGGTGGGCCGCTCTGGGGGAGCGGCCCACCGGCTTCCTCTCGATCCTCATCCAACCGACGCACCACAACGAGGAGGACCTGTGACCGCGAACAGCCGGACCCAGCCAGTGATGACCGCCGTCCGAGGGCGGCGCTCGCCGCGCGTGATCGGTCTGCTGGCGGCGGCTCTGCTCGTTGCCGGCGGTTCCTACCTCGGCCCCGCGATCGTCGGCAGGTTCAACGGGGGCGGCGACGGTTCGACCGACGCCCCGCGTGTCGTCCTCTCGGGTCCGGGCGCCGCCGCGACTCCCGTCGACGGGACGTCCGGGGACGGTCGGCTCCCGCTCGCGGAGCGGATCGCTTTCTGGTCGACGCGGGTGCAGGAGCAGCCGTCGGACTATCTGTCCCTCGTCCAGCTTGCCGTGGCCTGGAGTGAGCAGGGTCGACTTCGGTTGGACCTTGACGCCCTGACGCGAGCTTCCCAGGCGGTCGAACGAGCGCTCGCGATCGCCCCCGCGTATCCATCCGCGATCGCCGTTCGCGCCTCGATCCGGTTCACGACCCACGACTTCAGCGGAGCCGAAGCGGACGCGAGGACCGTGCTCCGGACGACGCCGGACGACCCCGCCGCCCTCGCGGTCCTCGGCGACTCCCTGCTCGAGCTCGGGCGGATCGACGAGGCCTCGGCGACGTATGAGCAACTCGGTGCCCTCGCCGGGGGGCCGGCGCTCGACATCCGGAAGGCGCGCCTTGCCTTCGTGCGCGGCAACGGGGCCGCAGCGCTCGACCTGGCCAGGAAGGCGCTCATCAGCGCCTCCGGCGGCGGCGCGGCGAATGCGGAGATCATCGACCCGGCCGTCCTCGGGTTCTACCACTTCGCGCTCGGCGAATACGCCCGGTTGACGGGCACCGCGGACCTTGCCGAGGCCGAGTTCCGGGCCGCGATCGAGTTGCGGCCGACGGATCTCGGCGCGCTCCTGGGGCTCGCCCGGGTCCAGGCCTTTGACGGCGACCTCGATGCCGCGATCACGTCACTCGAGTCGGCGGCTGCGATTGCGCCCACACCGGAGGCGGAGGCGATGCTCGGGGACCTCCAGCTCGCGCGAGCCGCGAGCGCCGGCCGCTCCCCGGAGGCTCGCGCCGCCGACCGGCTGGCGGCCGAAACGGCCTACGGTACGGTACGGCTGACGCGCACCCTCTCCGCACTTGCCGGGGCTGTGTTCGATCGCCAGCTCATCCTGTTCGACCTTGACCATGGAGCCGCGGATGACCGGACGCTCGATGCCGCCCGCGCGGCGTTCGTGGTTCGACCGGACGCTGCCGGCCGGGATCTGGTCGCCTGGGCCTTGCATCGCCTTGGCCGCGACGAGGAAGCCGCAGCCGAGAGCCGGGCGGCGAGGGCCACCGGGGCGGCCGATGCCCGCACGCTGTTCCACGCCGGGGCGATCGCAGCGGCACTCGGCGATCGTGGTGAGGCCGGGCGCCTGATCGATGCCGCGCTGGCGCTGGGGCCCGGCCTGGACCCGATCGAGCGGGCCGAGGCCACACGGATCCGCGCCACCCTTGACTCGGGTTCGGCGTCGGCGCCCTGACCGCCGCCCGTCCCCGGGGCCGAAGGCCCGACGGATCCACTCCCGAAGTCGGTCGGGCAGCACGCCCGAGCCCGAGTCGGGCAGCACGCCCGAGCCCGAGTCGCGCAGCACGCCCGAGCCCGAATTGAGGCACAATAGGCGGCCCCGCCACTGTGCGGCCACCTCCGTGCCCAGGAGCTCCCAGTGAACGGACGCCCACTGTCCCTTACCCGCCCGTCCCTTCGGAACGGCGAGCCAGAGCCGCTCCGACACGTGATCGACACCTATGTCCACAAGGACCAGACGATCACCTGCGTGTGCGGGTGGCATGGCAGTTGCGCCGCGAACTCCACCGGCGGGTCCGACTGGACCGTGCACCTGAACCAGTTCCGCACCAAGCGCAAGTAGGCGCCGCGGCGAGCTCGGCGCGCCCCCAACGGCGGCGCCGCAGCCGTCAGCCGCCGACGGTCAGCCCCGGGCCCTCGAGACTCCGCCCGCGGACCCATGCCGCCCGGACCATGTCCGGATGCGGCCGGAAGATCAACCGGCTGGCGATGTCGGCCGGATCCACGTCGATCGGTTCGTGCAGCGGCGCGCCCAGGTCTGCGTGACGGACCGGGGCGGTGAGACCGGCGTCGACGGCGATGAGGTCGGCGTCCTTGCCGGTCTCGATGGATCCGATGCGCTCGTCCAGCCCGAGTGCCTGTGCTCCGGCGAGGGTCCCCATGCGAACCCAGTCGAGCGGGCCGAGCTGCGCGCCCGTCTCGCCGAGCAGCGTCCGGCGTGCGTTCTGCGCGTAGGCCCCGACGCGCATGACCGAGAACATCGAGGGATCCGGACCACCGGCCACGTCGGATCCGAGGCCGATCCCGAGCCCCGCCGCCATGAAGCGTGCCAGAGGCATGACTCCCGACGCGAGGAAGAGGTTCGATGCCGGACAGTGCGCGACCCGGGTGTCGGTTTCCACCAGGCGCGCCAGCTCCCGGTCGGACAGGTGGACGGCATGGGCGAGGATCGTCTTCGGGCCCAGCCCGCCGGCCCGGTCGTACACGTCCGCGTAGTCGCGCGCCTCCGGGAACAGCCGGGCGACCTCGGCGATCTCGCCCGGATCCTCCGAGATGTGGGTCTGCCACCAGGCACCGGTTCGAGCGGCCAGATCCGCGGAGGCGCGCAGCATCGCTGCCGTGCACGAGACCGCGAAGCGCGGGGTCACCGCGTAGCCCAGTCTTCCATCCGCTGCAGCGTGCCAGCGGTTGCACAACTCCTCCGACTCGCGGAGCGACTGGTCGAGGATCGTGGAGGGCTCGATCGCCTCGTCGTAGGTGATGCGATCCATCATCACCTTGCCGAGGATGGCTCGGATCCCGTGGGCCTCGGCAGCCCGGAAGGCCTCGTGCATCGAGGCCGCGTAGACGGCGCCGTAGGCCAGGACCGTCGTCGTGCCCACCGCGGCGAAGGCCCGGTATGCGGCCGGGGCCAGCGCCGCGGCGTCGCCTTCATCGGCAAAGTGCTGCTCGAGCGGAAAGATGTATCGGCGCAGCCATGCCAGGAGGTCCAGGCCGGCCCCGAGGCCCGCGTTCGGAAGCTGCGGCAGGTGCGCATGCAGGTCCACCATCCCCGGCATCACGACCAGCGGTCGGATGTCCAGGATCGGTCCGGTTCCCGGCGGGGAGGCTGCGCTTCCCGATGGGCGCCCGGTCTCGGCTCGCGCCGCGTACTCGGCCGCCGGACCGACCCACGCGATCCGTCCGGCCACGTCGACGACCACGATGCCGTCGCGGTGGTACCTGGTACCGCCGTCGGCGACAGGCGTCAGCACGCGTGCCCGCAGGGTGAAGGGCGGGTGGCTGGGCAGCGCCGGGTGCGGGGCCTGTTCCGGGGACGCGGTCACGGTGGGCGATGCTAGCACGCGGCCCGAACACATTCCGGGACCTGCGAAGATGCGTGCGATGGAATCATTCGATCTCCTCATCACGGGCGGAACCATCGTCGACGGGTCCGGCGCACCCGGCCGCGCCGGCGCCATCGGGGTTCGGGATGGGCGCCTGACGATCCTGAACGGCCAGGATGCGATCGCCGCCGCGTCGGCTCCGTCGACCCGGTCCATCGATGCGACGGGGAGGGTGGTCGCGCCCGGCTTCATCGACCTGCACAGCCATTCCGGTCTCACGATCCTGTCCGAGCCGCTTCACGAACCGAAGGTGCGGCAGGGCGTCACGACCGAGGTCATCGGCGTGGACGGCAACTCCTACGCACCGTTTGTGGAACCCGGCGACCTCGCTGCCTTCGTGGAACTCAATGCCGGACTCGATGGCCACCCCCCGAACGGGGTTCCCGACTGGGACACCGTCGCGAGCTACCTCGAGCGGTTCGACGGACGAGTCAGCGTCAACATCGCGTTTCTCGTCGGCAACGCTCCGCTGCGGATCGCCGCGGTCGGATGGGACGAGGGCGAGGCCAGCCGATCGGCGGTCGCGCGGATGCGCTCGATGCTCCGGGAGGGGATGGAGGCCGGTGCGTTCGGCGTGTCGTCGGGCCTTGACTACCCGCCGGGTTCCTATGCCTCCACGGCCGAGCTCGCCGAGCTCGCCAACGAAGCCGGCCGACTCGGCGGGATCTACCACACCCACGTTCGCTATCCGCTGGGCGACCGGTTCCTGGATCCGTTTCGCGAGGCGATCGAGATCGGGCGGCGCGGCGAGGCGCCGGCTCACATCACCCACTTCTATCATCGGGCGACGTTTCCCGGCACGCCGGACCAGATGCTCGACCTCGTGGACGCTGCGCGAGCCCAGGGTCTCGACGTCACCTTCGATGCCTACCCCTACGAATGGGCGTCGACGCGCCTCCTGATCACGGTCCCGACCTGGGTCCAGGCCGGCGGCCCCGGCCCGACGAAGGAGCGGCTGTCCGATCCTGCCGTCCGGGCCCGGATCCGCGGGGAGCTCCAGGCACGCGGCGTCCTGTACGCGGGTGCCGGCGGGATCGCCGACGTCCGTCTCGGCTACTTCGGGCGCCCCGAGCACGCGCGATGGGAGGGCCGGACGCTCGGAGAGATCGGGCGGGAGACCGGCGACGACCTGGTGGAGCTGTTGTGCGACCTGCTGTTGTCCGAGGGCCTGCGGCTCAACCAGGTGACCCCGGGCCCGCACACGGACGGCATCCGGCGCTTCTACCAGCATCCGGTGGCGATGATCGGGACGGATTCGACCTTCGTCGGCGCCAAACCCAGCCCGAGGACGTACGGTTCGTTCCCCCGGATTCTCGGCCAGTTCGTCCGGGACGAAAGGATCCTCGGCCTCGAGGAGGCGGTCGCAAGGATGACCTCGATGCCGGCGGCGCGACTGGGGCTTCGGGATCGCGGACGGCTGGCCGACGGCTTCGTGGCCGACGTCGTGGTCTTCGATCCGGACCGCGTCCGCTCGCCCGCCACGTACGATGAGCCGTGCCAGTTCCCGGTCGGCATCGACGATGTCCTGGTGGCCGGCGTGCCCGTCGTCGCGGGTGGATCGCATACCGGGGCGACGCCGGGACGCGCGCTGCGGCGCGGTCGAGACTGAGCCCGCGCGCACGCGGTCGAGGGCCCGGTCCGTGGTGATACGCTCTCGCGTCAGAGGGAGCAGTTCATTGCCGGAGGACCCCATCGTTCGATGACGACCCGTACGATGCCGCGCCCAGCCGTTTCGCCGGATCGGTCCGCCCCCGACGCACTCGTCATCGAGCGAGGGATGACGACGGCCGGCCGAGCCGTCGGCTTCCCCCGTCGCCGCGAGGGCCCGGCCAAGCTCACCGGCGCCGCGAAATACACGGACGATCTCGTCTTTCCGGGCGCCTGGTATGGCGCGACGATCCGATCCACCGAGCCGCGAGCCCGCCTCATCGCGATCGAACTGGATCCGGCGGTGGATTGGTCCCGGGTCGTGGTCGTGACCGCGGCCGACATTCCGGGCGAGAACCTCGTCAGCGCGATCAAGGAGGACCAGCCGGTCCTCGTTCCAGTCGGCGGCGAGATCCGGCACCATGCCGAGCCGGTGGCCCTCATCGCGGCTCCCGACCGCGAGACGATTCGACGCCTGCGCTCCCGCGTGCGGCTGGTGACCGAGCCGCTCCCGCCCGTCCTGGATCCGGAAGCGTCGGATCACGAATTTGCCAGCTACGAGATCGGCGGCGGTGCCCTCGAGGCCGGCTTCGCGGCCGCGGATGTCATCTTCGAGGGTGAATACCGGGTCGGTCACCAGGAGCAGCTGTACATCGAGAACAACGCCATGATCGCGGTGCCCGGCGAGGACGGCGAAATGGCGGTCCACGGATCCCTGCAATGCCCGTACTACGTGCACAAGGCGATGCGGAAGACACTCGGCCTGAGCGCCGCCCAGGCGCGGGTCATCCAGGCGGAGACCGGCGGCGGATTCGGGGGCAAGGAGGAATACCCCTCGATCATCGCGCTCCACGCCGCGCTGCTCGCCCGCAAGGCAGGCCGGCCGGTCCGGATGATCTACGACCGGCACGAGGATCTCGCCGCCACGACCAAGCGACATCCGGCCATCGTTCGGCACCGCACCGGCATCATGGCCGACGGCGCGCTCGTGGCCCAGGACATCGAGCTGATCATGGACGGTGGGGCGTACTGCACGCTGACGCCCGTCGTGCTGTCCCGAGGGGCGCTCCACTCCGGCGGCCCGTACCGTTGTCCCAATGTCCGGATTCGCGCCCGGGCCACGCGTACGAATACGCCCCCCAACGGCGCATTCCGCGGTTTCGGCGCCCCCCAGGTCGAGTTCGCGATGGAGACGCACCTGAACCGGATTGCCGAACGCCTCGGCATGAGCCCGGCCGAGATTCGGCGCCGCAACGCCTACGAGCTCAACGACGTCACGCCGACCGGGCAGGTGCTCCGGGAGAGCGTCGCGGCCCAGGAGGTGCTCCGGGTCGCGGTCGAGGCGAGCGAATTCGAGCGCATCCGGCGGGCAACCGCCGCGGCCGCCGCGGCGCGCCGTGGCTCGGGGATGCTGCCGCCCGGCCGTCTCCGCTCCGGGTCGGCCGCAAGTGCCTCGGGGATCGGCCTCGCGCTTGCCTGGCACGGCGCCGGCTTCACCGGCTCGGGCGAAGTCCACATCGGCTCGGTTGCCTCGGTGGAACTGGCCGGGGACGGTCGCATCCGGGTCCTCATCGGATCGACGGAAATGGGACAGGGGACCAACACGATCTTCCCGCTGATGGTTGCCGGCGAGCTCGGCCTCCCGGCCGAGGTCGTCGACATGGCAGCGGTGGACACGGCGTTCGTGCCCGACAGCGGGCCCACGGTCGCGAGCCGGACCGCCATGGTCGTGGGCGGCCTGTGCATCGACGCCGCCCGTCGCCTTCGGGCCGAGGTCGAGGAGCGCAACGACGGACGCCCATTCGCGGAGGTCTACCGGTCCGACGCTGCGACGCACGGACCCACCCGGATCGACCAGACCTTCGAGCCGTATCCGGGGATCAGCTTCGACGATGCGACCTATCGAGGTGACGCCTACCCGGCGTTCGGATGGGCGGCGTGCGTGGCGTCCGTGGACGTGGATCTCGATACCGGCGAGGTCTCGGTCCGGGACGTCGTGGCCGTGGACGACGTCGGCCGGGTCATCCATCCGATCCTCTGCGAGGGCCAGGTCGAGGGCGGCACGCTCCAGGCCATCGGGTACGCCACGATCGAGGAGATCAAGCTGGACAACGGCCGCTACCTCAACGACCGCCTTGCGACGTACCTGATCCCGACTGCCCTCGATGCGCCGCGCATGACCACGATTCTCGTCGAGGCCCCGTTCAGCGGCGCACCTCACGGCGCCAAGGGCGTCGGTGAACTGCCGATGGATGTCGGCGCGCCGGCTGTGATTGCCGCGATCCACGATGCCGTCGGCGTCTGGGTCACCGAGCTGCCGGCTACGCCCGAGCGAATCCTCGCCGCCATCGACGCGACCGGTGCCGGCGGCACTGGAGCCGAGGGCGTGGCGTGAGCGCCATCCGGTTCCTGGTCAACGGCGCGCCCGCCGAGGTCGAGGTACCCGGCATGCGGCGCCTGCTGGACGTGCTTCGCGAGGAACTCGGACTCACCGGCACGAAGGAGGGCTGTGGCGAGGGCGAATGCGGGGCGTGTTCGGTCCTCCTCGACGGGCAACTCGTCGATGCCTGCCTCGTGCCGATGTCGCAGGTGGACGGGCGCATCGTCCGGACGGTCGAGGGCCTGTCGCTTGCCGCGCGCGAGCGGGGAGACCTCGACGCCCTCCAGGAGGCATTCCTCGAGTTTGGAGCGGCCCAGTGCGGAATCTGCACCCCGGGCATGCTGATGGCCGCCCGGGCCTATCTCGATGCCGGCGGGGGCCCGGACCATGATGCGATCCGGGAGAGCATCGCCGGAAACCTCTGCCGTTGTACCGGCTACCAGAAGATCGTCGAGGCGATCGCGGCGGTTGCCGCGGGGGACGTGTGATGACGGACGAACACGGGCGCGTGCCGGATCCGGATGGCTCCAGCGCGGCAGAAGAAGAGCCGACGGCGCATGACGACCGGCTGGAGGACCGACCCGGGCGCGAGCCGGGCGAGATGGTCGTGGCCCTCTCCCCGCGTCAGATCATGGGCGGTTTCGCGGTACTCGCGGGTCTCATCATCATGCTCCGCCGTCGTCGACGGGACCGGGACTGACCGTGCCCGCGGAGCCACCGATCGACGTGCCCGCCAGCCTGGCCGAAGCCTATGCCCTGCTGGCGTCCGGTCCGCGGGTGCCCATCGCGGGCGGCACGGACCTCATGGTGCGGATCACCGGTGAGATCGGCCGGCCACCCGGGCGCCTGCTCGACATCTCCCGCCTGCGCGATCTCGAGGGCATCAGCCTGGAACCGGGCGCCCTCGTGTTGGGCGCGAGGACGACGTACGCGGAGATTCGCCGAGACGTGCTCTGCCAGGCGCACCTGCCGGCACTTGCCGAGGCGGCGGCGACGGTCGGGGCGGCGCAGATCCAGAATCGCGGCACCCTGGGCGGCAATATCGCCAATGCCTCGCCGGCCGGCGACACGCTCCCGGTGCTGCTGGCAGCTGACGCGGACATCGTGGTGGGAAGCGCCCGCGGGGAGCGGACCGTGGCCGCCGCGGCGTTCTTTCCTGCCTACCGTGCGACGGCCCTGCTCGAGGACGAGCTGATCCTCCGGATCCGAATCCCGCTGTCACCGGGTCGGGAAGTGCGTTTCCGGAAGGTGGGCACGCGCCGGGCCCAGGCGATCTCCAAGGTCGTCATGAGCGTCGCCTGGCGCGGCCATGGTCATGCGAGTGGCTGGTCGGACGTCCGCGTGGCGCTCGGGTCGGTCGCGGCGACGCCCATCCGAGCCCGAGCCACCGAGGCCGCCCTCGAAGGCCAGCGGCCGACTCCCGAGGCAGCCGATCGCGCGGCCGAGGTTCTCGCGGCCGAGCTCGAGCCGATCGACGACGTCCGATCGACGGCCGAGTACCGACGGACGGTCGCGGCCCGGATCCTCCATCGCATCCTGCGCGACGCCGGCGGGTGGTGAGCACGGCGCTCGACCTGGACGCCCTGAATGCCGAGGACCCGGCCGCGTTCGTGACGGCCCTGGCGCCGCTCTTCGAAGGCGCACCGCGATTCCTCGGCCGTCTCGCGGCCCACCGACCCTTCGCGGACTGGCCGGCGCTCTTCGAGCGCGCCCGAGCGGTCGCGCATGCCATGCCCGAGGTTGAACAGGTGGAGCTCATCGACGCACACCCTCGACTCGGCGCGCCGGCGGCGAGCGTATCGGCGCTCTCCTTCCGGGAGCAGGGCTACGATCGCGACCGGCCGGCCGCTGTCGCCGCCGGGTCCCCGGCCGGTGCCGCCGCCGAGTCCCCGGCAGAGCTTGAGCGCGAACGGGTCGCCGCTGCCTTCGAGCGGCTCAATGCCGCCTACGAGGCACGGTTCGGCTTCCGGTACTGTGTCCACGTTGCCGGCCGACCTCGCGCCGAACTCTTGCCGGAGATGGAGGCGTCGCTCCAGGGTGCGCCCGATGCGGAGCGACACCGCGCCCTCGACGCCGTCGTGGATATCGCGATCGATCGGCTGTCGGTCGTTCTCGGGCCAATGAGATGAACCAGGAGGATCCGGTGTACGAACTTGGGGCCAATCGATACGGGAAGTCGCGCATCCGGCTGGTAACCGTCGATCGCCGGACGGAGCGCCACGATCTGCGCGACCTGACGGTCGATGTGTCCCTGGAGGGTGACTTCACGGCGGCGCACGTGGACGGCGACAACGCCAACGTCGTCGCGACGGACACCATGAAGAACACCGTCTATGCGTTCGCCCGGGACCAGCCGACCGGGCCTCCAGAGGTATTCGGCCTCGCCATCGCGCGCCATTTTGCGGCCTATCCCCAGGTTGATCGGGCGGTCGTGACGCTTCGCCAGCACGGCTGGGCTCGCATCCCGCTCGCGGGCGGCGGGGCGCCGGATGCCTTCACCCGATCGGGCGACCTGACCCGGGTCGCCATGGTCGCGGCCTCCCCTTCCGGGGCCTCGGTGGAAGCCGGGATCGAGGACATGACGGTCATGAAGACCACCCGGTCGGCGTTCGTGGGCTTCGAGCGCGATGCGTACACGACGCTGCCCGAGGCGACCGACCGGATCATGGCGACGAAGATCACGGCCCTCTGGGGATACGGCGAGACCGCCGCGGAGCCGGGCTTCGATTTCGACGCCGCGTTCGACCGTGCTCGCGCGACCTTGCTGACGGTCCTCGCCGAGCATTTCAGCCCTTCGGTCCAGACCTCCATCTGGATCATGGCGACGGCGATGCTGGAGGCCGAGCCGTCGATGGACTGGGTCCGGATGGTCCTCCCGAACCTGCACCACTGGACCGTCAACCTCGAACCCTTCGGACGCGACAATCCGGGCATGGTCTACGTCTCCACGACAGAGCCTCACGGGCTGATCGACGCCACGGTCCGGCGGAGCGGCTGACCCGAATGGGCGCGGCCGGAGGGTCGATCGAGGTGCGGGACGCCGGCCTGCCCGGAACGGCCGGCATCCTGACGGCTGCCGCCCTCGACTTCCTCGCCGCCCTCGAGCGCCGGTTCCGAGATGAGCGCGCGGCGCTGCTGATGCGGCGTCACAGGCGTGCCGTCGAGATCTTTTCCGGCGCCGCGCTCGACTTCCCATCCCAGACGGCGGCCATCCGGGCCGACGGAACCTGGCAAGTAGCCGAGGCACCGCCCGATCTCCTCGACCGACGCGTCGAGATCACCGGCCCGGCCGAGCCGAAGATGATGATCAACGCCCTGAACTCGGGGGCGCGATGCTTCATGGCGGATCTCGAGGATTCGCTCTCGCCGACATGGGCCAACGTGGTGGGCGGGCAGGCGGCCCTCCGAGACGCCGTCCGGGGCACCCTTGCGTTCACCTCGCCCGAGGGCAAGGCCTACCGGCTGGGACTCGATCCGGCCGTCCTGCTGGTCCGTCCCCGGGGCTGGCACCTGGACGAGCGGCATCTGTTCCTGGACGGCGCCCCGATGTCGGCGAGCCTGTTCGACGCGGGGCTGTACCTCTTCCACAACGCCGCCGAGCGGCCGGGGCGCGGCACCGGACCGTATTTCTACCTTCCCAAGCTGGAGTCGCACCTGGAGGCGCGGCTCTGGAACGCCGTCTTCCTGTGGGCCCAGGACGCGCTCGGAATCCCGCGCGGGAGTGTTCGCGCGACGGTGCTGATCGAAACGCTCCACGCGGCATTCGAGATGGACGAGATCCTCTGGGAACTCCGCGAGCACGCGTCGGGGCTGAACGCCGGTCGGTGGGACTACCTGTTCTCCTGCATCAAGACCTTCGGCGCGCGGGAGGATCGGGTCCTGCCGGATCGCGCGCAGCTCACGATGACGGTGCCGTTCATGCGCGCCTACACGGAGCTGCTGGTCCGGACGTGCCACCGTCGCGGTGCCCATGCCATCGGCGGCATGGCCGCCTTCATCCCGTCGCGTCGAGACGTCGAGGTCAACGCCATCGCCATGGCCCGCGTCCGCGAGGACAAGGAGCGCGAATCGCGCGACGGGTTCGACGGCACGTGGGTCGCCCATCCGGACCTCGTGCCGCTGGCGACCGAGGTCTTCGATGCAGTCCTGGGCGCAGCGCCGGACCAGAGGCATCGGCTGCGCAACGACGTCGAGGTCACCGCCGCGCAACTCGCCGATGTTCGGGTGGACGGTGGGCGGATCACGGAGGGCGGGGCGCGGCTCAACATCTCGGTCGCGCTCCAGTACCTGGACGCGTGGCTGTCCGGGAATGGAGCCGCGGCCATCAACAACCTCATGGAGGACGCGGCCACGGCCGAGATCTCACGATCCCAGCTGTGGCAATGGCGGGTCTCGGCGGCCCAGCTCGATGACGGCACCTTCTTCGACGCCGCACGGTATCGCGACCTGCGGGCGGAGGTCGTCGCGGCCCTTGACCGGCGGCCCGATGACCACCTCGACGACGCCGTCATGCTGCTGGACGACCTCGTGCTCGATGACGACTTCGACGCGTTCCTGACCCTCGACGCGTACCGACGCCTCGAAGACATCGCCGTCGAGGGTCGCCATGCCGGGTGAGGACACCTTTCGGAGCGTCGAGTTCTTCACCATCCTCCTCGGCGCGGCCGCGATCCTCGCGCTCATTTCGCGGCGCTTCGGATTCCCGTACACCGTGGCGCTCGTCCTCTTCGGACTCGGCGTGGCCGCCTTCGTGCCCCAGATGGCCTTCGAGATCACCCCGGAACTCGTCCTCGTGGTCCTCCTGCCCGCCCTCGTCTTCGAGGCGGCCTACCAGACCGACTTCGACCACCTGCGGCGCACCGGCGGCGGCATCGCGCTGCTCGCGATCCCCGGTGTCCTGATCTCGGCCGGGGTCGTGGCGCTCGTGATCCAGCTCGCAACCGGGCTGCCGATCGAGATCGCCTTCGTCATCGGGGCCATGGTCTCGGCGACCGATCCCGTGGCCGTCATCGCCACCTTCCGACGCCTCGGGTCGCCGCCGGGCCTGACCACCCTCGTCGAGGGCGAGAGCCTGTTCAACGACGGGACCGCGATCGTGGTCTTCACGATCGCTCTCCGGGCGGTCGAAGGCCAGGTCTCGGTTGCCGATGCCGTCGGAGGGTTCACGGTGACGGTGCTGTCCAGCCTGTTGCTCGGCGGTCTCACGGGGTTCATCGCGTCCCGGGTGGTGGCCCGCGTCAACGATCACCTCATCGAGACCACGATCACCCTGCTGGTCGCCTATGGCACCTACGTCCTCGCCGACCTGCTGCACGAGTCCGGAGTGATCGCCACGGTCGTCGCCGGCATCACGCTGGGGACCTACGGGCGCCGCATCGGCATGAGTGCGCGGACCCAGGAGGCGCTCGACACGGTCTGGGAGTTTCTCGCGTTCATCCTGACCGCCCTCGTCTTCCTGCTGGTGGGCCTCGCGATCACGGTCGGAGGACTCGTCGAGGCCGCGGTCCCGATCGCGTGGGGCATCGCGGCGGTCCTGGCCGGTCGGGCGATCGTGATCTACGGGCTGCTCGGGGGCGTATCGAAGATCGGACACCGGGCCGGCGGCAGATTGGAGCGAGGATGGCTGCACGTCCTCTTCTGGTCGGGCCTGCGCGGTGCGGTTGCCGTCGCGCTCGCACTGTCGCTGCCGGCAGACTTCCCCCAGCGGGAACTCGTGCAGAGCATCGTCTTCGGGATCACGCTCTTCACGTTGATCGCCCAGGGTGGAACGATCGGCTGGGTGGTTCGGCGAGCACTCGGGCCGGGATCCGCGCCGGTACCGGATCCACCGACCTCGCCCTGATCAGCCGCCGGCGGCGTCCCGTTCCACGAACTGCCCATAGCCGCGCTCCCCGACGAACGATCCGTTCCGGATGACCGCGCCTCCGCGGACGAACACCGAGCGCACCGCCCCGACGACCTCGAGGCCCTCGTACGGCGTGTAGTCACTCGTATGGTGGAGGTCGGCGGCACGGATGGCGCGCCGCGCCAACGGGTCGAACAGCACGAGGTCGGCGTCCCGGCCGACCTCGACCGCTCCCTTCCGGCGCAGCCCGAAGCGACGAGCCGGGGTCGTGGCGAGCACATCGACCAGTCGTTCTGTCGTCAGCCGGCCCGTCGCGACGCCCATGCCGTAGCCGATGGTCAGCAGCGTCTCGATCCCCGGGGCGCCGTTGCTGATCCGATCGAACGGCACGCCGCGGAGGGCATCGCTCTTTTCGATGCCGGCCCGGTCGGGGACGTGATCCGTCGCGATCAGGTCCAGGTCGCCGGCTGCGAGGCCCGTCCACATCGCATCGAGATCGGCGCTCGATCGCAGGGGTGGCGAGATCACGACCTTCGCGACCTCGAGCTCCTCGGGCGCATCGTAGCGGGCGTCGGTCAGGGCCAGGTAGTGCGGGCACGTCTCAGCCGACACCGGCAGGCCGAGCGCCTTCGCCTCGCGGACGTGCCGGAGCGCGTCGGCGGACGAGAGGTGGACGACGTGGACGGGTGCGCCTGTCGCGCGGGCGAATGCCATGGCGCGAGCCGTCGCGACCGCTTCCGCGTAGGCCGGCCGCGACGAGGCGTGAAACCGTGGAGCCGTCTCGCCGCGCGCGAGGCAACCGGCGACCGCGGCATCGATCAGGACCGGGTCCTCGCAGTGGACCTGGAGCATCCCGCCGCGCTTCGCCAGGACACCCATCGCCTGGAACAGGCGGACGTCGTCCAGGCGAAAGTCGAAGACCATGAAGGCCTTCGCCGTGGGGACGCCCGCGTCCACCATCGCCGGCAGCTCGGCGATCGGATCCTCCATCCGCCCGGAGATCGCGAGGCTGACCGCGTAGTCGACGGCGCTGTCCGCGTTCGTGGCCGCCCGCCACTCCCTGAGCCCGGCGAGCAGTGATCGTTCGGCAGCGGGGGAGGAACCGGTTCCCGGGTTGTTGAAGGCGAGGAACGTGGTCGTGCCGCCGAAGGCCGCGGCCACCGAATCCTGGAAGAACCGGTCCGGCTCCGCGTCCGTCCCGACGCGCGTGTGGGTATGCACGTCCACGATCCCGGGGAGGACGAGGAGCCCGGCCGCATCCACGACCTCGCGGGCCGACGCCGTCAGCGCGCCAAGATCCGGTTCGATCGTCGTGATCCGTCCGTCGTCGATCGCGACGTCGGCGCGCCGGGATCCCGTCGCCGTGACGACGGTCCCGCCGCGAACGAGGAGGTCGGTCACGCGCCCTCGGTGATCACGATCCGCTGGGCACCGTCCCACAGCACGCGCCGGCCGACCTCGCGCAGTCGATCGTCCCAGCCATCGTCGGGAATGATCGATGCGAAGTGGTTGGCGGCCAGCTGGCCGACCTTCGATGCCGTCGTGCAGGCGCCGTACGGGAAGAAGATCTCGCACTCGCTGATCCCGCCGGGATACATCGCAAGCATGCCGGGCGCCGGATGCGAGGTGTGATTCTCGTAGTCGATGCCCGGGCGGAAGTCGCCGTACGGGATCCACGTGGATTCGCCGGACCAGCGGCAGTGGATGAGCCGGCTCTCGATCGGCAGCATCCGCCGGATGGCCTCGATGGTCTGGGGCGCGGCGGTTTCCCACCGGGCGGTAAAGTGGAGGTCGTCGCCGACCGTGATCGAAAGATTTCCCATGCCCCGGAGGATACGTGTCCAGCAGCGACTCGGGAACACCCCCAGCGCCGGATCCCGCGGTGGATTCATTGCCGCCGAGTGCCGCCCCGTCCGGGCCGACGATCTCGACGCACGTCCTCGATGCCCAGACCGGCCTGCCCGCGGGCGGCATCCACGTGAGCCTGTACAAGCTGGGCGAGGACGATCGACCGATCCGCCTGACCCAGGCGCTGACCGATGGCGACGGGCGGATCCGTGATCTCCTCGAACGGCCGATGTCCCCGGGCGTGTACCGACTCGAGTTCAATCTCGGCGGCGTTCGCGGCCTGCGGCCCGCCGATGACCGGTTCTTTCGGAAGATGTCACTGGACCTGAAGATCGACGACGTCTCCCGGTCCTACCATGTGCCGCTCCTGCTCTCGCCGTTCTCGATGACGACGTATCGGGGGAGCTGACGCGGCGGCCCTGTGCCCGCACGATGGTTCGTATGCCCAGAATCTTGCGCTGCGGGCACCGTTCTCAGACGTGATGCCCTTCGCTGTAATGCGAAGGTGGCCGGCCCCGAACAGCGGTCGTGCCATGTGAGCTGTCACACGGAGCAGCCAGGATGCGTGCCATGGAAGCACGAATCGTCTCGCTCCCGTCCCGCCCGGACCCGTCGATTCGCATCGACGGGGACCGGATCCTCATTGACCGGCTGACCCTCGTGGACCCGGGCCAGGCCGCCTGGCTCGCCGGCCAGCCGGAGCTCGAGCGCCCCCTCGTGGTGGAGCGGGCGCTGCGCATCGGCCTCACCGCGCTCCAGAGCGTCGGCGTGACCCTCAACCTCGACGCGGTCCGGTCCGAGTTCGATCGCTTCGCCGAGCAGAGCCGGACCGCCAACGACCGGGCGGCAGAGGCGCTCGAGCAGGTCCTCCGCGCGAACTTCGGCGATGGGGACGGCCGCCTGCCCCGGACCCTCGAGATCTTCCTCGGCGACCGTGGCAAGCTCCAGTCGATGGTGTCGGAGCTGTTCGACCCGAAGCGCCGCGATTCGGCGATCGGCCGGATGTCGACGATGCTCGACGCCTACTTCGACGGCGACGCGTCACGGCTCGCGACGCTGCTCGACCCGACCCGGATGGGATCGCCGCTCCACCAGTTCCGGAGCGAGGTCGCGGCCGGCTTCAAGGCACTCGAGGAGAAGCTGGTCGCGCTGGAGGCCGCCGGCGCCGCCCGGGCTGGGGAACGCGCCAGGTCGTCGGCCAAGGGCGCCGACTTCGAGGCCCTCCTCGACGGGCTGCTCGGTGAGATCGCGCGCGGAGCCAACGACCTGCTCGAGCGGACGGGCACCGAGGCCGGCGATTCCGGGCGTTCCAAGAAGGGCGACTTCGTCCTCACGCTTGACCCGGCGGTCGCCCGCGGAGCCGACCTTCGCGTCGTCATCGAGGCAAAGGACCGCAAGGTCTCCGGTCGCGAGATGCGCGACGAACTGCGCGAAGCCCGCACCAACCGGGACGCCGCCGTCGGACTGGTCGTCTTTACCCCCCGGCACGCCCCGGCCGGCATCGCGCCCTTCGACGTTCGGGCCGGGGATGTCTACTGCGTCATCGACCCGGCCGATCCGGACGTCTTTACGCTCCAAGCGGCGGTCCGTTTGGCTCGCCTGCTGGCCCTGGCTAGCCTGCGGGAGACCGAGGCGACCATCGACGCCGCGGCCCTTGGCGAGGCGCTCACCGCGATCCGCGAGCAGCTCGAGGCCATCCGGGCCATGAAGTCGAACCTGACGCAGATCGGCACCACGGCCAACAATGTGGCTGTCGCGCTCGACCGGATGCGGGAGCTGATCCTCGCCCAGATCGTCCGTGCCGAGCGCGAGCTGGTGACCGTCACCGCCTGAGCCAGGGGATCGATCGCCAGCGTTGGGCGCCTTGCCGACGGATGGTATGGTCTCGATCCGACCCGCAGGAGCGGGCACTGAATACGAGGAACCGCTGTGGCGCGCGCGATGTGGAAAGGGGCCATCCAGTTCGGCCTCGTCACCATCCCGGTGAAGCTGTACGTGGCGACCGAATCGAGGGCCGGCGTCAGCTTCAACATGCTCCACGCCGAGGACCTGTCGCGGATCCAGATGAAGATCTTCTGTCCCGTCGAGGAGGAGGTCATCTCGCGGTCCGATACGGTCAAGGGCTTCGAATACGCCCCGGGTGAGTACGTCGTCATCAGCGACGAGGACCTCGAATCCCTGCCCCTCAAGACCGTCCGGTCCATCGAGATCGAGCAGTTCGTCGAGTCGAGCGAAGCGGAGACGAACACCCGGTTCGTCAAGCAGGCCTACTACATCGAGCCGGACAAGATCGGACGCAAGGCGTTCGGCTTGCTCAAGTCGGTGCTCAAGGACAAGGGCCTGACCGCGATCTGCAAAGTCGTGATCAAGGACCGGGAGGCGCTGGCCGCCCTCGATCCGTTCGAGAACACGATGATCCTGTCCACGCTCTACTGGCCGGATGAAATCCGGGCGCTCGCCGACCTCGACCTGACCGACGAGGAGCCCGAGATCAAGCCCGCCGAGAAGGCGATGGCCGAGCAGCTCATCGGCGCCATGACCGGCGCGTTCGATCCCGCCCAGTACCGGGACGAGTACCGCACCGCGCTCATGGAGATCATCGAATCCAAGGTCGAGGGCCGCGAGGTCACCGCCGCCGCGCCGGCCGAGGAGTCCTCGAACCTCATTGACCTGATGGCCGCCCTCGAGGCGAGCGTCAAGAGGGCGAAGGAGGCCCGCGAGGCCATCACGCCCCCGCCGACCTCGGTCGCCGACGCCAAGGCCAGGAAGGCCGCTGCCGGTGCCGGGTCCATGGGCGCCTCGAGCACCGGTGGAGCGGTCAGGGCCGGAGCCGCGAAGGCTGCTGCCGGAACGAAGGCGAGCAGCCGATCGGCCGACGCGGACGCTGACGAGGCCAAGCCGGCGCGACGCCGCAAGAGCGCCTGACGCCCCGGACGGGACGCGGTCCTGACGGCATGCCCCTCGAGGAATACCGTCGCAAGCGCGACTTCAGGCGCACCCCGGAACCGGCCGGCGACCCCGCGGCCGCGGCGACGTCATCGACGGGTCGGTTCGTGGTCCAGCGCCATCGTGCGACGCGTCTCCACTACGACTTTCGCCTCGAGATCAATGGCGTCCTCGTGTCCTGGGCGGTGCCCAAGGGGCCGACCCTCGACCCCGCGGTTCGGCGAATGGCCGTCCATGTCGAGGATCACCCGATCGAGTACCTCGACTTCGAGGGCGTGATCCCGAAGGCGCAATACGGCGCAGGCGACGTCATCGTCTGGGACTGGGGAACCTGGGAGGCCGAGCCGGAGACGCCGGACGGGGCCCGGGGCGTCACGGATGGCGAGGTCAAGTTCCGCCTCGACGGCCAGAAACTCCACGGCCGGTTCACGATCGTCCGGACGAGCGGCCGCGATGCCGCCCGCGCCTTCGAGGGTGATGAGGCCGAGCAGTGGCTCCTCATCCACAAGAAGGACGAATTCGCCGTCGCAGGTTGGGACGCGGAGGAGCATCCGCAGAGCGTCAAGACGGGCCGGACCAACGACGAGGTCAAGGAATCGCGCGACGCCCTCTGGATCAGCGAGGCCCCGGCGGCCGCGGCCCAGATCGATCTCGGCGCGGCGATCGAGACGGCGATGCCCGGGTTCATTGAGCCGATGGCGGCAACCCTCGCCGACCGGGCGTTCCGGGACGAGGACTGGCTCTTCGAGGTCAAGTGGGACGGCTACCGGCTTCAGGCCCATGTCCGGGACGGCAAGGTCCGAACGTTCACCCGCAACGGCAAGGACGGCGACACCTACTTCCCGCGGATGCTCGCGCCGGCGAACTGGATCGCGGCCGGCGAGGCCATCGTGGACGGCGAGGTCGTCGCCATCGGGAAGGACGGGCTGCCCGCCTTCTCGCTCCTCCAGGAACGGATCGGTGTCAAGGGCTCCGACGGCAGGGCGGCCCCGGACCTCGTCTACCAGGCGTTCGACCTGCTGTACCTCGATGGTCGCTCGCTCCTCCAGGTCCCGCTCGAAGATCGAAAGCGGCTCCTGCGATCCGTGATCCGCGAGAACGCGCGGGTCCGGTATGCGAGCCACGTCGAGACCGAGGGCGTCGCGTTTCTCGAGGCCTGCGCCGCGCAGGGGCTCGAGGGCGCCATCGCCAAGCACCGGCGATCGCGCTACGAATCCGGCCACCGCTCTCGCGCCTGGCTCAAGCTCAAGATCCGCCCGGAGCAGGAGCTCGTGGTCGGCGGCTGGACGCCGGGCGAGGGGAGCGCCAAGGATCTCGGTGCGCTGGTCGTGGGCTACTACGAGACGCCCGAGCCGCCCGCCGCCGAGCCGCCCGCCGCCGAGCCGCCCGCCGCCGAGCCGCCCGCCGCCGAGCCGCGCCTCCGTTTCGCGGGCAAGATCGGGTCCGGGATCAGCGCGAAGGCGCGGAAGGACCTGCTGGCGCGGCTGTCGGACCTGGAGGTGGATGCGCCACCGTTCGATCCGCCGCCCCCGAAGGACTACAAGGGTCGCTGGGGCGGGGACCTCGCCAGGGTCCACTGGGTTCGCCCGGAGCTGGTGATCCGCGCCGAACTCGGAGGTTGGAGCCGCGACGGCATCGTCCGGCAGGGCTCATACAAGGCCATCGAGATGGGACGGGATCCGTTGGAAGTGACCCGCGAATCGGCGATCGAGACGAAGGCCGCCGTTCAGGCGGCCGAGGCGGAGATGCCGACGGAAGAGCCCACGAGCGTGGGTCGGACGCGCGCGACGGGTCCTGCACCCGACATGGGGCGCGCGGCTCCCGCCTCGCACATCCACCCGTGGGAGGCGACCGCCGACGAGCTCGCCGCGCTCGATGCCCTCGGCAGGGAGGGCGTCTGGAGCATCGGAGGCGTCGACCTGAAGCTGACGAACCTGGACAAGCCGATCTTCCCGGCGCGATCCGGCGATCCGGACGGCCCCATCACCAAGCGCGAGCTCGTTCGTTACTTCGCGCTCATCGCGCCGGCGATGCTCCCGCACCTCGCCGAGCGGCCGCTCAACCTGCACCGCTTTCCCGACGGCGCCGACAAGCCCGGCTTCTGGCAGAAGGACCTCCGTCCGACCGACCCGAAGTGGCTACGGCGCTGGCGGGAGGTCGGGGTCGAGGCCCGCCAGGCCAACGAGCACGTCGTGGCCGACCGTGTCGGGACGCTGTGCTGGCTCGGCAACCAGGCGGCATTCGAGGTCCACGCGTGGACATCGCGTCTCGATGCACCGTTCCGGCCGACATTCGCGCTGATCGACATCGACCCGGGCACCAACACGACCTGGGATGAGACGCTCGTCCTGACCCGGCTCTTCCGGACCGCGCTCGGGCATCTCGGCGTGCGCGGCTACCCCAAGGTGACCGGTCAGCGCGGGACCCAGATCTGGGTTCCGGTCGTGCCGCGCTACGACCATGCCCAGACCTCAGACTGGGTCGAGAAGCTGTCACGCGCGGTTGGCGCGGTCGTGCCCGATCTCGTGTCGTGGGAGTGGTCCAAGGGCAATCGCGGCGGCAAGGCCCGCCTCGACTACACCCAGAACGCCTCGATCAAGACGCTCGTGGCGCCGTATGCCGTGCGGCCGGCCCCCGGCGCACCGGTATCGGCACCGATCACCTGGGACGAGCTGGATGATCCAGACCTACGGCCCGACCGCTGGACCATTCGCACATTGCCGGATCGCGTGGCGGTGGTCGGTGACCTGTTCACGGGTGCGCAGACTGACCTTCAGGAATTGCCGCCGGTTTAGGCGCCACCCGGACCGCCGGCAACGGCGAGACCGCGACGCTCACGTACGACCCCCTCAAGCGCCCGATCAACGTCGCCTACGTCACGGGTGGCTCGCTCTCGCAGTCCTATGACCGCACGGGCAACGTGACCACCGAGGGCCGGACCCTGACCGGCATCAGCGCCAACGCCGGCACCGGCACCCAGGCCTTCACGTACGACGCGCTCCGTCGGGTGACCAAGGCGACGATCCCCGGCACGAACACGACCTGTGGCCAGGCCGGGGTCGCCTGCTATGGGTATGACCGGAACGGCAACCGGACGACGAAGCAGGTGAACGCCACCACCACGACCACCTATCACCCGACCGACGAGATCGAGACCCAGACGATCAGCGGGGTCATCAAGTCCTTCGTCTACAACATCTATACTCGATGCGATGGGTCGAGTCGCCGCCCTTGCCGCCACATTCGCATTCTTGCTGGCTTTCGTCGCGGGTTGCGCGACCGCGGGACCTAGTCCCACCCTGATTCCGCGCGTGTCGATCCAGAATGACTCGGGCAAGCCCCTCGACATTGTCAGTTTCAGTCACCGCACCGGCACCTCCACCAAGCTGACGACGCTTGCGGACGGAGGCACCTTCGATTCGGAGCCCGCCGGGGCCCAGTGCGATGGCGAATACTCCTACTTCGTCGAGTTTGCGGGCCGGCCAGTAGCCACGATCACGCGTCCGGGTTGCACGGGCGCCATTCTGGCCATTACACCCCAAATGCTCCTTGCGCCAGGCGTAGGCACCCCAAGCGCCTCGTAGGTCTTCTACGCCGGGACCATCCGAGGCGCTGCGCGAGCGACATTCGACCGGCCCGATCCCTCAGTCCACGGGCGCCGATGTCGACCACTTCATCGGATAACATGCGAAGCGCAGCGCCTCCCGCCAAGCCTCCACTTGGCCGATCTCGAAGGCGCCTTGACCACCCGCCACCCGCGCCAGTACTCATTCATGTTCATCGCTTCAAAGAAGTCGATGTACTTGTGCCTGTTGGCGAAGCAATGTCCGTCCGAACCGGTAGGAACGAACGAAGAATGCGACGACTTGGCCGAATCATCGTGTCCGTAGTTTTGCTGTTGGCTCTGGTCGGGGTAACCCCTGCGTTGGCGGACTCCCCGTCAGGGTCTGACTCCGCGGACGCCAAGTACCAACCGCAGACTGTCGTAATCGATGGACGCGAATATGGCCCGCGGGACGGCCTTGTCGTCGAAGTCCAACAGGTCAAGATTGTACGTGGATCTGGCGAGGTAGCTCTCGTCTTCGAAGACGCCCCTGGGCGGGGCTCAGTCACTCCCCAGTTGGCCTGGGGATCGAGTTATGCAATCAGCACAGAAACGCTACAGATCCGCTACGACGGAAGGGCCAAAGCAGCAGGCAACGTCTACTCGGGCAAGCGGATCATTCAGGTGTGTATCTGGTACACGCGGGACGGTGAACAGAAAGGCGACAAGGTCTGTTCGAACGCGACTAGCAACGGATTCATGTGGCTGGCCGGGCCCGAGAAGACCACTTGGTGCTGGGATGACCTCAATCCATGGGCTCCGCCGACCATTTTTAACATTTCCACTGCGCGGATTGCCACAAACGTCTACTAGCCGACATTGAAGACGACCGGATCGTCTCGCGGTCTCGCGATGGGAGCCGGGGCATCGCGGTAGTGGTCGGCCTAGTTCCAAGTGCTACCAGGCCACCCTCGATAGCGGAGCAGCTGACGGATTCGCGAAAGACCGGCGGTTGGGCCGCATCCTGCTCGAAGTCCGATTCTCATGATTGCGGGCACCTGTCGGCCGGTTGACGGCCACCTCACCCGTCGCGACCGGCACGACCAGCACGGCCTACCGCCTCGACGGCCTCATCGCCACCCGGACCGCCGGCAACGGCGAGACCGCGACGCTCACGTACGACCCGGTCAAGCGCCCGATCAACGTCGCCTACGCCACGGGTGGCTCGCTCTGGCAGTCCTATGACCGCACGGGCGTGACCACCGAGGGCCGGACCCTGACCGGCATCAGCGCCAACGCCGGCACCGGCACCCAGGCCTTCACGTACGACGCGCTCCGTCGGGTGACCAAGGCGACGATCCCCGGCACGAACACGACCTGTGGCCAGGCCGGGGTCGCCTGCTATGGGTATGACCGGAACGGCAACCGGACGACGAAGCAGGTGAACGCCACCACCACGACCACCTATCACCCGACCGACGAGATCGAGACCCAGACGATCAGCGGGGTCATCAAGTCCTTCACGTACAACCTCTACGGCAGCCAGACCACCGCGTTCGACGCCGCCAACGCGGTGACCACCTCGGCGTACGACACCGCCGAGCGCCTCCTGACCGTCACCCCACCGACCGGTGGTGCCGCCACGTACACGTACGACGCCCTGGGACGGATCAATACCAGGACCATCGGTGCGTCCGTCGACACGTACAGTTATCTCGGGTCCACCGAGACCGCCTGGCAGATCGCCAATGCCGGGGGATCGGGCATCACGACCAAGAGTACCCTCGATGCCACCGGAGCACGAACCGCGGTCACCGGCAACGCCCTCACCGGGTATCTCGGCTTCGATCTCCACGGCAACACCGTCCTCGCCGAGAACGGATCGAAGGTCATCACCGACGCCCTCCGCTACGACGCCTGGGGCGAGCTCATCGCGAGTACGACGTTCGCCGACCTCGGCGCCGTCCTCTCGCGACTGAGATATTGCTGGTATGACGGCATAGCGCTATGCTGCAGCCATGGCTGGCACGAAGCGAAAGGTCACGCTCTACTTGGACGAGGAGGTCCTGCGCGCGGCCCGCGTGCGGGCGGCCCGAACGGATACCCGCGACTCCGAGGTCGTTGAGGCGGCGCTTCGCGCCTACCTCGGGTTCGAGGTGCTTGCGCGTGTCTGGGCGCGGAGCGACCTGACCGAGGACGAGGCGATGCGGCTCGCCGTCGCCGAGACGCACGCGGCGCGTGCGGAGCGTCGTGCCCCGCGCGGTTCTTGACACCAACGTCCTCGTCTCGGCGCTGATCAGCCCCGGCGGCGCGAGCGCCCGACTCCTACTGGAGCTGCGGGCTGGTGCCTTCGAGCTCATCCTCTCGCCGCTCCTCCTCGCCGAGCTGCGCGAGGTCCTCTGCCGCGACAAGTTCCGCCGATACGTCACCGCATTCGAGGCCGACGCGTACGTCGAACTGATCCGCCGCGAGGGCGTGGTTCGCGCCGACCCTTCGCCGTCTCCTGAGCCGATGAGCACCGATCCGGACGACGAGTACCTCATCGACCTCGCTCGCGAAGCCGGAGCCGACGCGCTCGTCACCGGCGACGCCCATCTCCTTGACCTTCGCGCGATCATCCCCGCACTGACACCCGCCGAGTTCCTCGAGGCCCTGGCCAAACGCTGACGGCCTCATCGCCACGAGAACCGCCGGCAACGGCGAGACCGCGACCTCACGTTCCACGCGGTCGTGACGCTAACCTTAACGTAAACGGCAAGGTTCGCTACAATGGGTTTGTGACGAACGAGACCACTGCCGCGACCGAAGACGCGGCGCCCCGCCTGCTGAAGATCGCCGAGGTCGCCGAGGAGCTTGGGCTGACGGCCCGCGCGGTCCGGTATTACGAGGAACTCGGCCTGCTCAAGCCGGCCGCGCGATCCGAGGGTTCCTACCGCCTGTTCGACGACGACGATCTCGAGCGGCTGCGCTTCATCCGCGGCCTGCGGGACGATGCCGGGTTCAGCCTGGCCGAGATCAGCCGGCTCCTCGAGGATGAGGACGCCCGCGAGCGGAATCGAGAACGGTTCCGAACAACCACCGATCTCGGCGAGCGACGCAAGATCCTGCTCGATGCCCTCGATCGCGTCGAACGGCAGGCTACGAGCCTGCGCGGCAAGACGGAGCGGATCAGCGCGATGCTCGACGAGGTCGAGGCACGGCGCGAGCACCTCCAGCGCCACCTGGCCGATCTTGAAGCTGGCCGGGAGCCATTGCACCCGCCGCCTACGACCGGGGTGCCCGTCCTCGCGGAGCCATCGCACGCACAGCCCGCGCACGAGGAAGCCCGGTCGTGACGCTCGGTGGACCGCGCCTCGCGGCGGTCGCCCAGTTCCGGGGCTGGCGAGCGCTTCGACATCGAAACTATCGGCTGTTCTTCGCCGGCCAGCTCGTCTCGCTCATCGGGACGTGGATGCAGAGCGTGGCCCAGGGCTGGCTCGTCCTCCAGCTCACCGGGGACCCGGTTTACCTCGGCCTGGTGGCCGCGGCGCAGTTCACGCCGGTCCTCCTGCTCGGGTTGTTCGGCGGCGTGCTGGCCGACGGGCTCCCGAAGCGGCGCACGCTCATCGTCACCCAGTCGATCTCCATGCTCCTCGCCTTCGCCCTGTTCGGGCTGACGGTCACTGACAACGTCGGGGTCGAGCAGGTCCTCGTGCTCGCGCTCCTGCTCGGCGTCGTCAACGCCGTGGACATGCCGACGCGCCAGGCGTTTGCCGTCGAGATGGTCGGACGCGAGGACATCGGGAACGCCGTTGCCCTGAACTCGGCGGTCTTCAACGGCGCGCGCGTCGTCGGGCCGGCCATCGCCGGGCTCACCATCGGCGCCGCGGGCATCGCCTCGGCGTTTCTGGTCAACGGCCTCAGCTTCCTCGCGGTCATCCTGGCGTATCTCCGGATGAGCGACGACCAGCTCGCGGGCACGCCGCGGCTGGCTCGGCCGACGACGATTGCCGGGGTCATGACGCATCTTCGCGCCGGGCTCGCCTTCGTCCGCGCAACGCCGGCCGTGCTGGTCCCGATCCTGACGATCGGGCTCGTATCGACGTTCGGGATGAACTTCAGCGTCCTGATCCCGCCGCTCGCCAAGGATGTGCTCCGTGTCGGGGCGACCGGATACGGCTTCCTCATGGCCGCGACCGGGCTCGGTTCGCTGGTCGCGGCGATCTCGATCGCGTTCGGCCGGAGCAACCGGGTGATGCTCATCGGCGTCGGCGCCACGCTCACCGGCGTGGCGGAGCTCGTCCTGGCCGCGTCGGGATCCATGGCTCTCTCGCTGGTCGCGATGCTGCTGACGGGGTTCGGCGCGATCGCCATGGCCGCGACCGCCAACACGACGATCCAGCTCACGGTTCCGGACGAACTTCGCGGCCGCGTGATGAGCGTCTACACCACGGTCTTTGCCGGCTCGACCCCGGTCGGCGGCCTCGTGGCCGGCGCGCTCGCCTCACGGCTCGGCGTTGCCGAGGCGATCGCCATCGGTGCCGTCCTCAGCCTGATCGTGGGCCTCGTGGTCCTGGCCTGGTACCGGCGCGCCGGTGTCGCGGGCATGGCCGGCATGGCCGGCGGCACGCCAGCGCGATTCCGGGCACCATGACGCGAGCGGGACGTCGACGCCCGTTCTGGAAGGGGACTCGATGACCGCTGCCGGACTTGCCCTCGCGACCCACGGCCTGCGCAAGAGCTACGGCTCGCGCCTCGCGCTCGACGGGCTCGACCTCCGGGTCCCGAGCGGCGTCGTGTACGGTTTTCTCGGCCCGAATGGGGCCGGCAAGACGACGACGATGCGGGTCCTCACCGGGCTGATCCATCCGGACGGCGGCACCGTCGAACTCCTTGGCAAGCCGTTCACCCGGCGTGACCGGCACCGCCTGTTCCGGGTCGGGGCGCTCGTCGAGTCACCTGCCTTCTACCCGTACCTGTCGGGACGCGACAACCTGCGGGCGCTGGCCGCAACTGGCGCCACCGCGAGTGCCGGTCGGATCGACGAGATTCTCGAGACCGTCGGCCTTCGCGAGCGCGGCGGCGACAAGGTTTCGCGCTACTCGCTCGGCATGAAGCAGCGGCTCGGCATCGCCGGCGCCCTGATCAGTGATCCGGACCTGTTGTTGCTGGACGAGCCCGCGAACGGGCTCGATCCGGCCGGCATCGTGGCGATGCGGGACACGCTCCGCCACCTCGCGTCGCTCGGGAAGACCGTGTTCGTGTCGAGCCACCTCCTCGCCGAAGTCCAGCAGATGGCCGATATCGTCGGCATCATCGCGGCCGGCAAGCTCGTCCGCGAGGGGCCGATACGGGATCTCCTGGAATCCCAGGGGGTCGTCCGGGTCCGGGTGGCCCCGGACGAGATGGCGCGGGCGATGACGGCGCTCGAACCGCTGACGCCGCCGGATCTCGGGGCACCCAGCACGGACGCCTCCGGCTGGATCTCCGTTCACGTTGCTCCCGATCGCTCGTCCGAGGTCAATCGGGCCCTCGCCGAGGCTGGCGTGTACGCGTCGGGTCTGAGCTCCGGCAGCGATCTCGAGGCGCTGTTCCTGTCCCTCACCGAAGGCGCGGCCGCGGCCGATCCCGACGGAACGTTCGCCGCCGTCAATCGGGCGGTTGCCGCCGGCCCATCCCCGGAGGACCGGTCATGAGGCTGTTCGTTGCCGGCCTGCGCAAGCTCACGACCCGCATGGCCTCGTGGCTGACCTTCGGCATCCTCGCCGGGCTGCTCGTGATGATCGACCTGGCGGTCGCGACGACCCGCGGCGGCGGCGGCGGGGACGGCGGCGGGCCACGCAATGCCCTGGCGCTCGTGACCTTCCCGGGTGCCTACGATCAGATCCTCAGCTTCCTCCTCGGCTTCGGCGGTCTGCTGGCCGTGACCTACGGCGCCGCGATCGCCGGGTCGGAATGGACCTGGGGGACGCTCAAGACCGCGGTCGCCCGAGGCGAGAGTCGGAGCCGGTACCTCCTGGCGACCTTCGCGGCGATCGTGGTGATGCTGATCGTGGGGCTGATCCTCGCCTTCCTCGTCGGGGTCGTGGCGGCGATGGCCGGATCGAAGATCGCCGGCATCAGCCTGGATGGGATGAGCGACACCGCGATCCTCCAGAAGCTGCCGGAGCACTTCGTTCGCGGCTGGATCGCCATCAGCATGACCGCGGCCGTTGGATTCGCGGTCGCGACGCTGGCGAGGAGCCAGCTGGCCGGGATCGGCGTCGGGATCGCGCTCTATTTCGGGGAGGCGTTCGCCGGCATCTTCCTGCCGGATATCGTCAAGTACCTGCCGTTCAACCTGTCCAGCACCGCGGTCGGAGCCGGCGGCGGGTTTGGCGGGCCCGGGGCCTCGACGACACCGATGAGTGCCGACGCGGCGCTCGTCCTGGTGCTGGCATGGCTCATCGGTGCACTCGTGGTGGCGGCCGGATTCGCCGAACGGGCCGAGATCACCGGCTGACGGCCCGGCCGTCGGCGTGCCCTACCATCGACCGATGACGGCGCACCAGCCTTCGAATCCGCGACCCACCAACCGTCTGGCCGGCGAGACCAGCCCGTACCTGCTCCAGCATGCGCACAACCCGGTGGACTGGTTCCCGTGGGGGCCGGACGCGCTGGCGCGCGCCAAACTCCTGGATCGGCCGATCTTCCTGTCGATCGGCTATGCCGCCTGCCACTGGTGCCACGTCATGGAGCGGGAGTCGTTCGAGGACGAGGCCACCGCGCGCGTCCTGAATGATCGGTTCGTCGCCGTCAAGGTTGATCGGGAGGAACGACCGGACCTCGATCAGCTCTACATGGGGGCCGTGCAGGCCCTGACCGGCGCCGGCGGGTGGCCGATGTCGGTGTTCCTCACTCCCGAAGGCCGACCGTTCTACGGCGGGACGTACTTCCCCGATACCCCGCGGCATGGGCTGCCGAGTTTCCGCCAGGTCCTCGAAGGCGTGAGCACGGCGTGGCGAACGGATCGTGCCCAGGTCGAGGAAGCCGGCGGCCGGCTGGTCGCGGCGCTCGTGGAGCAGGCCCGACTCCCGGCGGTGCAGGATGCGCCGGCCCCGGATCTGCTGGACACGGCGGTGCTCCTGATCGAGCGTGGGTTCGACGCCGCCACCGGCGGCTGGGGAACTGCCCCGAAGTTCCCGCAGCCGATGACGATCGAATTCCTGCTCGGCCGGGCCGCCGCCACCGGCGACCCGCGGAGTCTGACCGTGGCTCGGCGGGCCCTTGATGCGATGGCGGCCGGGGGAATCCACGATCAGCTGGGGGGCGGGTTCCATCGCTATGCCACCGACGCGCGGTGGCTGGTGCCCCATTTCGAGCAGATGCTGTACGACAACGCGCAGCTGGCGCGGGTGTATCTCCGAGCCTGGGCGATGACGGGAGACGGCACCTACAAGGAGGTCGGCCGGGGTGTGCTGGACGCGATCCTGCGCGAGTTCACGACCATCGACGGGGCGTTCGCGGCGAGCCTCGATGCGGACACGAATGGCGTCGAGGGCGCGACCTTCGTGTGGGACGCGGCAGAGATCCGCGCGGTCCTCGGGGACGCGGCCCCGATGTTCTCGACCGCCTACGGCGTGACCGATGCCGGCAACTGGGAGGGCCGGACCATCCTGTCACGCGTCCGGACCGATCGGGAGGTGGCCGAACAGTACGGCCTAACGGAAGCGGCCGTTCGAGTGCAATTGGCCGAGGCGCGGGCGGCCCTCCTTGCGGTCCGGGGGCTGCGCGCCCAACCGGCCCGTGACGACAAGGCTTTGGCGGCCTGGAACGGGCTCGCGATCGGGGCGCTGGCGACCGGCGCCCGATTGCTCGATCTGCTCGGCGATGGCGACGATCGCGCGGCCGCGGAACGCTATCTTGACGCCGCGACGGCGGCGGCGACCACGATCTCGGGCGGGCTCCTGGGTTCGGACGGACGGCTCGGTCGCTCGTGGAAGGACGGACGGACGAGCGGCCGGGGCGTGCTGGAGGACTACGCGACCCTGGCGGAAGGGCTGCTGGCGCTCTACGAGGCAGGTCACGATGAGCGCTGGTTCGTCACCGCGCGCCGGCTGGTGGATCAGATTCTCGATCGATTCGTGGACCCGGAAGGCGGGTTCTTCGACACCGCCTCGGATCACGAGCGACTCATTGCCCGCCCGAAGGACATCCAGGACAACGCCACGCCCTCGGGCAACGCGACGGCCGCGCTGATCCTGCTTCGGATGGGCGCGCTCACCGGTGAGGGCCGCTATCGGACCGAGGCGGAGCGCTCCATTCGGACGGTCACGCCGTTCACGGCTCGGCATCCGACCGCATTCGCGAAGTGGCTGGCCGCGATTGATCACTCCCTGGCACCGGTCGCGGAGGTGGCCGTCGTGGGGGACCCGGACGATCCCGCGACCAGGGCCCTGCTGACGGTCGTGGCCCGCCAGACGGCCCTGCCCTCGGTCCTGGCGGTGTCGTCCGATCCCGGAGGCAGCGCTGTCCCGCTCCTCGAGGCTCGAACCTCGATCAACGGTCGACCCACGGCCTACGTCTGCCGGGGCTTTGCCTGCCGCCTTCCGGTCACCGATCCAGAGGCCCTCACGGAGCAGCTCCGGGAGCTCCAGGGCGCCCTGTGACCCGGCCGCGTCGGGGAATCGCCGCCGAGACGTCGGATGAACGCATGATTGACGAGTCCATGGCCGCCGTTGGCGCCGTACGTGCCGGTCGTACCGGTTCCGGAGACGTGGCTGCCGCCCCCGTGTTCGCCGCGACCGTCGTCCTCCTGCGGCCGGGACCGCACGGACCGGAGGTCCTGATCACGCAGCGCCCGGCGTCCATGGCGTTCGCGGCGAACGTGTACGTGTTCCCGGGTGGGCGCGTCGATCCCGCCGATGCGCGCCCGGATCACCCGCTGGCCGACGGGCTGACCGCAGCCGATGCGGCACAACGCCTTGCCGGCACCCTGGATCCGATCGGGGCACGCGCGCACCATGTGGCGGCCGTGCGGGAGACCCTCGAGGAGACGGGTATCCGGGTCACGGCCACGGGCCTGGTGCCGCTGACCCGCTGGGTCACGCCGGCGTCGCTCGTGCGCCGCTTCGACGTGCGTTTCTTCGCGGCGGCCGTCGCGGCGGCCGCCGATGTGCTCGCCCCGTCGTCCGAGGTCGCGGCATACCGATGGGTGACGCCGGCCGACGCGCTGTCCGCTGCGCACGACGGCCGGCTCGCCATGCTGCTGCCCACGCTCGTGACCTTCGAGCAGCTCAACGGCCTGCCGGATCTGGCGGCCGTCGCGGCCGCGTTCCGGCCCGGATCGGCGCTCGGGCCACCGGTCGTCGGTGATGCCGCGGCTGGCGTCGCCGTGATCGAGCAGCGCTGGGCGGGCGGTATTGCCGGGCGCAGCGCCCCGGGCTGGCTGGTGGGCCATCGTGACGTCGTCCTCGTTGACCCGGCGGATCCCACCGGTGAGACCATGGCCGTGGTTGATGCCGCACTGGCGGAGCGTGGAGCGCGTCTCGTCGGCATCGCGCTGACCGGTCGACAACCGGAGCAGCACGCGGGCGTCGAACTGTATGCGGCGGGGCGCACCTTGCCCGTGGCCGGCGGGCCGGGCGGACGCACCTCCTATCCCATGCGGGTGATCCGCCCGGGGGATGTCGTCCCCTTCGGCGACGTCCGGCTCGTCGGCGACGCCGGCGACGCCGACGATCCCAGGCACCGCGGCGATACCCCGCATCGCGCCGGGGCCGGGGCGATCGCTTACCGCCTGCCGGATGGTCGCCTGCTGCCGCCTCGTCTCGGGGACCGGCTATCCGGGTGACCCGGGGACCGAGGTCCGGGCGTCGTCGCGATCAGCCGCGATCGGCGCCAGCCTGCCATCGAGCCGAACCATGCCCGCGCCCGGAAGAGCAGCACGACGGCCGTGCCGTGTGCGGCGCCCAGGACCATCGCGGCCGGATGTCCGAACGCGGCGAGGTAGACCACCGCGAACAGGCCGGCGAGATTGAGCGCCGGCAGCCAGGCGCGGCCCGTTCGGATCACAACGCCGAGGGAGATCGAGGCGGCGTACAGGATGCCCGCAACGCCGAGGATCGGGCCCCTGGCGGGAAGTCGACCGGTGATGACGAAGTCGCCGAAGAGCAACTGGGTCGCCCCGAACAGTCCACCGAAGACGAGCAGGGCGGCAACGACATCCACCCCGAACGGTCGCGCCGGTCGTTCCGTGCCGTACTGCCCCGAGGCGGGACCCGGCCCGGCCGGCCGGGTCACCGGTCGGCGGGATCCGAGGAGTCGTCCTCGCCCTTGCGCATGGATCTGACCTCGGTCCGCGCGCTCTTCACGCCCCGGCCCAGCAGACGGCCGATCTCGGGCAGGGTCTTGGGCCCTCGCCAGATGACGACGAGGACCAGGATGATCAGCAGCACCACCGCCGTGTCGGTCATGGCGCGATGGTACCCGACGGGTGGCGGCACGGGCGGTGCCGGCCGGGGCAGTCGGCCCGAGCGCCTCGAATCTCGGGCCTGCGACGCCCTCGGGCATCAGTCCCGACGGTTGTGTCAGCGGGGCCGGTCGGCCAGCGGGATCACGCAGCGCAGGGCCGTGTGGGTTGCGCTGAACGCGGCCACCTTGTTGTCCACCAGGCCCGCGGCCCGCGCGGCCGCCATGACCTCGACATCGCGCAGCGTCGCCGACCGGCCCTTCCGGGAGACCACCCAGATCGCGCCGTTCGGACGGATCCGGGATCGCCAGTCGTGGAGTTCGGTCAGATCGTCGACGGCTCCCGCCCCGAGGAGGACGACATCGACGTCCTCGAGCGTGGCATCGTCCGACACGTCGGAGGTCCGCGCTGCGAGCAACTCCCGAATGTGCGGATCGACGATCCGAACCAGCACCACGCGTGATCCCGGGCGAATCCCGAGCTTGTCCAGCAGCGGTGTGGCGTACGTTCGCTCCATACGACTATCGTGCCACCGATGAGACCGCGATCACCCGACCGGGCGAACGGGCCGCTGCTCGTGTTCGGACCCTGGTCGCTGCGGTACGACCTCGGGTCCGCGCATCCGCTCACGCCGCGCCGTTTCGAACCGGGCATCGAGCTCCTCCGGTCGGTCGCAGGCGAGGAACCTCGGCGTCTCCTCCCGACGCCGGCGCCCGACGAGACGCTCCAGTGGATTCACGAAGCCGCGTATGTGCGGACCGTGCAGCGCCTTTCCGACGCGCCGTTCGGTCCGCGCGAGGCGGGTATCGGCCCCGGGGACACGCCGGCCTTCGCCGGGATGCACGAGGCGGCCGCCGCGGTCGCCGGAGGCAGCGTCGCGGCCATCGAGGCGATCCTGGACGGCGCGGCCGAGCACGCGTTCCATCCGGGCGGCGGATTGCACCATGCGATGTCCGATCGGGCGGCCGGCTTCTGTGTCTACGACGACCCCGCCCTCGCGATCGCCCGGGCGCGACGAGACGGATTGCGCGTCCTGTACGTGGATCTGGACGTGCACCACGGTGACGGCGTCCAGGCAATTCACCGGGACGACCCGGGGGTGCTCACGGTATCGATCCACCAGTCGGGGAGAACGCTCTTTCCGGGGACTGGCTTCGTGGACGAGATCGGAGAAGGCGCCGCGGCCGGGACGGTCGTGAACCTGCCGCTCGAACCCGCAACGGGGGAACGGGCGTGGCTCGCCGTCCTTCGGCAGCTGCTCCCGGAGCTTGCCGCGTCCTTCGGCCCGGACATCGTCGTATCGCAGCACGGCGCAGACGCCCATGCCTGGGATCCACTCGCCAACCTTCGGGTCACCACGACCGCCATGGGCGCCGCGGCACGACTTGTCGACGCCATCGCTCATCGCTGGGCGGGCGGCCGCTGGCTCGCGACGGGCGGCGGAGGATACGACGTCTACCGCGTCGTGCCCCGCACCTGGAGCCTCGTCTGGCTCGCCGCCCTCCATCGTGAGCCGGGCGTCGCCGTTCCTGAGGTGTGGCGGAATCGCTGGAGCGCCGAGGCGGAGCGGTATGGCCAGTCGCCGCTCCCGACGTGGCTCGAGGACGAAACGAATGCGGGCATGAGCGTGGACGCCGTGCAGGAGGCGGCGGAGCGGGCGGCGATCCAGACCGGCGCATTCGTGCGCGACTTGACGGTGCCGGCACTGATCCGCACGGCGACCGACCTGGGTTGGTGGTCGGCGCTCGAGGACCTCGGCATCGAAGGCGGCAGGCGAACGGTGAACGGCGAGCCGCCAGGGTGGGTCGCACAGCCGCGCGATGGAGACGCGACTTCAACTCACCTCGAGATTGTCGACAGGGTCGATGCATCGCGATGGGCGAGCCTCGATCTCGTTCGCGGGACACTCCCGCCGCTGGATCCGGCCACGGCCCATGGGCTGATATCGGCCGCGCTCGCTTCAGCGCATCGAGTCCGGGTGTCGGCGGCGATCGCGGGAGGCAGGATCGTCGGCGCCGTCGTATCGGCCGACTCGGCGGCCGACGTCGGGGTCGCCCGCTCGCTCCTCGGCATTGGCGTGGCGCCTCGTCACCGTCAACGGGGCATCGCGTCCGCTCTGCTCCGTGCCCATGTCGGAGCCATGCCCGAGGCGACGCGCTGGGTGGCTGCCGTCACCGTGGCCGAACGCGACCCGGTCGAGCCGCTGCCCGCCGTCACCCGGGCAGCCGTTGCTCGACGTCTGCTCGAAGGAGCCGGGTTCCGGGTTCAGCGAGCGACCGGCCAGCTCGGCCACGCAGACCCACACGCGATCGTCGCCCGGCGCTGAACCAGGCGAGTGGCGGCCCCGAGGCGAGGCGCTGAGGCCAAGGTGCGTTGCGGCCCCGAGGCGAGTGGCGGCCCCGAGGCGCGAGGCGGCCCGTGGCCACGCCGACGCTCCGTAGATGGATCGACCCGGGCTTGGGGCCCGGGTCGATTGAAGGAGGGGCGCGGCTTCCGGTCGTTGCGGGATTCCTACGGGACCCGCGACAGTCAACTACCCGTGTTCATCGGGCGCGTGGAGACTTTTGATCGCCACGGCGTCCCGAGCATGGGGAGGAGGTAGCGGTCCATCCCGTAGTAGCCGGCGACGCGCCAGGCCAGGATCAGGCCGATCGCGAAGGTGAACAGGACCGGGTTGGTCGACGCCGAGCCGGCCAGCAGGAAGGACATGTTCATCAGCGCTCCGAAGAACGCGGCCACGCCCACCAGCGCACCCACGACCAGGCCGATGCCGACCGCCAGCTCGCCGAACGCGATGAGTGGGGCGAACCAGCTCTGGCTGTCATTGTTCAGCAGGAAGTTGATGAAATCGCGATACCACTCGAAGGAGATCGGCGGGCGACCTTTCTCCGGGATCGACACCGCGTTCGCCCAGTAGCCTTCGAGCGCGGAGCCGCCGTCAAGCCAGCCAGGACCCGTGATCTTGTGCAGCGCGGCCTCGATCCAGGAGAAGCCGATGAACAGGCGGATCGGCAGCCAGAAGAGGCCGGCTTTCGTGTTGCTGAACAGGAACCGCGTAAACGCCGGGCCTTCGACCTCGACGACCTCAGCTCCCGGGGCGTTGCGATCCGTGAAGAAGAGAGCCACCACCACGATGGCCAGGATCCAGAACGCGACGGTCACGATCGACCGGAGGGATTCGCCACCAAGCGTCTCTGGGCGGATCTCCGCCACCGGGATCTCCATCCATAAGACAAGCGCTGCAGCAAGCAACGCGAGGGGCGTCGCCCATTTCCTGAAGTTCATCATGGCTTGCTTCCCTTCCATGGTCTGCGGGCGCGTCCGTCGATGATCGCCGCAGCAACCGTGCCGAGTTCTGGTCCGGCTGCTATCGCCATCATCAACGCGGACCCAGGATGGAGCAATGGCCTGATGGCCCGCCAGAGGGTGCCGACTGGCCGGTGGACCCGTGCCCAATGGCCCGCAGCCCGGGCGGCCCCTCCACCGGCGTTCTCTTTCGAACATCTGGTCGGTCTCGTTGCCGGAAAGGTACACTCTGTGACCCGTGCGATCGAAGTCCGCGTCCGCCCAGACGACTGACCGTTCCGACCCGCTGGCGCCCTTCGCGCCGGCCGTCCGCTCGTGGTTCGAATCCGCGTTCGAGCGACCCACGCCCGCCCAGGTCGGGGGGTGGGCGGCGATCGCCGCCGGCCGGCACACGCTGATCCACGCGCCGACGGGGAGCGGCAAGACCCTGGCGGCATTCCTGTGGTGCCTGGATCGGCTGGCCCGCGATCCGACGCCGCCACCCACGCGGACGATGCCGGGGAGCGTCCGGGTGCTCTATGTCTCGCCGCTCAAGGCACTGACCTACGACGTCGAACGGAATCTGCGCGCACCCCTGCACGGGATCTCGCTGGCTGCCCAGCGTCTCGGGCAGCCCGGCCCTGTCATCACGATCGCGTCGCGGACCGGTGATACGCCCCAGGAAGATCGTCGCCGGCTGGCCAGGACGCCCCCCGACATCCTCGTGACGACGCCCGAGAGCCTGTACCTCCTCCTGACCTCCGGAGCCAGGGAACGTCTCCGTCGCGTGGAAGCGATCATCGTGGACGAGGTCCACGCCATCGCCGGTTCCAAGCGGGGAGCGCACCTGGCCCTCTCGCTCGAGCGGCTCGAGCACCTTCGAGGCAGGGACGCGCCGCCGCTCCAGCGGATCGGCCTGTCGGCCACGCAGCGACCGCTCGACACGATCGCCCGCTTCCTGGGCGGCGTGGGTCCCGGCCGAGACGTGGCCATCGTCGATGCGGGGTCAAGAAAGGCGCTGGACCTGGAAGTGGTCGTCCCGGTCGAGGACATGAGCCGCCTCGGCGAGATCGTGACCGCTGCCGGCCCCGGCCCGGACGCGCCTGCCTGGCGGGATGAGCTCCGCACGAGCATCTGGCCGGCCATCCATCCCCGCATCCTCGAACTCATCCGGGCGCACCGCAGCACGATCGTGTTCACGAACAGCCGGCGTCTCGCGGAGCGTCTCGCTCATCGTCTCAACGACCTCGCCGGCGAGGAGCTGGTGCGGGCACACCACGGCAGCATCGCGCGCGAGCAGCGCCTCGAGATCGAGCAGGGACTCAAGGCCGGGCGACTCCCGGCCATCGTGGCGACGAGCAGTCTCGAGCTCGGGATCGACATGGGTGCCGTGGATCTCGTCATCTTGGTGGAATCGCCGACGAGCGTCGCGTCCGGGCTTCAGCGGGTCGGTCGGGCGGGGCACCGCGTGGGCGAGCCGTCGAAGGGTGTGCTCTTTCCGAAGTTCCGAGGCGACCTGCTCGAGGCGGCGGTCGTCGTGGGACGGATGCACGAGGGCGCCATCGAGACGACGGTCGTGCCACGGAATCCCCTCGACGTGCTCGCCCAGCAGCTCGTCGCGATGACGGTCATGCAGCCGTGGACCGTGGCCGACCTGTACGCCACGGTGACGCGCGCCGCGCCGTTCGAATCGCTCTCCCGTGAGGCCCTCGAATCGGTCCTCGGCATGCTCGCCGGCGCGTACCCATCGGACGAGTTCGCGGAGCTCAAGGCACGGGTCGTGTGGGATCGCGTCACCGATGTCGTCGAGGGGCGGCGCGACGCCCGCGTGGTGGCCGTCACCTCCGGCGGCACGATCCCGGATCGCGGCCTCTTCGGCGTGTTCCTGACCGGCGAGACCGGCACACCCGGTCGGCGAGTCGGCGAACTCGACGAGGAGATGGTCTACGAGCTCCGGGCGGGCATGCACGGCGATGTCATCGTGCTCGGTGCCAGCAGCTGGCGGATCCTCGAGATCACGCCGGGTCGGGTCATCGTCCAGCCGGCGCCGGGCGTGCCGGGCAAGCTGCCGTTCTGGAAGGGCGACGCGGTCGGCCGCCCGATCGAACTGGGGCGCGCGATCGGCGCCTTCGTACGAGCGGCAGAGTCGGACCTCGCGCGCGGCAAGCGCGGCCGAAAGCTCGTCCATGACCGGCTCCGGGCGGCCCACGACCTGGACGAGCTGGCGACCAACAACCTGCTCGCCTACCTCGAGGAGGAGCGCGAGGTCTCGGGTGCGCTGCCGACCGATCGACGCATCGTGGTCCAGCGCTTCCGCGATGAGCTGGGCGACTGGCGCCTGGTGATCCTGACCCCGTTCGGGGGACGAATCCACGCTCCGTGGACGCTCGCGATCGAGCAACGCCTGCGCGAGCGCCTGGCCATCGAGGTGCAGACGATCTGGTCCGACGATGGCATCGCGGTGCGGTTGCCCGAGGGCGAGGGCGACGACAGCCTCGCCCGCCTCGCCGAGATCGAGGCGCTCCTCTTTCCGGCAGCCGACGAGATCGAGGACCTGGTGGTCGAGACGGTCGGCGGCACGGCGCTGTTCGCCTCCCGGTTCCGGGAGAACGCGGGCCGCGCCCTGCTCCTGCCGCGCCGCCGGCCCGGGATGCGAACCCCGCTCTGGCAGCAGCGCCAGCGCGCCGCCGACCTGCTGGCCGTCGCCTCCCGCTACGGGAGCTTTCCGATCCTCGTCGAGACGTATCGCGAGTGCCTCGCGGATGTCTTCGACCTCGATGCCCTGCGCGAGGTCCTTTCGGCCGTCGAGCGGCGCGAGATCACGGTCCATGCCGTCGAGACGACGCGGGCGTCGCCGTTCGCATCGTCCCTGCTGTTCGACTACGTCGCGGCGTACATGTACGAGGGTGACGCCCCGCTGGCGGAGCGTCGGGCCGGGGCGCTTGCGCTCGACCGCGATCTGCTGCGCGAATTGCTGGGCCAGGAGGAACTCCGCGAGCTCCTCGACGCCGAAGCGCTGGCCGACCTGGAGCTGTCCCTCCAGGCGTTGAGCGAGGATCGCCGCGCCGACAGCATCGATCAGGTTCACGACCTGCTCCGGCGTCTCGGCGACCTGTCCGAGGCCGAGGTGTCGGCGCGGGTAGCCGGCGCGGCGGCCGTCTCCGGACCGTGGCTGGCGGTGCTCGGCGCCACACGCCGGGCGATCCTCGTCCGCATCGGCGGCGAGGACCGCTGGATCGCGATCGAGGATGCCGGACGGTATCGCGACGGCGTGGGTGCGGTGCCGCCGGACGGCGTGCCGGACGCGTTCCTGGCGCCGGTCATGGGAGCCATGGACGGCCTCCTGGCCCGCTGGGCTCGCAGCCACGGCCCCTTCCTGGCGGCGGATCCGGCCCATCGATGGGCCCTGCCCGTCGGCGTGGTGGCCGATGCGCTCACCCGGCTGGGCGAAGCCGGGACGCTCCTACGGGGTGAGTTCAGGCCGGGGGGCAGCGAGCGGGAATGGTGCGATCCCGAGGTCCTGCGGCTTCTCCGGCGGCGTTCGCTGGCACGATTGCGACACGCCGTCGAACCCGTGGATGGGACGGCGCTGGCTCGATTCCTGCCGGCCTGGCAGGGCGTCACTGCGATCGGGCCGATCCCCGGCCCGCTGCGTGGCACGGCCGCACTGGAGCGCCTTGCCGAGGTCGTCGATCAGTTGTCCGGCGTGGCGATCCCTGCGTCCGTGCTGGAACGAGACGTCCTGGCGGCCAGGGTCCCGGGGTATCAGCCGCGCCTGCTCGATGAACTCGGCGCGCTCGGCGAAGTTGCCTGGACCGGGCGCGGTAGCCTGGGCCGTGACGACGGGCGGGTCGTGCTCCATCGGCCCGGCCGCGAGGCCCTCGGCCCGGACGGGCCTCCCGACCCGGCGGGGCGACCGGATGGTCCGGTTCACGCGGCCATCCGGGACCACCTTGCAGGGCGCGGCGCATCGTTCTTCCGGGAGTTGCAGGGCGCCGTCCGGGGAGCGTCGGATCGGGTGATCCTCGACGCGTTGTGGGATCTGGTCTGGTCCGGCGAAGTCACCAACGACACATTCGCGCCGTTGCGCGCCTTGCGCTGGAAGCGGCCGACGCGTTCCACGGCCCGGCCGCGAGCTGCACGGTTGACGGCCCTCGGGCCCCCCGAGGCGGCCGGGCGATGGTCCCAGGTGAGGGTCACGGACGGCGCCGCAACTCCGACGATGCGCCTCCATGCCACGGCGCTGGCGCTGCTCGACCGGCACGGGGTGCTCGTTCGGGACGCGGTGATGGCCGAGGGTCTGACAGGCGGATTCGCCGGGGTCTACCCGGTGCTGCGTGCCCTGGAGGACGCGGGGCGGATCCGGCGTGGGTACTTCGTGGAAGGGCTCGGCGCGGCCCAGTTCGCGCTGCCGGGCGCGATCGACCGGCTGCGCGCGGTCCGGGATGCCACGGGCGAGGGAGGACGCCCGATCGTTTTCGTGCTGGCGGCCGCAGACCCGGCCAATCCATACGGGGCCGCGCTGGCCTGGCCACGGCGCGGAGATGACGACCGACGTCCGCTGGCTCGGTCTGCCGGCGCCTACGTGGTCGTCGTGGACGGGCTGGCGACGCTGTACCTGGAACGTGGGGGACGGACCCTCCAGACGCTGGCCCCGTTCGATGCCGAAGCCGTCGCAGCCCTGGCCGTCCCGGCGCTTCGATCCCTCGTCGGCGACGGTCGAGAACGCGAACTCGTCATCACGAAGGTCGACGGACTACCGGTGGCCGATTCGCCCCACCGGGCCGCGCTGCTGGCGGCCGGGTTCGTCGCCGGTTACCGGGGTCTCGTGCTGCGGGTTCGCTGACGGCACGGTTGCTCGCTGTCCGTTTGTGGTGGCACCACCTATCCCGACGGGATGCCGATCAGTTGCCCGGCCAGCGCCGCCAGCGCGACGACCATGACCAGCGGGATACGTCCCGAGAAGAGAAGCCCAAGAGCCGCCGCCGCGATGACGACGTCGATCGGAGCGCCGATGGCGCCCGTCCAGATCGGCGTGTAGAGCGCGGCGAGCAGGATGCCCACGACCGCGGCATTCGTTCCCGTCAGGGAACGCCGGAAGCCGACGGAGACTCGCAGGACATCCCAGAAGGGCAGTACCCCGAAGATCAGGAGAAATGAGGGCAGGAAGATCCCGACGAGAGCGATCGTCGCACCTGCCCAACCGGCCGGCGACGCAGCCGACACCGCTCCGAGGTAGGCAGCGAAGGTGAAGAGCGGCCCAGGGACGGCCTGGGCGGCGCCATAGCCCGCCAGGAACTGGTCGTCGCTCACCCAGCCGGGGCCGACGACCGTCGAGTGGAGGAGCGGGAGCACGACATGGCCGCCGCCGAAGACGAGCGCACCGGTCCGGTAGAACGCGTCGAACAGGGCGAGGGCCTGCCCACCGGCGACCGCCCGCAGGACCGGCAGGCCGACGAGCAGGGCGAAGAACCCCCCGAGGGCCACGATCCCGACTCGACGTGACACGGGGCGGGACGCCGGGCTCGCCTCGCTGCCGGTGGGCCTGATCGCCGGTCGAGGCAGCACGAACCGGCCGACGAGCGCCCCGCCGGCGATGATCGCCACCTGCGCAAAGGGTGTGGTCCAGGCCAGCGCGCCCGCGGACGCGAGGATCGCGACGACCCGCCGGGGCCAGTCGGGCGTGAGCGTGCGCGCCATCGCAACGACGGCCTGGGCGACCACCGCCACGGCCGCGATCTTGAGGCCGTGCACCCAGCCCGCGGTCGAGAGGTCGACGGAGGCCGTCAGCAGGCCGAACAGGACGAGCGCGATCGCCGACGGCAGCGTGAACCCGAGCCACGCGGCGAGGCCGCCTGCCATCCCCGCTCGGCGCGTGCCGATGGCGATCCCGAGCTGGCTGCTCGCCGGTCCGGGCAGGAACTGGCACAGCGCGACCAGGTCCGCGAATGCCGTATCGTCGAGCCACCGCCGGCGCTCGACATACTCGCGCCGGAAGTACCCGAGGTGGGCGACCGGTCCACCGAACGAGGTCAGCCCCAGGCGCAGGGAGGAGCGCAGCACCTCGAGTACGGAACCACGGTCCGTCATCCGGCAGCGACCGATGCCCCGACGCGCCGGACCGGCGGCGACGTCCTCCTGGTCATCCCGTCGCCCATGGAGCAAGATGAGCGTGGCTTGCCAGCCATGCCGGAGGGGCCGGCCAAACTGATCAGCCGCGGGGCCGGGGACGCGGAGCCGGGGCGACGAGCGCGTCAACCCGGTAGCCGGCCCGCTCCACGGCTCGACGAAGCCGGGTCGCGCGAGCGCGGGCCGTGCGAGGCGCAGTCCCGTCAACGATTTGCGCAAGCGCCACCCGCGCCACCAGGGCGTCGAGCGCCTGCCCATCGAGCCACTCGACGCCATCCCACCCGTGGACATGCAGGGCGACGCGGATCGTCGGGTCGGCGACCCACGCGGCCAACCGGGCCCGATCGCCATTGGGTGCCACGGCCGCCGCGACGAGAACCGCCCCGTCCCAACCGACGTCGCGCGCCGCGTCGGCATCGAGGTGGTGTCGGTCCGCGAGGGCACGATCAAGCGGCCCGCCCAGTCGCAGCTCCGTGAACACGGTCGGGCCGAAGGCCGACAGCACCGGATCGAGGATCGACCATGCCCCGAGGACGGCCGTGCTGCGCGGATCGGGGGCCAGCCGCGCGATCCTGTCCCGGCGATGCAGCGCACGGTCGAGTTCCATGCTTCCCGTGCCGGAACGCGGTTCGGCGCCGGGCTCGTCGGCTCGGGACAGCGGGTGCGCAGCGCCGACCGCCGCCAGCAACCCGGGCAAGCGGCCTGGATCGGCCACGGCCGCGCGCAACGCGTCGTGGACGGGCGCGAGTGCCAGGTCACGAAGGGCATCGTCCAGGCTCGGCACGCCACGATCGCCGATCTGGGTTGCCAGGTGACTCCACGGCTGCGCGGGCGTGTCGCGGAGCTCCCGGAACCCGGTCAGCACGTGGCAGCGATAGGCGTCGAGGGTGAGGCGCAGGCCGCCCTCGCGGAGCCGGGCCGCCGGGAGCAGATACTCGAGATCCGCCCGTTCGTCACGGAAGCCGATCAGCAAATCCGGATCCGGCGAGATCCCCAGCCCGTCGGCCAGCGACCGCCGAATCAGGGTCTTCGATCCCTCGGGCCCCTTCACCGCGAACGGAACCGACTCGCGGATCGTTCCGGTCGTGTCGCCGAATCGGTTGTGGAACACGATCAGGGAGCGGGCCTCGCCGGTGCCGTTCGAATAGGCGTAGACGTTCTCATCGACCGAACCGTCGTCCCGGACCAGGTCGTAGAGCAGGAAGTCACGAGCGTCCGCAAACATGGCCCGGCGGTGCACGAGCGGGAACAGGCGCTCCTCGTGGCGGGCAACGAGGCCATCGTCCGGCCGCTCGTCGAGCCGCGGCCGGCGGAACTCCATCCCGTACTTCTCCGTAAAGCCTTCCACCTGGCCGTGACCGAGCATCGGCAGGCCGGGAAGCGTGACCAGGAGGGTTGCGACGCCGAGATACTTGTCCCCGGAGCCGAACTGCTCGATCGCCGTCTCCTCGTCCGGGTTGCTCATGAAGTTGACGTAGCGCTTGAGGATGTCGGGGTCGAACTCGAGGGTGTCGCGGATGACCTTGCGGTAGCCGGCGTTGTCCTCGTCCCGGAGCATGTGCATGAAGGCGCTGTTGTAGACGCGATGCATCCCGAGGGTCCGCACGAAGTAGCCCTCCAGGAGCCAGAACGCCTCGGCCAGGAGCAGCGTGTCGGGCACCTCGGCCGCGACCCGGTCGACCACCTCGCGCCAGAACTCCGTCGGCATCAACTTGTCGAATGCCGCCTTGCGCATCGCGTGTTCGGCTCGCGAGGGGATGCCGTCGCCGGCGCCGGGCAGCGGCCACCACAGGCGCTGGACGTGCTTCCGTGCGAGGACCATGGCGGCATCGAACCGGATGACCGGGAACCGACGGGCGACGGCCAGGATCGTCTGGATGACCTGCTCCCGGACCTCGGCCTGGATGAAGTCGAGCTGGGCGGTGTCGTTCCAGGGGAAGCTGGTCCCGTCGTTGCCGTGGTAGATGTAGCGGCTCGCCCCGGTCGCGTGGTCGCGGTGCTTGAAGACCACGGCGGCGTCCGTTGCGTCCCAGTAGTGGTCTTCGAGGACGATCGAGACGCGCCCATCGGGGGACAGGTCCGGTCCGTTGAACGTGTAGGCCGGATAGGGCGGCTCGGGCACGGACAGGAACCACTCCGGGTGCTCGATCACCCACCGCGAGTCGATGCCCATGTGATTGGGGACCATGTCGCTGGCGAGACGGATGCCGCGCGCCCACGCGCGGTCGCGCAGGTTCTCGAAGGCAGCCTCGCCCCCGATGTCGTCGGCGATCCGATAGTCGTCGAGGGAGTAGGCAGACGCGACCGCATCGGGATTGCCACGCATCCGCTTGATCGTTTCCGACGCCTGGGAGCGTTGCCACAGGCCGATGAGCCAGAGGCCGGTGACGCCCCACCCTCGAAATTCGTCGAGCGCCTCGTCCGGGATGGCGTCGAGCGTGCGGATGTCGCGGCCGTACCGCCTGGAGAGCTGGTCCAGCCAGACGTAGGTGGCCTTCGCCATGAGGACGAGACGCGGCATCCAGTCCGAATCGGTGCTGAACCGCTCGACCTCGGCATCGAGTCCGACGAACTCCGGCCCGTCACGCCGCTTGCCGCCCGCGCCGCCGCCGCCAAAGCGGAGGTGGAGTCCGCGTTCCTCCTCGGCCAGGACGCCGAGGGCGACATCGAGTCGATCCAGCAACCCTCCGAGGTTGTCGCCGAGGAGGGCGGGCCAGTTCTCCCGGATGTAGCGCAGCTGGCCGGCGAGCGAGGTCGGGGCGTGGCGCGCCGGCGCCCGCAACAGGTCGAGGAGATTATCCGCCGCTCGCCCGCCGTCGCCCGCTCCGCCGACGGGTCCGGCCGCAATGAGCAGCGCCTCCAGCTCTCCGACAGCGCGGCTGTACTTGGCCGACCGGGCGAGTGGGGCGTCATCGACGAGTTCCCGCAGCGGCCCGAGTGCCGGGTTCTCGTTCGCCAGGCGGGTCAGGATCAGTTCACCGACGATGCTGGCTGCATCCTCAGGCTCGGCCAGGCGGGCCGGAAAGTTCTTCGCGAACCGGTCGAGAACTCGATCGCCGTCGCGACCGAGACTGGCGCGGAGGCCTTCGACGGCGCGTTGGCGCGCCCGCGGAACGTCCGTCTCCTCGAACCGCTCCACCAGCAGGTGCGCAATCTCGTGCAGGAGGCTGAGCGCGGCCACGTCTCCGGCCTGCACGGAGGCGGCTCCGGGCGCCCGCACCGCGTTCATCTGGGCTGCGACGGCGCGCGCCGTTGGGCCGTCGGCCAGTCCCACGTCACCACGACGGCCGATGGGTGCGGCCTCCAGTCGATAGCGGGCCTGGGCCGCCCGCGCGACGCGCAGGGCGGCGGGGTCCGGACGGGTACTCATCCCTCGAGCAACTGGAGGATGCCGCGGATGGGGATCAAGGCCCAGCTCGGGCGGTTGTTCAGCTCGTACACCAGCTCGTAGCAGGCCTTTTCCAGCATGAACGCCCGCAACAGGGTTGCCCGGTCGGCATCATCGGTCGGCAGGAAGGCGGCCCCCTGCGTTGCCGCCCGATAGCCGGCCAGGAAGCTCGCGCCGACCCACTGGTTCCAGGTCATGACCCAGCCGGCCAGATCCTCGACGTCCTCTGGCCGGATCGTGACGCCCATCTCCGGTCGGAGCAGCGAGCCATAGCTCGCGTAGTGGAACGATCGGAGCATGCCGGCCACGTCGCGGAGGGCCGAGCGCTTCAGGCGGCGCTCGGCCAGGGGCCGCGTCGGCTCGCCCTCGAAGTCGATGATCGCGAGATCGTGACCCGTGTACAGGATCTGCTCGGCGTGGAGATCGCCGTGGGTCCGAATCCGCAGGCCGCCGAACGCGTGGCTGAGCAGCATCTGGAGGTGGCGGTCGATCCGGGTTCGGTCGGCCAGGATCTGGTCGGCCTCCCGGGCGGCACCCTCCGGCAGGTCGTCGATGCGGCGGGCAAGCAGGTCCATGGCGCGTCGGGTGGATCCACCGATGGACTGGTACAGCGACCGTTGATACGGCACGCTGAACGCCTCCGGCGCGAACGACGGGTCATCGGTGACGCCGGCGAGCGTCTGATGCATCTCGCCAGTTCGGATACCGGCAAGATGCGCCGTCTCCAGATAGGGGCCGATCGCCTTGCGGACGTCGACCGGCGGACGCATGCCGGCCGCCGTCAGGAGGCCCGCGGGATCGAGATCCCCGGCGTGAACCCGTCGGGCCCCCGCCGTCGACCGTTCGAAGAAGCCCCCCAGTTCCTCGAGGGTGTGCCTGAACAGGTTGCCCTCGTTGGGCACGAAGCCGCTGACCAGGACGGCCGTCATGGCCTGCCCCTCGTCGGGTCGATACTCCATGGATCCGGCAATGGCCGGGGTCTGCGCGAAGCCGCGTTTCGTCAGCATGCGACCGACCTCGAGGTCCGGATTGATCCCGGGCTGGGTCACTCGATAGAGCTTCAGGATCGCGCGGTCGCCGAAGATCGTGGAGCTGTTGCTCTGCTCGCCCCGGATGGGCGTCGGGACGAGGAACCCCAGGTCGCTGCCGACGACCGCCTGGAACGTCTTCTCGGGACGACCGGCGAGCTCGCCGTGCCGGCCGCGGAACCGGCGTCCTGCCCCGATCGCATCGAGCACCGCCGTCATGAACGCGGGGTCGAGCGCCGCATCGACGAGGAGGCGCTCCCGCTTTGGGCCCGTCGCGGAAGCGATCCGGCCGATCGCCGCCTGCGGGCTGGCTTCGAGGATGGCTGTCGCGTCGTTCATGCCCAGGATCGCGAGCGGGATCAGATAGAGCTCGGGATCGCCAACCGTGTACGTCATCTCGGCGAGGAGCACGGCGGCCGACCTTGCCTCCATCGGGACAGGCACGACATCGCGCACGGTGAGCCCCGCACTGTGGCGGGTCCGGCTTCGGAACCAGCGCCGGTCGCGGATCCAGCGCATGAGCACCGGAACCGTCGCGGCGGCCGCCGCGCCCTGGGTCAGGGCCGAGACCGTGTCCGCCGCCGGCAGGATCGGCAGTTGATCGAGTCCGGGGACCGGGGCCCCACCGGCGGCCGGCGGTTCCGGCGAGCGCCAGGGGATGGCCGCCATCAGGCCTGTCCGGGGATGTGCAGGATCCGCGCCGGGCCCACGGCGGGATCGATCTCGATCGGGATCACATCGCCGGTCCAGTGTTCGACCTGGCCGGTGAGGAGGTCGACGACTTCATACGGCTGCCGACCATCGAGCCACAGATCCGCGAGATCCAGGTGCAGCATCCCCGTTCGAGCCTCGCTCGGGGCGAGGCTGACAATCGTGAGGATGCGGTCGGACCGATCCTCGGTGCACTTGGCGTAGGCGATCAGCTGTTCGTCGTCGATCTCCTGGATCGTGAGGCCGGCGTTGGACTGGAGTGCCGGGTGCTCGCGCCGGATCTCGTTCACCCGGCGGATGAGCGGCGCAATGGTGTCCGTCCTCCCCAGGTCCCAGGTGCGCTGCTGGTACTTCTCCGAGTGGCGGTACTCCTCGCTGCCCGGTTCGCGGGGCGTGCTCTCACCGAGCTCGTAGGCCGGGCCGTAGATGCCGATGCTGGAGGATGAGGTGGCGGCGAGGACGTAGCGAGCCATGAACATCGACCGGCCTCCCTCTTGCAGGGTGGCGTGCAGGATATCCGGCGTGTTCGGCCAGAAATTCGGCCCGAAGAAATCGGACACGGGAGGACGCGACACTTCGCCGAAATACGTTGCCAGCTCGTGCTTGGTCGTCCGCCACGTGAAGTAGGTGTACGACTGGGTGAAGCCGAGCTTGGCGAGGCGGTACATGACCCGGGGTCGGGTGAACGCCTCGGCCAGGAAGAGCACGTCGGGGTGGTCGGCCCTGATCCGCGCGATGGCCCACTCCCAGAAGGGGAAGGCCTTGGTATGAGGATTGTCGACCCGGAAGACATGAACACCCTGCGCGATCCAGTGGCGGAAGATGCCCTCGAGCCAGGACCACAGGCCGGACCAGTCCTCGGACTCGAAATCGAAGGGGTAGATGTCCTGGTACTTCTTCGGCGGATTCTCGGCGTACTGCACGGTGCCGTCGGGGCGATGCCGGAACCAATTCGGATGCTCCCTGACGGCGGGATGATCCGGTGAGGCCTGGAAGGCGATGTCGAGGGCGATCGCGATGCCCTGCCCCCGGGCGGCCTCAACGAGCGCCCGGAAGTCCTGGAGTGTGCCGAGTTCGGGATGGATGGCGTCGTGGCCGCCCTCCGGTGAGCCGATCGCCCACGGCACGCCGGGATCGTGGGGGCCGGATTCGGTCGCATTGTTCGGACCCTTGCGCAAGGTCGTCCCGATCGGGTGGATGGGCGGGAGGTAGAGGATGTCGAAGCCGAGGTCGGCGACATAGGGCAGGCGATCGATCACATCCCTGAAGGTGCCGTGCCGCCCGGGATCCGGCGAGGCCGAGCGCGGGAACAGTTCGTACCAGGTCGAGAAGCGGGCGAGTTTCGGCTCGACGATCAGCTCCAGCACGGGCTCATGGACGGTCTCGTGGGCGCGATCGGGATGGATCCCCATCAGGCGATCGAGCGCGTCGTCCAGCGCGCGGCCGGCCCGGTGGTCGACGGCGTGCTCAGCCCGCAGTTCGGTGGCCCAGGCCTCGAGTACGCTGGCGTCAGCCTGGCTGCCGGAGGCCCTTGCCCTGGCGGCGGCACCGTCCACGAGTGCGGCCCCGATCAGGAGATCGACGCCCACATCCTGGCGCGCCTGGATCCGCGACTGGAGATCCCGCCGCCACGTCGCCCAGGCGTCGGTCCATGCGGCCACGGTGTAGGCGTGCCGGCCCAGGGCGTCGGCACGGAACGCAGCTCTCCAGCGATCGTTGTCGAGGGCGTCCATCGGGAGCTCGGTCCACCGGGTCTCTCCGGGCGGGCGGTGGCGAAGACGGACGGCCACCACGTCGTGGCCGTCGGCGAACGCGTCGGCCTCGACGACCACCGTGTCGCCGAGGATCCGCCTGACCGGGAACCGACCGCCGTCCACCTGGGGTGCGATCGCCTCGATGACGGCGCGCCGGCGACCGTCGGGCGGCAGATTCGCCGGCCCGGCAGGCAACGACTCCGGCGTTGGACCAACCATGGCCGAGGCGGCGACGACGGGAGCGTTGGTGCGTGCCTGATCGAGGATGAGGATCTCCCTGGATCAACCTTGGGGCCCGGGACCGAGGTGGTGGAGGACGGGCCCGCCGCGCGTCCTGACCCTAGGCCACGATCGCGGAGAGTGTCAAACGGAACGCGCCGGCCGTCGCGCCGGCGGTCGCGCCGGGCGTCCCTTCAGGACCATCATGCTGTGCCCCGCGACGGTCATGCCACCGCCGGCGTCGATCCGACGACCCCGCGCCGGAAAGGGTCGGGCAGCGGATGTATCCAGACAGACCTGCCAGACCGCCGATCGGGTCGCCTCCGGAACGACGAACCGTCGCTCGTCCGACCTCGGGTTGATTGCGAGAAAGAACGAGTCGTCGTGGATCGGGAGACCATCGACGTCGACCAGGCCCTCGCCTGAGATGCAAACCCCGATTCCCTGATCGAGCGGATCGTGCCAGTGCTCATCGCCCATCGGCGTTCCGTCGGGTGCGAGCCATTCGATCTCATGCGCCTCCTCGCCACGAATCGGGCGGTTCTGAAACCAGCGCCGGCGGCGGAAGGCCGGATGGTCGTGGCGAAACGCGATGAGCCGCCGTACGAAGTCGAGGAGCTCCCGATCAGCGTGCGCCCAGTCGAACCACGAGGTCTCATTGTCCTGGGCATAGCCGTTGTTGTTGCCGCCCTGGGTGCGTCCGATCTCGTCGCCGCTGAGCAGCATCGGGACCCCCTGGGACAGGAACAGGGTGGTCAACAGGTTGCGCTGGTCCCGCGATCGGGCGGCCTGGATGGCCGGATCGTGGGTGGGTCCCTCGACTCCGTGATTCGAGGATCGATTGTGGCGTTCCCCGTCGTGGTTGTCCTCCCCGTTCGCCTCGTTGTGCCTGTTGTCGTAGGCCACGAGGTCGGCCAGCGTGAACCCGTCGTGGGCGGTCACGAAGTTGACGCTGGCATAGGGTCGGCGACCGTTTGACGCATACAGGTCCGAGCTGCCCGTGAGCCGATAGCCGAAGTCGGCCAGGGGTTCCGGCGCACCGCGCCAGAGATCCCGGACCGCGTCCCGGTAGCGGCCGTTCCATTCCGACCACTGGGGCGGGAAGTTGCCGACCTGGTAGCCGCCCTCGCCGACATCCCAAGGCTCGGCGATGAGCTTGACCTCGTTGATCATGGGGTCCTGGTGAATGAGATCGAAGAAGGCCGAGAGGCGGTCGACCTCGTGGAGCTCGCGGGCCAGGGCCGCTGCAAGGTCGAACCGGAAGCCGTCGACGTGCATGTCCCGGATCCAGTAGCGCAGGCTGTCCATGATCAACTGCAGGCTGTGCGGGTGCCGGACGTTGAGGGTATTGCCGGTGCCGGTGTAGTCCACGTAGCGTCGTCGGTCGTGGCCCATGAGGCGGTAGTAGGCGGCGTTGTCGATGCCCTTGAAGGAGAGCATCGGCCCGAGGTGATCGCCCTCGGCGGTGTGGTTGTAGACGACGTCCAGGATCACCTCGATGTCGGCAGCGTGGAGTGCCTTGACCATCGACTTGAATTCCGCCACCTGGCCGGCACCCGCCGATACGCTGGCATAGCCGTTGTGCGGGGCCAGGAAGCCGATGGTGTTGTAGCCCCAGTAGTTCCGCAGCCCTCGTTCGACGAGGCGAGCGTCATGGACGAACTGATGGACCGGCAGCAGCTCGACGGCCGTGATGCCCAGCGCCTTCAGGTAGCCGATGGCCACCGGATGCGCGAGCCCGGCGTAGGTCCCGCGCAGTTCGGGCGGGATGTCCGGGTGCCGTGCCGTGAACCCCTTGAGGTGCATCTCGTAGATCACGGTCGCGTTCGGTGGGTGGCGAGGCAGGCGATCGTCGCCCCAGTCGAAGGCCGGATCGACGACGACGGATCGGGGCATGAACGGCGCGCTGTCCGACGCTGTCGGGAAGCCGTCGGGATCGCCGGGCGGGAAGCCGAACACGGCGGGATCCCAGTCGACCTCGCCCTCGAAGGCCTTGGCGTAGGGGTCCATCAGGAGCTTCGCCGGGTTGCACCGATGACCGGCCGCCGGATCCCACGGGCCGTGGACGCGATACCCGTAGCGCTGGCCGCCGCCCACCTGCGGCAGGTAGGCGTGCCAGACGAATCCGGTCGATTCAGGCATCGGGATCCGGGTCTCGACGCCGTCGCCATCGAACAGGCAGAGCTCGACCCCTTCGGCCACCTCGGAGAACAACGAGAAGTTCGTGCCCCGCCCGTCGTAGGTGGCGCCGAGCGGATAGGGAACGCCGGCCCAGACCGTCGTCATCGAGCCCGTGCCCATCGCATGGCAAATGGCAGGTAGGTATGCGGTGGGTGCTGGACGGATCGAGGGATGGGAACTCCAGGAGGGCGTGCCGGGTCGCACGACGGGCGCCTGTCCAACCGGGCGCAGGTGCCGCGCCTGACCGTAGGTGAGGCTCGCCGGGCTGTCAAACGGCCCCACGAGGCGCCCGACCAGGAGCGGCGTGTCACATTTCGGCAGCGTATCATCGGCGCCGATGTGCGAGCACTACGTCGCCCGTAGCGCGTCCCCGTTCCGGCTCGACGAGCTCTGGGCGTTCACCGACCGCCTCGAGCGCTACGGCATCGCCGGGTTCGGATGGGGTGCCGCCTGGATTGACCCATCGGGCCAGATCCGGAGCCATCGGGATGTACGCGCCTTTCGCGACGATCCGGGCCGGGAGGCGGTCGGTCATGTCGAGACCACGGCGGCCCTCGTCCACCTCCGCCGCCCGTCCCGGATGTCCACGCTCGGCCTGAACGACACCCAGCCATTCGACGACCCGAAGGGCCGCTACAGCTTCAGCCACAACGGGGATCTCCTGAACTACACGTCGTTGCGTGCTCATTACCGGTCCCAGGGTCGCCTGCTCGGCCGTGCCGACACGGAAGTCGCAGCCCGATGGCTGGAAGATGCGTGGCACGAAGGCGAGCCCGTCCCGCACCTGCTCGGGGCGTTGCACGACGCCTTCGGCGGCCAGGCCAACCTCGCCCTGCTCACAGCCGACGGCGGGACGCACCACTACGCCGGCAACCGCGAGAACCCGGTCTTCACGTTCCGGCTGGGGTCGATCGGGATCGCCGGCACGGGCATCTACTCGCTGGATCGGTCGGTGTTCAAGTACGTGGCCCATGGCGCCACGGATCGCCGGCTGGTGAAGGTTCGCACCACGGTTTTCCTCGCGCCGGACGGCCATCCGGCGGCCGCGTAGGACGCTGCAACGACCACCGTGCCGCCGCGCAACGGCCGGGTATCGGACGTCACCCATCGACCACGTGTCGGCCCGCGTAACGGCCGCCCCTTTCCGGCGTCTATCGACCAGCCTGGCAACGAGCGGAGAGAGGAGACATGGACGTGGAGCTGGCGTACACAGCCGCCGATTCCGCCGAGGGTGACCGGCCCAGCGCGGATCTGCCCACCACGCAGCTGGTCCGACTGTCGCTCTACTGGCTCGGCCTCTCCAGCATCTTCACGGGTCTCACGGCGATCCTTTCCGGCCGGATCCAGTTCGCCGGGCTCGGTGAACGCGGGTCCGAGGGCACAACCCTCTTTGCCCTGAACTTCGCCGGCGCGCTCATTGCGGCGCTGGTACAGCCGACCGTCGGATCCATCTCCGACTACACCATCTCAAGGTGGGGCCGTCGCAAGCCCTACGTCTTCATCGGGTCGGTGCTCGATGTCCTGTTCCTGTTCGGGATCGCGACCTCGAACACGATCGTGTCGATCGCGGCCTTCATGGTCCTCCTCCAGGTCAGCGCGAACTTCGCGCAGGGTCCGTTCCAGGGCTATGTGCCGGACCTCGTGCCGAAGCGGCAGGTCGGCACGGCTTCGGCGCTGGTTGGCCTGTTCCAGGTCCTCGGCAACGTCGCCGGGTTCGGGATCGGATCGTGGGCCGTGGCCACCGGCGACTTCTTCACCGGCACGATGGCCCTCGGGGCATTGGAGCTGGTCACGATGCTGTCGGTCGTCTGGCGCGTCGCGGAAGGTCGGACCGCGCGGCCGCGGGAGGGCAAGTCCTGGCCGACCATTGCGCGGGAAGCATGGGGCACGGACATCCTGCGCGAGCGGTCGTTCATATGGCTCGTTGGCTCGCGCTGGTTCGTGCTGATGGGCGCCAACATGCTCGTCAATTTCGCGACCTTCTACCTGGCGCAGACCTTTGCCCTGAGCCAGGCCGACACCGGCGGTTCGAACCTCGTGCTGCTCGCGGGAACGGTCCTCGGCAATGTGGTTGCGGTGATACCGGCGGGACGGCTGTCCGACCGGATCGGGCGGAAGCCGGTCATCTACGCCGCATGCGCCGTGGGCGGCACCGGGATGGCCGTCGTGGCGGTTGCCCCGGTCATGCCCGTGGCGGTGGCCGGGGCGGCCCTGTTCGGTGCCGGCGTGGGGATGTTCCTCGCGGTCGACTGGGCGCTCATGACGGACATCATTCCGAAGGCCTCGTCCGGACGATACATGGGCATCAGCAACGTGGCCACCGCGACCTCGGGGATCGTGGCGGTGATGTCCGGCGGCCTCCTCATGGACGCGGTCAACCGCGGACTCGGGTACGGCCAGGGGCCCCGTTTCGCCTTCGGGCTGGCGGTCGTCTACTTCGCCGTCGGCGCCCTGCTGCTTCGGCCGGTCGTCGAGCCGAGGCACTCCGGGCGCGTCGGGTCTCCGAGCGGCTCGATCTGATTTGACGGGCCGCTCCGTCGCCCATCAGGGCGGGATGCAGCGCCTCCACCGGCAGGAGGATCGGACCCGTCTCGCATCGGACCGTCGCCTTCGGCCACGCTCCGCCGGTATACTCCCGCGCAATCATGAGCGACGGCACGGTCATCATCATCGGCGGCGCTGAGGACAAGATCCGGGACCGGATCATCCTCAATCGGTTCGTCGCCCTCGCGGGCGGCGACGAGGCGATCGTGGCCGTCATCTCGACGGCATCGTCGCTGGGTCCGGAGGCCGGCGATCGGTACCGTCAGATCTTCACCGAGCTGGGCGTGAAGACCATTCGCCCGCTCCATGCGATGACGCGGGCGCAGGCGAACGACGAAACCTTTGGGCGCGCCGTCCGCGATGCCACCGGCATCTACCTCACCGGCGGAAATCAGCTGCGCCTGTCGTCCACGATCGGGGGCACCCGCCTGGCGGAGGCCATCCTCGAGCGATTCAAGCACGGGGCAGTCGTGGCCGGGACGTCGGCCGGGGCCTCCGCGATGTCGAGTCACATGATCGCCTTCGGCGCCTCGGGCGCCACGCCCAAGCACCGGATGGCGGCGATTGCTGCCGGGCTGGGCGTGTTGCCGGGCGTGATCGTCGATCAACATTTCCAGCAGCGAAATCGGCTCGGTCGGCTGCTGAGCCTGATCGCCCAGAACCCGAGCCTGCTCGGGATCGGCGTGGACGAGGATACGGCCGGCGTCGTGGGGCCGGACCACGTCCTGGAGGTGATCGGTCGCGGCAGCATCACCATCGTCGACGGGGCCGCGGCGGAGACCGACGCCTGGGACGTCCGGGGACATCGTCCGGTCATGCTGAGCGGGGTCGTCCTGCACTCGCTGCCGGCCGGCTATCGGTTCGATCTCCGACGACGACATCGCATCACCGGACCGGCACTCAAGGCTCTTCCGGGCGGCGAGGCCGCAGCATCCAGCTAGCGTCGATCAAGCGCCGGTTGCGCCGGCCTGAAGCGTGAGGACTGCCATCGTGGCCAAGGCCGCCGGGAAGACCAGCCGAACCAGGCGCGTCGGCGGCGCCCAGCTCGGCGGCGCCCCGCTCGGCCGTCCCTCGCCCGACCTGCGCGTGCTCGAGACACGCATTCTGCGCGGCCCCAACTTCTGGTCCCGCTCGCCGGTGGTGCGGATGCTGGTGGACCTCGGTTCACTCGAACAGTTCCCCAGCAACACGATCCCCGGGTTCGTGGAGGGCCTCGTGGCCTGGATTCCGTCCCTGGAGGATCATGCCTGCTCGCTCAATCGGCGGGGAGGGTTCCTGACCCGCCTCCGTGACGGAACCTGGGCCGGCCACGTCTCGGAGCACGTCGCACTCGAGCTCCAGAACCTTGCCGGCACGGATGTCCGCCACGGCAAGACCCGCGGCGCCGGATCGGTCGGCCAGTACAACGTGGTCTACGAGTTCCGCGAGGAACTGGTCGGCATCGAGGCGGGCAAGTTCGCCGTCCGCATCGTCAACCATCTCGTCGATCCCGCTTCGGATCCCGACCTCGACTACCTGACCGAGCTCGAACGCCTCATCCGGCTGGCCGAACGGGCCGCCTTCGGACCCTCGACCCAGGCGATCCTCGACGAGGCGGCATCCCGGGACATTCCCTTCATCCGGCTCGATCGCCACTCGCTCGTCCAGCTCGGCCAGGGCGTTCACCAGCAGCGCATCCGGGCCACCATGACCTCGCGCACCTCGGGGATCGCGGTCGATGTCGCGAGCGACAAGAACCTGACCAATCGGCTGCTCGATTCCGCGGGTCTGCCGGTCCCGAAGGCCGATGTGGTCGAGGACGTCGAGGCGGCGGTTGCGACTGCCCGCCGACTCGGCTTCCCGTGCGTCCTGAAGCCTCTCGACGGGAACCACGGCCGAGGTGTCCACCTGGACCTCCAGTCGGACGACGAGGTTCGGGCGGCCTTCGATGGGGCCCTTCGCGAGTCACGATCGGGCGAAGTGGTCGTCGAGACCTACATCCACGGCAACGACTACCGCTGCCTGGTGATCGGCGGAAAGGTTGCGGCCATCGCCGAACGCGTACCAGCGTCGGTGGTCGGAGATGGATCGGCCACGGTCCACGAGCTGGTCGACCGGACGAATGCCGACCCGCGGCGCGGCATCGGGCACGAGAAGGTCCTGACCAAGATCAAGCTCGACGACGCGGCGATCGAGCTCGTTCGCGAGCAGGGTTTCGACCTCGACGCCGTCCCGCCCGCCGGGACGCGGGTGAAGCTCGCCCTGACCGGCAACATGTCCACCGGCGGTACGTCCATCGACCGGACGCTCGAGGCACATCCGGACAACGTGGAGATCGCCGAGATGGCGGCCCGGGTCGTGGGCCTCGATGTCGCCGGCATCGACTTCATCTGCCCCGACATCACGGTGCCCGTCCGCGAAACCGGGGGCGCCATCGTCGAGGTCAACGCGGCGCCCGGCTTCCGCATGCATACCCACCCGACGGAGGGCGAGCCGCAGTACGTGGCCCGGCCGGTCATCGACCTCCTCTTTCCCGCTGGTGCGCCGTCGCGCATCCCGATCATCGGTGTCACCGGTACGAACGGGAAGACCACGACGGTCCGGATGATCGCCCACATCCTCAAGCTCATGGGTCGGCGTGTCGGGATGACCTCGACCGACGGCATCGTGGTGGATGGCCGGATGATCAAGCGGGGCGACATGTCCGGTCCGAAGTCGGCCCGGATGATCCTCCAGAACCCCACCGTGGACACGGCGGTCTTCGAGGTTGCCCGGGGCGGGATCCTTCGCGAGGGCCTCGGCTACGACCGGAACGATGTCGCGGTCGTGACGAACGTGACCGGCGACCACCTCGGACTCGGCGGGATCGACACCGTGCGGCAACTCGCGGACGTCAAGGCGGTCCTCGTGGAGGCCGTGCCGAGATCCGGGACCGCGGTCCTCAACGCGGACGATCCGAACGTCGCGCGGATGGGCCAGCAGTGCGACGGGGCGGTCATCTACTTCTCCATGGAGACCAACAAGGGCGAGCCCGGATTCGATCGCGTCGACGGCCATTGCGGTCGAGGCGGGGCCGCGTTCATGGTCCGCCACACGCCCGAGGGAGACCAGATCGTCCTCCGCCATGGACCCCGGGTGATGCCGGTGCTGTACACGCATCTGATTCCGGCGACCTTCGGCGGCAAGGCTCGGATGAACGTCGCGAATGCACTCGCGGCGGCGGCTGCGGCATGGGCGTCGGGCGCGCACCTCCACGACATCCGGCAGGGCCTGCGGACCTTCACGACGTCGTTCTTCCAGGCGCCGGGCCGGCTCAATCTCGTCGAAGTCGGCGGCGTCCGCGTCGTCATCGACTACTGCCACAACGTGGATGGGATGCGGAACCTGTCCGACTTCGTGAACCGGATGATGTCCGACAGCGGTATGCGGTCGGGCCGCGCCATCGGCGTGATCGGCGTCCCGGGCGACCGCCGCGACGAGGACATGCGCGACTACGGCGGCCTGGCCGCCACGGCGTTCGACGAGATCATCGTCCGCGAGGATCGCAATCTTCGGGGTCGCGCTCCGGCCGAAACATCGGCACGCGTGCTGGAGGGGATCGGGCAGGCGCGCGCGGCGGGCGCTCGAACGGAAAAGGCCGAGGAAATTCTCGACGAACTCACGGCGGTGCGGGCAGCCCTTGGTCGGGCCAAGCCGGGCGACCTCCTGGTCATGTGCGTCGATGACGCCATCAGTGTCTACCGCGAGACGATGGCCACGGCAGGGCAGGGCCTCGGAACCACGGCCTTCGCCGATCCGGGTGAAATGGAGGCGCCGGAAGGCTGATCCTCTCGGCCGGAAGGCTGATCCTCTCGGCCGGAAGGCTGATCCTCTCGAGCCGAGTCCGGGCCCCGGGTCAGCGCCCCAGATTCAGGTTCGCGCTGACGGCCCTGACGATGACCCAGATCTCGACGGCCGAGATCACGACGAGCGCGATACCGATTGCCATCTCCACGGGGCAGATCCTCCATCCATTCCGACCGCCGATGAACCGGCGCTGGGGTCCATGATGCGGTTCGCGCGTCGGCGCCGCAACGCATTTCCGCAGCCCTCCGTGGCCCGGGGCCCGGGGCCCGTGCTGCGCGCCGCGATGCACGGTCCCTCCCTACCGTCGTGGGCGATCCTCGAGGCGCGGCGCCAGGCTGATCAGATCGGCCGCCGTCTCGACCGGCCGGAAATGGAGGTCGCGCAGGAGCGCGAAGACGCCCGTCCGATCCTCGTGGCACAGCAGCACCACGATCCGGGCCGCGTCATGGCGCGATCCGTCCGCTGCTGCCGCCGCGCCGTTGAGCTCGGCCCTGAGTGCTGCAACTTCGGTCTCATAGATCGGGATGTCCCGGGTCCAGCCGCCCAGGTTCGCTCCCGCCCGCAACTCCCCGACCACCGCTTCACGCGAACGGCCCCGCAGGTACCCGAGCGTCTCCTTGAAGGCCAGCCGCTGCGCACGCCGGGCGGCGATCCTGCCCATGCCGCGCAGCGTGTCATCGGGCCGATCTCCCGCGGTCCCCACGATCACCGTGATCGGGGTCACGCGGCCGCCTGCTCCACCGGCGATCCCCTCGGCGACGTCGAGGACCGCCTCGAGCCCGGCTTCGTTGTGCGCGAAGTCCACGATCGCGACGCGTCCGCCGTTGCGAAAGATGTTCATGCGCCCCGGGGATTCCTCCGCGTTCGGGCGGAAATCGAGCAATCCGCGCCGAACCTCGTCGTGGCTCGCGCCGAGGGCCCGTGCCCCGGCGGCCGCCGCGAGCGCGTTGGCGATGTTGTGCCCGGCGAGGCCGCCCATCGTGATCGGAACTTCGCGCACGCCGGCGATCGGCGTCCATCGATCGCCTTCGGCCTCGCCGAGCTCGCCGCGTCGCACCAGGTAGGCGCGGCCACCGGCTGCAAGGTGGCGGCGCATCGGGGTGGACACAGCACCGCGATGGGAGAACAGGGCCACCCTGGCGCGCACGGTGCGCGCGACCGCGCGCACGAACGGATCGTCGGCGCTGAGGATGACCCAGCCATCGGGTTTGGTGATCCGGCAGATGGTCGCCTTGACCTCCGCGAGCTCCGGCAGCGTATGAATCCCCTGCACGTCGAGGTGGTCCGAGCTGACATTCGTCAGGATGCTCGCGTCGTTCGATTCGTAGCCGAGGCCCTTGAGAACCAGGCCGCCGCGCGCGGTTTCGAGGACCGCGACGTCCACGTCGGAGCGGGCCAGGATCTGGTGCGCGCCGCCCGGCCCGGTCCAGTCGCCGGGATCGACCATGCGCTCATCGACCAGGACGCCATCCGACGTGGTCGTGCCGACACGGCGCCCGGCCAGCAGGAGGATCCGCGTGATCAGTCGGGTCGTCGTTGACTTGCCGTTGGTCCCGGAGATCGAGATGATCGGAATCCGGCGATCCGTGTCGCGGATCCATGACGGGGGTGACGCCGACGCTTGTCGAATACGATCCGTCCATTGGGCGAGGAGACGTTCCTGGGATCCCGTCAGGCGCGCCCGCCGGGCCGGCGTGGCCGCCCGATCCGTGAGTGACGCCGCAGCTTCCGCGACCAGCCGTGCCCGCTCGGCGCCCACCCACGGCCAGGTCAGGATCCAGTGGCCGGGATCGGACGAACGGTGGGCGCGGATGCCTCCGATGCCCTCGCCGCGGGCGGATCTGAGGCGTCGTGCCCAACCCGCCAGCGTGATCACGGGCTCCGGCCAGTCCCGTGCCGGGACGCCCGCGCCGAGGCGGACGAGGGCATGCCGTGCCGGAATCCGCTGACCGAACCAGGTTCGGCGCCGCCCGATCGCGACCTCGACCTTGACCACCGGCTGAAGCCGGTAGACGCTGGGGCCCTCCAGGAGACGGATTTCGATCAGTCGCACAGTCCCGGCAGGATAGCAACGCGCCCCCGATCGAAGTCCGGTCGTCTCGTCACGCCCTACACTCCCGGCGTGACTACTTCCACCGCACCCGGGAGCGGCGTCAGCCCGGATGAACTCAGGGCTCTCGAAGCGATCGTCACCGTCGGCCATCTTCGATTCCTCGCCGAGCTCGAGCGGCTCTGCAACATCGATTGCGGCAGCTACTCACCCGCAGGCGTCAACGAGGTCGCAGCGTGGGTCGAGGCTGCGTTCCGCGACCTTGGCGGCGAGGTGGAACGACGGCCGGACCCGTCCGGGCGCTACGGCGATACCGTCATCGGCACGTTCCGAGGCCGTGCCGGCGCCGGAAGCCGTGCCGGCACCGGGAACCCAGCCGTCGCCGGGAGCCGTGCCGGCACCGGAAGTCCAGCCGGCACCGGACCACGCGTCCTGCTGATCGGGCACATGGACACGGTCTTCGCCGACGGCACCGTCGCGGAACGTCCGTTCTCGATCGATGGCGACATCGCCCGCGGCGCGGGTGTGACCGACATGAAGGGTGGGCTCCTGGCCGGAATCCATGCGCTGGCGGCTCTTCGTCAGCTGGGAGGCGGGGACTGGGCCGAGCTGCCGTTCGAACGGATCACCTACATCGCCAATCCGGACGAGGAGATCGGCTCGCCGAGCTCCACGCCGCACATTCGTGATCTCGCCGCCCAGTCGGACCTCTGCCTCGTGCTGGAGTGCGCCCGCGCCAACGGCGATTTCGTGTCCTCCCGCAAGGGGATCGCGGATCTTCGACTGAGCGTGCACGGCCGCGCCGCCCACGCCGGTGTCGAGCCTGAGGTCGGGAGGAACGCGATCCTCGCCGGTGCCCGGATGGTCGAGCGGATCCAGGGGCTGAACGGTCGCTGGGCCGGCGTGACCGCCAACGTCGGTGTCTTCCAGTCCGGATCCCGACCGAACATCGTGCCGGATCTGGCCAATCTCGAGGTGGACGTTCGAGGCGTCACGCGCGTGGAGCTCGACGAGGCCGTCGCCGCAATCCACGCGATTGCCGCCGAACCGGGCGTGCCGGACGTAACCGTCGAGATCACCCAGATGGCCGGCTGGCAGCCGATGGAAAAACTCGAACGGTCCGGCCGGCTGGCCGACCACGTGACGGCGATCGCGGGGCGGCTGGGCTTCCCGACCACCGATGTCGGGACCGGCGGCGCCTCCGATGCCAACACCACGTCCGGAATGGGCGTCCCGTCGATCGACGGCCTCGGTCCCGTCGGTGGTCGCGACCATTCACCGGACGAGTACCTCGAGATCAGCTCCATCGTCCCCCGGACGACGCTGCTCGCCGCGCTGCTCCTGGCGGCGGGACGGGACCCGGTCGTCGCGGGCTGGCGCGAACGCTGAGGCTGGGCTCGTGCCGCGCCGGCGGGTCAGCTCGGGCAGCCCCTGGGAGGGTCCCTACGGCTACAGCCGCGCTGTGGTCGTCGGGGACACCTGCTGGGTGGCCGGCACCACGGATCCCGGTTCGGCGCATCCCGATGATGCCGCCGCCCAGGCACGGGAAGCGCTCGGGATCATCGAACGGGCTCTGGCCGAAGTGGGGTTCAGCCTGGCCGACGTGGTCCGGACCCGGATGTACGTGACCGATCCCGCCCACGCCGCCTCGGTCGCGGAGGTGCACGGGCAGGTCTTCGGCGCCATCCGCCCCGCCGCGACCCTCGTGGTGGTCGCTGCGCTCATCGAACCCGGGCTGCTCGTGGAGATCGAGGTCGACGCCGTGCGTGGCTGAGCCCGCTCGCGACCCATGGCGCTCCGTCTCAGGCGATCCCCGCGGAGCGAGCGACGGCGGCAATGGCGGCGGCGCCCACGAGCCCGACCAGGAGGCCACGCCGGACCGCCACCAGGACGACGCAAGCTGCGACGGCCAGCCATTCGATCCCCACGTGGAGCGACGGATTTCGAACGGCATCGATCGAGACCATCACGTTCACGGCCGCCAGCGCCGCGAGAATGGCAGGACCCACCAGCCCCACGTACTCCTTGACGCGGAGTGGAAGGCGATGGATTCCCGGCGCGAGAAGCGGAGCGGCACGCCACGGATAGGTCACCGCCCCCATGAGCAGCGCGAGCCAGACAAGGTCCGTCTTCACGAACCTTCGGCTCCGGCTTGTGCGGACGGATCGTCGCTACCGGGAGGGAACAGGCCCTGCGACTCGAGCGCGCGGTCGCGCGGTCCGGGAGGCGTGACCATCCCGATCAGGGGACCAATCAGCCCCCCGGCGAGGATTCCCGCGGCGGGATCGGAGGCCAGGCCGACGCCGACGGCGACGACGGCACCGCTCAGGCCCGCGACGAGCTCGCGACGCCCCGTGATCAGGCCGACTGCCAGGCCTGCCATCGCCGCCGGAAAGACGACATCGAGGCCGTAGCGGGACGGATCCGGGATCTGTCCGCCCACGATCACGCCCACCAGGGTGGCCAGGTTCCACGGAATGAACACGGTGGCGATGGCTGCCCACCAGTAGCCGCGCTCGTCGCCCCGTCCGATCCGTCGGAAATGCGCGATCGACAGCGCAAACGCCTCGTCCGTCAGGACGTGGGCCATCACCGCGCGAACGGGCCGTGGACGATCGGCCAGATAGGGGGCGAGCGCGGCGCCGTACAGGAAGTGACGCGCGTTCAGGAATGCGGTCAGCAGGACGACCCCGAGCCACGAGAAGCCGCCGAGCACATAGCCGATTGCTGCGAACTGGGCTGCGCCCGCAAAGACGAGCACGGACATCGCGCTGGCTTCGATGGGGGAGAACCCGGCCGCGCGGGCCGCGAGTCCGTAGACGAGCCCGAAACCGAGCGCCGTGGCGATGATGCCGAGACCGTCCAGGCGCAGTTTCCGACGGGAGGTGGCGACCTCGGCGTCGGTCGCGGGCCGCGATCGGCCGGGCGGAGGCGTCAGCGCAGGTAGGTCTTCGCGCATGTCCCGTCGCAGACGACGAAGACCGCGTGGAGATCACGGGCGTAGCCGGCCGCGTGCAGGAAGCCCGGGCACCCGGCAGTCGGGCATTTCCAGACCCACCAGCGGTCGTTTGGGTCGAGGGGTGTGGTCTCGGCCGCGAGCGTGGCGGCCAGGCCATCCCGTGATCCGACGAGGGCGTTGAGCACGGCCGTGCGGTCGGCGTCCGACTCGCTCGAGTAGGGGTAGCTCTGGCCGACGTTCGAGGTCACCGGGTCCTCCGGAATGGGTCTGGACGAAGCGCCGAGTATCGCACAGGAAACGGCCGGCTCGGGGTCACCATGCGGCAGGGAGCCCGGCACTGCGAGGGTCGGTGGTCGCGGCCACGGAGCCCTCCGCGTCGGACGGACCCCCTCGCACCAGCTCGATCGCATGCTGGTGGCCCAGCCAGCCGTCGAAGGGCGCGGTTCGGACGACCGCGTGCCCCATGGCCTCGAGGGCTTCGAGGACGCCCGGAGCGAACCGCGGTTCGGCACGCACGGCATCGGGCGGTGCGAAATGCTCCGCCGATTCCACGAACCACCGCGGCGCCGCCACGGCCGACTGGATCCCGAGTCCTCCGTCAACCAGGGCCGTCACCAGCTGGGCATGGACCTGGGGCTGGGCATCGCCACCCATCGCACCGGCCACGACCCACGGTCGATCCGGGTCGCGGAACAGCATCCCCGGCAGGAGGGTATGCAACGTCCGCTTGCCCGGCGCAAGGACGTTCGCGTGGCCGGGGTCGAGGGAGAAGTAGCTGCCGCGATTCTGATAGTGGATCCCGGTGTCCGGGTCCACGACCCAGCTCCCGAAGCCCAGGTAGTTCGACTCGATCAGGCTGACCGCGTTGCCCGCGTCGTCGACCACGCCGAGGTAGGTCGTTCCGCCGCCGCGCCGATTCGTCGAGGGCGCCGGCCGCGTCGCGCGATCGCTCGGAATCCGCGCGGCGAGATCCGCCGCGTAGGCCTTGTCGAGCAGCCGCGCGACCGGGACGTCGTGCTGTTCGGGATCCGTCAGATGTCGGTCCCGATCCTCGATGGCCAGCTTCGAGGCCTCGATGACCCGGTGGATCCAGCGATGGTCGGCCACGCCGGCCGCGGTGAAGGTGGCGGCATCGGCCGGGCCGCCGGCCTCGAGGATATTGAGGATCTCGAGGGCCACGATCCCCGAGGAATTCGGCGGATGCGTCGTGACCCGGACCCCGTGGTAGGTCGTCTCGATCGGTTCGGTCCACGTGGAGGCATGGCGTGCGAAGTCCGCGGCGGTATGCGAGCCACCAAGCGCTGCAAGGGCGACGGCCTGGCGCTCGCCCAGGTCGCCCTCGTAGAACGCGTCCAGGCCCTCATGGGCGAGACGCCCGAGGGTTCGGGCGAGGGCCGGCAGACGAACCCGTTCCCCGGGCTCCCAGGCCCGTCCGAAGGGGCGGTACACCTGTCGCAACCCGGACCCCGCCCCGACCGCCTGGTCGGCCAGCAGAACCGTTCGCTCCACCGCGTCGATGAACCCCTGCCACGCCGGAAACCCGCCGGCTGCGAGTTCGATCGCCGGTGTCAGCAGCGCATCCATCGCCAGGCGACCGAACCGGGCGTGAGCATCGCGCCACGACCGGACCGCGCCGGGGATCGTGACCGACAGCGCCCCTCGGAGCGGGAGGCCATCCAGGCCCCGGGCCCGCAGCGCCGCGGCGTCCACCCCGAACGGGGCGCGCCCGGACCCGTTGAGCGCCAGCTGTCGCCTCCCTGCCGCGTCCCAGATCAACCAGAACGCATCACCGCCGATGCCGCAGCCATTCGGCATGACGACCGCGAGGACGGCATTCGTCGCGATCGCCGCGTCCACGGCATGGCCGCCCTGACGCAGGATCGCGAGCCCGGCGGCCGTCGCGAGGTGATGGGGCGCCACGACGGCGCCGCGTGCGCCGCGGGCCAGGGGCACCGGCACCAGCGGTGCAACGCCGGAGTCGGTCACGAATCGTTACCCAGGACCACCGGCGCGCCGGGACCCAGGTAGTGCTCCATGGCACGGAGCCGGGACAACGGGATCAGCGCCACCGCCAGGAGGGCACCGGTCGCGAGCAGCAGGCCGTCCATGCCGAGACCGTCGGCCACCACGCCGCCGATGAGGCTGCCACCGATCTGGCCGAGTGCGAGAAAGACCGAGTACAGGCCCATGATCGCCCCCCGATCCTCGGGAAACCGCTCGCTCACGTCGGCCAGCAGTCCGACCGCAGCAGGAGTGGCACCTGCCAGCAGGAACAGTCCTGCCGCGAAGGCGAACGCGGCGATCGCGACGGCCCCGGCGACGATGACGGAACCCCCGGCCGCAAATCCCCCGTGATTGACGACGAGGCCGGCGGCGACGAGCCCAAGTCCCCCGACCACGCCGAACCCGATGATCGTGGTCCGCCGGAACCGGTTGAAGCGATTGCCCCACCAGAGGATGCCGGCACCGAACACGATCGCGATGCAGATCGCACCGAGCGTGATCTGGGTCGCCGAGAAGCCCTGCAGCAGCCACTGGTTCGGAAACGCGGGGTTTCGCTTCGAGAACTGGAAGAGGGACTGGCTGAACCACAGGCCGATCGCGGCATTCACCGCGATCCAGGTGGGGGCCAGCAGCAGGACGTGGGAATGCCCGATCAGGGCAAGGTAGCGCCCGAGCCCGCCGGCGTTCGTGGCTCTGGGAACCGGCACGGCATGGGCATCCGCCACACCGAACCGGTAGATCAGGAAGGAGCCGATATAGATCAGCGCATTGAGCAGGAAGGCATTGGCGCCGAGCGCCTCGAAGAGCAGCGGGGCGACGATGAACCCCGCACCGAGGCCGGCCAGCGTCGCCCCCTCGAATCGGGCGGATGCCTTGCCGCGAAGCGATTCGTCGCCGGCGGTGGCCAGCGCAATGAAGCCGAGGATCGCGGGGATCGACGCCGCGGACGACGCGCCTTCGAGGATGCGTGTCCCGCCCAGGATCCCGACATGCGTGGTCAGCGCGGTCAGGACGACGGCTACCGCACCGAAGGCGGGTCCGTACAACATCACGCGACGATGACCCACCCGATCGGCGAGGATCCCGAAGACCGGTGACAGCACGAGTTCCGCGAGGTAGAACATCGCCGCCAGCGCGCCGACCACCTTGCCGTCGATGCCGCCCGTTCCCGCGGCGGCGAGGTCGGCGAGGTAGAACGCAAGCATCGCGCCGGTCAGTCCGGTACTGAAGCGAAGCGTGAAGGTCCCGAACAGGACCGCCCGCAGGGATCGTTCCATCCCGGAAGGGTAGCGGGTCGCACCTGGGGGAATCGATCTGGCCGTGGACATCAGGCCTTCGGCCACTCCGATTCTTGTATCCATGACGCGGCACGGCCCGTATCATCCCGGCTACGCAGGGCTGCCGCAGAACAGCGGCAGCGACCCGGAGGGAGACGCAGTGAGTCACGTAGCCATCGTCACGGATTCCGCATCCGATCTCGATCCGGCGCGCGCCGCCTCGCTCGGCATCATCGTCGTCCCGCTCGTCGTGACCTTCGGAACCGAGACCTTCAAGGCCGGCGTCGAGCTTTCCACGGCGGACTTCTGGGCCCGGATGACGGCGCCGGACGCACCCTTCCCCACCACCGCCGCATCGGCGCCCGGGGATTTCCTGGCCGCCTACCAGGCGGCGTTCGATGCCGGCGCCGATGCCATCGTGTCCATCCACGTCGCGGGCACGCTGTCGGGAACCATCAAGAGCGCCGAGATCGCCAAAGGGCTGCTGCCCGGCAAGGAGATCCACATCGTCGACACCATGGGCGCCTCGATGTGCGAGGCGCTGCTGTCCGAGATCGCTGTCCGGATGGCCGAGGCGGGCAACACTGCGGCAGACATCGCCCGGGCGTGCGAGGACCGACGGTCGGATGTCGCCATGATGGTTGCCCTCGACACGCTCGAATACCTGAAGCGGGGCGGCCGGATCAGCGGCGCCCAGGCGGCGATCGGTACGCTGCTGTCGCTGAAGCCGATCATCGAGGTCAAGGACGGCAAGGTCGAGACCGTCGACAAGGTGCGAACCCGCGGCAAGGCCCGGGAACGAGTGATCGAGCTGCTCATCACGCGCCCCATGGAACGACTTTCCGTCCTGCATACCACCAACGCCGATGTCGAGGCATTTCGAGACGAGCTCGTGGCGCGGGTGCCGGGCGGGATCGACCCATCGATGGTGACCGTCGACCTGGTGGGGCCGTCGGTCGGACCGCATCTCGGACCGGGGTGTGTCGGGGCGGTGGTCCTCTACCGCCGGGCGTGACGCGCCGTCGCGGGCCATTCGGCCCGTGCTCCTGAAGGTTGCGGCACGGTTACGAACAGGATTCCGGCAGGTGCCGGCCGGACGCGTGCCCGGCTATACTCCGGTCGCATTCCGCGCGTGAGGCGTACCGCTGGTCGGGCGCGCGTCGCGCACCGTGGGGTCGTCCGGGAGACGGCTCACCATTCGGTCCGGCGATGGTCGGCCCGAGCCGGAGGAACTCCGCACACATGACCACCGAGCCCGCCATCGCCCCCATCAACCCGTGGGCGGTGGCGCAGCAGCAGTTCGATCTCGCCGCCGAGCGCCTCGGCCTGGACCCGGGCATGCGGGCCGTCCTGCGCGAGCCTCGTCGCGAGCTGACCGTGCACTTCCCGGTCCACATGGACGATGGATCCGTGCGCGTCTTCACCGGCTATCGCGTCCAGCACAACCTCGGTCGCGGGCCCGCCAAGGGTGGGATCCGATACCACCAGGACGTGTCCCGCGACGAGGTCAAGGCCCTCGCCATGTGGATGACCTGGAAATGCGCGGTCGTCGGCATCCCGTACGGCGGCGGCAAGGGCGGCGTCATCGTCGACCCCAAGAAGCTCTCCATGCGGGAAGTCGAGGCGCTGACACGACGCTTCTTCACCGAGATCGAGATCCTCATCGGTCCGGAGAAGGACATCCCCGCTCCGGATGTCAACACCAACGCCCAGATCATGGCCTGGATGATGGACACCTATTCGATGCACGCCGGGTATACGGTGCCGGGCGTCGTGACGGGCAAGCCCATCAGCCTGGGTGGTTCCGAGGGACGCAACGAGGCCACCGCCCGGGGCACGGTCTTCTGCATCGTGGAAGCGGCCCGACACCTCGGGATCGAGCTCGGCAAGGCGCGCGTCGCCGTGCAGGGCTTCGGCAACGCCGGATCCATCGCGGCCACGCTGATCGCCGCCGAAGGGTCGACCGTGGTCGCCGTGTCGGACTCGACCGGCGGCATCCACAACCCGCACGGCCTTGACATTGCGAAGGTCATCGCCTGGAAGCAGGAGCACGGGACCGTCCAGGGATTCCCGGGGGCGACCGATGTCTCCAGTTCCGCGGTCCTCGAAGTCGATTGCGACATCCTCATCCCGGCGGCGCTCGAGAATCAGATCACGGTGGCCAACGCCGACAACATCAGGGCACGTCTGATCGCCGAGGCCGCGAACGGACCGACGACGCCCGAGGCGGACCGGATCCTCTGGAAGAAGTCGAAGTTCATGATCCCGGACATCCTGTGCAATGCAGGGGGCGTCACGGTCTCGTACTTCGAGTGGGTCCAGGACTTGAATCGCGACCACTGGAGCGAGCAGGTCGTGAACGAGAAGCTCAGGGAGATCATGGTCAAGGCCTTCACGTCGGTCCTCGCCATCGCGCGCCGCGAGCAGTGCGACATGCGAACCGCCGCCTACCTCCTCGCGGTCGAGCGAGTGGCGGACGCCATGCAGATGCGCGGCCTCTACCCGTAGGCCCTTCGAGCCGACAGCGCGTCAGTCCGAGCGAGGCCCGGCCCAGCGGCCGGGCCTCCTGATTCTCGCCAACGGGCGGCGGGCGGCCGGCCGCCCGCCGCCGGCCGCCCGCCGCCGGCCGCTCGCCGCTCGGTACTCCTTCCTGGCATGCGACCGGGGTTGGGCTGGCACCGATGTCCCGCCGCTCCGCCCGACCCGGGGATGGTGCGCCCACGCCCCGGCAATCGTCGGGCCCAGCGATGCCCGGTGCTACCATCGGGGGCATGCTCGACCATGAAGAGAAGTTCCTGTTCAAGGAGGAGATCAGCCACCTCGCCAACGCGGTGGCCGAGCCCGGCACCCTCGACAACGTCGAGGATCTCCTGACCGACGTCATCACCAGCCCGCGCTTCGATTCGGAGGTCTTCACCCTGGAGCGCAGTCTCCAGGTGATGCTGGGCGCACGGGCCGGGACGACGCTCGTTGGTCTCCTCACGGTGGCTCCGGAGGTCTTCGACGAGGTGGCCGAGGTCCGCATTCCACCCGAAGTCCACGAGCGCCTCGTGGCGTGGCGGGCGCGGTTCGGTCTGGCCATCGACAACGCCCTGAACTTCCTGAACAACCCGGACGGCATCCAGGGCCACAACTTCGCGACCCAGATCGCCCATGTGGAAGAACGCCGCGTGCTCCAGGGCCGGCTCACCCTGGTTCGTTACAACAACGAGCCACAGTTCTTCGTTGCCGATGCGGTCGTGTTCCTGAGCCTGGTCGCAGACGTCATGGACCGCCTTGGGCCGTACCTCGAACCGGACGCGGTGGACGCGGAAACGATGTCCCGGCTTCGGGACGGGGTTCAACTGATCGAGCGCAAGACCGCGGCGCACTCGTAGCCGCGACGCAGACCACCTCGCTCGCAATCCACGGCCGGGCGAACTGATGCGCCAGCTCTATCTCGCGGCCACCGGCCAGAATCGGGGCAAGACCACCACCTCGCTCGGCCTGCTCAACGGCTTCCTGTCGCGTGGGCTGCGCGCCGGATTCATGAAGCCGGTCGGGCAACGGACCGTGATCGATCACGGCGAGCCGGCGGACGAGGACGCGGTCCTGATGCACGAGACATTCGGGCTCCTCGAGCCGTACAGCGTCATGAGCCCGGTCCACATCCCGCGCGGATTCACCAAGGCATACATCGCGGGGCAGGTCGTGGATGACCTCGGGGCGCGCATCCTGCGCGCACAGGCGCACTACCGCGAGCACGACGTCCTCCTGATCGAGGGGACCGGTCACGCCGGCGTCGGGGCGGTCATCGGCCTGTCGAACGCGCGGGTCGCAGCGATGCTCGGAGCACCGACCATCATCGTCAGCGAAGGCGGCGTGGGTCGACCGATCGACGAGATCGTGCTGAACGCCGCGCTCTTCCGTGCCAACGGCGTCCAGGTCGTGGGCGCGATCGTGAACAAGGTGGACGTTGATGCCCAGCCCGGCATTGCCCGGGTCATTGCCGGTGGTCTGGCGCCCTATGACATCCCCCTGCTCGGCGTCCTGCCGATTCGACCCATCCTCTCCAACCCGACGCTGGAGATGATCCTCGAGGGCGTCCACGGGGAGGTCCTGCACGAGGGGCCCGACCTCGAGCGCGTGATCGACGGCGTGGCGGTCGGCGCCATGGAGCCTCGGCACATGCTCGAGCGCGTCGGGCCCGGGACGCTCGTGATCGTCCCGGGCGATCGAGAGGACGTGATCCTGACGCTGACCACCGCGCACCAGCGCGGCATCGCAGGCGGCCGCGATGGCGACGAGCCAGGTTCGGGTCCCGGAGGCGCCATCGCCGATGACCATGAAGGTGCTGCCATCGGGCTCGTGCTGACCGGCGGTTATCGACCCCGTCCCGCCGTCATCGACGCGATTCGCCGGGCAGACCTGTGTGCGACGCTGGTCAGCGAGGACACCTATGCGGTGGCGTCGGAGGTCCACGACCTGCTCGTCAAGACGCACCCCGCCGATCTCGTGAAGATCGAGCTGATCAAGCGGCTGGTGGCCGACAACCTCGACGTGGACCGAATTCTCGGCGTCGCGGGCACGACGCAGATGGCCTGAGGGCCGCCTGGCCGTCAGCCCAGCGGCTCGTTGTCGATCAGTCGGGTCGCCCCGAGATGGACGGCGAGGGAGAGCACTGCAGGGCCGGTCACCCGGTGCAGTTCCTGGAGCGACCCGGCGTCGGCACAGGAGACGTACTCGACGCGGGCCAGGGGTTCCTCGGCGAGCACCGACTTCATGATCGACCGGAGCGCCTCGGCCGACCGCTCGCCACGCTCCCACGCCTCACGCGCGGCGACGAGCGCACGGTGAAGGACCGGTGCCGCGGCCCGCTCGTCCCTGGTGAGGTGGACGTTGCGCGACGACATGGCGAGTCCGTCTGACTCGCGGACTGTCGGGCAGGCGACGACTTCGGTAGGGATGGCGAGGTCGATGGCCATGCGACGGATGACCGCCACCTGCTGGGCGTCCTTCTGGCCGAAATAGGCATGCTCCGCCCGGACAAGCCCCAGCAGGATGGCCACGACCGTGGCAACACCCTCGAAATGGCCGGGCCGAGCCTTCCCCTCCAGCGGCTCGGCGATCTCGCCGACGTGGACCGTGGTATCGAAGCCGGGCGGATAGACCTCGTCAGCCGTCGGTGCGAAGACGATGTCCACGCCCTCAGCCTCGCAGATCGCGACATCGCGGCGCTCGTTCCGTGGGTACCGGGCCAGATCCGAGGGATCGCCGAACTGGCGCGGGTTGACGAAGATCGATACCACGGTCGTGCGGTCGTCCGCCCGGGCCCGCTGCATGAGCGCCCGATGGCCGTCGTGAAGCCAGCCCATGGTCGGCACCAGGCCGATGGGATGCGGGCTGTCCGCGAGGACCGTGCGCAGGGCTGCACGTGTCCGGACGACCGTCGTGGTCAACCGGTCAGAGGTCTCGATCCAGGGGGATCCCGGCGCCCAGTCCGGTTGTGAAATCGGCCACCTCGCCGGACGGGTCGGCGGCCCGATCCTGGATCGTCCGACCGAGGACCTCGTCCAGCGTGCTCTCATCCATCCGCACCGTCTCGGCCGGACCGGGGAACGAACCCGCCCTGACGTCCGTTGCCCAGGCCTCGGCCGCGGCCTTGATGATGCCCTGGAGGTCCGCGTACTTGCGGGCGTGCCGCGGTGAGAAGTCGCCCAGGCCGAGGACGTCGGTGACGACCTGGACCTGCCCGCTGCAGCCGGCTCCGGCCCCGATGCCGATCGTCGGGATGCGCAACCGCGAGGTGATCGTCGCAGCGAGCTGCTCCGGGATCAACTCAAGCACCATGGCAAATGCGCCGGCCTCCTGGATGGCGATCGCATCGGCGAGCAACGCCCGGGCAGTTTCGCGGCTCTTGCCCTGCACGCGCACCTTGCCGCCCATGCCATGCTCCGATTGGGGCGTCCACCCGATGTGACCCATCACGGGGATGCCGGCCCGGACGAGGGCCTCCACGATCCGCGTGCTGCGTACGCCGCCCTCGATCTTGACGGCGGTTGCGCCGGCCTCCCTCAGGAAGCGCCCGGCGTTTGCCACCGCCTCGTCCGTGGATGCGTAGGACAGGAAGGGCATATCTCCGATCACGAGAGCTCGCCGGGAGCCGCGGACCACGGCCGCGGTGTGGTGGAGCATCTCGGTCATCGTCACGCGGACCGTGGAGTCATAGCCCAGGAGCACCTGGCCCAGCGAGTCACCGACGAGGAGCATCGGGATCCCCGCCTCGTCGAGGATCCGGGCCGTCGGGTAGTCGTACGCGGTCAGCATCGGCAATCGTTCGCCGTCCGCGTGCATCCGCAGGATGTCGGCCACGGTCAGCCGGCGAACTGTCCCGGCGGTGGCGCTCATCGCGATGGCTCGTGCATGGCGGCAGTCTGCACCCCGGAGTCTCGTGCGTCCAACAACGCGGCGATGCGGTCCAGGAGGCGATCCGCCACTTCGCGTTTTGGCAGCACCGGAAGGACGACCTCCGCACCGTCCGCGTCGAGGATGGTGACCCTGTTCGTCTCCGTCCCGAACCCGGAGTCCGGTTCGGTCACGTCGTTTGCAACGACCAGGTCGACGCCCTTGCGCCGCAGCTTGTCCGGAACCCGGGCAAGCGACCCGGTCTCGGCCGCGAAACCCACGAGGACCGGTCGCGGCTCGATCGGCGCCCGGCTCGCGGCATCCTCGCTGTCGAGGCCTCGGACAACGCGGGATGCCTCCGCGAGGAGGTCGGGCGTGGGTTCGAGGTCGAGCGTCAGCCCTTCCTCGCGTCCGATCTTGCCCGCGGCCGGACTGACCGGCGTGAAATCGCTGACCGCCGCGGCCATGACAAGCGCATCGAAGCGAGCCGCCGACGGTGCCCCCTCCCCGCCGAACAGGGCCGTGAGGAGGGCGCCTCGCAATTGGCCGGCCGTCTCGACGCGCACCACCCGCGCACGATCCCCGGGGAGGGGAACGCTGACGGCCGCGGCGATCAGGGTGACCGAGGCCCCCCGATCCAGGGCTGCCTCCGCGACGGCGACGCCCATGCGACCACTGGACCGGTTGCCGATGAATCGGACCGGATCGATCGGCTCTCGGGTACCGCCCGCAGTCACCACGATGTGGCGGCCCGTGAGATCAGCCTCGCGGACGACCCCCTGCTTCTGCGGCGGGCGCGCCGACGAGTCGGGCTGGCGGACCGGTCGGCCGTTCGTGGCGCGGACGACCGCATCCACGATCGATGGGAGCTCCGCGAGACGCCCGACGCCGGACTGGCCGGACGCGAGCGGTCCCGATTCGGGTGCCACGACGGTGTACCCGAAATCCGTTCGAAGACGCTCCACGTTGGCCCGCGTCGCGGGGTGCGTCCACATGTCGCCGTCCATCGCCGGGGCCACGATGACCGGTGCCGAGGTGGCGAGACAGGTCGCCGTCACGACGTCGCCGGCCAGGCCCGCCGCCATCGTCGCCAGCCAATGCGCCGTGGCCGGGGCCACCACCACGGCGTCCGTGCTGTCGGCGATCACGACGTGTCCGATCCGACCATCAGGGAGGAGTTCCATGAGGTCGGTCTCGACCGGGTGGCGCGAGAGCGCAGCGAAGGACAGCGGGCCGACGAATCGCACGGCCGAAGGGGACAGCAGCGCCACCACGTCGGCACCCTCGGCCGTCAGCAGCCGGAGCAACTCGACTGCCCTGTAGGCGGCAATCGATCCGGTGACGCCGAGCGCGATCAGGCGGCCCTCGAGGCGTCCGCCCATCAGGCCTGATCTCCGCCGGGCGAGCCACTCGAGACCTCGGCGTGGAGCAGCGCAAGCCCCTTGAGCGTCAGGTCCGGATCGATGACCTCCACGCCGTCGATCGCCGATGCCCATGGTGCGGAGCTCAGCCCGCCGGTGAGGATGGTGCGCACGGCGCTCGCCGGGATGCCCGCATCCGCGGCGAGTTCGTTTCGAACACGGCCGATCAGGCCACCGGCGAGGGCCTGGTAACCGAAGACCGTTCCCGACTGCATCGCCGAGACCGTGTCCCGGCCGATCGCCCGAGCGGGAACCACGAGGTCGATCCTCGGCAACTGGGCCGTTCTGGAGGCCAGTGCCTCGAGTCCGAGGTCGAGGCCGGGAGCGATGGCGCCGCCGACAAAGGCGCCGTCTGCAGCCACGGCGTCGACGGTGGTGGCCGTGCCCATGTCGGCGACGACCGCGGGCGTCCCGTGAAGGCGTCCTGCCGCAAGCGCATTCACCAGGCGATCGGCACCGACCGCGGCGGGGTTGTCGACTCGAATGGGGATCGGCATCGTCGCCGCACTCGCAATCAGGATCGGGCGGTTCAACCGCTCGGCCACGCCCGCCAGGGCGCTCGTGAGGGAGGGGACCACGGACGCAACCACGATCGCCTCCATGGCGGCGAGGGTCACGCCATCTCGCGCCAGGAGCTCATCCAGCAGCAGCTCGAGCTCGCGGCTCGTGGCGCCCGGGGCCGTCACCGCCCGCCGCCGCTGGAGCAGCGTCCGGGCCCGGAACCAGCCGAGCGTGATGTTCGAGTTGCCGATGTCGACTGTGAGGAGCATGGCGGGATCATACCCGTGCCCCATCGGCCATCGGGATCGGCGCTCCGCGCGATTGCGCTGGCCTCCGGCCGGGCGGTGCGGTACCATCGGCCCCGTTCCGTTCGCGCCGTTCCGTCCGCCCCCCGTGCCCACCCGGAAGGAGCAGTCCGTGTCGAGCGAGCCGCCAGCGAAGTTCTTCGTCAACGATGGCGTGGTCTCCACCCGCGAGGACATGCTCAACCTGCTCCGGCCGCTGCTCAAGCAGACAGTGGCCTACCGGTATTTCCGAAGCCGGGAACTGGTCTCGCACGGAACAGGCTGGGTCGAGCGCATCGTTGTCGACCAGCCGGAGATCTCCACCCTCTTCACGCCGATCGCGGTGACCCTCAACGTCGATTCGTTCGAACACCTCGAGTTCGCGACCCGCCCGGACCAGCTGCTCGTCTACACCCTCGTCCAGGGCGACGAGCGAGTGGTGATGGAGTTCGCCCCGGTGGGCGAGGGGATCGGGCGGTCGCCGTTCGAACCCCATCAGCTTGCCTTCGACACCTCGGGTTTCGTCCAGATGGAACTCCTCGGCCTCGAGACGGCCGACGACTGACGGCGCCGCCGCGCGAAGGTTGCCCGGGTTCCTGCGGATTTGCCTGTTCGCGGGCGATCGGGCGCGTTACCATCGCTCCATTGCTCCCGACGCGGGCGTCCCGGCAACGGTGGCACCGAACCCCCCGGTTCGCGGTGAGTTCGACGGGTCTCGAGGGCCTGCCACCGGGGGTGCGGAGCCCGCGGGAGGTGCGTCTGGGGTCCGCCGTGGGCTCCAGATGGCGCTGACCGTCCCCAGGTGGGCCGGTGCGCCGGAAGGGAAGGGAGGGTCCTCGGCGAGTGGACGCAATTGCGCGGTATTTCCAGTTTGAGGAGCGAGGCACCAGCCTCGCCACGGAGGCGAGAGCAGGCCTGACCACGTTCATGGTCATGGCCTACATCATCTTCCTCAATCCGTTCATCCTGACCGCCGGGTTCGGAGACGCGGATCCAGCGTTCAATGCGGTCTCCCTGGCGACAGCGACAGCCCTGATCGCCGGCATCATGACCATCGCAATGGGCGTGGTGGGCAAGTATCCGTTCGCCCTGGCCGCAGGCCTCGGCATCAACGGCATCGTTGCCTTCAGCCTCACGGCACGCGGCCTGAGCCCCGCCGGCGCGATGGGCGTCATCGTGCTCGAGGGCCTCCTGGTCACGGTGCTGGTGCTCGTCGGCCTCCGGGAGGCCATCATGAACGCCGTGCCGCTCGCCCTGAAGCGAGCCATCGGCGTCGGTATCGGCCTGTTCATCCTGTTCATCGGGTTCGCCAACGGCGGACTGGTGGTGGCCGGTGCCGGCACCCTTGTGACGATCCATTTTCCGAGCGAGCCGAAGGACTTCGTGTTCATCCTCGGCCTCGTCATCACCATCGTCCTGTACGTGATGAAGATCCGCGCCGCACTGATCATCTCGATCCTGGCGACGACGGTCATCGCCATCGCGACCGGAGTGTCAAAGGTCGGCGAGGGCCTCACCTCGACGCCGGACTTCTCGACGCTCGGCCGGTTCGACGTCACCAATGTCTGGGATCTCGGCATCGTCGTCGCGCTGCTGACGATCTTCGCGATCATGCTGACCGACTTCTTCGACACGATGGGCACGGTCACCGGCGTCGCCGCCGAAGCCGGGCTCGCCAATGAAGATGGTTCCGTGCCCGGCGTCGGCCGGGTTCTACTCGTGGACTCCCTCGCTGCCGTCGTCGGCGGTGTGGCGGGGACTTCGTCGAACACGACCTACATCGAGAGCGCGGCCGGCGTGGCCGAGGGTGGCCGCACCGGCTTCACCTCCGTCGTCACGGGCGTCCTCTTCCTGGCCGCCGTGTTCCTCGCCCCGATCGCGGGCCTGGTGCCGGGCGTGGCGACCGCCCCGGCGCTCGTGCTCGTGGGCTATCTCATGTTCACGCTGATCAAGGACATCCCGGTTGGGGACATCGAGGAGGGGCTGCCCGCCCTGCTGACCATGATCCTCATGCCGTTGACGTACGACATCACCGTGGGCATCGGTGCCGGTTTCATCAGCTGGGTGCTCATTCGGGTCATTCGCGGAAAGATCGCCGACGTCCATCCGTTGATGTGGGTGGTGTCGATCGCATTCCTCGTGTACTTCGCCCAGGAGTGGATCGGCAAGCTCGTGGCCTGATCTCGCGTCCGTTCACGGCCGGTGCCCTTCGGGCGCCGGCCGTTCCGATTCTCTCGACCCGGTTCGTGCCGGCTGGAACGATGAGCGGGTACCATCGGGTGGATGTTTGAACGTACGACACTGGCCGAGGGGCCGCGGGTCATCACAGCCGCCCTGCCCGGTTCGCGCTCGATCTCGGTCGCCGCGTACGTGCTCGCGGGGTCCCGCAGCGAAACGGAGGGGCAGGTCGGCGTCGCCCACTTCCTGGAGCACCTGACGTTCAAGGGAACGGCGGCCTACCCATCCACCCGGGCGCTGAGCGAAGGCATCGAGGGTGTGGGCGGCTCGTTCAATGCCGCCACGGATCGTGAATCGACCGTCTACTGGGCGCGCGTTCCACGGCGTGAGGTAGCCCGCGCGATCGATGTGGTCGGGGAACTGATCTGCCGACCGGCCCTCGCCGATTCCGACATCGATCGGGAGCGCGATGTCATCGTCGAGGAGATCAGGGGCTACCTGGACGATCCCGCCGAGTACTGCCAGATCCTGTTCCAGCAGGCCATGTACGGGATCGGACCCCTGGGTCGGGAGATCTGCGGGGACGAGGCCGACATTCGAAGCCTGCAGCCGGATCGCATCCGCGAGTTCTGGACGTCTCGCTATCGACCGGCGAACACCGTCATCGCGATCGCCGGAGACATCACCCACGAGGACGCCGTCGGGCTGGTGGATCGATCGTTCGGGCGCGGCAACGGCGTCGGCCCCGGCTATGGGGAGGCGCCGACCCTGCCGGCGGGGGAGCAGATCCTCGTCGGTCGTCGTGACACCACACAGGCGCAGCTCACGGTCGGCGTTCCGGCCCTGCGGCGAGATCACCCCGATGCATGGACGCTGTCCGTGCTCAATGCCGTCCTTGGAGACGGAATGAGCAGCCGGCTCTACCTGTCCCTCGTGGATCGGGACGGGCTGGCCTACGACGTCAGTTCGGGGCTCGTGGAATACGCGGACGCCGGTGCCCTCGAGGTCAGCGCCGGGGTCGACCCCGGCCGCCTTCCGGCCGCCCTCGACGCAATGCTGGTGGAGCTTGCCCGCCTCCGCGACACACCGATCCCGGCCGAGGAGCTCGCCAAGACCAAGGCCTATCTTGCCGGGGGTCTCGAGCTCCGCATGGACGAGACCCGCCACCTTGCGTCGTGGGTCGGCGGCCAGGAGGCGCTCCACGATCGTGTCCTCACGCTGGACGAGGCGCTGGTAGCGGTGGAGCAGGTGACCGCGGATGACATCAATCGCCTCGCGACCGAGCTGTTCCATGACGACCGGCTCCGCCTGGCCGTCGTCGCGCCGGCACGACATCTTCGGGGCCTCAAGCCCAGACTGCGGCTCCCGGCATGAGCGACCGGGCAAGGCGACCCGAGCGCCTGGAGGCGGAGGAACGCCTGGCCGGGCTGCACCTGCGCGCCGGTGCGCTCCTGCTGGCCCGGGCCGAACTCGAATCGCTGGCCGCACGAGGCGAGATCGCCGTCGACGCCCTGGCCGATCTCGCTGAGGCGCGCTGGCGAACCGGGGAGCTCGAGAAGGCCGGATCCGCGGCCGAGGCGCACATCGCGGTCGGCGGCGACCGGCCGATCGCCCATCTGATCCTGGCGGAGGCCGTCACGGCCGCCGGCCGACCCGATGCGGCCGGAGACCACATGGCGCACCTGCGTGCCCTGGGCGCAGCCGAACTCACGGCGCTGTTCGCCGGCATGCCGCACCGCGCCAACTGGTCGTCGCTCCCGGCCGGGGGCATCGAGCCCCGCGGACCGAAAGCGCAGCTCGGGAGACCGCCGGCAGCGGGCCCGGCGCCGGACGCGGTGACGGGCGACGCGCGCCCTGATGGACAGGTGGCCAAGCGTCCGGCCGGCGCCACGTTCCCCGAGGGCGAGGCGTTGCTGACCCAGGCCGTCGACGACATGCGGAGTCGCGATCCCGAGCGGATGGCTGCGGCCTTCGATCGCCTTGCCCTCGCCCTTCGTCTCGACCCGGCGCTGGCGCTTCGCGTCGTGGATCTCATCATTCGCCGGCAGGAGCCGGCGGCGCTCCTGGTCCGAGGCGACGCCCTGCGGATCCTGGGCCGCACCCTGGACGCCGAGGCAGCGTACGCCGGTGCCGCCGCGGCGCTGGATCGACCGACCCGTCACCGGCCCTGAACCCACCGCTCCAGCCGCGCGCTCCCGGTCCCGCCATGCGACCCGGCTCGGCCGTCGTCGCAGGCCCTGCTATCGTTCGGCTCGCTCAACCCGACACACACACGATAGGACGCCCTCTGTGACCGAACGAACTCTTGTCCTCGTCAAGCCCGACGGCGTCCAGCGCCTCCTCGCCGGCCGCATTCTCGCCCGCTACGAAGAGCGCGGACTGCGCCTTGTCGGACTCAAGCTGATGACCGTCTCCCGCGAGCTCGCAGAGCGTCACTACGCGGTGCACGCGGAGCGCCCGTTCTTTCGCGGTCTCGTGGACTTCATCACGAGCGGCCCGCTCGTGGCCGCGGTGCTCGAAGGGCCGAACGCGATCGCGGTGGTGCGCGCGATGAACGGGGCCACCCGCCCGCACGAAGCGGCACCGGGCACGATCCGGGGTGATCTTGCGCTCGAGACGGCACAGAACCTTGTCCATGCGTCGGATGGTGCGGACACGGCAGCCGCAGAGATTTCCCTCTGGTTCAGCGCCGCGGAACTCCTCGAGTACGGACGCGACATCGATCGCTGGGTCCTGGCCCCGGCCGACTGACGAATCAGCCCGGGGTCAAGCCCCCGGCCGGCACGAGGTCGCCTCGATCTCGACGAGATAACCGGGCCGTCGACGACCGGTCACGGAGCGCCGACCGACGACGATGGTGTCGGCGCCGCGTCGCCCCCGGCAGGCCCCTCGTTCGGCGTCGTCGATCCCAGACCGCCGATCGCGACAGACAGGCCGACGGTCGCGGCAAGGACGGCAGCCGCGGCGGCCAGCGCGAGCCTGTTTGCCCGGATGACCGCGGGCAGCATGCGGACCGGCGTCCGATCACCCGCCCAGGCACCCGCGCTGCCGCGCCCGACGAGGGAAGCCCCGGTCGAGGCGCGCACGAGCGGCGACATCGCGCCCACGCCATCGACCAGCAGGCGGCCGAGGAAGATCGCGGGAGCGAACGCCGCGATCAGGACAAGCGTCGAGACGGGGCCCGGGAGCGCGAGACGGAGCAGGGTGGCCCGCGCCTCGTAGCCCGCGAAGGTCGGCAGCCCGATCGCGCCGATGATGACGATGGCAAACGCGACGCCCAGGATCGGCGCCCGCCGTGCCCACCCGCGCAGGTCCGGGCGTCGGTTCGTTCCGTAGGTCGATCGTGTCACGTGCACCCACGCGGCCAGGCCGGCCTTCACGGCGACGGCTGTCAGGATCCAGTCTCGCCCGGCAGCCGTGGCCGTCGGGCCGGTCGTGGCAAAGGCGAGCAGCACGATCCCGGCATCCTGGACGATCGCGTAGGCGAGGACGTGCTCGATGTCGTCGTGGAGAACGGCGGCGATGCCGCCGAGCACGATGCCGGCAGCAGCGATGACGGCAACCACGGCGCGTTCCGCACCGAGCGGCGCTGCCGTCGGGGCGATGGTGACCTCCACCCACCCCAGGGCAACGAGACCGAACGCAGCCGCGCCCCATCCGAGCAGGGGAGGCACTGCCGAAGCGGGCATCGCCTCCGTGTACCTGGCGACCCATGCGTGTGCGGGAATGGCTCCCAGGCGAAGGACCACGGCCGCGACGAGTGCGACCAGCGCCAGACCCATGGCGACGTCGAGCGACGGGTCGGTTTCCCCGAGCGGGCCCACCGCCGTGAGCGGCCCGGCCGGCGACGCGGCCCAGGCCACGACGAACAGGCTGAGGAGGGTCGAGGCGATCAGCGGCCGGACGACCGCGGTCCCGAGGCGGGCGCCGGAGGTTCCCAGCGCGTGGATGCGGACCATCGGCACCACGGATGTCAGCAGGGCTCCGGCGCCAAGGAGGGCAAAGCCGACTCCAGGATCGGGGACGGCCAGTCCCAGCGCGCCGAACGCAAACCCAACGAGCGAGGGGCCCAGGATCCCCGGGCTCACGCCAACCAGCGCGTCGATGACGCCGAAGAGCAGAATCGACGCTGCCCAGGCCACGCCGAGCGTCCGCAGGCCGTCCGACCCACCGATCAGCGAGCCGGCAACAGGCACCACGTCCGCGGCGTCGATCGAGGCCGCCGCCACGAGGCATGCCACCGCCGTGGCCAGGCCCACCGCGAATGCCAGCGACCGGCGTCGCACAAGCAGCGTCGTGGCGAGACCGCCCGGGAGCGCCAGCAGGACGAGAAGCAGGACGCTCATGCGGGTTCGGCCGGTGCGCCGTCGCCTGTCGAACGCTGAGGCGTCAGCTGCGCCTGGTCGTCGGGGTCGTCGTCATGGCCTGCCTCGAGCGCGATCAGGATGGACCCGGTGATCGCTGCCGCGACGGCCAGCGCGACGCCGGTGAGTTGTTCGAGGTCGCCGGGCGCGCCGGCGACACCAGTGCGAAGCAGCATGATCCCCATGATGAGGACCAACAGGCCGACGGCCGTTCGGAAGCCATCCCGCGCCCGCACCGCAGGCACGATCGCGATCACGATGGCGGCGAGTCCGGCTCCTGCTGCCGCCGAGGCCGCACTCCAGGCCCCGAGCGCGTCGCCCGACGTAATCCCGGGACCCGCCGGGTTCAGGGCCTCGAGATGGATCGAGATGCTGAGGCCGACGATCCATGCCGCAAGGGCCAGCAGGGTCTCGGCAGGCCAGCCGGTCCGCGACCCGCCGTGGCCGATACGGGGTCGCGCTGTGCCGGCCGGAGCCTCAGCCGAAGCGACGGCCGCCCGAAGGAGGTAAGCGGCGAGCGCCGCTCCGACGACCCTCGTGGCGAGGACCGTCAGCGGTGGCAGCGGATCGGCAAGGAATGGTGCAGCAGCCATCGCGACGGCGAGACCGACGAGGGCGACGCGCGCCTCGCGAGCCGACACGGCGACCACCGCGCCCGCGGTCACCGCGAACGCGACTCCCACGAGGATCGGGCTCACGCGGCCGGGCTCACGTGGCCGGGATCACGGCGAGGACGGCGTCAACTCCGGGTGCTCCGGCACCGGGAGGAACCCGATCTTGTCGAACGGCCAGTAGCGGACCCAGGCTCGCCCGACGACCTTGGCTATCTCGACGGGCCCGAAGTTGCGCGAGTCGGCCGAATTCTCGCGGTGGTCGCCCATCAGGAACAGCTCGCCGACCGGGACAACCCAGCGCGTGGCCCCGCCGGGGGAGGGGTAGGTCTGCTGCTGGACCCCATTCGCATCCGCGAAGATGTACGGCTCAACGAGCGCGATGCCGTTGACACGAACCTCGCCGTTCTGCAGCTCGATCACGTCGCCGGGCAGGCCGATGACGCGCTTGATGAAGGGGACGTCCGAGCCCTGGTCCCAGCTCTGGGGTGGGTGGAAGACCACGATGTCGCCATACGAGTACGCGTCCCACCGCGGCGACAGCTTGTCCACGAGGACGTACTGCTCGGGGAGCAGGGTGTTCTCCATCGAGCCCTGCTGGACCTTGTACGGCTGGGCGACAAACGCCTGGATACCAAAGAAGATAACGACCGTGAGGACGAGGGTTTCAAGGACCTCGAAAAGACAGCCGATGGCGGGTCGATGACTCACAGGACCGGGAGTATAGGGGCTGTGCTATCGTCCCGCCCCGTGACCCGAAGTCCGGGTGAGAGGTGGCGATGCGCCGGCTCATCTCGCTGGTAAGTGCGATCGTGGCGCTCGTGGGCCTCGGCTTCGTCCTCGTCAATGCGACGACCGTCGATCGACGTCCCCCGAGCGTGAAGACGATCTCCCTGAGCGCGCCCGCAGGCGACGCGCGTCTTGCCCAGACGCTGACCGCCATCGACATCGAGTTCAGTGAGCCGGTCAGGGCGTCCAGCGCAGAATCCCGCTTCCGGATCGATCCCGTCATCGACGGGGCCTTCACGTGGGACGGATCAACGGCCATCTTCACGCCGTCCCGGACACTGCCGCAGGACACGACGTTCACGATTTCCATCGCCCCCGGAGTCGAGGACCTTGGAGGCAACGTCGACTCCGTCGGTCTCGAGGCCTGGACCTTCGCGACCGTCGGCTCGCCGGTGGTTCTCAATGTGAGGCCGGTGGATGGCGCTTCGGGTGTACCGCTCGATGGGACCATCGACCTGGTGTTCGACCGGCTCATGGACACGACCTCTGTCGAGGCTGCGATCAGTGTCACGCCGGCTGCCAGGGTGACAGCCGCGTGGAGCGGCTCCGTGGTGACGCTGACCCTGGGGCCCGGCCTCAGCCCGGGGACCCGCTACACGCTGACGGTCGATGCCTCTGCCGCCGACACCGGCGGCGGACGGCTCGGCGCACCGTTCCGAACGACCTTCACCACCGCCGGCGCGGGCCTCGAAATCCTGTCCCTCATTCCAGGTGACGGGGTGGCGGGGATCGGTGTCGGCACACCGATCGCCATTCGGTTCGATGGGCCCATCGAACCCGATTCGGCACGATCCGCGATTCGCATCACGCCCAGCGTCGACGGATCGGCGCACGTTCTCACGCTCGGTGGCGACGGCAGCGGCCTCGACGCCGCCGAGTCCCCGGAGGGCGGCGATACCCTCGTGTTCGTCCCGTCCACGTTGCTGGCGCCGCACACCACCTACACGGTCACCCTCGAGCCGATCGTGGCCCGTCTCGGCGATCCGGCTGCCGTCACGCTCGGCAGAACCTGGTCGTTCACGACCGGCGCCCCCACGAAATCCGGCCAGAACCAGATCGCGTTCCTCGGCGCCCGGGGTGGGGTCCGGAATGTCTGGGTCATGAACCCCGACGGCACCAACCAGCGCCAGCTCACCGTCGAGTTGCTACCCGTCACCAGCTATGACGCGACGGCCGATGGTGCGCGGCTCGTCTACGCGGCCGGGGGCCTGGTGAAGATCATGTCCATCGACGGATCCGGCCTTCGCCGGGTCACCGCCGACGACGGGCGCCTCGAATACGGCGCCGTCCTCGTCCCGGGAGATTCACAGGTCGTCCTGGCCCGCCGCGATTCGAGCGGGGCGGACCTTGGGTACTGGCTCGTGCCGCTGCCGGGGACTTCGGGTCAGGAGCGGCAGCTGCTCGGTTCGGGCGCGCCAGCCCCGGACTCGGCATCGCTCGGCGGCGACGGGATCGGCGCCACGGACCGCACCCCGCCATGGGTCCCGCGGATCGCATTCGACCCGAGTGGTCGCACCGCCCTGATCGTCACCTCGGAGGGCGAGGTCCAGGTGGTCGATCTGCGTGACCCGGGCGCCATCGGGGGAGACGTGGCACCGCCCATTCGCGTAGCCCTCGTCGGTCAGGCCGCCCCGATCTGGGTGCCGGCGCGCGATGCCTTCGTGCTGGCCGCCACCCGCTCGTCCGGCGGCGCTCCGACCCTGGTGTCCGTCGATGTCCGCGGACGCATCGGAACCGTCGCCGACAGCGTCGGCGCCGGCGGGCCGGTCGCCCTCTCGGCGGATGGATCGCTGGCGTTCGTGGTCCGCCAGGCTGACGGCCGCGCGGTGCTCCGACGCATCTCGATCTCCGGCGTGGTCCAGGATATCGCCGGACTCCCCGGGCGTGACGATCGGTGGCCGGCGTTCGCTCCGGACGGGCGCACGCTGATGGTGGCCAGATCGCTGATCACGCAGCCGACGGTATCGGACGGGATCTGGCGGATCGACCTTGCCACCGGCGAGGCGCGTCGGCTGACCGTGGACGGTGCCTACGGGCGCTGGATTCCGTAGAGAGCCTCGCCCGGTGCGCCCATCCTTCGCGGCGCCGCGCGCGGATGCCCAACGCCACGATCCCTTGGCAGCGCTCCCGGCCCGCGCTCGAGCGGCCCCCGTGACCACGGAGGCGTCACGCCGCAATGAACAAACGCGTGAGTTGACCCGTTCGAACAGCGGTTGATACACTCGCCGCCACCCTCAAGTGGCTCGCCCGTGATGCGTCCTGAGTTCCCGCACGCGGTTCCGAGTCAATGTCTGCTGCTCCGAGTTGCGCCCATTCGGGCGGCGCGTGTCCATCGGCGGGCCGCGTACACGTCTGCACCATGGAGGATCCGCACACCCCGATGGACGCCAGTCAGCTTCAGTTGATCATCCTGCCCGCCGGGGTGATCGCCATCCTCTTCGCCCTGTGGCTTGCCCGCGACGTCCTGTCGCGAGATACCGGGACGTCCGCGATGGAGGACGTCGCCGGGACGATCTTCGAAGGGGCAGTGGCCTTCATTCGTCGCCAGTACACGACCATCGGCGTGCTCGCCCTGGTCGGGGCCGTCGTGATCGGGGCCGTCATCACGGTCTTCGAGACGAAGGATGTCGCCGACACAGGAATCTTCGGCATCGACCTCGGGTGGCGGACCGCGCTCGCCTTCCTGGTCGGGGCGGCGTGTTCGATGGCCTCCGGGATCATCGGGATGTACATCAGCGTCAAGTCCAACGTGCGAACCGCGGCAGCGGCTCGGCGAAGCCTGGTCGAGGCCGTTCAGGTCGCCATGCGCGGGGGGGCCGTTTCCGGCTTCCTGGTGGTTGCCTTGTCGCTGCTCGGCGTCTACGGGATCTTCAGCCTGTTCGGCGGCCTCGGCGGCGGCCAGGCCACGCACGACGCGCCGTTCCTGATCGTCGGCTTCGGCTTCGGGGCTTCCTTTGTGGCCCTCTTCGCCCAGCTCGGCGGTGGCATCTACACCAAGGCAGCCGACGTCGGGTCGGACCTCGTCGGCAAGGTCGAGGCGGGCATTCCGGAGGACGATCCCCGCAATGCCGGGGTCATTGCCGATCTCGTGGGTGACAACGTCGGTGACTGTGCCGGCCGCGGGGCGGACCTCTTCGAGTCGACCGCAGCCGAGAACATCGGCGCGATGATCCTCGGTGTCGGCGTCTACGGCATCGCCCTCACGGCCGGCTGGCCGAGCCCCGAGGCCTGGATCTTCTTCCCGCTCGTTGTCCGAGCGTTCGGTCTGCTGTCCACGATCGTGGCGATCTTCTTCGTTCGCGGCCGCGAGGACGAGAACCCGATGAACATGCTCAACCGGGGGTACTGGGTAACCACGATCCTTTCGGTTGGGGCGCTCTTCCTGACCACGAACGTGATGATGCAGACGAACGGCGCTTCGCCGTCCGGGCTGCCGGTGTGGCTGTACTTCTTCGCGGCCGGCGTCGTCGGCCTGGCCACGAGCGTGGCGTTCGTCTACATCACCCAGTACTACACCGCCGGCACGTATCGGCCCGTCCGGGAGATCGCCGAGGCGTCCCGGACAGGACCTGCAACGAACATCATCTCCGGTATGGCCGTCGGCTTCGAGACGACCTTCGTCACCGCGATCACGATCGGCATCGCCCTGTTCGCCAGCCACTGGCTCGGCTCGCAGGCCGGGATCGTCAATGCCGACGGCAAGGACGTCGGCGGCATCTTCGGGACGGCCGTCGCGACCATGGGCATGCTCATGACCACGGCCTACATCCTGGCGATGGACACCTTCGGGCCGATCACGGACAACGCGGGCGGAATCGCCGAGTTCAGCCGCGCCGAAGCCGGCGCGCGCGAGATCACGGATCGGCTCGACGCGGTGGGGAACACCACGAAGGCCCTGACCAAGGGCTACGCGATCGCCTCGGCGTCGCTCGCGGCCTTCCTGCTGTTCAGTGCCTACATCGACAAGGTCAACCTGATCCAGACGAACCGCGGCGGGCCGCTCCTCGAGTCGGTCAACCTGGCCAACGTCAACGTCTTCATCGCCGCCCTGATCGGGGCAATGCTCGTCTACTTCTTCTCGTCGCTCGCCATTCGGGCCGTCGGCACGACCGCCCAGGCGATCATCGTCGAGGTCCGTCGCCAGTTCCGGGAGATGCCCGGGATCATGGACTACAGCGTCCGTCCGGACTACGCCCGGGTCGTGGACATCACCACCAGGGCCGCCCTGCGCGAGATGATTGCGCCCGGCGCGGTCGCCGTCGCAACGCCGATCATCGTCGGCCTCCTGCTCGGCGCCGAGGCGGTCGCCGGGATGCTGATGGTGGGTACCATCGCGGGCGTCCTGCTCGCAACGGTGCTCAACAACGGTGGAGGCGCCTGGGACAACGCCAAGAAGTACATCGAGTCGGGCAACCTGAAAGACGACGCCGGCAACGTCCTCGGCAAGAAGACCGACGCACATGCCGCGGCCGTCGTCGGTGACACGGTCGGCGACCCGTTCAAGGACACCGCCGGCCCGTCGCTCCACGTCCTCGTGAAGCTCCTGGCGACGATCACCCTGGTCCTCGCCCCACTCTTCATCCGCTAGGTCCCGTCACAACTCGGCGGTCGGGCCCGGCCCGGCCGCCCCAAGGAGCCGGATGGACCCGATCATCCAGGGCGTTGTCATGGGGCTGGTGCAGGGCCTCACCGAGTTCCTGCCCGTCTCCAGTTCCGGCCACCTGATCGTCGTCCCGGCCCTCCTGGGCTGGGACGATCCGTTCATCGAGAGTCTGGTCTTCAGTGTCCTGCTCCATCTCGCCACGCTCCTGGCGCTGCTGATCTATTTCCGGGCGGACTGGCTCCGTTTGATTCCTGCCTGGTTCGCCTCGCTCCGGGACCGATCCATCAACGGAGATCCCGACCGGCGGCTCGCCTGGCTGCTCTTCGTGTCGACGATTCCGGCCGTCATCGCCGGATTGCTCCTCAACGACTTGATCGAGGGAGCGTTCCGGTCGGCAAACCTGGTCGCCATCACGCTCGTGATCGGGGCCGCGATCCTGTGGCTCGCCGAGCGGGTGGGAACCCGGGACCGCTCCATGGGAGCCCTCGGGATCGGCGGTGCGATCGGGATCGGTGCGGCGCAGGCGCTCGCGCTGGTGCCGGGCATCAGCCGCTCCGGCATCTCGATCTCGGCCGGGCTGTTCGCCGGGCTTGATCGCGAGTCGGCCGCACGGTTCAGCTTTCTCATGGCCACGCCCATCACCGCTGGCGCCGGCCTGTTCGAGGTCCGCAAGGTGCTCGACGGTCAGGCCGGCGTGGACCTCGCGGCAGGTCCCCTGATCGCCGGCATGATCGCGGCGCTCGTGGCCGGGCTGGTTGCGATTTCGTTCCTGCTGCGATTCCTGCGCTCGAATCCAACTACCGTCTTCATCGTCTATCGGTTGGTCCTGGCGGCCGTGGTGGTCGTGGCCTGGCTCGGCCTGTGGGATCGCTAGGGAGGGACGGGGCATCGAAGTCATGAAGCAGCTCCGCCAGCGGGCGATCCGGGACCTGGTGGACCAGCGCCCGATCCGGACCCAGCAGGAGCTGGCGGCAGCCCTCCGCGAGCGCGGCTTCCGGACGACGCAGGCGACGATCAGCCGCGACGTCGCCGAGCTCGGTCTGGTCAAGGCCACCCGCAGCGGGACCCACGCGTATGCCCTCCCTCCGCGACTCGTGGAGGCCGAGACCTCGGGGGAGGATCGCCTCCGCCGGCTCCTTCGCGATCTGCCCGCCGAGATCCGTGAATCCGGCCTCATCCTCGTCGTCCGGACGCTTCCCGGATCGGCCCATCCCATCGCCGCCGCGCTGGACCGGGCGCGCTGGCCGGAGGTGGCCGGGTCCATCGCGGGCGACGACACGGTGTTCGTCGCGGTCACGGACCGGGCGGCGCTGAAGCGCGTGCGGCAGCGCCTCGTTCAGCTCGTCGAGGCCGATTGATCGACGCTTCCGGTCGTTGCGCAGCGCGTGCCTTTGACACCCTTCGGGGGTCGCGCTAGGCTACGCCGCCAGCCTCGAACTCCAGCTCGCGGGACAACCCCGGAACTGCTGGGGTTCTTCATTATTCGAGCCCTCGTCGCTCCGCCATCCGCCATCAGCGGTGACCCGGGGCCCCATTCGGGAGCCCAAGTGAACAACAAGCCGACGTACATCTCCAGGGAAGGCCTCGAGAAGCTCCGCCAGGAGCTGGAAGAGACCGTGTCCGTGCGTCGCCCCGAGGTCGCGAGTCGGATCCACGACGCGAAGGAGCACGGGGATCTCAGTGAGAACGCCGAGTACGAGGACGCCAAGAACGAGCAGGCATTCGTCGAAGGCCGGATCCAGACCCTCGAAGCGCTCATCAAGAATGCGACCCTGATCGACGAACACCATTCCAAGGATCTCGTTCAGATCGGATCGACCGTGACCGTCAGGGGTCCCGACGGCGAGGAGTCGTTCACGATCGTCGGGTCGACCGAGGCACGCCCGACGGAAGGCCGGATCTCCAACGAGAGCCCGGTCGGTCGCGCCCTCCTGGGCCGCAGAAAGGGGGACAAGATCACCGTCCGCGTCCCCGCGGGCGACATCTCGTACGCGGTCGTGGGAATCGCCTAGCCTTCGAGGTCGGCGGCGGCGGTCCATCCGCCGGAGGTACGGCGGATCTGGTCCGATCGACGCCTCCCAGCCACCATCAAGGAGCAGAGCCAGGCATGGATTGGGCGGACGAGCTGGCCGCGCGCGTCACCGGACCGCAGGTCATCAATGATTCGAAGACCCCATCCGGCACCGTCCATGTCGGCAGCCTCCGCGGACCCGTGATCCTGGATGTGATCACGCGTGCCCTGCGCGCAGCCGGTCATGACACGACCCTTCTGTATGGGGTCGACGACCTCGACGCCATGGACGCCCAGGCACTCCTGACCCCGGACGCGGTCGACCGCTACATGGGCGTGCCGCTCGCGCACATCCCGGATCAGGCAGGGGACGGCCATGACTCGTATGCCCGGCATCACGCCCAGACGTTCATCGACCTGTTCGCGAATCTCGGGATCCACCCCGACCGCTACTACTGGATGAGCGACATCTACCCGACGGGGGCGATGGACGGGTTCATCCGGACGGCCCTCGATCGCGCCGCCGTGGTCAGGGACCTCTACCGGCGGGTATCCAACGTCCAACACCCCGATACCTGGCATCCCGTCCTGGTGATCTGCGAACAGTGCGGCAAGGTCGGCACCACCATCGTCACGCGATGGGACGGGGAGCGGGTGTTCTACGAATGTCGCGCGAATCTGGTCACATGGGCGCACGGGTGCGGCCACTCGGGCTGGGTGGCACCGTTCGGTGGGCGCGCCAAGCTGCCCTGGAACCTCGAATGGGCGGCCCAGTGGAGCCTGTTCGGCGTGACAATCGAGCCGTGCGGCAAGGACCTCGCGACGGCGGGTGGCTCCCGGGACCGGTCCGACGCCATCGCGCGCGAGGTGTTCGAGCGCGAGCCGCCGATCAACGTGGCCTACGAATTCCTGAACATCGCCGGCCGAAAGATGTCCACCTCAAAGGGTCGGGGCGCCGCTGCGCATCGAATCGTCGAGGTGATCCCGCCCGAGCAGCTCCGAACGCTCTTCATCCGGCCCCGCCCGAACCATGCCATCGAGTTCGATCCCGAAGGAACGGACGCGATCCCGCGCCTGTTCGACGAGTTCGACAAACTGGCCGACGCAACGGCAGGCCGCCCGGTGAAGGGTGAGATGGCCCCGGGATACGAGTCCGTCTTCCGCCATGCCCTGCGGGACGCCGACGCCGACGTTGCCGCAGAGGCCGCGGCCTTTCGGCCGAACTTTGCGCATCTCGCGTTCCTCGCCCAGGTCCCGGGCGTCGACATCGTGGCGCGCATGACCGACGAGAAGGGTTCGGCGCTGAGCGATCGCGAGCGGGCCATCCTCGACGAGCGTGTGGCGGCGGCGCGGGCGTGGCTTGCGTCCTACGCTCCGGACCGCGCCCGGATGACGGTTCGCGACGTGGTCCCGGAGGAAGCATCGGCCCTGGATGACGCCCAGAGGGCGTTCCTCGGAGCGCTGGCCGATGCGGTGACGTTCCCCGGCGCCGGCGAGCCGCTGGCGGCTGGCGGCGACGAGCCGCTGGCGGGTGGCGACGACGAGCCCGTGGCGGGCAGGGTTGCCGCGGCCGGAACGGCTGCGGGTGCCGTGGGCCGACCCGCGGGTGGTGATGCGTGGCAAGCGGCGATCTTCGCCACGGCCGCAGACCTCGGGCTCCCGCCCGGCCGAGCGTTCGCGGCGCTCTATCTGGCGTTCCTCGGGCGTCCCAGCGGTCCCCGTGCCGGATGGCTGCTGGCCGGGCTCCCCCCGGCCTTCGTCGCGCAGCGACTGCGCCAGGTTGGTGCCGGCCGTGGGACGATGAGCACGGCAGGAGGTGCGGGATGAGCGTGGGTATCGCCAGGCTTCGCGACGAGCCGGATGCGATCCGGAAGGGGGCAATCGACAAGGGCGAGGATCCGTCCATCGTCGAAGCCGCCCTCGAGGCGGACGCTCGCCGGCGCGCGCTCCAGGGAGAGGGCGACGTGCTGCGGGCCGAGCGCAATACTGCTTCGAAGGCGATCGGCGAGGCGATCAAGGGCGGCGCGCGGCCCGACGGGTCCGAGGTGGCCGCGCTGCGCGCCCGCTCCACGGAGATCGGCGAGCGACTCGCCACCATCGACACCGAGCTGGCTGAGGTCGAGGCGACGTTCGAGGACCTCCTGCTCCGCATCCCCAACCCCGCCGAGACGGACGTTCCGGTCGGTGGGGAGGACGCCAATGTCACCCTCCGGACGTGGGGCGAGCAGCTCCCGCATGACCAGCCGCTCGAGGGCGAGATCGGCGCGGATGCACCGGCCGGCGGCACCACGTGGCAGCGCCGGCCGCACTGGGAAATCGCCGAACACCTCGGGATGATCGACCTCGCCCGCGGGGCCAAGATCGCCGGCTCCGGCTTCCCGGTCTACAAGGGCACGGGTTCGGCGCTCCAGCGCGCCCTGATCATGTGGTTCCTCGACGTGCATACCCGCGAGAACGGGTTCACCGAGGTGTGGCCTCCGATCGTGGTCAACCAGGCTTCAGCACGGGGCACCGGCCAGATTCCCGACAAGGAAGACCAGATGTACGTGGTCTCGCGCGACGACCTGTACTTGGTCCCGACCGCGGAGGTGCCCGTCACGAACCTTCATCGAGACGAGATCCTCGAGGCGACCGAGCTGCCGATCCGCTACGCCGCGTATACACCCTGCTTCCGGCGGGAGGCGGGCGCCGCCGGAAAGGACACGCGCGGCATCCTGCGGGTCCACCAGTTCGACAAGGTCGAGATGGTCCTGTTCGAGCGGCCGGAGGCCTCAACCGAGGCGCTCGAGTGGATGACGGGCGTGGCGGAGGACCTCCTCCGCCGGCTTGGGCTGGCCTATCGCGTCCTGCTCATGGCGACGCGCGAGATGGGCTTCACGCAGGCACGCAAGTACGACATCGAGGTCTGGTCTCCCGGTGTCGAGCGCTGGCTGGAAGTGAGCTCCTGCTCCAATTTCAAGGACTTCCAGGCGCGCCGCATGGCGGTGCGGTACCGGCCCGAGCCCGGTGCGAAGCCGGAGCTGGTCCATACGCTCAACGGCTCGGGCCTTGCCCTTGCGCGGATCGTCGCGGCGATCCTGGAGACGTATCAGCGTCCCGACGGGTCAGTCGATATTCCGGCCCCGCTCCGGCCGTACATGGGGATCGACTGGATCCCGGCCCCGCCGGCCTGACCGCCCATCGGCATCGCCGCTCGCCCGCCGGACCGCCCATCGGCATCACCGCCCGGACCGCTGCTATTCTCGTGTCGGAGAGGTGCCGGAGTGGTCTAACGGTCCTGTCTTGAAAACAGGCGGGTGAAAGCCCCGTGGGTTCGAATCCCACCCTCTCCGCCAGCGTTGCCATCGACACGAGGCGAGTGGCGCCCGGGAGCGAGCCACGATGGTCAAAGCGACAGAAGACCTGCGACCTTGACCCAGGCCCGCTCGTATGCCTCCCAGCGCGCCATATGGCGGCACGGGCGTTCGGTAAGTGGAAACCGTCACTAACCGGCGCGTATTGACGTCCCTCCATATTGGCGCCGACCCTGACGGAGGCGCCAAGGCCGAGAAATTCGAGAAGACCCAGCCACGCCACAATGGCGAGAGGCGTCGGCGTCCGTGGAGAGTCGACATGAAGCACTCTGCGATTCGAGCCCTCGTCGCGATGCTTCTAGCTGCCTTTTTGCCTTCGGGCCGAGTTCCGATCGCGAGCGCATATCACGATGCCGCGACGACCAAATACTTCGGTTCCTCTTAGAGCCATATCTGCGACACCACACCACTGAGCCAGTGCGTCGCCAACGATGCGGCGCATCGCTACACGAGAGGCGCCGGGCTCGACGACCTTCGCTGGGCCGCTACCGAGCGCGGCTTCATCATTTGGGGCGGGAACAGTAACATCAATGTCAGCACGCTTGGGCCTCAGTGGGACGTTTTCGTGTACGAAGTCAACAGTCCCCTTGTGAATGCGTTTGCATGGGGTCAATGTGTCCCCGAAGGACCCTACGGCGGGCAGTTTGGAAGCTCGGATGCGGCCCACACTCGATGGTGCTCCCCCTCCATCATCTACTGGAACACGTGGTCAGCGGCAGCGAACAAGGTCAGTACGGTGCAGAAGCGAAACTACATCGGGTGTCATGAATCCGGGCACACGGTGGGACTCAGGCATCGCACCGTGGCCCACACGACGTGCATGACGACTCCTGCGAGCGGCCCATCGGATCCGAACTCGGTTGTCCCGAGTGTCGAGAATCCCTCGTCCGATGACTACACCCGGATCAATCTGCACGATTAGGCGGAGGAAGACCATGGCCAATCCCTTCGGGTCGCTACTGAGTCCAGCCAGCATCGCTCGCGCACGCATCTTGTTCGTGGTCGTCTCGGTTGCAGTTTCGGCGTGCTACGGTCCAGCCGCGGTCGCGCCCAATTCGTCGGACCAGCCGCCAGAAGCCTCGGACCAGCCGCCAGAAGCCTCGGACCAGGCGATCCGGTACCCCGCGGATAAGATGTGGGCGTTTCTGGCCTCGACGCCCGACCTTCAGCGCGGCTTTGATTCGCTCGACAAAGCTGTCATCGGATCTGACGCGGTTGTCGTCGGCCGCTTCGTCGGTCTTGAGCGAGGTCAGTCGTACTCGGTTCCCGGCGCGGCGTTTTCGTCGTGGAATGCCATTGCTCTCATCCAACCCGATGAGGTGATCGGCGGCAAGGCCAATCTCGATGCCCGCGGATTGCTCCGGATCGAATTCGTTCTTGTCGTGGGGGGCAAGGAGTATCCAGACGTGGAGTTCGCCAACCTCTCGGCCTCGATCCCTGGGGGACCCGCCCTCCTCTTCCTCGTAACGATGGCAACCTACTTCGATCGCGCTGGAGGCGATATCCCGGAAGGTTTCGAAGCGTTGTATTCAACAGACATCTACCGCACCGTCGGCGGAGATGGCGCCATCCGCATCGAAAACGGCGTCTTGGAACCGCCCTCGTACATCGATGGATGGCCCCTTGCCTTGGATGGGATCGCGATATCAGACGTGGAGAAAACCATCCGCGCCGTGAAGAGGAACGTAGCGCCGTAGCAGGTCGAATCACCCGCGCCAACCTCGCTCGACCATACGAATAGTTGTCGATCAGCGAAGTCGTCGGGAAGGGGATGGCGGACGAGCACGGCTCAGCGTGGCAAGGGATCGGGAGCGAGGGACGCCCGTCGGCCAGGCCGGCACTTGTCGCGGCGAGATGCCACCGAATCGAGGGTGACTATCACTGACGTCTCGCGATCCGGGCGCATTTATGCGAACCTGTCGCGAGGAGCCGGGTGGGCACACGCAGGGCTGGCCCTGTCTTGAAAACAGGCGGGCGAAAGCCCCGTGGGTTCGAATCTCACCCTCTCCGCCAGGACCAGCGCCCGGTTCCACGAACGGAAGGACACTCCGATGCCGCTCTGTGAGCATTTCGAAACGGGCATCGAAGTCGACGAGCCGAGCAACGTGTGCCAGACCTGCGTGGACATGGGCTCGACCTGGGTCCATCTGCGGCAGTGCCTCAATTGCGGGAAGACGAGCTGCTGCGACAACAGCCCGAACCGGCATGCCACCGCGCACTTCCGCGCCGACGGCCACCCGATGATCCGTTCTGCTCAGCCCGGCGAAGGCTGGCGCTGGTGCTACACCGACGACCTGATCTTCGTTCCGGGCCTGGACGGCTACGAGGTTGCTGAGGACTGAAATCCCGGGTCGCCGCCGTCGCGCCCGAACGGGACTTCGATCCCGCGCAGGCCACCGCGGTCGGCCGGATCAACTCGGGCGGAACTCGGCGAGGATGGCGGCAGACCGCACTGGATCGGGGAACGAGGCCTGGGTTCCCGGGCGCGTGACGCTGTCCGAGGCGCACGCGAGGCCGAGCCGCACGGCATCCAGCTCGTTCAGCCCGAGGGCGAGGCCCACGGCGAATGCCCCGACGAACGCATCGCCGGCACCGGATGTGTCGACCGCCGCGACGACACGCGCCGGGAGACGCGTCACCGCGCCGTCCACCCCCACGAGGGCCGCGCCGCGAGACCCGAGCGTGACGATCAGCCGCGTCGCGACCCGGTCGGCGAATGCGAGCATCGCGGCCTCGGTCACCTCGCCGGCCGCGCCGGACAGGATCCCGAACTCCACTTCATTTGGGACCAGCCAGCCCGTGAAGCCCAGGAGCTCCGGCGAGATCGGCGCGGCCGGCGCCGGATTGAGGATCGTGATCGCACCGCGTCCGCGGGCCGCCGCAAATCCTGCGGCCGTCACGGCTTGCGGGATCTCCAACTGCCCGACGCAGACATCAACCCGCGGCACCGCGTGCACCGCGCCGTCCGCGTGCTGCGGCGTGACCAGATCGTTGGCGCCGGGGACCACGATGATGCGGTTCGTGCCGTCCGCCTCGACCCAGATCGGGGCCACGCCACTGGATCCGGCCACCCGCATCACGCCGGAGGCGTCGATCCCGAGGCGCTCGAAGTTCTCGACCGTCATCGCAGCGTAGGCGTCGTCCCCGAGGGCACCGATGAATGAGACCTCGGCACCGAGGAGCCGCGCCATGACGGCCTGGTTGGCCCCCTTGCCGCCAAAGCCCGACTGGAATCGGTCGCCGATCACGGTCTCGCCCGGGCCGGGTGCGCGTCGCGCATAGGCGATCAGGTCGATGTTCATGCTTCCGACCACCGCCACTGCAGCGGGTCGAGCCTGCGATCCTCCCACGCATCCCTCCGAGTGCCTCGCCATGCCCGCCGACCGGGCGCCGTGCGAAAAACCTTGACGGCATTGTGTCATCTGGGCTACGGTTTCTGCAATCGTTGTCAGTAACCGTTGCCGCGTTGGGAGGGACTCCGCTGGCCGCGCCCCGCCGTACGACCACGATCACCGATGTCGCAGACCGCGCAGGTGTCTCGGCATCCACCGTCAGCCGCCATCTCCGCGGCGACACGGTCCGCAACGCGGTGACCATCGACGATGCCATCCAGACCTTGGGATTCCGCCCGAGTCGGGCGGCCCAGGCGCTGAAGTCGGGCCGCACGGGTGCCATCGCCCTGGTCGTGCCGGACATCACCAATCCGTTCTTTGCCGCGGTCGTGCGGGGTGCCGATTCCCTCTCGTCGGCCGAGGGCTACACCGTCTTCCTCTCGAACACCGACGAGAGTCCGGAGCGCGAGGCCGACGTGCTGGAGGACCTCCTCGGGCGGGTGGACGGAATCATTCTCGGTCCGGCTTCGGAGGACGATCAGAACCCGCTCGTCGTTCATCGAGCCGGCGTACCGCTTGTGTTCATCGATCGCGAGATCCGCGGATCGGGCGTCGACTTCGACACCGTTCTGGTCGACAACCAGGGCGGCGCACGCCAGGCCGTCGAGCACCTGGTGGGTCTCGGGCATCGAAGGATCGCGATCGTCAGCGGCCAGCTGGAATCGACGCCCGGTCGCGAGCGCTACGAAGGATTCTCCGCTGCCATCGAGGCAGCCGGACTCGACCTTCCGGACGCCTATGTCCAGTTCGGTGCCTTTCGCGAGCGCGAGGCCTATCAGTCGATGCTGCGCCTCCTCGCCTTGCCCGAACCACCGACCGCGGTCTTCGTCGGCAACAACCTGATGACCATCGGCGCACTCCATGCCGTTCGCGACATGGCGATCCGCGTTCCAGACGACCTGTCGATCGTCGGCTTCGACGACCACGCCTTTGCCGACCTCCTGGCCCCGCCCCTGACCGTGGTGGCCCGACCGATGGAAGAGCAGGGTGTCCTGGCGATGCGCCTCCTCCTCAACCGCATCGATGGCCGCGGTGATGCGTCGCCTCGCCGGATCGTCCTCGACACGACGCTCACCGTTCGCGGCTCCACCTCGGCACCCGCCGTCCCGCAGCCCCGGACCCGGCGTCGATGAGCGCCCGGACGGCCATCACGCAGCAGCCCGAATCCTGGAGTCACCGCGATGCATGAATCAGCGTTCTGGACGACCCCGGTTCTGGCCTCGGTGCGGCCGGTGGTCGAGCATGCCCGGCATGTCACGACCCATCCGGAAGCGGTCCGATCCGTCGCCGGCTGGATGGCCTACGAGGAGTTCGGGCTTCCCGATGGGATGCTTCAGTTCGACCTCGGTTCGGATCTCGACCTGCTCACCGACACGATCATGTTCGTCTCCCTGCTGAACTTCGCCTTCACGGACTTCACGACGCGCGTGAAGTACGAAGTGGACTACTTCGGAAAGCGCTGGACCGACAGCGAGGGGATGTTCGCGAACATCCATGAGGCGATCGTCACGGGCGTCCCGATCCTGGACGGCGCATGGATGGCGAAGGTCGATCGTGCCGGTCTGGAGCGCCTCTTCCGCGGCACCATCGAGATGCCGATGCTCGACGAGCGCGTGCAGGTTCTCAATGACGCCGGCGCGGTCCTCCTCGCTCGCTACGGGGGCCGCTTCCACAACTGGGTGCAGGCCTGTGCGCCGGCGATGTACGCCGGGGGCGACGGCCTGCTCGAACGTCTCGTCACGGAATTCCCGCGCTTCAATGACGTGTCGACGTACGACGGACATCAGGTCAGGTTGTTCAAGCTGGCCCAGCTCAGCCTCTGGTCGCTCCACGCCATCCACAGCCGGTTGGGTGGAATCGCGATCCGCGACCTGTCGAACATGACGGCCTTCGCCGATTACATCGTCCCGGTCGGCCTGCGCGTGATGGGGATCACGTCCTACACCCCCGAGCTCGAGGCACGCATCAATCGCGGCGACATCATCCACCGCGACTCGGCCGAGGAGATCGAGATTCGGGCCCACACCCTCTACGCGACGGCGCTCCTCACCGAGGAGATCAACAAGCTCCGGCCGTCCGACATGCAGCTCGTCATCCCGCAGGTCGACTACCGGTTCTGGAAGACCTATCACGCCACCTTCTGGCCGCACCACCTGACCCGGACGGTCATGTATTGAGCGGCCCGTCAACCGGCTGTCGACCGATGTCGGCGGCCGGAGCCCAGGTCACGAGAGGAGGGAATAGCTGAGAGTCTTGAGGGGGGCTTTGTTCGATTGATCAAGCGCCACGCGCGCCGAATGTGTGCGCAGCGTGGCCAGAGTGGGAGGGTTCGGAAACAACCATGACTGCTGCGGCAACCACCAGGGGATCCGCGAGTTCGCGGATCCCGCTCACGCTGGTCGTCACCCTCATTCCGGTGGCGGCAGCCCTGAACATCGTTGGCGGAACGATCAACACGGCGCTCAAGCTCCCGACGTTCCTGGACATGATCGGCACCGCCGTCGCCGCCATCGTCCTCGGCCCGTGGTGGGGAGCTCTCGTCGGTGTCATCACGAACGTCGGTGGCTCGCTCATCAACGGGCCGATCGGGATCCCGTTCGCGCTCGCGAATGTCGCCGGCGCCCTCGTCTGGGGCTACGGCGTCCGCTCGTGGGGCCTCGGTGGCTCCTCGATCAAGTACTTCGGTCTGAACGTGCTCGTCGCGCTGGCGGTCTCCGCCGTGGCTGCGCCGATCGTGATCTTCGTCTTCGGCGGGGCAACCGGCCACTCGTCCGACGCGATCACGGCAGCATTTGCGCAGGCCGGCCAGGATCTGATCACGGCCGTCTTCGCGTCGAACGTCATCGTCTCGCTGGCCGACAAGATCATTGCCGGCTACGTCGCGCTGGCGATCATCCAGGCGCTCCCGACGCACCTCACGTCGTCGCTCGTGCTGCCTCGCCAGGAAGGCATGGGCCGCATCCTCGTGGCCGTCGTCGGCGTCGTGATCGGCGTCGCCTTCCTCCTCGTCTACACCCTGATCCTGGCCCCCAAGCCGGCCTGATCGAACGCGTCTTGAATGGAGATTGAAACCATCATGGAAGAGCATTCAGGTCGGACTGTCGGGCCTCGCGAGGGCCTCGGCGCCGGGATCATTGCGCTCGGCATCCTCTCGGCGGTGCTGCCCAGCGTCGTCGATCAACTTCCCTCGGTGACGAACGGCGGGAGCGCCGCGTTCGTGCTGTACGGCATGAGCGTGCTCATCGGCATCTTCGTCATCATCGCCGGGATCATGTCCTTCATCGTCAAGGACTGACCGGACCCGCGCTCGTCAACGCAGGCGTCGGTCCCCGTCGGGCAGGGAGTCCCGGCGGGGACCGGTGCCGTTCGTCGTGCAACTGAGGACCCCGTGGCAACTGAACCGTATATCGCGATCGCAGATCTTGGCTTTTCGTACGCACAGGGCACCCGTCCGGCGCTGACCGGGATCACCCTCACTGTCGAGCAGGGCGAATACGTCGGGGTGATCGGCCTCAACGGCGCCGGCAAGACCACCCTGGGCCTGTGTCTCAACGGCATCATCCCGCACATGTTGATGGGCGAGCAGACGGGAACGATTGCTGTGGCCGGCAAGGACCCCGGCGTCGTTCCCGTGCGCGAAATGGCACGCATCGTCGGGATGGTCTTTGACAACCCCGAATTTCAGATGAGCCAGGTCACGGCCGCCGAGGAGGTGGCCCTGGGCCTCGAAAATCTCGGTGTTCCCTACGCGGACATGGTCGTTCGGGTTGCCGAAGCTCTCGCGATCGTGGGCCTGACTGGTTACGACGAGCGGTCGCCGATGGGCCTCTCGGGCGGCCAGCAACAGCGGCTCGCCATTGCCTCAACCCTGGCCATGAAACCATCGATCCTGTTCATGGACGAGCCGACATCGAATCTCGACCCGATCGGCAAGGAGGAGGTCTTCGAGATCGCCCGCCGACTGAACCGGGATGAGGGCATGACGATCATCGTCGCGGAGCACGAGGTCGAGGTCCTCGCCGAGTACGCGGATCGCATCATCGTCCTCCACGAGGGGCGGATTGCCCTTCAGGGCACGCCGACCGAGGTCTTCTCCCAGGTGGACACGATGGCGGCGCTCGGACTCCGGGTGCCCCAGGTGACCGAGTTCGCGTATCGCATCGCCGGGTTGGGCGCTGGCCCGGTCGCCGATCCCGGCGCGCGCGCCGGAACTGCCCCGGGCCTGACGAGCCCAGTCGCCCAGCTGCCGGTGAAGCTGTCCACAGCGATCGAGTGGGTCGGGGCGCGGGGATGACCGAGACGCAGAACGGCCTGCCTGGATCCCCAGGCGCCGGCCCAATTCTCTCCGTCCGCAACGCACGCTACGTCTACCCTCGCGGCGACGTGGTGGCGCTCGAGGAGATCTCCGTCGATGTCCCCGTCGGCCAGAGCCTCGGGATCGTCGGCCAGAACGGATCCGGCAAGACGACGCTCACCAAGCTCATGAACGGGCTCCTGCGGCCGACCTCCGGCAGCGTGATCGTCGACGATCTGGACACGGCAAGGCACCCCGTCCAGGTACTTGCCGCGCATGTCGGATACGTCTTCCAGAATCCCAACCACCAGCTCTTCGCGCCGACCGTTGCGGACGAACTGGCCTTCGGCCCGCGCAACATCGGCGTTCCCGAAGCGGAGATCGCGGAGCGCGTGGCCGAGGCAACCGAGTTCTTCCGCCTGGGCGACATCCTGACGCTCCACCCGTATCGAATCAGCTTCCCGTTGCGGAAACTGGTCGGGATCGCGTCGATTTTCACGATGCGGCCCAAGGTCTTCATCCTCGACGAGCCGACGACGGGTCAGGATCACCGCACGACGAACACCATCAACCGGCTCATCCACGAGCTCGTGGATCGAGGGTCCACGGTGATCTGCGTGGCCCACGACATGCCGCTGCTCGCGGATGTTTCCGAGCGACTCATCGTCATGTGGAACGCACGCCTGATCGCCGATGGGACGCCTCGCGAAGTCTTCGCCGATCGAGCGGTCATGGAGCGGACGCATCTGGCTCCACCCCAGATCACCCAGTTCTCGATGCAGCTGCCGGGCCGTGAAGGTCGCGCTCCGGCGCTCTCGCTTGATGAGCTGGTGGCCGAATATCGCACTCCCGGCCGGCTCGCCGGAAAGGAGGCCTAGGCCATGCAGGGGATGAACGTCTCGGTCACCCACGTCCGCGGGACCTCGTGGCTCCATCGCATGAGCCCGATCGCCAAGCTCAGCTGGCTCCTGGCGATCATGGCCTTCGCCTTTGCCTCGTACAACCCGTGGCCGCTTTTCGCGATCGCGCTTGCCGGCATCGGCATGGCCGCGACCGCCGGCATCCTCAAGCCGATCCTTCGCATCCTCCTCGTGTTCGCACCCGTGACGGCCTCGATGATCGTCATCCAGGCCATCGCCCCGGCGATCTGCCAGAACACCTGCACGCCCGCGACGACGCTCGGACCGCTGACCCTCTACCAGGAGGGGATCTCGCACGGGCTGTCGCTGAGCGCGCGGGTCCTGTCCATGGAGATCATTGCGATTGTCGCTCTCGTGACGACGAACCCGTCCGACCTTTTTTCAGCCTTCGCACGGTTGCGGGTTCCGTACATCCTGAACTTCATGGTGTCGATGACCCTCCAGCTCATCCCGGTCCTGACCCGTGAGGTTCAGATCGTCCTGTCCGCGCAGCGTTCGAGAGGCATGAAGAGCACGGGCTTCGGATCGGTGATCCCGTCGTTCGTGCCGGTCTTCGCCGGAGCGTTCGAGCGGGTCCAGCAGCTCTCGATCAGCCTGGAATCGCGTGCCTTTGGATCCACCGGCAAGAAGACTTCGTACCGTCAGATCGAGTTCGGAACGCTCGACAGGATCATCGCGGTCGCGGGCCTGGTGGTCGGCTTGGTCGGGACCGTGGTCGGCCTCGTCTTCTGGAGTGCCGGTCAGACACCGGTGATCATCCTTCCGGTCTGGCTGACCGTGACCGTCTTCCTCATCGCTGCGGTGATGTTCGTCGGGGTCGTCATCGCGGCCCTGGTCGCAATCGCTCGGTCCTAGGAGAGTTCGATGGCAGTGTTCGAGGCGGACGGCCGCCTGCATCACATCGCGATCAGATCCGGCGACGTCGGTCGCTACGTCCTGCTGCCGGGCGATCCCGGTCGCGTGGAACGGATCGCCCGGCGGTTCGACGACGCGCATTTCGTGGCCTCGCACCGCGAGTACGTCACGTGGACCGGAACGCTGGACGGGGTGAAGGTCTCGTGCACCTCGACCGGCATCGGCTGTCCCTCCACGGCCATCGCCGTCGAGGAGCTGGCTGCCGCTGGCGCGGATACGTTCATTCGCGTCGGCACGGCCGGTGCCATGCAGCCCGAGATCCGGACGGGGGACATCGGTGTCATCAGCGGGGCGATCCGTGACGAGGGGACGAGCCGTCACTATCTCCCGCTGGAGTTCCCCGCGGTCGCCGACATCGACGTCACGGTCGCGCTGCGCGAAGGGGCGCGGAACGCCGGTCACCGGTTCCGGGTCGGCATCGCCCAGTCGAAGGATTCGTTCTACGGCCAGCACGAACCCGAACGCATGCCGATCGCGGCGGAACTCGGTCGACGCTGGGACGCCTGGACGGCGGGTGGTGCGATCTGCTCGGAGATGGAGGCCGCGACACTCTTAATCGTGGCGTCGGCCCTGCGTGTCCGCGCCGGTGGCGTGATGCTGATCTACCAGAACATGGACCATCGTCAGCCCACTGCTGAGGAGCGTGCCGCGGGCAACGTCGAGCACGTCATCGACGCAGCGATCTCCGGCCTCCGCCAGCTCATCGCGGATGACCGGGCGCGGGCCGACGCCGCCCTTGCCGGCGCTGCCGGCGCTGCCGACGCTGCCGGCGCTGCCGGCGCTGCCGACGCGTCGTAGGTCATCAGCACGTGGCCGACGACGTTCAGCACCACGTTGCGCTGCGCCCCGGCGATGTCGGGCGCTACGTCCTGCTTCCCGGCGACCCGGGGCGCTGCGAGCGCATGGCCCGCCGTTTCGACGACCCCCGCCTCGTGGCAAGGAACCGCGAGTACGAGACCTGGACCGGAACGCTCAACGGCGTGCCGGTATCGGTGACCTCCACCGGGATCGGCTGCCCATCGGCGGCGATTGCCGTCGAGGAGCTGGTCCGCTGCGGGGCCGATACGTTCATTCGGGTCGGCACGGCCGGAGGCATGCAGCCCGGGATGCAGACCGGTGAGCTGGCGATCGTGACGGCGGCGATCCGCGACGAAGGGACCACCAGCCACTACCTTCCGATGGAGTTCCCTGCCCTTGCGGACCTGGACGTGGTGCTCGCGCTCCGCGAGGCCGCCCGCCGGACCGGGGCGCGAGCGCGCGAGGGTGTCAGCCAGTCCAAGGACTCGTTCTACGGCGAGCTCGAGCCCGGGCGGATGCCCATCGCTCCGAATCTCCACGAGCGTTGGGGCGCGTTCATCGCCGGCGGGGCCATCTGCTCGGAGATGGAGGCTGCCGCGATCTTCATCATCGCCTCGATCCTGCGGGTCAGGGCGAGCGGCATCATGGCCTGCGTGGGCAATCCGGCGATGTCCGAGGCCGAGGCGACGGCCTCGATGGCGACCTTCTCGCTGGACCCCGTGATCGACACCGCCGTCGAGGCCCTCCGTGTCCTCATCGAGCGAGATCGCGGCTCGGACGCACCGGAGGCCGGCGCGCCCGCTCGGGCATGAGGGCGGTGTCTGACCGCCGGGTCAACGCTCCCGGCAGCGCGAACGCGCCGGGTCGCGCCGACGGCTGGCGCACCCAATGAGTTACGGGGAAGTCCTTCGAGCGCCAGGTGCCCGCCTCCTGATCCTCTTCGGGTTGATCGGCCGGGCGCCGTCAGCGATGATTCCGCTCGCCCTGGTGCTGGCGATCGTGGCCCTGTCCGGTTCCTATGGGATCGGCGGGCTGGCGGCGGCGGCCTACACGCTGGCCGGTGCCGCGGCCGGCCCGACCCTCGGGCGGCGCGTGGACCGGGACGGCCAGCGCGTCATGGGTCTCCGCCTTCTGGCGATCTTCACCGTCGCCGGGACCGTCATCCTCGCGCTGGCTGCCTTCGGCGGACCCGCGTGGGCCTTCGTGCCTGCGGCAGCCCTTGCCGGCGGAGCCCAGCCGAACGTCGGGTCGTGGGCACGCAACCGCTGGACCCACATGTTCAGCGAGCCCCGGGTCCGCGACAGCGCCCAGGCCGTGGAATCGATCATCGACGAGCTCAATTTCCTCGTTGGTCCGTCGGCCGTTGCGCTGCTGTCGGTGACCGGGCCCGTGTGGCTTGGGCTGGGCATCTCGATGGCCCTGGGAATCGTCGGCACGGCCGGCGTCCTGTCGCTCCGCCAGTCGGAGCCGCCCGCACACCGCGGCGTCGAGCACGACCATGAGGGGATCGGACTGCACCGCGGCCGAGCCCCGGCGCCGGGTTTCTGGCCCTTCCTGCTCGCCCTCGTTCCGCTCGGTGTCGCGCTGGGCGGAATGGCCGTCGTCATGACTTCCGCATCGCGCGCCCTCGGGGACGCCGGGCTCACCGCGCTGGTCTTTGCCCTGTACTCGGGGGCCAGCCTGATCGGTGCCGTCGCGGTCGGCCGGATCGCCTTCCGTGGACGGGCGAGGCCGCGCTTCGTCCGCTCGCTGGTCATCTACGGGCTGAGTGTCGTCCCCATCGCGATCGCGCCGGGCGCGGTGGGCTTCGCGGTCGCGAGCTTTCTGGCCGGCGCCGCAATCGCCCCGACCTTCATCCAGGCGAACGCGCACGTATCGGAAGTGGTCGCGCTGGGCCGCCGGACCGAGGCCTTTGCCTGGGTCGGCTCAGCGGTGGGTCTCGGGCTCGCGCTCGGCTCGGCGCTGCTGGGCCGGGTCGTCGATGTCTCCGGCGTCGACGCGGCGCGGTTCACGATCGTCGTTGTCGGCTTCGTGCCGGGAATCATTGCCGTTGCATGGGCGGCCCTGTCGCCGCCCTCTGCACCGGCCGCGCCGACGGGTGCCCCGGGCAGATCTGTCGATATGCGGTAGCGTGGCCGTCAGAACACGACCATCTGCACTCGCCAGGGAGGTACCTCGATGTCCGACTATCCAGACCTGTATGCCGACGGCTTCTCGCTCACCGCAGGGCCGTTCGGGGTCACGGTGACGCTGCACCGAAGCGACCCGACGGGCGAGGCCGGGCCGCACCAGGATCCCAACGTCGTCGTGGGGCGGGTCCGGTTCAGCCGCGAACTGGCCAAGGTATTGGCGGATCAGCTGGCCCAGATGCTCGCGGCGTCGGCGCAATCACAGGCGTCGTCGTCGGTCAAGCACTAGGCCCGTCGACGGGCGAACGAGCCTCGAGGCACCGTCGCGGTCTGGTGCGTGCGCGATCTCCGCACCGCATCAGCAGCCGCTCGTCCGGGGTGAGCGCCCTCAGTCGATCTCCGCGGTTGCCGCGGTGACGCTGTCCTGGATCCGATGAAGGTCTCGATGTAGTCACCCAGCTCCGCATCCGAGAAGCTTTCCATCCACGTCTGTTCGTGATGACGGATGAGCGTCCGGAGCTCCTGGAGCACGGTGAGCCCATCGGGTGTGATCTCGACGACGAGGCCCCGGCGATCAGCTGGGTTGGGGGACCGCGTCACGAACCCGCGCCGCTCGAGGGAGTCGAGCAGTCCGGTAACCGTCGCGCGGGTCACGATGAGGCGCTCGCCGAGTTCTGAGGGCGACATCGCCCCGTGATCGCGGAGGACCCCGAGCACCAGGCCGCCGGCGGCGCTGACGTTGAGGGGCGGAGGACTGGATCGTGAACGAGGCGGACAACGCCACGTACTGATACCGGGACCGGGCGGCCGCGTTCCGGCTGGCCGCCCGGTCCGCTGAGGCGCCGCTTGACGCCTTCCTCGAACCCCGCCTAGACTCCGCGCCTCAACTGAATACGGGCAATGAACGGGACGAGTACCCGTCGAGCGTCGGCAGAGAGATCCGGTGGCTGGTGGAAACCGGAGCGACGGCGGCAGGAAATGGACCCGGGAGCCTCCGGACCGAACAGCCAACGGGGCGGGTAACCGCCACATCAGCCAAGTAGGCTCCGGCGCAGAGCGCCAGCGATACAGGGCAGCGCCGATCGGCAACTCACTCGAGCGGCCCGTCGGTCAGGCAAGTGCGGCACATCGCCGAATGAGGGTGGCACCGCGGAAGGCACGGCCTTTCGTCCCGGGAGGACGAAGGTCGTTTCTTGATTCTCGGGCCCGAAGGTCCGAGTCCGGGCCAAGGCCCGGATCCAACCCGGAGGCGCAGTCGGCGATGAACAGCAGCATGGACCCGCTCAGCCTGGCCGAGGCAAAGCGCCTGTCCGCGACCACGGACACGGTCCTGCTGCGCGCGACCCGCCCGGCCGACCTGGAGACCCCGATCGGCGCCTTCCTCCGCCTCGATGATGGGACCACCCCTGCGTACCTCCTCGAATCGGTCGAGGGTGGGGAGCGCCTGGGCCGCTATTCGTTCCTCGGTGTTGGTCCGCGGCGGCTGCTCGAGGTCAGGAATGGCCGCGCCCGCATCCAGAATCGACCGGTCGGCGTCGTTGCCTATGCCCCCGATCTCCCGATCCACGAATTCGAGGCACGTGACCCGCTCCAGGCACTCCGTGCGTTCATTCCGCGTCGGCGTGTCGCTCCGCGCGAGGACATGCCGCGCTTCACCGGCGGCGCGGTGGGCGCGCTCGCCTACGACGCGGTCTCGATCTTCGAGCCTTCCGTTCCGCTCCCGGCGCCGGACCCGACCGGCGTCCCGACGGCCGCCTTCATCGAGACCGATCTCGTCGTCGTGTTCGACCACCTGACCCACACCCTGTCGGCGATCGCGTCCCTTCACACGGAGGCGCCCGACTTCGAGGGCCGCTACCGGATCGCCGAGGCAGCGATCTTCGAGGCGCTCGAGCGGACGTCCCGTCCGTCGGCGGGGGAGATGGCCGGCAGCAGGTCGCGCAGCGGTGCGGCAGAAGGTGGCGGGGGTTACGGCGGCACTGACGGCAACGACGGCAATGCAGCCCCGAGCGGCAGCCTCGACCCGTCGGCGATCGAGGCCAGCCTCGGTCGAGACGAATACATCCGCGCGGTCGAGGTCGCCAAGGACGCGATCGCGGCCGGGGAGGCGATCCAGGTCGTCCTCGCCCGGCGCCAGTCGTTCGACCTCCCGATCGACCCGGCGACGGGCCGGCAGCTCGACGGCATCAGCCTGTACCGGAGCCTGCGACGGGTCAACCCGTCGCCGTACCTGTTCTTCACCCGCGTCCCCGGGTTCGAGGTCGTCGGGGCGAGCCCGGAGCTCCTCGTCCAGCTGGATCACGACAAGCTGACCACGCACCCGATCGCCGGCACCCGGCCGCGCGGCGCCGACGCGAAGGAGGATGCGATCCTCGCCGAGCAGCTCCAGCGCGATCCGAAGGAGCGCGCCGAGCACGTGATGCTCGTGGACCTCGGGCGGAACGATCTCGGGCGGGTCTCCCGGCCGGGGAGCGTGACCGTCAGCAAGTACATGGAGGTGGAGCGGTACAGCCACGTGCTCCACCTCGTGAGCCACGTCGAAGGCCGGCTCAAGCCCGATCTCGACGCGCTCGATGCCCTGCGTGCCGTGTTTCCGGCGGGAACGCTGTCCGGGGCGCCGAAGGTCCGTGCCATGCAGTTGATCGCATCCGCGGAGGGCGAGCGCCGAGGGTTGTACGGTGGCGCGGTGGGCTACCTCGGCTATGACGGCAACCTCGACACCGCGATCACCATCCGGAGTGCGGTCCTGAAGGACGGCCGGGCCCACATCCACACCGGTGCCGGGATCGTCGCGGCGAGCGTGCCCGAGAAGGAATTCGAGGAGACCGAGCACAAGGCCGCCGCGCTGCGCCGGGCGATCGAGCTTGCCGCGGGGTCCACGCCGGGCCGAAGCGCGTCCGCGAGCGCGAGCGGGCGCGAGCCTGCCGGGGGTCCCGCGTGATCCTCGTCATCGACAACTACGACAGCTTCACCTTCAACCTCGTCCAGGCGCTCGAGGCCACCGGGGCGAAGGTGATCGTGCTCCGTAACGACCAGATCGACCGGGCGGGGATCGAGGCCATGGCCGACGACCCTGCGGCGGACATCCGGGGGATCGTCATCTCGCCGGGCCCCGGTGATCCGGGGGATGCCGGCGTGTCCATCGACGCGATCCGGGTCGCGGCCGACCGCGAGATCCCGCTCCTCGGCGTCTGCCTCGGCATGCAATCGATGGCCGCCGCCTGGGACGGCCGCATCGTGCGGGCGCCGACGCTCGTCCACGGCGAGGCGTCCGAGGTGACCCACGACGGCGCCGGCCTCCTGGCCGGGATGCCCCCGAGCTTCATGGCGGCACGCTACCACTCGCTGTGTGTCGACCCCGAGTCCCTCCCGGCCGAGTTCCGCGTGACGGCGATCTCGGAGGTCGATCGCGTGATCATGGGCATTCGCCATGTCGCGCTGCCGATGGAGGGCGTCCAGTTCCATCCCGAGAGCGTGCTCACGCCCCAGGGACCGCATCTGCTCGCGAACTTCCTTCGCCTCGCCGGGGAGGGTAATGCGTCGCTTCTCGACGACGCGACGGGTTCGTTCGCGACGGCCGGTCTTGCCGAGGTCGACGCGGTCGGCACTTCCAGCGCCGTGGGCCCCGGGCCCGTGGCCGGCCCACCGAGTCCGCACGAGTCGGACCGGTGAGCGAGCAGGTACGGGCTGCGCTGGCGGCCGTCGTCGAGGGGCGCACGCTCACGATCGACGAGGCGCGTCTCGCGATGGGCGAGGTCATGGACGGCGAGGCGACGCCGGCCCAGCTGGCCGCGTTCCTGGTCGCGCTCCGGATGCGCGGCGAGACGGTCGAAGAATTGGCCGGGTTTGCCTCGGCGATGCGCGAACGGGTCGTGCGGGTAGACGCCCCCGACGGGGCGATCGACGTCGTGGGGACCGGCGGCGACGGGTCGGGGACGTTCAACATCTCCACGACCTCGGCGCTCGTCGTCGCGGCGGCCGGCGTGCCGGTCGCGAAACACGGCAACCGGGCGATCACCTCGAAATCGGGAGCGGCCGACGTCCTCGAGGCCCTCGGGGTCAGGGTGGATCACGACGCGGCGTCCGCCGCGGCCGATCTGCGAGCGATCGGCTTCGCGTTCCTGTTCGCGCCCGCGTTTCATCCGGCCATGCGCCATGCCGGGCCGACCCGACGCGAGATCGGGGTGCGGACCGCGTTCAACCTGCTCGGCCCATTGACCAACCCGGCGGGCGCCCGTCGCGCCCTGATCGGGGTGGGCGACGCGGGTGCGGCGCCGCGCATCGCCGAGGTCGCCCGGCGCCTCGGCACGGAACACACCATGGTGGTGCATGGTGCCGGCGTGGACGAACTCCCGCTCGACGGCACCGGCGTGATTCTCGATGTGACGGCCCTCGGAATCCGTGAGATAGCCGTGGACCCCGGATCCCTGGGTCTCCGTGCCGCGGCGACACGCGAACTCCGTGGCGGATCGGCCGAGGAAAACGCAGCCATCACCATCAGCATCCTCGAGGGTCGTGGCGACGCACGGCGCGACGTGGTCCTGCTCAACGCCGGTGCCGCGTTCGTGGCTGCGGGTCGCGTGCGCACACTCCGTGAGGGCATCGGCCTGGCGGCGGAAACGATCGACGCCGGGACCGGGAGGCAACTGCTCGAGCGGTTGCGTGACGCCAAGCTGGCGTCTGACGCAGCGCGAGCCGCCACGGAAGGCGGTGGTTCGTGAGCGCCCCGCCCTCGCCCCCGGCGCCGAGTCGGTCGGGCGGTCGAGGGCGCGCCGGGGTCGTGGCGGAAATCGCCGCACGACGCCGCGTGGATGTGCGTGCGGAGCTGGCGGGCCTGGATCGATCGGAACTGCGTCGCATGGTCCGGGCAGCGCCCGAGCCACGCCCGATCGCCGAACGGCTCGCCGCGCCCGGGCTCCACGTGATCGCGGAGATCAAGCGTGGGTCCCCATCGGCGGGCGCGATCGCCGTGGCGGGCGAGGACGTCGTTGCTCGAGCCCGGGCGTACCAGCGCGGGGGCGCAGCCGCGATCTCCGTCCTGTGCGAACCGCACTGGTTTGGCGGCTCCATTGCCGATCTGTCGGCCGTCCGCACCGCCGTTTCCTTGCCGGTGCTGGCCAAGGACTTCGTCGTCGAATCCCGTCAGCTCGACCTCCTCCGCGCCGCGGGCGCCGATCTCGTGCTGCTCCTGGCCGTGCTGCATCCCGGACCGCGTCTGGCGCGACTCGTGGACCGGGCCCTGGCGCTTGGGCTGGAGCCGCTCGTGGAGGCGCATGACGAACGCGAAGTGGAGGGGTCCCTGGCGACCCGGGCTCGCCTGATCGGAATCAACAATCGGAACCTGCGAACGTTGGAAGTTGATCCGGAACGGGCGGCGACGCTGCGTGCCCTCGTGCCGGAGGATCGACTGGTCATCGCCGAATCTGGTGTTCGGGACCCCGCAACGGTGCGCGGCTGGCGTGCGCTCGGTTTCGATGCCGCGCTCATCGGCGAGGCGCTCGTCCGCTCGGGCGATCCCGAAGCTGCGGTGCGCGCCTTCGTGGCCGCCGGCCGACCCCCGACCGACCCCGCGAACCGGGATCGGGTGCCGTTCGTGAAGATCTGCGGCGTGACCGACGCGGCCGGGATCGACGCGGCGGTTCGAGCCGGCGCCGACGCGGTGGGCCTGAACCTGGTGCCCGGGACGCCCCGTGCCCTGGAGCTCCGCGAAGCGGTCGAACTGGCGGAACGGCTCCGGGCGATTGCACCGCCGAACAAGCGTCCCGCCATCGTCCCGATCACGGTCGATCTGCCGGCCGATGAGCTGAACCGGATCGGCCGGGCGCTCGACGCCGACGCGATCCAGCTCAGCGGCCACGAACCTGCCGCCCTGATCGCGAGCGTGGATCGGCCGGTCTGGAAGGTCCTGCATCTTCCCGCTTCCATCGCCGGTGCCGGCCAGGACGCCCTCGCGGCCGATGCCGTCGCCGCGGCACACGCCCACCGCAGCGCAGGCGCGGCCCGGATCATGCTCGACACGGCCGGCGGACCGCACCCCGGCGGGACCGGAGTCCGCGTGGCTGCGGGCCTCGTCGCCGCGGTCGCACGCGCGGTGCCGGTCACCCTGGCCGGCGGTCTCGACCCCGCGAGCGCGGGCCCGGCCCTTCGGGCGGCCCCGGTGGTCGGTGTCGACGTCACCTCCGGTGTGGAGGCCCCACGGGAGCATGGCCGGCGACCGGTCAAGGATCCGCTCAGGGTCGCCCTCTTCGTGAAACGAGCCCGCGCCGCCCGGATCGATCGTCCCAACCTGAGCATCCGACCCACGCCGGTGCATCCCGGGCTGCTCGACGTCGACGACCATGGCCGGTGGGGGATGGAACGCGATTTTGGCGGTCGCTATGTGCCCGAAACTCTGATGGGCGCGCTCGAACAGCTCGAGACCGCCTATGACGCGATCCGCCACGACCCCCGGTTCTGGACCGAGCTCAACGACCTGCTCGGCCGATTTGCCGGTCGTCCAACGGCGCTGTATCGCGCCGATCGGCTGGCCGGCGCCGTCCGGGACGAGGCGCAGCGGCTGCTGGCGACGGAACCGACCGGGCGGCTTCGCCAGCCGGCGTCCGCGGATGCGGGTGGTGCGCTGCCCCGTATCCGCCTGTACCTGAAGCGCGAGGACCTCGCCCACACCGGTGCCCACAAGATCAACAATGCCCTCGGCCAGGCGCTCCTGACCCGGCGGCTCGGCAAGACACGGGTGATCGCCGAGACCGGAGCCGGTCAGCACGGCGTGGCCACGGCGACGGCCTGCGCGCTGCTCGGCCTCCCGTGTGTGGTGTTCATGGGCGAGGAGGACATCCAGCGACAGGCCCCCAACGTCCTCCGAATGCGGGCATTGGGGGCCGAGGTTCGCAGTGTCACCTCGGGAACCGCCACCCTCAACGACGCGGTCAACGAGGCGATGCGCGACTGGGTCACGAACGTGGAGACCACGCACTACGTGCTCGGCTCGGCGATGGGCCCGCATCCTTACCCGACGATCGTCCGCGATTTCCAGCGCCGGATCGGGGACGAGGCGGCGCGCCAGCTCTTCGATGTCGAGGGCCGGCTCCCGGACATGGCCCTCGCCTGCGTCGGCGGCGGATCGAACGCCATCGGTCTGCTGGCCCGCTTCATCGGTGAGCCGTCCGTGCGCCTCGCGGTGGCGGAAGCCGCCGGCGACGGCCTCGAAACCGGTCGGCACGCGGCCGCCATCGCCGGCGGCACCGCCGGCATCCTCCACGGCTCTCGATCGCTGATGCTCCAGGACGAGGACGGCCAGGTGGTCGAGGCGCACTCCGCGTCGGCGGGGCTGGATTACCCGGGCGTGGGGCCACAGCTTGCCGCGCTCGCCGAGGCGGGCCGGCTCGAAGTCGCGACCGCCACGGATCGGGAGGCGATTGCGGCAATGCGAACGGTCACCCGGATGGAGGGCATCCTGCCGGCCCTGGAGACGGCGCACGCAGTCGCGGCCCTGCCCAAGCTCCTCGCCGGGCTGGAGGGTTCCGGCCGGCTGTTGCCGGATCGCGCCCTCGTGCTCCTCGGGTTCTCGGGTCGCGGGGACAAGGACCTGGCTGCGCTCGAGCGCTTCGGCGAAGTCGATACCTGGGAGGGCATCACGTGAGGGGCACGCCGGCCACCGCCGTCGACGCAACCGGTGTCGCCGACCCCACCGCCGCCACCAGCTTGAATGCGGCCGCTCGCCCCGATACCAACGACACCGCCGGCGCACGGCGGATCGGCGACGCTTTCAGGGCCGCCGGCCACGCCGGACGCGCGGCGCTGATTCCGTATGTCGTCGCGGGCTACCCGGACTACGAAGGCTCGCTCGCCGCGGCATGTGCGGCGATCGATGCCGGGGCAGACCTGCTGGAGATCGGCTTGCCGTACTCAGATCCGCTCGCCGACGGCGCAACGCTCCAGCGGGCATCGCGCGCCGCGCTCCTCGCCGGAGCGACCCTTGACCGTTCGCTGACCCTGGTTGCGCGCGTCGCGGCAGCCCGCCCGGGGGTCCCGATCGTGACGATGGGCTACGCCAACCAGCTCATCGGTGGCGGCGATGGCCGACTTCGCGCAGCATCACTTGCCGCCGCCGGGGCCTCCGGCGTCATCGTGGCCGACCTGACGCCCGATGAGGGCGGCCCGTTCGAAGCGGTCGCCGCTGCCGCCGGCCTTGCCGTCATCTATCTCGTCGCGCCGACGACCGCGCCGGATCGGCTCCGGACCGTCGCCGGCCGGAGTGGGGGATTCCTGTACTGCGTGAGCCTCGTCGGGGTGACCGGCGCCAGGTCGAGCTTGCCGCCGAGCGTCCGCGGGCTGGTGGCGTCGGTTCGGGCCGTATCGCCGGTCCCGGTCGCGGTGGGATTCGGTGTCTCCAGGCCCGCTCACGTCCGAGCCCTCGCAGCATCCGGTGCCGATGGCGTCATTGTGGCGTCGGCCCTCGTCGATGCCCTCGGCGCTGGCGGCACGGACGTCGATGCCATGGCCGCGCTCGTGAGATCCCTCCGGGCGGCCACGGCGCGGTAACCTGCGGCGATGACGACGCGCATCGCCCTCGCCCTGGAGACAACGCGGAAGCGGACCTTTGCAAGCGCCATCGATTGGCCTGGTCTTGCCCGCGGCGGCAAGACCGAATCAGCGGCGATCGAGGCCCTGCTCGATCATCTCGACCGCTACGCCGAGGTCGTCCGCGCCGCGGGGTACGAGTTCGCGGTGGATGACCTGGTGGTCGAGGTCATCGAGGCTGCCGAAGGGAACGGCAGCACCGATTTCGGCGTCCCGGGTCGTGTGACCGATGCGGATCGCCGACCGACCACCGACGCCGATGCGGAACGCCTCACGAGGCTCGTGGCGGCCACCTGGGCGCTCCTGGACCGGAACGCCGCCGCGGCGCCGGCGGAGCTCCGAAAGGGGCCTCGGGGCGGCGGCCGGACCACCTCGAAGATCGTCGAGCATGCCCTGATGTCGGATCACGCCTACGCCCGCGAGATGGGCCTCAAGGTGCCGGCCCCGACCCCGGGCGACGCGACCTCGGTCGCCGCGGTTCGGGAGGCCATCAAGGGGGTCCTGCGGCGCCCCTCGGACGGGACACCGCTCGGGGGGCGGCGCTGGACTTCCCGATATGCCGCCCACCGTATCGCCTGGCACGCTCTTGACCATGCCTGGGAGATCGAGGACCGCACGGACCCGCCTGGATGAGTCTCGGCACGGAAAATTGAACCGATCGAGGCCCGGACTGCACTCATCAATGTGGAGGTTGTCCTGGATCATCCGCCGCTGACGAACTCGGGGCTGGTTGCCGCTGCTGTCGCTGGGGATCGCGACGCGTTTCGCCGGCTTGTCGAGCCGGATCTGCCCGCTGCCCTGGGGACCGCCCGGATTGTCACCCGATCAGAGGCCGATGCCGAAGACGCCGTACAGGACGCCCTGCTCTCCGCCTGGAAGGGACTTGTCTCACTCCGCGACCACGACGCCTTCCGGCCGTGGTTCCGGCGCCAGGTCGTCCGCGCGGCACTCCGCACGGTCGAACGCCGCGGGCGGTCCATCGAGCTCGTCGCAGATGTTCCGGCGCCGGTCGACCAGTTGGATCACGAGATCAACCGTCGGATCCTCAGGCGAGCGTTCGATGAACTCGCGCCGCGGGATCGCCTGCTGCTGACGCTTCACCACTTCTGGGGCCTCCCGATCGAGGAGACGGCGGCCCACCTCGGTATCCCGACGGGCACTGTGAAATCGAGGGTTCACCATGCGACGGAGCGGCTGCGGGCGGCGTTCGCCGCGGAGGAGCGACGATGACCGATCCACTCGAACGCGAGCTGCGAAGCATGCTCGACGAACGGGCGCACGGGGATCCGGGCACAGCTCGACGGCTCGCCGATGGAATCGCATCGTTCCCGTCGCGGCGGCGTTGGGGAGGCGGCTTCCTCGGCTCGATCGCCTCGGCCGTGCTCTTCGTCGGCGTCGTTGTCGTAGTGGTCGCGCGGCTTGGTGGAACCGGCGGGCAACTTCCGACACCGTCGCCGACCATGACGTCGAACCCCTCCCACGGGCCGACGCTCCCGGGCGGCCCTGAAGCATTCGCGGGCGATCCACGGCTCGCGCGCTGCTCACTCGGCCCCATCCAATACGCCTTCGTGATGGACCACGCGCGGGATTACCAAACCTACTTCCCGAAGATGGGGATCTCACCCGAACTCGATGTCGACGGGTCGGCGTTCGTCGCCGTCTTCGAGGCCGGGATGGCCCAGCCCCCAACGTCCGGCCTCGGCCCAGGGCCCACCAACGAACCAGGTCATCGGTATGTCTGCGTCCTCGTGGATGGCGGCGATCCGAACCTGTACGGCGATGTCGACATCACCGGCCTGACCATCGACGTCACCCCGAGTGAGGTGTCCCCGAGCGCGACGCCGACCGACGGGGCAGCAGCGACCCCGACCAGGACGCTTGCGCCGGCCCCCGTCTGGGTTGCCGACCTCGCGGGTCAGCTCCAGTGTTCCGGTGGCGTCGCGAATGTCGGTGGCGAGGTCCCGAACGCCGATGGCGTCGGCGCGGCGGGCCTGTCCCCCGAGGCCGGTCTGGCATCGTTCCTCGGGCCCGCCAACCCGTACGCAAGCCTGCCCGCGGCCGGGTATGCGCAGGTCCATCTGGGCACGGACTGGGCGAGCTTCGCGCACGTCTACCTGGGTCGAACCAAGGCCATCGTGATCCTTTCCGATGTCAGTGAGGTGGGCGGTGGCTGGCGTGTCGTCGGCCTGCGCGCATGCGACGCATCGGAGTTCGATCCGAGCGTCCCGCTGACCTTCCCCGTGACGGTGTGGACCGATCGGTCGGGTCAACCTGTGTCGACCGAGACGATCCGCTCCTCGCCGGGACCCGGCCACTGCGGCTGGGACAGCGCGATCTGGCTCCAGGTCGGCGGCGATCTGTACTTCCGCGATCCTGCGGGGGTGATGAGCGAGTGGACGACGACGACCTTCGATTCCGCGGCACAACTGCCGTCGTCGGCAGCGGATACCGGCTTCCGGACGGGCAGCTGGTCACTCTGGATCGACCCCGGGAAGGATGCCTACGTCGTGTCGACCGACCGCGTCGAGCGCTGGCCGCGCTCGAAGGACCCGTTGATCGGCTGCATCTAACTCGGCCTCAGGCCGATGGCCTTAGCCGCTCGTGCCCGCAGACTCGCAGCGGACGTGCCGGCCGCGAGCATCGATCGGATCGACGTAGCGCCGTCGGCCTTCGAGAGCTTTCGTCCATCGGGCCGGCGGATCAGGGGGTGATGCAGGAAGCGAGGCGGTTCGGCGCGGCCGAGCAACCGGCCAAGGGCGATCTGCACCGGCGTGGCGTCGAGGAGGTCGTCGCCGCGAATCACCAGATCGATCCCGTGGCGGAGGTCGTCGACGACGACGCACAGGGCGTAGGTCCAATTGCCGAGGCGGTCCCGGACCGGGAGGTCGCCCGCCGGTGCGACCGGCCCGGATCGGGCACCCAGGACCAGGTCCGTCCACGCCTCCTCGCCCTCACCCAGCGCGACTCGCCAGGTGGGCGCGTCCCCGCCCATCGCCAGCTCCCGCGCGGCGCACTGACCCGGGCAACCGGCCCCGGACCACGAGCGCCCGTGTCCGGCGGCCCACGCGGCGAAGGTCGAACGGCTGCAGTCGCATGGATAGACCAGCCCCATCGCGGCGAGCTGCGCAACGGCGGCCTCGTAGACCACGGCGTTGTCCGACTGTCGATGGGACGACGGGCGCCCTGTCCGCAGCTCGTCGGTCGCCGGCTCATCCGGCACGAAGTCGAGCGCCTCGAGATCGTCGAGGAGGGCCGCCTCGTATGCCGACCGGCATCGCTGTCGGTCGTGATCCTCGATCCGCAGGACCACCTGCCCGCCGCTTTTCTGGGCCACATCCCAGACCACGAGGGCATTCGCCACGTGGCCGAGATGCAGATAGCCCGTGGGTGCCGGTGCGAATCGCGTCCGAAGGCCGTGCGGCAGCTCGGAGACCGCGGCCGCGAGCGCGGCGGCAAACCCGCTCGAGCCGGGAGCGACCTCAGCCGTCGTGAGGCTCCCGTCCCGCCCGGTCCGCCGACTCGAGGGCCCGGGTCGCCTTGAACAGCAGCCGATACAGCGCCAGCAGGTCGGCCTGGGGCATCGGTCCCTCGTTCGACATCGCGATCCGGATCAGGACCTCGCGCTCCCGCTCCAGATCGCGAATGGCTCGCCGCCCGATGGCCGCCTTGGCCCGCCCGACCTCGAGGGCGAGTCTGGCGCGATCGTTCAGGAGTGCCACGATCTCCTGGTCGAGGGCGTCGATCCGTGTCCGGAGTCGCCGCAATTCCAGGCTCTCCGGAGGATTCCCGCCGCGTCGGCGCTCAGCCACGGGGCGAACCGAAGTCGAAGGCAATCCGCTCCAGCGCCAGGTGGTAGCCGCGCGCTCCCTGTCCGACGAAGGACGCGAGCGCCACGTCGGTGAGGAAGTTGACGTGCCGGAAGGATTCGCGTGTCGACGGATCCGAGAGGTGGACCTCGATGAACGGCCGCTGGATGCCGACCAGCGCATCCCGCAACGACACCGAGGTGTGGGTCAGGCCGCCGGCATTCACGATCGCGACGTCGAAATCGCGCTGATGGAGCCGGTCGATGAGGGCTCCCTCGTGATTCGACTGGAAGAAATCGACCTCCAGGCCGAGCTCCGCGGCCCGTCTGGCAATGCCGTCATGGATCTGGTCGAGCGTCTCGTGGCCGTAGATCTCGGGCTCGCGGGTTCCCAGGAGGTTGAGGTTCGGGCCCGCCAGGACCAGTACCCGGGTCATGCTGCGCCACCCCCGGCTGCCGGGGTCAGCAAGCCGGCCGCCACCTCGCGGACAAGCTTGTTGGGGACGTCGTCGCGGACGACCTGACCGTGGCCGGTCGGGAGGACCCAGCGGAGCCGGCCCGCGCGATGCTTCTTGTCCGCGCCGAGGTGTTCGAGCACCGTATCGAGCGGGTAGGGGAGGGTGCCAAGACCGAGCGCGAGTCCGTCGAGCAGGAGCTCGATCCGGGCCGCCCGCTCCGGCGGCGTGACGCCCATCGCCACGCCGATCCGGCACGCGGCCCGGAGTCCATACGCGACGGCCTCACCGTGACGCAGGTCGGCATAGCCCCCGGCGGCCTCGAACGCATGACCGAGCGAGTGCCCGAGGTTCAGCGCAATCCGCACGGCCGCCTCCCGTTCATCCGCAGCGACGATCTCGACCTTGGCCCAGCTGCAGCGCTCGACCAGCTCGGCGAGCGACCCGTCAGTGACGGCGGACGGGTCCCCGGTGGCGATCGCCTCGCCTCGTGCCTCGAGGAGCTCGAACAATCGCTCATCCCCAAGGACCGCCATCTTGACCGCTTCTCCGAGCGCAGCGCGACGGTCGCGTTCCGGCAACGTACCGAGCAGCGCGATGTCGATCACGATCGCCGACGGCTGGTGGAACGCGCCGACGAGGTTCTTGCCCTCGGGCAGGTCCACGCCGGTCTTGCCGCCGATGGACGAATCGATCTGCGCGACCAGGGTCGTCGGGACCTGGATGAGCGGGACGCCGCGCAGCCAGGTCGCCGCGACGAAGCCCGCGGTATCGCCGAGGGCTCCGCCCCCGACGGCCATGATCGGCTCACCGCGCTCCACCTGCAGCCGGGACAGGGTCCGGGCCGCGGTCTCGACCACGGAGAGGTTCTTGGCGGCCTCGCCCTGCGGCAGGAGGATGACCTCGATCTCGAAGCCACCGTCCCGAAGGCCCGTCTCGATGACCGAACCCGTCGCGCCCCAGGCGCCCGGTTCCGTGATCACGATCGCGCGCCTGGCGTGCAGGCGGCGGAGCGCTTCCACCACGGTCCGCCCGGCGATGCCCTCCCCGAGGACCACGTGCCCGATGGTCGTGTCCGCTTGCAGGAGGACCGTCCCGGCCCCGACCCGCTGTTCCCGATCATGCGCCACGCGATCCACCGTTTCCACCACGGCGTTGACTTCGGACATGCCTGCCACGCGCGTTGCCGCTCCGTAGAAGCGGCCCCGGGCCGAGGTTAGGTCCCGGAGCGCACGAACCGGATCCCGACCGGTGATCAGCGGTCGGATGTTCGGGCTTCGGCGAAGGCGCTGCGCCAGAACCTCGGGGCGCCCGTCCAGCCAGATCGGCACCCGGCCGCGGTACAGTCGCCAGCGATTCCGGGGGTCCACGACGGCGCCGCCACCCGGCGCGATGACCCGCTGAACCTCGGCCGAGACGTCCGGTTCGCCGAGGGCGTCGATCGCGGCGCGCTCGCGGGCCCGAAATCCCGCCTCGCCCTCCTCGGCGAAGATCTCCGGAATCCGAATGCCCGCTTCGTGTTCGATGACCTCGTCGATATCGATGAATGCGGCAGCGTGGCGCGTGGCCAGCCGACGCCCGACGGCGCTCTTCCCGCTGCCCGGGAGCCCGATCAGGACGACGTCCACGGTCCCGTTCCTAGTCGTCGCCGCCGGAACCGGCCTCGTCGCCACCGGGGGCAGAGGACCGGCCGCCGATGGTCGGTGCGGGCGGCAGGGTCGCCATGAGCCGGCGATGCGTCGCCATGCGATCGCGGATCACATCCATGCGATCCCCGCCGAGCGTCTCCATCACGAACCGGGCGAGGGTCAGCATCACCATGGCCTCGCCGATCACCCCGGCCGCCGGGACCACGCTGATGTCGCTTCGCTCGTAGTGCGCCTTGTCCACGGCCTCGCCCGTGATGAGGTCTGCCGAGGGGAGCGGCCGCGCGAGGGTGGATATCGGCTTCACGGCGCCCCGAACGACGATCGGCTCGCCGTTCGAGACCCCGCCCGTGAGGCCGCCGGCATTGTTGGACCGGTGGATCCACCGCCCGTCTTCCGTCCGCCCGTCGATCACGTCGTGGACGGCCGATCCGAATCGGCGCGTCTGTTCGAAGCCGAGCCCGAACTCCACGCCCTTCACGATGTTGATGCTCATGACGGCCGCCGCGAGGGCGCCATCGAGTCGCCGATCCCAGTGGACGTACGAGCCGAGGCCGATCGGAAGGCCGTGAACGACGACTTCGAAGACTCCTCCGATCGTGTCGCCCCTGGACCGCGCCTCATCGATCCGCGCGATCATTCGCGTCTCCGCCTCCGGATCCGGGCAGCGCAGCGGCGAGGCATCGGCTTCCTCGCGGGTGCGACTGCTGTTCGCGGGGTCGATCGCGACACCGCCGACCTCGGCGGTGAACGACCACACGTCGATGCCCACTTCCCTGAGGAAGGCCCGGGCGACACCGCCTGCGGCCACGCGGGCGGCCGTTTCCCGTGCCGATGCCCGCTCGAGCACGTTGCGCACGTCGGAGTGGCCGTACTTGAGCGCGCCGGCGAGGTCCGCATGACCCGGCCGGACGCGGGTCACCGGCGTCGATCGCTTCACTCCCTCGGACACCGACGCCTCGAGGGCGTCGGTCTGCTCGTCGGTCAGCGGGGCGGCCTGCATCACGGGGCCCCAGTTCTCCCAATCCCTATTCTGGACGAGGAGCAGGATGGGCGACCCGAGCGTTCGACCATGGCGAACGCCGGCCTTGATCTCCGCCCGGTCCGTCTCGATCGCCTGGCGCGCACCCCGGCCGTACCCGCGCTGGCGGCGCGCCAGGTCGACCACGAGGTCGGTCTCCGTGAGCGGCAGCCCTGCCGGGACGCCTTCGAGCGTGACGCCGAGCGTCGGCCCGTGCGATTCACCGGCGGTCAGGAACCGGAACGCGTCGGACATGCCGATGGTTCTCGTCAGCGGGCGGCGGTCGCGGCGGGCTCGTCGCCCGCCGGTTCGCCTTCCGCCGATCGGAGACCCTGCGCGCGGGCCGTGGCGAGCGCCTCGGACATGACGTCGAGTGGGGCCGCCTGCCCGGTCCACAGCGTGAAGGCCGCTGCGCCCTGATGGAGCAGCATCGTCTGGCCGTCGTGCGCGGTGCATCCGGCCGCCTCGGCGTCGCGGAGCAGCCGAGTGCGGTTGTAGATGAGGTCCAGCACGAGGAGGCGCTCGTCGAGGATGCCGGCCGGCAGGGGAGACTCCCCGGGCCGCAGGCCGATCGAAGTCGCGTTGATCAGCACCCTGGTCTTGGCCAGCTCGGCCTCGATGATCGATTCGTGCCACGGCAGGGCGCGCAGTTCCATGTGCGCCGCGCTCCTGCCGAAGTGCTTGACCAGACCTTCGGCCCGATGAAGGTGACGATTGAACACGATGATCCGCAGAAACCCGACCCGGATCAGTCCATGCACCACCGCGCGGGCACCCCCGCCCGCGCCGAGGACGACCGCATGACGCGGCATCTTGGCGCGGCCGACGAGACGATCCAGCGCCGCCGCGAAGCCGGCGACGTCGGTGTTGTGTCCCACGAGCCGCCGGCCCTCGCGGGTCAGCGTGTTGACGGCGCCGGTGGCCTGGGCCTCATCGGTGAGCCGATCGAGGAACGGGACGACCCGCTCCTTGTGGGGGATCGTCAGGTTCGCGCCGAGGAACTCGTCGGAGCGGACCTCCTCGATGGTCTCGGCCAGGGCGATCGGCGCCCGATCCCAGAGCTCATACCGGGCGTCGATCCCTCGGGAATCGAACGCCGCCTGCTGCATCGCCGCAGACAGGGAATGGGCGACCGGATGGCCGATCAGAACGACCCGCTTGGTCATGCTCGGATCCTTTCAAGGTCACGAAAGAAGCCCGGGTAGGAGATCGCGACGCTGCCGGGACGACCCACCGTCGTGGGGTCCGCTGCGATCAACCCGGCGATGGCAAAGGTCATGGCCAGACGATGGTCGTCGAGGCTGTCCGTGGGGGCACCGCGAAGACGCGTCGGGCCGATGATGACGATGTCGTCGTGGTCGACGCGGATGTTCGCGCCGAGGGCCCTGAGGCCGGCCAGGATTCCTGCCAGGCGATCCGACTCCTTGTGGCGCAACTCACCAGCACCGCGGATGGTCGTTCGGCCGATGGCCTGGGTCGCCGCGAGGCACAGGATGGGGATCTCATCGATCGTCCGGGCCACCTCGTCGGGCCGCACGTCGATGGCGCGGAGCTCCGAGGACCGGACGACGAAGTCCGCAAGCGGCTCGCCGATTGCCGCCGACCCGGCCGCGTCCTTCGGGCTGTCCTCGAGCGGACGCTCGTCGATTTGCGCCCCCATGCGGGTCAGGAGGTCGACGATGCCGCGTCGAGTCGGGTTCGTGCCGACGGCGCGCAGGGTCAGCTCGGCGTCGGGGTGGACGGCGCCGGCGACGAGCCAGAATGCGGCCGCCGACGGATCGCCCGGGACCCGCTCCTCCATCGCCCGCATTGTCGCCCCTCCCTCGATCTCGATCACCACGCCCGGCCCGACATCCGCCCCGGTTCGCACGGCGACACCGCGCGCTCGAAGCATGCGCTCAGTGTGATCCCGCGTCGCCACTGCCTCGCGGACGCGCGTGGTTCCGTTCGCATGAAGGCCGGCAAGCAGGATGGCCGACTTCACCTGGGCCGATGGCATCGGAATGGTCCAGTCGATGGCGTCGAGGCCGGTATGCCCGGCAATCAGCAGGGGAGCCCGGTCGTCGTCGTGCGTCGCAGCGACCGTCGCGCCCATGGCCCGAAGGGGCTCGATGACCCGAGCCATGGGGCGTCGACGCAGGGACGCGTCGCCGTCCAGGGTCGCGGTCATGTCCGTGCCGGCAATGATCCCCGCGAAGAGGCGAAGGCTCGTTCCAGCGTTGCCGCAGTCGAGCGTTCCGGGCGCAACCGCGAGCCCGGCGCAGCCGGGCGAAACGACCCGATAGGCGAGGTTCCCGGTCTCGTCCACTCCCCGTTCGACGGTGGCCCCGAGCGCACGAACGATGCCCGCGGTGGAGCGCACGTCCGCGCCATCTCCGGCTCCCAGGACGCGACTCTCGCCCTCGGAGAGCAGCGCGAACATCAGGGCACGGTGGCTGATCGACTTGTCGCCCGGCATCTGCAATGCACCGCGCAGGCGCGGGGCAGGCCCAACCACCTTCGGCGAGTCCATTCCGGTTGCAGCGTCGGCCTCAACGACCGCATGGCCGTTCACGGTCAATGCTTCGAGAGGCCGCCCGTGCCGATGCCGAGCGCGGCACCGTCGACGAGCGGGTCCCCGTGAAGTGAGCTGACGTGCGCGTGGACCGGCACGATCGCCGCCATCAGGTCGGCAAACTGGGCCAGATTCAGCTGCTGCTCCGCGTCAGACAGCGCGTCATCGGGCGTGGGGTGAACCTCGACCATGATGCCGTCGGCGCCCACGGCCACGCTGCCGATCGCGAGCGGCTTGACCAGCCACCGCTTGCCGGTCGCGTGACTCGGATCCACGATCACCGGAAGGTGGGTCAGGTGGTGGAGGAGCGGCACCGCGGCGAGGTCCAGCGTGTTCCTGGTGTAGGTCTCGAACGTCCGGATGCCGCGCTCGCACAGGATCACGTTCGGATTTCCCGCCGCGACGATGTACTCGGCCGCCATCAGCAGCTCTTCCACGGTGGCTCCGAAGCCGCGCTTCAACATCACCGGCCGCGCCACGCGGCCGGCCGCATTCAGGAGTGAGTAGTTCTGCATGTTGCGCGTCCCGATCTGGAGGATGTCGGCGTACTCCGCGACGATGTCCACCTGGTTCGGCTCCATGACCTCGGTGATCGTGGGCAGGCCGGTTCGATCCCGCGCCTCGGCGAGGTAGCGGAGCGCTTCGACACCAAGACCCTGGAAGCTGTACGGCGACGTTCGCGGCTTGAAGGCTCCGCCGCGCAGGATCGTGGCACCCGACGCGCTCACGGCGTCCGCGGTCTCGAACAGCTGGTCGCGGCTCTCCACGGAGCAGGGCCCGGCCATGACCGTCAGCCCCCCGTCGCCGATGACCGCGTCGAGAACGCGAATGACGGTGTCCTCGGGATGAAACTCGCGGGATGTGAGCTTGAACGGCCGCGAAATCGGGGTGACGGCCTCCACGCCCGGCAGGCGGCCGAGCTTGCTCATGAGCTCCTGTCGCCGGGGCCCGACCTCGCCGACGACGGCAATCACCACTCGGTCGGGGCCCGCGTGGTCGTACGGCGTCATCCCTTCGCCGAGGATGTGGCTCTTGACCCCGAGGATTTCTGCCTCGGTCGCAGCGCGGGCCATGACGATGAACATCGAGCGTCCTTCCTGTGGACGGCCGGACCGGAAACAAAAAAGCAGAGGCTTGCACCTCTGCCTCGCCCCGGCACGACGCGTGCCCCCGGCCTCACGGGCCGGGAACGATCATGCCGGGTCGGTAAACCAATAGAAGCGCGTCATCTCTGGCGCCGACGGTAGCCGAGCCCGGCCCTCGATGTCAACCGCCCGAGGGGGCAGTGGTGCCAAGCCGCGCGACACGGCGACTGCCCGCCGTCAACCGTCGGAGACTCCGTGGTAGCCTATCGGCCGCTGCGGAGAGGTCGCATAGAGGCCTAGTGCGGCGGTTTGCTAAACCGTTATGGGGTTACACCCATCGGGGGTTCGAATCCCCCCCTCTCCGCCAGATACTCCGTCGGTATCGTGTGCGCCCGTAGCTCAGTGGATAGAGCGTCAGGTTGCGGACCTGAAGGTCGTGGGTTCGAGTCCCGCCGGGCGCGCCACTTCGAGTTCGGATAGGCGGTCCGTGTCACCGTCAGAGGACGAAGTAGGGCGACCCGTGAGTGCAGTGGTGAGTGCAGTCCACCTCGCCGCGTGTCGACTCGGGACGGTGACGAGGAGGCGCAACGGCACGCGGTAGATCCCGGCGATCTGCCGGATCGAAAACCGCGACACGCCGGGTGGCGCTGCACTCTCGCAGGCTTCGGCCATGCGGAGGATCCGATCGGCGATCCGCTCGCGCCGTTCGCCGCGGCGTTCCTGCCGCCTCACAGCAGGAAGTCGATCGGGCTGCTCGCGCCCTGGATGACCGTGCCGGCGATTCGAGCCCCGCAGGTCGGGCGGCTCAGCGGATGCTTGCTCATCCGGGCGCCTCCTCGAGCAACTCGATCGCTCCAGGTTCGGCTGTTGCGTCAGGAGCAATCTCAATGCCGAATAGACGCTCTACCCCAGCCATCGAAGGGCCCATGAACTCGACCCGGCCCGCGGAGCCGATCCTGAGCACGTCGTAGATATCCATGGCGACCCGCCACCGTAGGCGGCTCGTCTCCTCAAGGCCGAATGGCAGGGCAATCCCACGCGGCGGACGAATCGTGATCGCGTACACGATCGCATGTGCTCGGTCGATGACTCGATCGAACGCGGTCGCGGGTGGACGCACCACATTCCCGAATCGGTCGTGACGAGCGGCATGCTCCTCGTCGCTCTCGGTTCGGTCGTACCAGTCGCTCGCCGTCCGACCGGTCACCCGAGTGCCTCCTCGAGCAGGGCCGCAGCCGCCACGTCCGATGCCCGGGTCACGCCGCTGTAGACGTCCATCGTCATGGCCACCGTGGCGTGACCCAGCCGATCCGACACGACCTTCGGGTGGACACCGAGCGCCACCAGAAGCGTCGCCTGACCGTGCCGGAGGTCGTGCATCGTCAGGTCGAGCGGTTCGGGCATGGGCAGGTCATCTCGATTCGCGCCTTGCGCGATGAGCTGTTCCCGGTGATCGAGGAGCCGGTGGTAGTCGGCGACGAGGAGCTTCCGCCAGCGATGCGTCAGCCAGCCGGCGGACAATGGCCGGCCCGCCGGCGAGACGAAGACAAGCCCGTCCTCGGTCGGTTCGGCCGCGGCCAGGCGTTCCTCGAGCTGGCGCCGGCGATGCTCGCGGAGCGCCGCGGCGACGAAGAGCGGGAGCGAGATCGTCCGTCGGCTCGATGCCGTTTTCGGCTCGGTCAGGACGTACTTGCCAGCCTGGCGGTCGAGGACCACCTCGACGCGGAGAGAGCCGTCGTCCAGGTCAACATCGCGCCAGCGCAGCCCGAGGACTTCGGCCTGGCGGAGGCCGCAGGCGAGCGTGACGACCCAGAGGGCCTCGAGGCGATCGCCGGCAACGGCGGCGAGGATCTGACGGGCATGAGCGATGGTGAGCGCATGACGTTCGGCCCTGACGACGCGCGGCGGATCCACGAGGCGGACGACGTTCCGGCGCACCAGGCCGCGACGTTCGGCGACGTCGAGCACGCGTCCGAGCACCGACAGCGCGTTCCGGATGCCCTTCGGGCTCATGGTCGCCCCGAGCTCGACGATCATCCGCTCGACGTGCTCTGGCGCCAGGCGGCCGAGCTCGATCGAGCCGACGTGCGGGATGAGCTGCCGACGGATGGCGATCTCGTAGGTCTCAAGGGTCGACGCCTTGAGCGTCCTGGCGCCGGTCATCTCAAGCCACGACCGGAGGTACGCGCCAACGGTCGTCCTGTTGTCCGCGACGGCGTTTCGATCCAGGAGCTCGATCAGAAGCCGCTGGGCCTCGTCCTTGTCCTGGCTGTACCGCCGCACGAGCCTTCGTTTGCCCCGTGGGCCGATGCTCACCTGTGCTACCCACAGGCCGTCGCTCTTCCGGCGGAACGGAAGGGGCTTGCCGCGCATCCGACGCCTCCTCGCCATGGTCAGAGTCTAGCCATCTCGTGAGCGCCGAGACGGCGACGAGCCAGACGGAGCCGACCTTCCGCCCCGGCAGGTCGCCGCGGGCCAGCCAGCGGCGCACCGTCTCGGTGTCGACACCGAGAGCATCGGCGACTTCGGGGATCCGGAGGGCCAGTCGCTCGCTCACGGCTGCCCCACCGGGACGATGGGCCGTCGCTTCTGGCCCCCGCTCAGCGGCGCGTAGCCAGCGTGTCCGTGCGGGTGTGAGTGGCGTCCGTTGACGTGACTGTGAGGGCGAGATGCGAGCGGGTCGCGGTCCACGGGCCAATCGCCGGCTGGGTGTGGGTGGGCATGCGTCATCACCCGGAGCCCATCGCCGAACAGATGCAGGTGCTCGTGGATCACGTCCGCTTTCCAATCCCGAGCTCACGGGCCTTCGCCCACGCGATCTCGACGTCGCCATACGCGAGCCACTCGCAGACCGGGGCCACCGAGCGAAGGAACGCACCGGCCCGTTCGATGTCGCCCTCCTCGCCCGCTCGGCACGCCGCGATCGTCCGTGGGTCGGACATCGCCAACCGGAGAACCTCGAGCGGGAAGGCGATCGAGTTGACGCTTCGGTCGGCAGCAAGCGCCCGCTCATGGCGCTGGCATACAAGGTTCCGAACGTCCCCCACGTCCAGGACTGGCCGCTCAGGCATTCGCTGGATGCGCTTCATGGCACCAGCGTCCAGGTTCCCGGCGTCCCGCCGAACCGTCGGTCGACGCCGCTGATCTGCTCCCAGAGCTCGACTGCCAGATCGGCGATCCGTCCGGCCCGCTGCCGCTCAAGGGACGGCCCGGCGTCGGTCGAGACGAGGGTCAGGCACCCAGCTGGCCCGCAGATGTCAACCAGATGGCCTGGGCCGATCGGGATGGCCAGGTACGCCGAACCGTGGCTCGCGTCGGCCCACCAGATCGTGCCCTCCCGCATCCATGTCTCGGACGGGGGCGCCGTCGTGCCAGGGTCAGGAGTCCCCGACACGGACACCGCCGGAGCGGAGGGCTGCGCGGCAGCCGTCGGGGTTGGGGCACCGAGCGGCGCCCCGGTCAGGCTCTGGAACACCGCCGGGGGGACGGGCTCAGAGGCTGACCGCGGAGTCGCGGCATCAGTGCGCCCGGCGGCGTAGCCGAGCGCGAAGGCGAGGGCGAGGGCGAGGCGCTTCATGCCGGTTCCAGTTTTCCGGGAGGCGGCTCAGGGGCCGCCCGGGAGGCCTCCCAGCGCGGGTTCCAGCGAACCTCTAGGTGATAGCAGATGCGGCATCCTCCGCGGCTCCATGATGACCGCCCAGGGGTGACTGTATGGCTTGGGTTGGCCGTTAGATGTCGGTCGCGCGCTCTTGCCCATTTCTCTTGTTCGATCGTCTGCCACTCAGCACGGAGCTTTCGCAGTTGCTCGGCTTCGTGGTGCCATCGCCGCCACGTCTTGGCCAGCATCGCCAGTACCTCGAACGGGTCGAGGCGTTCCTCGCCACAATCGCTGCATCCAACTGTGCGCAACGCGGCGTCGAGATAGGTATGTTCGTGGCGGCAGGTGTCATATCGCTGCTCAAGCAGTTCGACAGGGGCACCCCCGGCGAAGCGTGTGGCAATGGCAATGACGTTGTCCGGCTTCATCGCTCCCCCCACGGCTCGCGGAACGGATCGGCCTCGACGTACCGCTCCCGGCGGAGGTAGGCGAGGACGAGGAGGAGGGCGACGATGGCGAGGGCGCGGGTCATCGCGGCGGCCTCTCGTCGATCAGGGCGAGGACGTCGCGAGCCGCGCGCTCGTACCCTTCCGAGTACCAGCGTTGGATGCCGGTCGATGGCGTTGGCCCAATAGTCGGACTCGGCAGTCTCTGGACCTCCGCGCGCAGCTCCGTCAGGACGGTGGCGCGGGCTTCGGCTTCGAGTGCGGCCAACACGTAGCAATCGTCGGTGCCGCAGGCCTCGTCATGTCCGAACATATCCACGCTGGAAACGGCCGCATCGTGGAGTCGTTCCAGCGCTTCTCGCATTCGCTCAGTCATCGGTCGGCCTCCAGCTTCTCAGCGAGGGCGTTGAGGGCGGCGGCGGGGGTCGGACCACCCGCGGCGCGATGCAACATCGTATGAGTTGTGTCGGATGGGAACGGCCCGGCGCTCGCGGCCCACCGATCCTCCGTGATCGTGCCCCACAGCATGTTGATCGCCCACCCCTCCGGCAGCGCCTCCTCAGCCTTCGCCCACGCCGCGTCGAGGCTCGGGATGGATGGCTCAACAGCCGGAGTGGCGGGGGTGATACCGGCCCTTTTCTCGGGCGTTGGAGCGGAGTAGGACATCCTCAGCGCATCCGCCTTATGGCAAGCGCATTCATCGTTGCCGGATTGCCATCGCTCAACTACCCAACAACGGAGAGGAGCTGATCGATACGATCGTTCAGTCATCGGTCGGCTCCTCTCGGGCTGCGAGACGCTCGGGCGTGGTCGTGACGACGATTGATCGCATCAGCCAGCGGTACAGTCGTCCTGGCATCCAGTGGGGGCGCCGGACGGAGACGGCGACGCCCTGCCGGAACCGGAGGCTCAACGCACGGCTAATGGCGGCGTCCTGCTCCGCTCCGATGCGTTTCGAGAATGACTGCAAGGCGTCATCGAGCGCCGCCAGCGCCTCTCGGTCAGTCATCGGTCGGCTCCTCTCGGGCTAGTCGGTCGCGGACATAGTTGACGGCGGCCACGATGAACCGAGCGTCGGGGTGCGTGACTTCCTCAAAGCACGGGTCGTGGTAGGTCCAGCCGAAGTTCGGAAAGCCTTCCCAATCGGGTCTATCGACGTTGCGGACGATATGCCTAACTGCCCATTCAACATACTCAATGGGCCACGGCCCCGGCGTGGCCGCTTCCGAGAGCGCCCGCAGCTCCTCGTCGAGCGATGGGACGGCCTCCGCGAGTGCTCGCTCGCGTTCGATTTCTCGCGGCTCGGAGCGGAGGGAGACGCCTTCGGCGATGAGGCGGAGAATGTGTTCGGGCCACGTCTTAGACTCTGGGTCGATCATGCGTAGGCCAAGCCCGTCGGCGTCCTTCCAGCCGCATGTGCAGACCATGTACTCGTAGCCGTAATCGGTTCCCGGCTCGTGTGCTGTCAGCAGCGCCGCCAGCTTCTTTCGGTCAGTCATCGGTCGGCCTGCAGGTCGGCGTAGGTGATGGCGATCGCAAGGGCGCTCCAGACGTCGCGGGTGATGCCGTAGAGCGGCCCGGGCGTGGCCTTCCGGCCGACGGCCGCCGAACCGCCGAACCGATCGAGCAGGGCCTGGCGGATGTTCGCGTCGCGGGCCCGGCTGTCGCCGCAGATCGCGAGCTTGACGGTGCGGCGGGGGAGCTGGACGACGGGCGTCGGGTGGGCGGCCTCGGTGAAACGGCCGGACCAGTGGACGGTGGCGAACACCTCGCGACCGACGGCCATGCCGTAGCTTTCGATCTGCTCGATGACGACGACCGAGCGCGCCGCGATTCGCCCTTCGGAAGCACCGAACAGGACGGGTCTGCTCGAGCGCAGATCCCGGAGGACATCGTCATTCAACGCGATGCCGAAGGCGACGACCGCGTCGTCCCACAGCAGCCAGGCAGAGCGCTCGGAGCCCGGGTCGATGGCGAGGATCCTCGTCATGCGGCGATCCGTCGGAGCTTCGGCGAGGCACCGGGAGCGAGCTTGGTGCCCTTCGAGACGTTGCACACCAGGTGGGCGCTCTGCCAGTTGCTCGGCTCGTGCGCCCCGAACGCGTCCCGGTGGTCGATCGTTGCGAAGCCGGGGTCAGGGAATCGTCGGGCCCTGTCGATCGGCGCGTGGCAGATCTGACAGATCCAGCCGTCGCGCTCGAAGATCGCACGGCGCTGGCGGCCGCGGACACGAGGGAACCGGCGCCCCCTGCCGCGACCGGGTCCGTCGGGTCGTCGCTCGTTCTGGCGAGCCAGATTGCAGGCGGCGGAGCACGATAGCCTATTCGGCTTCCAGGTCTCGAAGACAACACCGCAGCGGCAGGTGACGGTGCGGGTGGTGGACCCCGAATGAGCCTGGCACCGAACACGCGGGCGTCGGCACCGCGCGGAACAGTAGGTCTTGAACGGCCCCGTGGTCGAGAACGCGTCGAAGGACCTGAGGCAGTACGGGCAATCGCGATCAAGGACGGTCTGGACGGAGCGCGTGCGAGCCCCGCCAACGCCAATGGGCCGTGATTTTAGAACCCGGGCCACCAAGTTCCTGGCAGCGACTGCGGTCCTAGGAAACGGACGGCCGTCGAGGATTTGACCCCCCATCCCCCAGACGCGATCGATGCCCCTCGCTACCCCGGTACTCCTGCGGGGCCGTGGCCGCAACATGGGGGGGTCTATTACGTAGTAATAGCCCCATGTTGCAACGGCCCCTTGCAACTGTTGCAACGTGTTGCGAACTGATGTTGCAAAGCCTGGTGCTGACGCCCCTGACAGGGTCTTAGACGGCACGGCCGAGGACCTCCCACTTGCCTGACGGAAGCTTCACAAACTGATCTCCATGACGGCTGAGAACGGCGCGAACCTTGTTTTCCGCCAGGCTCAGGACATCGGCAATCTCATCAGCCGTCATGTGCCCATACTCACGAAGAACGGCAACGATCTGGTCCCGCTGGGTAAGGCTTTTTGTGAGACCGATTGGCATCCGATCGAGGCGCTCATATCGGATCGATCCGTCGTCCTCGTGGAGTACCTGGAGTGAGACCGGAGCCAACATTGCGGAGTCGTTGGACTTGGTGTGGTAGAGCCCGAGGAACGACCCACGCTCCGTGTTCGAGAGCCTCAGCTCCCACGTTGCCCGGGCGAGGAGTCCCTTGTAGATCGAGCCATACGGGCGGGCCTTGCGGTGTTCATCGGCCGCATCGGTCTTGTTGATGTGATCGATCGCGAGGACCGTTGTCTGGAGGTAGCCGATCGCGGAGAAGAGCCGGAGGGCCGACTCATTGGCATCTCCGCCCTCGGACCCAACGCCCGCGGCCATGCCAACGCTGTCGACGATGACCAGGCCGTATCCTTCGCGATCGACGACCGTCGCGAGGTCCTCGGCAAAGGCGTGGAGTGGACCAGCCCGTCGGCAGTTGCGGTAGTCGATCTGGACGACATCCGGAAGATGGCCGCCCATCGCAACACCCCGCACACGCCGGTTGAGGCTGTTGCGGCCAGCCTCCCAGTCGAGATAGAGCACTGGGGCGCGCCTGGGCACCCAGCCCTCAACGAGGGAGGCGCCAGTCTGGACGCTGACCGCGAGTGCCGCGGCAAGGGTCGACTTGCCAACACCTCCGTCGCCAAACAGGATCGTCGTCTGATCCTGTGGCAACATCGGGTCGAGCCGATAGGTCTCGCCGATCGGGACAGGAAGCGCGCCGACCTTCTCAATCGGGTCGCCCGCCCGCTCCTTTGCGAGCACGCGTCGGCAAAGGTCCTCGAGGACGTCGACCCAATCGATGCCGATGTCGGCGCGGGCCGTGAGGGTCTTGGCCAGGCGATTGCGGGCCTCGGAGCCCGACAGGTTGAAGGTCGCCTGATGAATGTGCCCATCAGAGCTCCTGGTGCCCGGCAGGGCGCACATCACGGTGAGCTCTCCGTGTGTCTCGCCACGGGAGCGACGCACGTACCCGACGGCGAGCTCGGTGGCCAGGTCGGGGAGGCGCATGACATACCCGAGCCCCTGTCTCTCGAATTCACGGCGCATCGCTTACAGCCAGTCATCTTCAGCCGGGGCCTCGGTTGGCAGTACAGGCGGCGAGTCCAGAGCCGCCATCGCGGCGACGTGGCGTTCGTCTCCCGGGACCACGATCGAGTCGACGTGGGCGTGGTACGCGTCCGCCTGGCGGCTTGCCTCATGGGCCGCCCATTCTCGGAAGCCTCGGATCGCCTCGCGCTCGCGCGCAACGATCGCCGGGTCGCGGAGGTCGGCCACATCGGGCTCGTACTGCTCCCCGGCGTCCCGGATCGCGAACGTCTCGAGCTCGAGGACCAAGGCACCGAGGATGGCACGATGTGGCTCATACGCCGGCGACGCGCCGATCGGGCCGCGTCGCAGGATCCCGCGCAGGAATGACGCCACCTCGCGCCGCCAGAGGGGTGGGATCCCGGCGACGATCGCACCGGTCATCGCGAGCTCGCAGTACGCCTCACCCGTCGGCTGGGCATCGTCTCGGGCGGCCAGGACCGTATCGGCGGTGATCATCGGAGACCCATGAGGTACAGCGCGAGCTCGTCCCGGATCAGCCTGGCCGTTCGGGCCAGCCCGTTGAGTCCAGCCAGCTCAAGGCGCTCCTCGAGCGCCTTGGCTGCGTCGTACGCACGGCTCAGCTCGTATTCGGCCTGGACGCGCTCCTCGGTCTCCGGGTTACGACGGATCTCGGGGATCACGCCGGCACCGCCTTCCGACGGCCGCCAGTATGGCCTCGCCGTGCCTTCCCGGCCCTTAGGGCCGCCAGCCACGCTTCACGGCGTTCCGGGTCATGGGCCGGATGGTTCGTCCGAAAGTGGGATGTCGGGATCCGGCCCTCGGCATGGAGCCGCCGGGTCATCGCCGATTGCGCCGCCCTCGCCGCTGGCGTCCATCGCTCCGCAGTCCGCATCGCGAGCGATTGCTCCCTGGTCGCAGGCGTAGCCGTGCGGTGAGTCGCGAGCGGCAGCGGGCTGAATGCCCGGAGAGCGCAGTCGGCAGTCCGGCATGCCCCCTCCGGCTCGCAGCTGGCGCACATGTCGGCGATGGCGCCGAGCAGATCGGCCGAGCGCTCCTCGGCGATCCTTATACCCGAGCGCAGGCGGGCAACCTCCTGATAGCGTCTCCGGCCATCGCCCGTCTGGCCAGCCTGGCGGGCACGAGTGCTCGCATCTCGCTCGCTCGCGGCTACCTCGCGACAGGACGGCGAGCAGTAGCGCTTGGCGCCCATGTTGCCGCCGTCGTTGCGGAAATGCGTCCCACAGCGCGAGCAGGCTCGCGTGCGGGCCTTCCTCACGATCTCGGCGAGCCTCGGCCAGTCGAGGGCGGTTGCCAGTGCCACAGCGGCCGCCGTGCGCGGCAGGCTGGCCCCGACCCGGTAGTGGTCGAGCGCGGTGCGGCCGATGCCCGTAGCCCGGTGGATTTCCTGGCGCGGAATGCCGCGCGTCTCGAGGGCCCTGACCAGCTCGCGACCGAACGCTGCTGCGCTCGCAGCCTTGGGCGTACCAGGCGCGATCGTGTACGTCACGACGGCACCGCCTGGCGCTCACGGAGCCGCTGGACCTGGGCCCAGCCGGCGCACCGGTCCGCGGGCCTGCCAGAGGCCCGGTACGGGACGCCAGCAACCATCGGAGGTTGGTAGTCGGCCGAGTCCTCGACCGGTCGCACGCGACCGTCCGGATGGCGGAACGCCTTCGGCCGGCGGATGCCCTGGTGGCACCAGAAGTTCGGCAGGGCCTCGAGAGCCTCGCCACGCTGGCGCTCCGGGCTGTCGGGCCGGTACGCGCAGTCGTGGCAGCGGCTCGCCCGGGTCTCGGGCTCGACGTCCGTCCGAACCTTCCGCTGCCGGAGGTCGAAGATCGGTGTCCAGCAGTTGCAGCCGCCCGGTCCACGGTCCACGGCGCCGTAGCAGCACCAGGCTTCGGCCGCGAGATCCTCGACAGTGAGGAAGGGCAGTGGCTCGCCCGAGCCGCAGAGCATGAAGCCGCTCACGCCGTGCCCCACAGCCGCTCGAGCGACCGCGTCTCGCGGACGTCGTCCAGCGTCCGATCGTCAGTTGGCCAGGCGCCGCTCCAGATCCATGCCAGCCGGTGCGTCTCGTGGATGACCAGGCCGTTCCATGCGAGGTGCATGTGTCGCTCGATGGCCTCTGAGCCGACCGAGACGACATCGGCGTGTGCCCTCGCCGCGGCGACGATCTCGTCTTCGGTGAATACGTCGGGTCGCATCGCCAGGTGCGCAAGCCGCAGGCCACACGGGACGCAGCGCGGCGAACCGTCGCTCGTGTCGGCAAGCCGCCCGCAGGACTCGAGGCAGAGTGGCACTGCCGGCGGTACGGGCCGGCCGGCGAGCCAGGACATGAGGCTCGAGACGAGGGTCATGCCCGCCTCCGCCATTGGTCGCTCTGGGGGCAGTTGCTGAAGTGGCTCGTCCCGTCAGCGTTGAGCGGCGCCTTCTTGCCGTTCGGCGTGAGGCACCACAGGACCTCGGCACTGCACGAGCGGCAGCGGCCGATGTTGTCGGGCGTCCAGCCCTCGGGCACCGTCCAGCCGACGAAGGCCGGCACGTCCTCATCTGGGAACATCACGCATCGGCCCGGGGTCGCGTGGCGGTCACCTTGACGCCCTTTGCCGTGTCATCCATGGCGCCGGCATTGACCATGTCAACGACTCGATCCATGACTTCGCGACCGATGTTGCGCAGCGGCGTGGGCGCGGGGCTCTCCTGCTCGTGCTGCCAGTCGAGATACGCCTTCACCAGTCCGGCGCGCGACGGCAGGATTGGCCCGAACCGACGCATGGTTCGCGCGAACTCCTCGACGTCGTGCGGCCGCAGGCTGAGCTTGACGCGCCCGTCGTTGCCCGGCTCGTCGATCTCGATGTGGGTCAGCTCGTGGTGGAGGACGGCGCGCCGCTGGTTCGCATCGAACAGATCCCAGAACGCCTGGCGGAACTGGATCACGAGCTCGTGGCCCCCGAGTACCAGCCAGAGCGGCGACGCCTTCGTGACCTTGGCGATCGTGTGCGGCTTGAGCTCCTCCTTTGCGGGATCGAACGGCCTTGTCTCGAAGACGTAGGCGATGGCCAGGCCGGCGTCGCGGATGGCTGTCTGGATCGGCTCGAACTCGTCGAACGATGCGATGACATCGTCGGCAAGGTCCGCGACCTCCTGACTGACGACGAAGGGCTCGACGAGCGTGTCCGGGAACATCTCGGGCGTGAGCGGAAGTGCCATGTCGATCGCCTCCCTACAGTCCGGCTGCCGCGAGCTCGTCGCTCGTCAGGTCCTCAAGGAGCTGGGCGCGTTGCGCGTCAGAAAGCCGGCCGGCGGCGTCAGGAAAGAGCGTCTTGGCTCTCTCTTGCGCGAACGGGATCGAGATCTCGGCTCGGGCAAGAGCCTCACGCAGCTCCTCGCTCGTCAGAAACCCAATGGAGGACAACTCATGGGTCGCAGCTGCCTCCGTCCGCTCGATCTCCGAAGGCGGCTCCTGGGGCGCTGTGGGCTGGCTGGCGGGATGATCCGCAGTCCCCAGGCGGGCTGCAAGCCGCGACGCCCGTGAGCGTCCCCGCGACGCCGGCTCAGGGCGTTCCTCTGGCTCGTCCGGCCCGCCGAACTCGTCCTCGCGGACGAGGATGCTCCGGATCTCCGGGCGGACGGGGAGGACCTTTGCGATCCGCTTGATGATCGTCTTCTTGGCCATCTCGTCCCAGTCCGTCGCCCAAGGCGAAAACGCGCTGCCGCGGCCGCGCTTCTGGATCCGCTCGATGCCGGCACGGTCCTCGACGTCTGGGATCGATGACCCGTTCTTGAGCCGGGCGATCGCATAGACATGCGTGGTCGCCTTCTCGGATCGACCAGGCAAGAGGTTCGGAATATGGTGGACCGCGGCCTCGGTGCCCAGCTCATAGCTGAAGTCGTCGCCCTCCTTGACGACGCGGGCTTCCAGCGAGACCACATCACTGGGGGGCTTCGTAACCAGGCGGATGACGCCCCGGTAGTCGGGGATCAACTGGGCTCGCTTCTCGTAGCGCGGGCTCTGCCGGGTCCCGACGTTGACCTTGTACGGAACCAGGTGGGCGCCGCCCGCGGCTCCGGTCGGCTCAAGGCCCTGCTGCGCCGCCTCAAAGACCGACAGGACGACCGACTCGGGCGTGCACTCCAGGAGGTCGGGGTTTTTGGCGAGGGCCTGGATGACCACGCGCCGGAATCGAGCGGCCGCCTGGGCGTCGGGCAGGAGCTCGACGAGCGACGTGGCCCGCTGGTCGAGCAGTGCGATCGCGGGGCTGGTCTCGACGCGGTCGACGACGGTGGTTAGGGCGCGCTCGGGCGAGGTGGCGGTCATGCAGCAGCACTCCTCTCGTGGTAGGCGGCGCGAGCCCGGGCTGCGCCACAGGCTCGGCACTGGCGGGTGCCATTCGGGCGGTAGTGGGTGTTTTCTACGTCGAACGGGTGCCCGTTCACGCAGTGCTGCTGGCGCGACCGCTGCACCCATGGCGAGTCGCCACGCAAGGTGTTCACTCGCTGCGTCACTGGCTCCAGATGCGCGGGGTTGCAGCAGCGTCGGTTGCGGCAAAGGTGGTCGATCGTCAGGCCGCCGGGGATTGGGCCGCGCATCGCTTCGTAGCCGACGCGATGCGCAGGGCGCTTCTTCGATCTTCCACCGCCCGACCGGAGTTCGGCGTAGCCCTGAGGGTCGACCCAGCCAGTCCATGGCCAGCAAGCATCCGGCCCACCCGATCGGTCGACCTTGGCCCAGAGTCGCTCCGCGATTGGCGTGCGTGGTCGGCTCATTCGGCGCCCTCCCACTTCGGGGGGCCAAACCGGGGGGCACTCTCGCGGAGGTGCGTGTTCTCGGCGACGATGCCCTCGATGCGTTCGACATCGAATGAATCGGCCTCGAGGAGACCGCGGTATGCGCCGGCGACGGCCTCCCAGTCGATGACTTCACGCGGCTTCGTCGGGCGCCACGTGATCTCCCCCACGCCTGCGGCGGTGATCCGCTCGGCGCCCGCGGCGAGCATCGCGGCCTTGATTCGCGCTTCGAGCTCGGCCCGCTCGGCCTCGCTGGCGGCCTGCTCGCCGCGAACCTTGCGGAGGATCCGCATGGCCTGGTTCGCGACCTCATCGGCCTCGACGGTCACGAGCTCCGTGCCTCGGGGATAGAGGGCCGCCAGGGCGCGGGCCGTAGCCTCGGAACCATCGACGTCCGGCTCGGTGCGCGACACGACGTGCTCCCAGAACACGGCCTCCCGCTCGATGATCGCGGCCTCAGCCACCGCCTCGCGGCGGATCGTGTAGATCGCCACGGCCAGCGCACCTGGCTTCAGCAGGACGACGTCGCCCTCGGGCTCGTCGAGGACCGCGAGCTGGTGGAGGACCTGGACCAGGACATGGTCGGGAACCTCGTCGGTCCCGGGCTCGCCGTACCCGGTTGCCCGGGCTGAGAACTTGAGCTCGACTGGCCGTCGCCCCGCACGGCGATCGATGCTGGCCAGCATCCAGGTGTGCTCCGGGTGCTGGCGGAGGTTGTTGGCCCGCCGGACCTTCACGCCGGTCGCCTCCGTATACATCGCGGCGATCAGGGGCTCGAGTGCCGACCCGATTCGCATCGACGGCGTCTCCGCGACAGGCGGGACCAAGCCGAGCTTCTCCGCCCAGAGCCCGATGGGGCTTTGCCACTCCGACAGGCCGATTGCCGCCGCCGCCTCCGATGCGCCGATGCCATGTTTGCGCGCCTCGAGCCACTCCGGGGTGCGCTGTCGGACAGGGAGCGAGATCGTCATCAGCTGACCACCACCGTCTCCGCCGACTCGAGGTCGATCTCGATCTCGGCGACCTGGACCACGGAGCACTCGGGAATGACGACGATTGGATACTCGCCGGCCTCCCACCCGCGGAGGTGCTCGCGGAGGTGCGCCACCATCTGCTCGCTCAGCTTCTCGGTCGTCGTCAGGAGGGCACGACCGTCGGGGCGAACGACGAGCTGGAACCTCGTCATCAGCGATCGCCGTTCTGGCCGCGAAGCTCGGCCTCGGTCGAGCCCGTGAGGATCAGGCACGAGCCGCACGCCTGGCCGCGGTCAACGGCCTCGATTGGTCCGACGATGCCCCAGGACGCCGCCCAGTAGCTGATCCCGCAGAGAGCGCGCACCCCGCGGAAGGCGTGCGCCAGGCCGCTCACCGGCGCGCGGTACCAGGTTGCAGGCCGCTCCGCCGTCATGGTGTGGGATCCGCTGATCGTCATCGTTCCTCCTGTGCCGTTGTGGTGTTGCAGGGCGGCCGGCCTCCACACCGGCCGCCCTGCTGCTTGGTCAGGCCCCGCCCGCGTCCGCGGCTGTGTGGGACCTCGTGGATTGCTGCGTGCCCGGGTTGAGCCAGCGGATCGCGGACCCACAGGCGTGCCTGGCCACGAGCGACTCGACATCGGCGGCTTGCCGCACGGCCATCTCGACTCCACCCGGGAGCGCGACGATCCATGCGCGCCGGAGGTCGCTCCAGGTCACCGTGATCACCGGCATCGAGCGCTCGGAGGGAAGTGCCATCAGCGCCATCCCTTCCGGACCGTGTATCGCTCGCAGCCCGGTCGGCGGCACAACGCGATGCGCACGAAGCCGAGGCGACGGGTCTCGGTAGCGTCGTCGTGGAAACCCGCGAGGCACGCGATGCGGCCGAGCCAGGTCAGGAGCGTCATGCCGCACCTCCGGTCAGGACGTACACCAGCGCCAGCCAAAGGCCGACCACCGTCGCGAGCGCAGGCAGGAGCATCCAGGCGAGCGATTCGCTGCGTGACCGTCGCGGACGGGAGACGTGCCGGCGATCGGTCATGCGACCAACTCCCCGAGTTCGGCGTCAACGAAGGGCTGGACCAGGATCGCGTACTGCTCGGGCGTGATGAGGTCGCGGACCACGATGGTCAAGGCGGCGTCCGGAGCGGCGGCCGGAGCGGCGGCCCGAGCGGCCCGAGCGGCGTCCCGAGCGGCGTACCAAGCGGCGTCCCGAGCGGCGTCCCGAGCGGCGTACCGAGCGGCGGCCCAAGCGGCGGCCCGAGCGGCGGCCCGAGCGGCGGCCAACCGCCGTACCTGCTCAGGCGTGAGCTTGGCGAGGGCTTCGAGGAAGGCCGCCACGGCCTCACCGTTCGGGCCGAAGGCCATGTGGGATGGCAGCTCCTCGACGACCCGGAGGGCACGGCAGGCCCGCTTGTTCGTGAGGTTGCTGGCCCGGAGGGTGCGCCCGACCGGCTCGACCCGGAACAAGCGGCAGGGCCATTCGAACCCGGTGCAGTCGGCTGGCTCCACGCTCACCGAGAGGTAGGTGGACGCCTCGTCCTTGACCATCGTGGCCGGGTGCCGGATGACCTCACCCGAGACGAGCGCGGCGGCGTAGTCCACCGTCCCGGTGCGGAAGTCCGTCCCATCCGGACGGGTGCACTTGAAGTACGCGGTCATCGGGTGAGCCTCTCGACGAGGGCGATCACCGCGTCGGCGAGCAGCGTTGCGATGGCCAGCGCGACGATCGTGCTGAGAACCATCGCCGCGAGGGCAACGAGGCAGGAGCGGTTCATGCTGCACGTCCCCCGTCCGGGCCTTCGATTGCGGCCGCCAGGCGGCGGAATTCGGCCCTCTCGGCGATCGCTCGGTGGCCCAGCTTTCCGGCTTCGTTCACGACGGCCTGGCGCGAGCCCGCTGCAGCAGCCATGACGATCCGATTGACGGCAGCCACGACCTCGTCGACGAAGGCGACACCCTCGATGCACGGGGCCAGGGCGTCGTTGACTTCGAGGACGACGCGCGTCGGGACACCACGAGAGCCACGGAGGCGACCGGGAACGGCCCGAGACGGGCCGACGAGGGTGAGGGCGGCCGCTGGGGCCATCAGGCCACCTGTTCCGGCACGGACACGTCTACGGTTGGGATAGTGCCGAACGTTGCCAACGCCGCGAGATAGCGATCTGCGGCCTTTGTCGTCACACGGCGGGAGTTCTCCCATCGTGAAAGCGTCGAGCCGGATACCCCAATCCGCTCGGCGAGCGCGCCTGCTGGCACGTCCATCGCGATCCGCTTGAGCGTCAGGTCCTTGCCGGTGTTCATGGCAACGGACAGTAGGGCATATCCAGGCACGTTGTCAAGCGTTTTCGTTAGAAAGTTGACGCAATCGGCAACGTCGGTGCTACGGTGCTCGCGATGGCTCGAAAAGCAAAGCCCGCAATGGCCGCCTGGATCGCCACTGAGCGACACCGGATGCAGCTCAAACCGCACGACCTCGTCGCTCGTCTACGGGCGCAGGGCGTCGATGTGGTTGAGCAGACGATTCGAGTCTGGGAATCCTATGCCGGGCGATCGCCGAGCCCGGACAACATTGAGGCGCTCGAGCGGATCTTCGGTAGCCAGGCACCGGCTGCTGCCGAGGGCATGGATGCCGCCGCGATCGTCGCCGCTATCGATCGCTTGGCGGCCGCGGTGGAAGCGCAGACGCGACAGCAGGTGTCAGGGATGACGGCGCTCGGCGAGTCACTGGGTGTGGTTCTGGCGCGCCTCGGAGGGCTGCCCGAACAAATGCCAGACGAACAAGCCGACCAGCGTCAGGGGGTGGGTCGATGACCTCGGGCTCAGGAACAGACACGGCGACACCTCGGGACTCTCACGACCGCCAGAACCGCCCCGATCGCCTGGGCGAGCCGTCTCCGGCGGCTCATCGTCAGACAGCGCGATGTCACCTCGGGTGGCACGGGCGACCATGACGCGCGGCACTCACCGGCCGCTTATCTGAGAAGAGGGGGAGCGAATGAAGACACTGCTCGTGCTCGCGATGCTGGTCGGTGCATGCAGCAGCGGCGGCCGCGCTGCGACTGACAGACCCGCTGACCCGACGGAGCGCCCGACGCCCGAGCCACCGGCATACACACTCCCGCCGAACTTCGGTGTTGTCGCATTCGGGCTCGACTATGACCCCGACACGCTCGAGATCATCAAGCCAACGGAACGTTTCAAGGCCACGTACCCAGCCATCGCCTATTCGGCATCGCTCACGGAGGGGGCCGGCGCGGCGAAGCTCCGACTGGTTGTTGCATCCGTCAGCGCCTCAGGGTCCGAGCGAGTGCTCATTGACGAGGACGTCGCGGTTTCCAACCCGGCAGCCGACACGTTCGCCAACAAGGTCGACCTGGCTTCGATCCTCGACAACAAACCGGGGACGTATGTGATGCGGTTCCTCCGCGACGCCACCGTGCTCGCCGAGGGCACGTTCACCCTCGTGAAATAGCCTCCGGCACCGTCAGATCCTGAGACTCCGTCTGCGCGGTCGCCTCGTTCGCGGCCCGCAGCGCCGCGTTCTCCGCGCGCATGTCGGCCAGCTCGTTCTCCAGCGCCTCGATCTGGAGCTGCTTTGCGCCGAGCGAGGCGAGGATGTCGGTGAGGCTGAGGTTGAGGGTCACGCCGGGCCGATGTAGTGGACGCTGAACACGGTCTGGGCCTCGGCCGCTGAGGCATGACCGACCGTCGAGTTGGTACCCAGCGTGAGCATGGCCTCGACGTAGTCGTTCGCGGCCAGTACAGCCACGACGCTGCTTTCCATCGACGGCGCGCCAGACCCGGCTGATGGGGCCACGGTGTAGACGTTGGTTCCCCGGATGAAGGTCGTGCCGTTCTTGCGGAAGCGGAGCAGTTCGGATTGCAGCCACGTGTTGCCCCAGTACGCGAAGGCTCGGATTGCATACCGCCCGGCGATCGGAACGACGATGCGACTGTTGTTGGTGGCCGTGTCGTGCATGGCCCACGGGTCGGTGCCGTCATCAGAGTTGCAGGCCAAGGCCGTCTCGGTCGCAGCCGTGAAGCTCTGCGTGGTCGAGTGGTACGCCGTGATCGCTGGCCTCGTCACCCATTGGGCCAGCGTCGAGTTGTAGCGGTACAAGTCGTACAGGTCCGTCCGGTAGAACAGGTCGCCATCCGCCGGGCTGGCCGGAAACGACGTGCCGCCGAAGCGAAGCAGGAGGTCGGTGCCGGCTCCAGCCTTCAGGGCGAGCGTCTTGGCCGCAGGACGACTCAGTGTGACGTCCGAGGATGAGACTCCTCCGGCGCCCATTTTGAAGGTGGGGAACCCGGAGTTGTCCTTGCCGAAACTGATGCGCGGGTTGGTGTCGCCGCTGTTCAGGAGCGTGACCGCATCGTAACCCGAGGCGTGAGCGGTCGGGACGACGATCTCGAGCCATGGCGCGTTGGCTGCTCCTGCATCGTTGCCGTCGAGCATGAGCTTGGGGCCCGCCTCGCGACGGAGCGCCAAGTCGGGCGCGCCGCTGTTCCCGAACTCGATGCGCGGCCTGCCAGAGGCATCCAGCCCGAGTCGGAGCCGGTCCTGGGCATCGCCGCGCAACCGGAGCGCCGCCAGCACGCTCGACACGCCCCGCCGTTCGCCGCGCAGGACGAGCGGAACGACCGGCCGGTTGGCCGGGATGCCCTTGGGCAGATCGAAGCGCGGGACGGTCGGCATGAGCTAGAAGTCGCCACCCTGCGTCAGGATCGTGATCGTCTTGGCCGCCGTCACGGCGACCTCCATCGAGCCCCGGAGCACATCGGATGGCCCGAGGATGATCGTGCCGTCCTCGAGGATGCCCGGGACCTGGGCCGCGTCGAGCAGGTTGACCGAGGCCGCGGCCGCAGTTCCCGCGCCGATGGCGATGGTCTTTGAGCCGAGCAGGAAGTCCGAGCCCGCGCCGCCGCGCTGGACGTACAGGCGAATGATCCGCGCGACGGTGTCGTCGCTGGTGGCGTTCGCGAACTGGACCTTGCCGCCGGATGCGCCCGCGGTGTAGAGCGTCTTGACGGTCGTTCCGTCGGCGTTGACGAACGTCTGGCTGGCCGTCTTGACGGTGCCGATGAAGATGGGTGCTACGGCCATGGTGCTCTCCTACTGCGCGATCTGGACGAGGTAGAGGTAATCGACGGTCAAGCTGACGACCTGGGCGCCGACGAGCCACGACGAGGGAGGCTCGCCCTCACCCGGGATTCCCTGCGGGAGGTCTGCCCCGGTATTCACCCGTGCGAGCGCACGCGCCGCCGCCGACTCGGCGATTACCTCCGTGCTGCCGCCGAGCCGATCGCTGTGCTCCGGGTCGGTGGCCGAGATTTTCACGGGAAGGCGACGGCCACGCCGCCCCATTCGTACGATCCACCGCTGATCGCCACCGCCGGCCTGGTCGTGGCATGCATCGCGAGGGTGCCAGGGTGGGCGCCGGTCGTCAGGTCGTTCGTCTGGTCATCCTGCGTCCAGCCCGAGCCGACCGTCTGGTCGAGGGCGCCGGCGTCCCAGAGGAACCCGCCGATCTGGAGCACGGAGCCGCCGCTGAACGATCCGAGACTCTTGGATGAGCTCGCGCCCTGGGACGAGAGGGACAGCGTCTGGACCCCCGCAGTGGATGCACCCGACAACTCGTAGAGCGTGTACTGCAGCTTGTTGGCACCGACCACGAGCGTCTGTTCGTCGCCAACTGCGACCGCGTACATGACCTTCATCCGGTCTGGACCGAACGCGTCGCCAGCGCGGATGTCGGCCAGGCCCCAGACCGTGAAGTTCACGGCGCGTCCGATCAGCGACCCTACATTCGCTGTCTCGGGCAGGCCTCCTGAGCTGTTCAGGTTCCGTTTTCGCGCGACCACGACCAGGAGGTTCCCAGCCGCGACCGGGCTTCCGAGGGTAAGGGTCAACTGCCCTGCGTCTCCTACTCGCGCGCTGACAGACTGCACGATGAGTGCCGCCGCCGGGCTCAACTCGAGATCGACGTCGTACACGTCCTGGCTCAGGTTTTCGGGCCGACTGGACGCCTTGGACACGACGCGGGCGGCACGGAAGGACGTCCACCCCGGGAGGTGGGAAAGCCGAGCACGGATCCGCTGCCCCTGGCGGACGTCGTTGAGCTTCGCAGCGGGCAGCCGGATCCGAACCGTGGGGATCCGCTCGTCCTGCTCGTCGTGCTGATCGAGGAGTCGCGATGCAAGGGCCAGCGCCGCAGACCGGGTCTTGACGGCCGCGCTTGGCGTGTCCTGGTCGACGGCAGCGAACGCCGCCTCGGTCGCGGCCCGGCTCACGTACTGCGAACCGCCGGAGTAGCTGACATGCACCCCCGAACCGATGCGAGACGGGCTGCGCTCGAGCTCCACGGCCATGTCCGCCGGCCATGTCGTCGCGAGGTCGATGTCGGTCGACACGTTGCTGATTCGGAGCGTGGAGACGTCAAGCGGGCTGACATCGGGATCGTAGAACGCGAGCTCGACGTCGGTGCTGGCCTCGCGATAGCGCACGTAGTGGTTGTATCCCGATACGAGGGACAGGTCGCGCAGGACGTCAGCTCCACGGCGGCCGTGGTAGTTGGCCGGATCCATCTGCACGGTGCTGGACTCGATGAGCCCGTGATCGAAGATGAGGCCACTGAAACCCGGCTGCGTGAGGAGCCAGGCGAGACGCGCCGAGACAGTCTCAGCAGGCCGGTTCGCCGCGTCGCTGATCAGCAGGCGTCGCGCGAGGAGGCCGTTGTCCTCATGGAGCGTGAGGGTCCAGCGCCGCGCCGTGCCGTGGACGAGGTCGTCGTCGCCGCGCCCGATGACCTGGTTGCCGACGTAGCCGCGCCAAACGGTTCGCGACCCGACCGGGCAGGCATCCTCATCCATCCGCCAGGTCTTGTACCCGACGAAATCGAGGGTACCCGCGGGATCGTCGATCTCGACGGTGATGGTCGCGGCCTCACCGATCTCGGCCTTGGCCACGATGCCCTTCTCAGAGACCACACGTACCTTGTTCGACTGCAGCGTCCCGTCGTAGTAGTGCTTCAGCATCTGGTCACCATGCAGCCAGGCGGCCACGATTGGCCGTGCGCTGATAGCTGGTGCGGGCCTGCTCAACCGAGCGTGCCGTGATGTCGACGTTGACCGTCACCTCGGGAGCCGGGATGACGATGTCGCGGATGGCAAACGCGGCCTGCTGCGCCTGGTACTGGGCAGCGGCGCCCAGCGCCGACACGACGGCGAGACGGTTCTTCTCCACCGAGTCCCAGACCCGATCGATGGCCCTCCGTTGATCGTTGGCGACCTGTCGCTCGTCGGGGGACAGACCACCACTCGTCGGAGCGTTCGCCCTGGCAACCTCCGCGCGGAGCTCGACGAGACGTGCCTCGATCGCCGCCAGCTGGCGGGCTGCATCTCGGTCGCCACCCGCGGCTCGATCTCGGAGTGGGGAGAGGTTTCGTTCGAGGTAGTCGATCTGTTCCGCTGCGACGTTCGTCCCCCGGAAGGTTCTGGTCTTGCCGGTCTTCGGGTCGAGTTGCTGGTGTCGAGGGTCGGTGACACCGGACGCGATCACGCCGGCGGTGACAACCGCTGCGGCGACTGCGAGCGGCACGAACAGGGCGGGGACACCGCCAGTCGCGCCCGGGATGCCTGGCTTACCCCCGGGGACACCTCCTCCGTTGACAACCCCGGCGTTCACGTTGACGACCCCGGCGTTGATGCCCAGCACGCCCTTGATGAGGCCCTTGCCGAGCTCGGCGAGCACTGATCCGACCGCGCCGCCCGTGAACTTGTTCGCGACGAACCCGCCGGCGAGGAACTGCTGTACCCAGGGCGGAGCCGAAGCAAATGCCTCGACGAGGTCGGCGGCGAACCCGGCGCCCGCCCCGAGAGCTCCCCCGATCGCATCCCAGTCCAGCGACCGGGCCCAGGTGACTGCTTCACGGATGTTTCCCGCCAGATCCTCCGCGAACTGCTTGATCTCGGGCTGGTGGCCCTGCAGCCAGTCGACGCCCTCATTCGCCAACTCATTGACCACAGGAAGCAGCTCAGTCCCGATCGTCGCGGCTGCGTCGCGGACATTGTTCTCGAGGATCTTCATCTGCGAGGCTGACGTCGCAAACCGCTTCTCCGACTCTTCCCCCATCGCTCCGGCTGCGTGCTCGACGTCGACTAGGGAGCCCGCCAGGTTGTCGGTGTTGCCGAGCAGCTTGAGGAGCGCGCGGGTGACCCGGATATCGGTGAACCCGAGCTTCTCGAGCGTGGCGAGCTGCTCGGCCTTGGAGACCTTCCCGAGCGATGTGATGAAGGTGGCGAGCGTGCCCGTCGCGTCCTTCCCGAACGCACGCTTGAACTGCGCCGCGGTCATCCCGGTGGTCTTCGCCATCAGTCTGAGTTCCGATCCGCCCTTCTGGACGCTCTTGAACGATTCAAGCCAGAACCGCTGGATCGACGACCCGCCGGCCTCCGCTTCCTCACGGGTGTTGGCCACCGCCGATGCCCAGCCGAGGACCTGTTCCTTGCTCGCGTCCATGACGTTCGCGGCGCCGGAGATGCTCTCCGCCATGCTGAGGATCTCGCTCTCTGTCGAGGCGCCATTGTTGCCGAGGTAGACGAGCTCATCGCCCAGTTCGCGGAAGTCGTTCCCGGTCAGCTTGAGGGTGGTCTTCAGGCCACCGAGCGAGGTGGCCGCGGCCTCGGATGTCAGATCGGTCGTTACGGCGAGCCGCGCGACTGTGTCGGTGAAGCTCAGGATGTCGCCCTTGGCGATGCCCAGCGCACCGCCGGCCTCTGCAATGGCCGCCAGCTCCTCGTACGCGAGGGGCGCCTCGGTCGACATCTTCCGCAGACCGCCGACGATGTCCGTGATGTCGCCGTCGATCGTCTTTGCCACGCCCGCGGTAGCCGACTCGAAACTCTGGGCTGCCTGGATCGCGTACCCGATGGCTCCGACGGCCGCGGCTCCGCCGATCACGACCGCTCGCTCGATGTTCCGCGCGACGTTGGCTCCACCCTTGGCCGCGATGCTCCCGAGCTTGTTCAGCTCCTTGTTCACCCCGCGGAGCGTCTTTGTCGCGCTAACGTCCTTGCCCGTGACGATCAGGGCGAGTTCCTTCTGGATCTTGCTCGCCATCAGTCGGTCGCCTCATCCGGCTCGTCGAGCTCGAGCACGCGGCGCAGATCAGACTGGTGCCGCTGCGCCTCCGCCAGCTCCCGGATCGCCTCCATCCGGTCAAGGGCGTCCTGCGCCTTGTTGGGTGTGCGGCCAATGCGCTTGATCCGCTCGATGTCGCCGGCGATGTCGCGACGGATCTCAGGCGCGCGGGCGCGGGCATAGACGAGCATACGTGCCGCCTCGACGTCAGACGCCGGGGCAACCGCAAGGCGATCCCGGTCCCAGCCCGGCAACTCGGCCATGATCACGTGCTCGTAGAGCTCTCGGGCGCCTGGATCGTCGGGGTGGGGGAAGCGCTCTCCGACGGCCCATCGGGCGAGGGAGCGCCTGGTGCGTTTGGGAGTGGATCCTCGGCGAACGCCTCATCGAGATGGACGATCAGCGCGTCGATTGTCCACTCGTCCAGCATCGATACCTGCCCCGCGTCGATCGGTCGTGGTTTGCCATCCGGCAGGACGAGAGTCCAGCGCTTCACGCCGATGAGGACAGCCATCGCCTTGAATGCCTCTGGTCCACCGAGCCGGCCAGCCTGGCGGATCTTGCCCAGCTCGCCGTAGCCGAAGCGTCCGACGACATCGGCGGAATCGGCGGAATGGGGCGTGCCTGGGCACCGGCACGCCCCGAGGTCCACCGGCCGGGTTGCGTCCGGGTCGGCGTAGTTGCTCACGTCAGCGGGCCCGCCACGCTGTTGATGACGACGGCCTGGAGTGTCGAGGACAGGGTCGCGTCCTTGACGACGTCGGCGGCCACGAGATACACGGACTCTCCGTCCCGCTCGCCGCGCCGGACCGACGTGAACCGGACTCGGTGATCGATCCGGAACTCCTTCGTGCCCGAGCCGACGGCCTTGACCCGCCAGCGTCGCTCGCCGGCTGGAGCGCCGGCAGTCATGAAGATGTCGTGAATGTTGGTCTTGGCAGTCGCGCCGACCTTGACCATCGCCTCGACAGTGATGTCCGGCTTGGTGATGCCATAGCCGGTCGGCAGGTCGGACGTGCCGCCATAGACGCGGTACGGCCGCCCGCCGCTGATCTTGAGCTTGTACATGAGCAGCGAGGACGTGAGCTCGGCGAGCGACCCGAATGCCGTCGCGGTCGTCCCCTCGAGGAGCGTTGTCAGGTGCCCCTGGATGGTCTCCATGCCAGCTGGCGCGGTCAGGGCCGCCGTGAGCGCGTTCTGGCCGCGGTCGATCGCGACCAGGGTGGCCGTGGCCTTCCACGGATGCTCGCCCGGCGCCGCCAGCGCGTCGTATCCGAGCTCGAGATCGGTGATGAGGCACGTCGAGAGCCGGTACTCGTCGTTCGCGGTCTCCGAGCCGAGCTCGGCGGTGTAGACCTTGCACGTGTCGGACGCGTCGTCCATCGTGTAGGTCCAGGTGTACGGCCCGACACCGGACGGCGTGATTCCTCCGGCGAGACGCATCTCGAGGAGCCGCATGACATCCTCGAAGCGCATGACCGCCGTGAGCGGAACGCCGGCGCTCCGGATGCCGTAAGCACCCCGTCCGGCCTGGTTCCGGGCGAGCCCGCCGTAGTCCTCGTCAGGGCTGTTGTAGCCGCGGTCGAGGTCGGGATCGATGAGCCCGGCGTCGATCGGGAAGATGCTCGTCGCCGCGACGGCTGCGCCGGGAGCCGACGGGGTGCCCGTCTGCGGACCGAATTGGAGCTTGTCGAAAACGATCTCGGACAACGGATCAGCCCTCCACCGGCTCGAGCGCCGGAACATCTTCGGTTGGTGCCGGCTCGGGCGCCGGAACCACATCGGTCGTGTAGAGCGCGCGCTCGACCAGCAGCGCGACAAGCGCCCGGCAGGCACCCTGATCAGGATCGGCCGGATCGGGCAAGGCGCCCGGATCGCTCCCGTCGTAGTCGTTGAGCGCCCTTGCGTAGACGAGCCGCGCGATGTCGGCCTCGGTAAGGTCGCGGGCCGGGATCCCGACGAGTGAAGGCACCCCTTCGTCTGATCCCAGGTAGTGCAGGACGACGCGATCGGATCGCGGGTCGAACGTCGCTGCGGATGGCTTCGGCATCGGTGATGCTCCTCTCATGACGGGCTGTAGGTGGTGGCTCGTCGAACGACAGCCTCAATCTCGAAGGGCAGGACGAGATACCAGCGGTTGGACCCCGTTGGCCACTCGGAGCCGTCGATCGCTCCGAACGACGTCACAAGGACCGACTGCAGCTCGGCGCTGACAGCGAACGCCTTGGCACGCGCTGGGAACGCGTTGAGGACCCGCCCGATATCAGCGACGAGCTCGCTGTAGGTCTCGTCGATCGGCATCCGCGACCGCCAGATGGCGCCGTGGACCGTGTGCTTCTGGGTCTCCCACGAGCCCGGCGTGACGGGGGCGCCGCCATAGCCGAATACCAGCGCCGGGACTTCGTCCAACCCCTCGGTGGCGGGGCGGAGTAGGCTCGACGCGGCAGCGCCGGCGGTCGCTGGCTTGACCCCGTGCACCACCTTGATGCCGGCGACCTCCGCTCCGACCCGCATGATCGCCTGGAACCAGAGCAGGCTGTCGGTGTCGGTCATCAGCGGAGCCCTTCGGTGAGCTTGTCCATAGCGGCGCTGGAAGCCTTGTCCTGGTCGGCGGCGAACTCGGGCGCGATGAGCGGAATCGCCTTGACGCCTGGATGACTCACGGGGCCGCGCGCCATGAAGAACCCGCCGGCGTGCGCGGGGCCAGCCTCTCGACGCGTGGCGAAGTTGCTCAGGAGCTGACCCGGAGCACCAATTGCGTGGATCCCGGCGCCGCCCTCGAAGATGTTGAGGAGCGGCGAAACCGGCCCGGTCGAGGTCGAGCCGTTGCGATGGTTCTTGGTGGCCAGCTTCCGGTACGCCTTCGGGTACTGCGATCCGGTGACCCGCTGTCGGAGCCCCTGCCGGAACACCTTGGCGCCGGCGCGGGTCGCACGACGCGTCCGGTTCTGGAGCTCACGGCCAGACAGGGAGTCGATCACCTTCGCGATCTCCCGGTCGCCGCGGAGGCTGACGTCGACGCGGCTCACGACCAGCACTCCAGGAAGCGCTCCGACTGGCTCTTGCGGAGCCGGTACACGGCATCGGGCATGAGCTGCGGACCGACGGGCGATCCGAGGTCTGGCGGCCCCGACTGGCCCCCCTGGAATGACGAGCCGGCGGCGAGCGACTGACGCGCCCACTCAATGTTCGCATCGACGGCATCGATCGGGGGCGTTGCCCAGCCGAAGACCCCAGTGACCTCGACGCCGCGATAGGTGCGCGGCCAGGTCCGGTAGCTGCCAGTCCCGTTGAGGATCAGGTGGAAAAAGGGCTCGCCTGATAGCGGCTGCGGCGGGTCGAGGTCGTAGTCCGTCGTCCCGAGCGTGGTCCAGGACGACGTCGGGCTGAGCTTGATCCGGACCTGCGTGACCGAGAGAAGGCCCTCGTGGACGTGCAGGCGGGCGGTGTTCTCGCCTCGGTAGTAGCGGACCTCGGTGCCCGATGCCGGATGTCGCAGGAAGTCGACCCCGCCGAGCTCGCGATCGAGCCGACGCTTCGCGGCCCGCAGCGCCGCGGACATCCGGGCGAGCGTCCGGCTTTCGGTCGGGACATGCGGGACGGCGAGCAGGAGGTCGTCCATCGTCGCGTACGTGTCCGGGGCGCCGGGCGAAAGGACGGCGCTGTAGTCGGACAGCTGCGTGGCTGCGGCGTTGCTGTAGCGCGTCCGGTAGAAGTGGGCCGTCGTCCCGGTCGCGTCGTAGATCTCGTACTGATAAGTCGCGGCGACGATCCCGACTGTGCCCTGTTCGACAAACGGACCCGCGGCCACCGTCCCGCGCTCCCAGCGGAGGAGGGCGCCTGCGGCATAGTCACGAAGGATGTCGTCGGGAGCCGCGACGTCGACGATCAGCTTGACGCCCATCAGTCCACCTCGGCGGATCCGGTCGGCCGGTCAGTCGTGCTCCGGGCGCGGGGTGCTGGATCGCCCACGCCGAGACGCGTGAGCGCCGCGGTCACCAGGCCGGTCGGGATCGACACCATCGCCCGACCAATCGGGCCGATGCCACCGATGATGGCGCTCGCGCCACTCACAACCGCAGCCCATGCGTCAGACGTGCTGATGGAGCTGGCGAAGGATCGGACGGCCGACACCGTCCGTGTCCATGCGTCAGACGTGCTGACCGCCTCCACGATCGTGCGGGTGAACGTCGCCGTCCTGGTCCATGCGTCGCTCGTCGCAACAGCTTCGGCGAGGCCGCGTGTCAGCGCGACGCTTCGTATCCACCCGTCGGATGCGCTGATTGCTTCGGTCATCGTGCGCGTGGCGGACAGCACTCGGGCCCAGACATCGGCAGTCGCGATCGACTCGATCCACGAGCGGGCGAGCGTCACGGTTCGGGTCCACGCATCGGCGGTCGCGATCGACTCGCTGAACGATCGCGTTGCCCCGAGGATCCTCGCCCACGTGTCGCTCGTGGCTACCGCCTCGGTCAACGATCGGGCGAATGTGCCGGAGCGTGTCCAGGCATCGGACGTCGCGATGGCTTCTGCCCACGAGCGGAGCACGATCTTGCTCGAAGTCCAGACATCGGCGGTGGCGATCGACTCGGCAATGGTTCGCGCGAAGGTCCCGATCCGCACCCACGCGTCGCTCGTCGTGACGGTCTCCGCGATCGTTCGCGTGAAGGTCCCAGCCCGGGTCCACGCATCGGACGTCGCGATGGCTTCGGAGAGCGAGCGGGAGCCCGAGAATCCGCGCGTCCAGGTGTCGGCTGTCGCAACCGCTTCGGCGATCGTCCGGGTGACGAGCGATGGCCCCTCGAGGAGCAGGACGCCGGTCCCGTCTTCGAGCAGATACCCGTCAACGGCGCTGGTTTCGATGAGGTAGCGGTCGGCCATGACCTACGCCACCTTCGACAGAACGAGAGAGGTCCCCGTCATGATGGTGGCCGCGCTGGCGGCGACCTCGGAGTTGAACATCAAGTCGAGCGTGCCGGAGACGGTCACGATGATGAGCCCCTCCATCACGGCAAACTGATCGGCAGAAACAGTGTCGACGCCCTGCGTCGAACCAGAGGCGACATTGCTGGCGCGCTGGCCCTTGCCCTCCATCAGTTGGGCGGTGGCAGTGGTCGCCTGGTCGGCAATGCCAGTCGCCGCCGCCCCGCCGGTAGTCAGCGTGTACCACGTTGCGGCCAGCCTGGTTGTCGTCCCGTCGTGCCGGAGGTACATCTGGATGCCGGTCGTGGTCGCCGCCGTCCGATAGACGATCCAATACTTTGCCAGATAGGTGCCAGCGGCGACAGTCAGCGATAGATCGGTGACAGCCGCGGCCGTGGTGGTCGAGTTGGCCTGATCGGACGCGACAACCTTGATCGTATCCTGATTGACGAACGTCTTGATCTGATCGAGCGTCACCTTCTTCGACGCCGCCGATTGATTGACGGCGAACTCGTCCGTCCCCGCCGGGGTCGTGACGGCTGTGAGTGCGCTGATTTTGGTGTCGGCCACAGGGTCAGCCCATCCTGTCGGTGACCGTCACGCGGCCCAGGTCCATGCCACGGGTGATCGTCCGACGTGTCTCGCCACAGCCCGGGCAGGGCTTGCGGCGACGCTCGCGGAGGACGACCCCGCAACCGGTACAGCGGGCCTCCTGCGCCTTGGGAAGGAGCCGACGGAAGAGGTTCACGGGTCAGCCTGAAAGCGTGTTCGTCGCGACGATCTGAAGCGTGTCTCCATTCACGACGATGGCATCGGCGTTGAGTACGGCCTCGAACACCATCACGCCCGCCGCAGTCGGATTCGCAGCGGTGAACAGGGCGCCCTTGTGGATGGCCGGGAACGAGGCGGTCACGCTGAACGACTTGGTCATCGTGTAGGTGGCCGCTCCAGGGGTATGGGCGTACGTCGCGATCGCCCGAGCGAGCCCCCCGGTTGTGATCTCGCCGGTCAGGACGGTGTCGGCAGCCGACGCCGCTCCGGCGTTTTCGGTGAGCGCCATGAACCGGGCGATGGTCGCCGGCTGAATGTGATAGCCGTTCGTGGCAGCGGGGGTCGCTCCGACCCCATCGGCCGCGGTCCACCATTGGTCGATGGTGAGGACGGTTGCCGAGTTGCTGCCGATGTTGCCGTAGACGGGTGCGGTGGTGAGGCCCGTGACCGGGGCATAGACGCGCCAACCCTTGTACGCGTCGACCGTCATGCCGCCACCGGCCGGGGTCGCTGACGTGGCCGATGATGCGGTCAGAGCACCGTCCTTGCCGGCAGGGTTGCCGAACCCCGCGGCGAGCAGGTCTCGACCGACGGTCGTCAGGAGGTTCCGGCTGATGCCGAGGTCATCGACGGTGCCGTCGGCGTGGATGATGGCGACGTGCCATTCGTTCGGGCCGAGGCGGATCGAGCTCTCCAGTCGGTGTCCGCGCATCCGCTGGACGAGCGCGCCATCCGCGAGGGGCTCCGTGCGATAGAGCGGGCGAAGCCGCCGGAGGAGATGCATTCGAGGCTCCTTGGCCGTGCGTGAGGGTCACAGGAGGCCCGCCGCCAGGCGGACCCCCTGCACTGTTCTCGCTCCCGATCAGTCGACGATCGCGGACGGCGGGTACTGGCCGGCGTAGCGCGCCCCGGACAGGATGTAGATCACGGCGCCCAGCTGGGCGGTGACCCCGACGTCGTTGAAGGTCGCGCGGATGCAGTCGAAGCCGTTGGCCTTGTCCAGCTCCTGCGCATCGAACTCGATGACGTAGAGGACCTGGGTGTTGCCGGCCGCGATGGCGTACGTGCTCGCGGCGGCCTGTGTCACCTTTGTGAACTGGCCGATTGCGAACAGGTCCGCGCCGTTCTTGACGTCGATCCGGGTGAAGTTGAGGCCCTTCGCCCCGGTACCCGCGACGTCCTGCGCCTGCTGGACCGTGATCGTCGGGATCTCCCCGACGGCCCCGGCCGCCTTGGAGAGGACGATCGCGACGTGGTCGTAGTTCTTGAGGCTGACCCAGTCGCCAGACTGGGCAGCAGCCGCGAGATCGGACGGCACGAAGCCGACGGCGATCTGGGTTTCCTCGGTGAGCCGAGCCATCTGTCAGGTCTCCTTTGGTTCTCTGCTCGTGCCTGCTCAGCGGGCCGCGAGGGTGACGAAGGGGGACAGGGTCGAGGCGCCCTTGTAGGGGGTCACCGCCGCGTTGGGGATCGGCTGGCCGTTCGCCCGGACGATGAAGCGGAACGCCGTCTCGCCGGTCAGGAACTGGACGTGGATCGAGCTCGCGCTCTGGACGCCGCCCTTCTCGATGAGGAGGTAGCGCTTCCAGTCCGCGAAGATCACGTCTCCGACGTCGCCGATCGCGGAGGCCTGCTCGGAGATCACGATCGGGCGGCCGAGGATCGCACCCTGCGGCGCCTCCGCGAGGTTGCCGCCGGTGAGGAAGATCCGCTGGCCGACCGTGCTCTCGAGCGCGAACAGCTGCGGGTAGATCTCCTGGTTGATCACCCAGACGGCATTCGCCAGGGAGCGTGCCGGCATCCGGGCAAACATTTTCTGGAGGTTCGCTGCAACAACCGTGTCGACGGCCTGCCCGCCCTCTGCAGCCTGGCTGACGAGAGCCGGCGAGTTCAGCACGCCGAGCGGCATCCCGGCGCCCGACCCGCGGATGATCGCGTCGTCGAGCTTGAATCCGAACTCCTCGACGAACCAGTCGCGGATCTCGGACTCGAGGGCGGGGCCATCGAGGAGGAGCTCGTCAGTGGCGTAGTAGACGCCAGTGAGCTTCTCGAGATCCATCTGGATCTTGCGAAACTTCGGCTTCGTGGCCGTCATGGTCTCGGCTTCGCCGGTCCAGTAGGCCTGGAGGCCACCCATGCGGCTGCCGTCGGCACGGCTGGACTCATCAACTGCGTTGCCGCGGAAGCCACCTCCGGCGACTGGTCGGCGGCGGGTGCGAGCCGCGAGGATGCCGGTGTCGTAGGTATCGCGGAGGAGCTCGCTCCCGTAGTCCTGCTGGACTAGGAACCCGCCCTCGGAGGGCACGGTTTCGTTGAGGCCCTGCGCGGCGGCAAAGGCCTGGATCGCCTCGAGACCCGCATCCATCCGGATTCCGGGGCGCGTGGATCGTGCGACCGCGAGCAGCTGATCGCCGAGGCTACCGAAGGGCGTCGGCCCGGAGCCGTTCTCTTCGGCACGGGCCTGGGCCGCGAGCGCGACCTCGTCGACGGCCAGCGCAGGGGCCGTGCGGGCTGACTCGCGCCGTTCCCGCTCACCGCGCATCTGCGCTTCGATCGATCGGTTCTCGGCGAGCAGACGCTCGCGCTCCTCCGCCGAACTGGCGAGGGCCTCGAGGACTGCCGGTGGAGATGCCGCGCTCTCCGCGGCCGCCACGAGGGCGTCCAGGCGCGTCTTGTTCGCGGCGAACTGCTCCTCCATCACCGCGATGGCCGAGTAGTGCGCGATGCCGATTGCGGTGGCTCCGACGCTCCGGAGAGCGCCGATGCCGGCCGGCTGGTAGACGGCGAACGGGGTGGGTGTCTGGCCCTGGTACCGCTCGATTGCGGAGTGCCGCATCAGTCGTGTCTCCTGGCTGTGTTCGGCGCCGGAAGACACGAAAAGCGCGCAACCGGCGCCCTGATCTGGATGGATCAAGGACGACAGCTGCGCGCACCTTTGGGTGTCGCTGCCTGTGTCACCTACCGCTGGCCGATGCTCGATGGAGTCGACCTGTTCGGTGGCCTATTCGCGATGTGGTTGGCGGCGTCGGATTTGCACCGACGACCTCCGGGTTATGGGCCCGGCGAGCTGCTGCTGCTCCAGCCGCCAGCGAGAACGGTAGTCACTCCACCGGCGGCTGACCAGTCAGACGATTGTGCTATGCCGCGGCCGGCTCCTCAGACGCGGGCGGAGTGACCGGCTCCTCGGACGCCGGGGCAGCCTGGATGCGCTCGATGAGATCGGAGCGGGTCCCGGACGTGTCGAGACCGGCCCTCTCGGCGATCGATCGAAGTTCCGCGATCTTGAGCCTGTCGAGCTTCACGGCCGGCTCCTCGGTGTTCTCGGGCGCTTCCCCGCCGGCGGGTGCGGTCAAACGGATGTGGCCCTGGCCGTTGCAGGCCGCGCATCGCTGACCGTCGACCATGCCGCGGTTGGCGCACGCTTCGCAGGTGACCAAGATTGGGTCGGATGCCATGTCGGGTTTCCTCCTATCGTTCGGCCCGCGCTCGAGCGAGTGCGAGTGCCGCTTCGGCTTCGGTGGTTTGGTCGGGCGAGGGGGGCGTGCCGGCCTCCCCGGACGCGGGAGCATCCGGATCGTCGGCCGGCTCAGTACCGCCCTCCTGCATGGAGAGTGCTTCGAGCGCGCCGATCGGCGCGCCGGCGCCATTGAAGTGCTCGATCCGGACCGCCCGTGCCTGGGTGCTCTGGGGCCGCATTGTCACCTTGCCGGCTGCGAGGCGACGGACGGTGTCGTCGAACGTCTCGATGCGGTCCACAAGGCCCGCGGCCTTGGCCCTGCTGGCGCTCATGCCGCCGCCCTGGCCGTAGTCGGCCTTGACCGTCGCGACCGAGACGCCGCGACCCTTGGCGACGGCGGCTTGGAACTGCGCCGACAGCTCGTCGATGACGGCCTGGTACTCCTGGCTGGCCTTGTCGCTGATCGGTTCGTACGGGTTGCCGCCGAACTTGCCCGCGGGGTTCCGGAAGATCGTCGTCGTGATGCCTTCGGCATCGAGGGCGCGACTCGCCTCCTGGTGGATGGTGGCCGCTCCGATCCAGCCGACCTCCGATGACGGGCTTGCTACCACCTCGTCTGCCTGGGACGAGAGGTAGTACGCAGCGCTGGCCATGTGGTAGTTGGCGATCGCGACGATGGGCTTCTGGCCGCGACTCGCCCGGATCTCGGACGCGAACTCCTCGACGCCGGTCGCGTAGCCTCCGGGACTGTCGACGTCGAACAGGATCGAGCCCACCGACTCGTCGGCGAGCGCCTCGCGGAAGGCCGCCCGCATCCCGGAGATCGTCGCGCCACCCGAATACTCGGTCATGAGGTTGGCCCGGGGAACGATCGGTCCATACATCGGGATCACCGCGACCGCGCCCGACGTCCGTGCTCCGCGGCGCGGACCATTGGCGGCAGCGGCCGCCGCCAGGCGCTCACGCATCTCGGGATCGGTCAGGCGCCCGCCCGACGCGTGAAAGCGCACGATCTCGGCGATCGCCGCGAGCTGCTCGGGGACGATGAACCAGGGCTTGCCATAGACGGTGGCGATCACGTGGCTGAGACGGGGATCCATCGGGGCACTCCTACGCGGCGATCGGGAGGGGGAGATTGGAGTCACAGGCAAGGCTGGCGAGGTGGCCGGCACGTTCGACGAGCCAGTCATCCATCGCCGACAGCCCGCCGGCGATCAGCGCCGCCCGCTGCTCTCGGGCATAGGCGACCGCCTGGTGATCCGGGATGTGCAGCTGGCGAGCGACCTCGGGTCCGTGGTCGGCATAGAAGGCCTCTACGCCTGATCGCCAGGCCTCGGCGTCGCCGGCGGCGCGCTCAGCGAGCTTGGACATCGCCGCGAGCTCGCGGCGCACGACGCGGCTGGCGGCGTCGGACGCGATCAGCTGGAGCCGTCCCGACTCGCTCGCGGTCAGCTGGAGCGGTACGGACTGGCTGGCGAACTGGACCGATGCGGCTCCACCGTTCGGATCGGTCGTCATGTTCACCGGTGTGAGCGGCTCGTCGAGGCCCTCGATCGGGTTGTAGTCCTCCTTCGCCCGAACCTCGTTTCGCGTCATCCAGCCCCACATGATGGCGAGGGCGTAGCCCTTCGAGCGCGTCTCGAAATCGCCGCGGAGCAGGCCGTCGAGCGTGTGCTTGGCGAAGAAGCGCTTGTCGGTGACCAGATCGCGCCAGATGGCCTGCTCGAACCGGACTGCCCAGGCCAGGAGACAGTCGGTGACGTAGTCGACACCCTGGGTCTCGATGTTGTTGTTGGTCGAGCGAGTCAAGTCGAAGACCTTGTGCGGCGGGACGCGGATCCAGCGGCAGACCTGGCTGACCGAGAACTGCTGCATCGCGAGCAGGTCCGACTGCTGCGCGGTCATCGTGATGTCCTTCCAGGACATCCCGTCCTCGAGGAGCAGAGGACGTCCGGCCCGGGGGCCGCCGATCGCGTACTCGTCGAGTGCCACGCGCAGTCCGGCTCGGACCGTGTCCACGATCTTGCCCTTGGCCTCGATCACGCCGCTGTGTTTCGCGCCCCGGGCAAACATCAGACCGGCGTGGCGTTCCTTCGCGAGCTCGGTGCCGATGTTGCTCGCCGCGTACTCGAGGACGCCACGCGACTGGCGGCCTCGGATGATGAATGTGTCCTCCTCGAGGATCGCACGCTCTTTCCCGTTGCGGAGCGGGTCCCGGTACTGGTAGCGGCGGGATCCATCGGCGAGCGGCTCCTGGCGCACGAGGTCCGGGTGCAGTGGCACGATCTCGCCAATGCGCCCGGGTCGCGTCGGCGTACCCCGGAAGCTCGCGGATGGTCCATAGCGGATCTCGTTGATGCCAGAGCCGCGGAGCATCGCGATCGCAGCGACGTTCTCGCGCCACTCGATGGCCGTCTGGCGGCGGTTCGGCTGGTTGTGGAGCAGCTCCTGGATCTCATGGTCGCGGGCTGGCCGGCTGCCTTTCTGGCCGATGTCCTCATACATCGAGAGCGGGATCTTGGCAATGTCCTCCGACACGTAGGAGACCGCCGCGTAGAACGCGGGCAGCGTCATCGCGGAGTCCGGGCTGACGGGACCGAAGACCGTTCCGACCTCGTTAGCCGAGCGGTACCAGTAGTCGTCGAAAGCCGAGGGGGTGGCAGCCAGAGCGGGACCAAGGACGCCCATCAGGGCGTCCTGAACGCCGGCAGGGCGCCGAGCAGCACGAGGATTGCACCAGGCACCAGCAGGGCCAGCGGCGCGAAGGCGATCGATCCGAGCATCTGGGCCGCGAGGAAGCCGGCGGCAATGAGCGTCAACCCGAAGAGGACGGCCCCCTCGGTTGTTCCGGGCTCGGGGCGGATCGGACCAAGGATCCGTGAAACCAGACGGCCTGCAGCATCCGCGAGCAATCGCAGCTTTCTCACACGAGCATCCTCTCGAGCACTTGTTCCTCGGTCAGGCCGTCATAGGCCGAGCCTTCGGGCTCGAGGTGGAGGGCGCCGGCAGCGAGGGCATGACCGCGGGCGACCCACGAGAGCGTCGCAGCGAGCACCGAGTCGATCTTGAGATCGACCTTCGGCTTCTCAACCGTCCAGAGGAACCCCTCGTCATCTCGCCAGCCGGTGTCCTTGCGGACGGCGTTGCCCACGTGCTCGGTGAACAGGGCGCACCATTCATCGCGCTCGGCGCAGTGACTCATCTCGCCGGTCGTGATCGCCTGCTTCCACTCGCGCAGCGCGATCGCCATCGCCCGGAGCCGCGCCGTCTCCCACTTCACGATCTTGTCGGGCCAGCGACCAGCCCAGGCGTCGAGATGTGACTGGACATAGGGCGGGTCGGCATAGAGGCGCCAGACGTCCCACCAGTCGAACGCCTGCTCGAGGACCCGCTCGACCTCGAGCATCGGAACCTCCTTGCCCGGACCGCCTGGACGCCAGATGTGGAGCGGCCACTGGAACCCCGAGGCGACCTCGGTCGCGACGATCGGGAAGTGGTCCCAGCGGACCGAGCCGTCAAGGCCGAGGACGATGAGCGCGCCTTTTGGCGGAACGTATGACGTTGTCCGGCGGCGGGCGATCCATGCCGTGATGTCGAACGCTTTGCCGGCGCCTTCGACGATCTCGTTCCCGAAGTACCGGCGCGCTTGGGGCGGATCGAAGTTGAAGATCTTCCGCGCCTCAGAGTCAATCGAGGCGAGGTCGACATGGCCGCCGTACTCGCGGCGATGGTCGACCGGGTAGACGTGCTCGAGGATGGCCCGCCGCTCCTCGATATCACCGAAATGGTCGTGCTCGTCATCTGGACGGCCGCAGGCATGCGTCGATGGTGCGAACGTGGCCTGACGCCAGATGTCCGGCTCGCCCGACTCGAACTCACGCTGGGCGACGCTATGTTGCGTGGGATCCCAGGCGTTCGCCAGCAGCGTTGCGCGCCCGCCCGTGCCGGCGAGGTTGCGGTACTGGGCATTGGCGACCTTGTCCATGCCGTTGGACGTCCACCACTGCTCGAGCTGGTCCTCGAGGACGAACGTCGTGCGAGCACCGAGGCGGGACTGCTCGCTCGATGTGACGACCTCGATCCGCGCCTCGTCATCGGCGGCACGGAGGCGGATGAATGCCTCGCCAACGTTCGGGATCAGATCGGCCAGTGGGCCCTTGCGGATCATCGGCCTGAGGACGTCGAACGTGTTGTCAGTCTGATCCTCCGAGAATGCCGTCACCTGGATGAGTGGCGTCGGCCAAGGCATGCCCATCGGCTCCCCGGGGTCGTATCCATACTCCCAGCCGCAATGGCACTCATGATCGATGCAGGCGTAGCCGTCGTCCTTCCCGGCCCAGCCGGCGAACAGAGCGGGCCCCTCGGCCTCGGCGCAGATCTGGGCTGCACCCATCGGGTTCTTGCCCCACTTCTGGGGCGCGACGATCAGCCCTCGGGAGTGCACGAACGCCGGCCCGAGGATCGGTGCCTCGGGCACCCAGACCGCATCGCCCCTGACGAGATAGAAGCCGGCGAAGAATCGCAGCTGCTCGTCATACAGGCGAAAAGGAGCACCGGCGCGGAATCCATCCGGGATCACGCAGTGCTGCTCAATCCATGAAGGCACGATTGCCATCGTCCGCGGCTCACGAGGCGCGAGCATTCGAGCCTCCCGTCCCGGTGATGACGCTGAGTCGGTCTTTCGCGGACGCTCCCGGAGCGCGTCGCGGTGCGGCCGGGGCGGGGTCGCCCGACTCGATGATCCAGCGATTGGCCGCCAAGCCCGCGCGACTGAGGCCGAGGTCGGTCTCCTGGCGGATGCGCGCCGTCGTCAAGCCAGAGGCGGACCCGCGAACGAGCGACTGGCGGACCGTTCGGATGTAGAGCGCCACCTGGAGCTCGAGGCCGAGCCGCTCCCACATGATCGCCTGCGGCTTGGCCCACTCGATCGCCCATCGCTGACGCTCGAACTTCGTCGGACGTCCGGGCAGCGGCCACGGCGGTGGCTCGCCTTCGCGGCCGGATGCCGGGAGGTACTCGAATCCGGAGCGGTCCGGACTGCGCCCGCGCCGGATCGCGTTCGGGTCGCGGGGCGGACCAGAGCGCGCTCGAGCGCCGCCACTCGGCATCAGATCGTCCCCGATCGCGCAGCCCCGGCCAGTCGCCCGCCCTGGACGCTCTGGCACCTGGCACATGCAGGCTGCAACGGGCTCGACCAGTCCCCGGGCCGGGTATAGTCGCCGCCGGTGGCCACGCCCGTGCAGCCCGGGAGCCGCAGCGCACAGGGCAGGCCGCGGAGCTGACGGACCGCCCGGTCGTAGGCCGCGCCATGGCCACGTGCCTGTCGAGGGATCCCGCGGTGGTTTCGCGACGATCGCGGATCCCGGGACGTGTCATGACGCGGGCAAGCCCCGCGCTCGACTAGCTCGGGGCACCCAGGTCGGCTGCAGACGCGGAGGGCGGACGGCATCAGCGCCCCGGGACGAAGAGACGGCTCGCTGGCCCGCGCTCGCGCTCCGCGCGATACGTTCCCACGACCTGGGTCAGGAGCCAGCCTGCAAACTCGGCGATCTCGGCATCGGTCGCATCGGTCGGCAGGAGCACTGCTGCCGGGCGACCGGTGGAGCTGATCGTCACGCGGAACTCGCGCACCGACACCGGATGCGGAGCCTCGGCCGCGGCGACCGCGGCGTCGATCTGGTCGATCGCCATGTCAGGACTGCTCGCGGAAGGTGCCGGGGGCCCCGGTCGCCTCATCGTGGATCCCGGTCGCCAGCTTGGCGATCGCGAGCCAGGCGACAAACGCCGAGAAGGCCGAACCGAGGCTGTAGGCGTGCTGGTCGACGAACGCGAGCGTCACGAGGATCATTGAGAACGTCAGCGCGAGCGCCTGTTCCCAGGCCCGGGCGCCGATGATCGGCAACGTGCGCTTGAGGACCTCGACCAGAGTGGTGATGAGGCCTGCCGCGGCGACCGCGCCGGCGATGGTGAGGACGTCCGCGAGTGCGATGTCCATGTCAACCTCCTTGCAGGATGGCTTCGGTGGTGGCGGCATCCCTGACCGCCTTGGCGCCTGCGGCCCGTCCGGCCTTGGCGGCCGCGGCGAGGTCGGCCTGCGTCGGGCCGACGGATGCAGGGGCGAGCGTGACGAGGCGCTTGACGATGAGCAGGCCCTTCAGGGCACCGTCGGTGACGCGCAGGAACGGCCCGCTGCGCGGGACGGGTGGCGTTGCCGTGCCGATCCAGGAGACGCTCACCTCGGCGTCGGCATGGGCCTGCGACGGGCTCGTTGCGACGAACTGCGCGACCACGACGCCCGGCTTGGCCGGGTCATAACCGTTGAGCGTGACGCCGGTGGCGACGCGCCATACCCGGGGCGCCGGGTCGGTGAGCAACGTGGCCGTGACGACGGGGAACATATCGACCTCCTGCGCGAACAATCCATGCCCGCCGATGGATGCCCACGGCACCTTGCCGCCGGGGCAGGCTTTGTAGTCCTGAAAGTCGCGGTGCCCGAGCAGGCCCTTGATGGATGGATGGCGGCCACGTAGGTCGGCGATCAGGGCAGTCAGGCTCTTGACCTGATCCGCGTTCGGTCCGGCGGCGGCGAACCCCTCGAGCTCGACGGCGAACAGATAGCGGTTCGGGTCGGCCCAACCATCGGTGCCGAGCACGGCCTGGCCGACCTTCGCCGAGTAGATGCCGAAGTCGGGTGCGTCATTCGTGTCGGCGTCGAAGGCGACGCGGAGCGAGTGGCTGGCGTCGGCGTCCTTGACCATCTGGACGATCCGCCCGCTGTACTCGATGACGAAGTGCGAGCTGTTGTCGTTGGTCGGATGGGTCAGCCACGACACCGTCCCGCCGCCCTCGGCCATGTGGACCACCACGGCGTGCGGCTCGGTCATGCCGCCGGCCGTGAAGTATTTCGCGGCGACGAAGGGGTACGTCATCCGGTCCACCGACCGTTCGTGACGAAGGCGTGGAACTCGGCGTGGGTCTGGCACTGCACCGAGGGCGAGAGCGAGAGATCACCGCCGGCGAGTGACCCCGTCTGTGTCCAGACCTCCGGGCCGAAACCGGGCTCGAGCATCAGGGCACCCTCGCATCGAACATCCCATTCGGGCGTGTCGTGGGCGATCACGTACCCGACGATCCGCCGATCCGCCTCCGTCTCGCCCTGGTCGGGTCGCCGGTGATAGGACGGCCGGATGCAGACGCCGGCGCCGATCTCGACACATGGCTTGGGCGGGTGGACGGGATGCTTCGGAGCCTCCGTCCCGTAGCCCGGATGCTGATGGTTCATCGATCCTTGCCCCCGCGGAAGATCGCCGGCGCGTCGAGGCCGACGAGCGTCAGGGCGGCCACGAGCACGAGGCCGAGCACAACGTGATCGACCTGGTAGTCGAGGCTGACCGCGTCGATGATCGCCATCATCACGACCGCCCCGAGCAGCGCCAGGGCGCCGACGATGCGAGCCGTCCGAAAGTCGTCCCGTCGCGCCGGGGGTTGCTCACCCGCCATGCCGCCGCAGCCATGCGGCACGCACCATGACGAGCGGGAGCAGGACAAGCCGATCGATGGCGATCCCGGTCGCGACGCCACCGAGGAAAACGGTCAGGATGGCGGCGAACGGATCGGTGTTCAGCACGATCGCGCTCCGGCGAATGGAGCAGCGACCGCCGGGAGGATTGGAGCGGAGGTCGCCGGGCGCGGGAGGACGTGCATGACCACGGCGAGAACGGTAGCTGCGCAGCTACCGATGGGCTAGGTATCGGTTTGTTCTATGCGCCTCTCGAACACGATCAGGACGGCCTGCACCGTGGAGTCAACATCGAGTCGCGAACGTACGTTCGCCAGGGTGGCCCGGACGGTGGCCAGCGCGACGCCGCAGCGATGCGCTGTCATCTTCTGGCTCCCGGTCTCGGCATAGGCGCGCAGGATCTCAATCTGGCGCGCAGTGAGGAGCGTCTCGATGCCGGGCGCGAAGGTCATGGCTCGTAGCTCTGCATCTGGAGCGCGTCGAAGCACCTGACCGTCCTGTGGGAACTCCAGTGGCCGAGCCCGTTGGCCTGGCCGTAGCGGATCGCATTGGCCTCGACGATCCAGCCGCCGATGAATCTGCCCGTATCGAGATCCCGGCGCCGGCGAGCTCTGATCGATCCCTCGACGACCGTGGCACCCTGCTCCCAGAACCAATCGAGGAGGGCGTAGATTGCAAGACTCCGATAGCGTAGACGCGGATGGACCCTAAATGCAGGCTCGGCCTCGAGGGTCATCACGCGAGCCAGCGCCATCCGTGAATCCAGTGGTGACACCAGTTCAGCCTGATCTGTGTTCTCTGCCATCAGGTTGCGGACCTGAAGGTCGTGGGTTCGAGTCCCGCCGGGCGCGCCAGCTCCAGCACGCATGAGCCTCGCCGAGTCCCCGGCTTACCACCCAACCGTGCCGGGTCGAGGTGATTGCACGAGGACGGTGATTCGACCTTGGTGACGTCCCTTGACATTGGTGCGGCTATAGGGTCTACGGTTGGCGCATGCGGATAGGACAACTCGCCGAGCAGCTCGGAACCACGCCCAACGCCATTCGCTACTACGAGCGGAGCGGCATCCTGTCGGCGCCACGACGGTCCGCCAACGGGTACCGGGCATATGACGAGCGTGACGCCGAGCGGCTTCGCGTCCTGGTCGGACTCCGGCAGTTGGACCTGCCCCTCGCCCAGGCCGCGCAGCTGTCCTCGCTGTGCGCAGATGGTCGGTGCGCGGAGGTCTCCGAGGAACTGCGCTCGGCGATCACGGACAAGCGAGTCGAGCTCGCGAAGCGGATCACCGAGTTGCGGTACCTCGATCAACGGCTGGCCCACCTGGACGGCCGGTTGGTGACCGGCGAGCCGCCGAAGACCCTCATCACGATCGGAAAGGAGGACTGCCCGTGACTCGCTGCACTGGATGCTGCTGCGACAAGCACTGCTGCGGCTGCGGAACCCGCTAACCGCGGTCGACTGCCTGCAACGGGACGGCCCTCCGGTCGACGGCCCTCGGGTCGGTCGACCGCCCCGCCCCGCTTGCCGGGCGCATCGTTCCAGCAAGGACCGCACCCCTGCCCGGCCGCGAGTCGCCCTGTCGGGTACTGAGCCGGGAAGCCGGGCGCGGTACGCTGCGCCCCAAATGACCGCTGACTTTCCGCGCCTTCGCCTGCGCGATCCCGATCCGGAGTTGCTCGGCCTGCCCTGGGAATTGCCCCTTGAAGCGTGGCCTTCCGACGGATTGGCGTTCCGCGAATTGCCCGTCGGGCCGTCGCGACACCTGGTTCGATTCCTGCAGACCGAGCGTGGCCTCGTGGCCCTGAAGGAGGAGCCGGTCCAAATCGCCGATCGCGAGTACGACATTCTGCGGCACCTCGAGGACGCCGGATTGCCGGCCGTCATTCCGATGGGCGTCGCCGCCGCACCCGATGCCAGCGAAGCGATCCTGCTGACCCGCTTCCTGCCGAACTCGCTCCAGTACCGGCGGCTGCTCTCACGGGTCCCGCCCGGCCCCGGCTATCTCCGCGATCAACTTCTCGACGCGATGGCCGGCCTGCTCGTCGAGCTCCATCGGGGCGGCGTCTACTGGGGCGACTGTTCGCTTGCCAACACGCTGTTCCGTCGCGATGGGGACAAGGTCCAGGCATATCTCGTCGATGCCGAAACCGGCGAGCGCCACCCCGCGCTGTCTGATGGTCAGCGCATCTACGACCTCGAGGTGCTCGTCGAGAATGTCGCCTTCGGCCTCGCCGACCTGGCCGCCCACCAGGATCGAAGCGATCTCTTCGACGATGCGCTCGCTGCCGCCGAGAGCGTCCGCGACCGGTACCAGCTCCTGTGGGACGAGCTCACGGCCGAGGTCGAGATCGGCGGGGACGAGCGCTTCGCGATGACCCAGCGCGTGCGCCGCCTCAATGACCTCGGGTTCGCCGTGGACGAGATCCAGCTGGTCCCGGGTGAATCCGGGGCTGTTCGCATGCGAGTGGCGGTAACCAACCGCCGATTCCACGCCCGCGAATTCGAGCGCCTGACGGGTCGACGCACCCTCGAAGGCCAGGCGCGTCTGCTGCTCAACGACCTTCGCGAGTATGGAGCGTGGCTGGAGCGAGCCGAGGGCCGTTCGCTGGCACTCACGGAGGCTGCCACGCGTTGGGAGGACGACGTGCTGGCCCCGGCCCTCGAGCGGCTGAGGGTTGCCATCGGTCGATCCGGGGACGCGATCCAGGCCTACTGTGACGTGCTCGAGACCAAGTGGCTTCGATCGGAGCAAGCCGGTCGGGACGTCGGCCTCCGTGCCGCCCTCGACGCGTACCTCGATGACCAAATTCCGGGCCCCGATGCCGGGCCCATCGGAGCACCCGCGTGACCCTGGGCCGGGGCGAAGGCATCCGCGTCCAGGCACTCGGCGATTCGCTCGATCGCCTGCGTGCCGCCGCCGCTCCCCTCCGGGAGGTGCCCGGGTGGGCGACCATCGACCTGGACCGCGCCCAAACTGCCCTCTCGAGCACGCTGGGTCGCCCTCTCTCGGTATCGGAAGCGGCCGATGACCTCCTCGGCGCATCGGCACGGCACCTGCGCCTCGCCGACGGGCAGGAGGTGGTCCTGCTCGAGCCATCGACCGAGGGTCGCCTTGCCGCCGCCCTCGCGCGCCACGGTGAGGGGATCCAGGTCCTGTATCTGCTCGTCGGCGCCGATGGTTTGCGACTGGCTCGAGATGCCGGCTTCGCGCTGACCGATCGGCGCCCGGGACCCTTCGGGTCGGAAAGGCTGATCCTCGGCGGGCCTCGCTGGGGACCGTTCCTCATCCTTGCCGGTCGTGACAGCTCGGCTCGGGGGCTGCCGCGGTAGGATCGGCTCCCAGGCAGTTGATGGAGGACGGCATGCGCGTTGGCTTCGTCGGACTCGGCACGATGGGCGGGGCGATGGCCGCCAACGTGACGAGGGCAGGTTTCCCGGTCGCTGCCTGGAATCGGACGCCCGGACGCGCCTCGGCGCTGGAGGAGCTGGGGGTTCGAACGGTGGACAGTCCGGCGGCCGTGGCAGCGGCGTCGGACATCGTCGTCACCATCGTGTCCGACACGCCCGATGTGGAAGCGGTCCTGTTCGGCGATCAGGGTGTCGCTGCCGGTGCCGTGCCCGGGACCCTGGTCGTGGACATGTCCACGATCTCGCCGTCTGCCACGCAGCTTTTCGCGGCCCGCCTCCGCGAGCGCGGCGTTGCGATGCTCGATGCCCCCGTCTCGGGCGGCAGCGAGGGCGCGAAGAAGGGAACCCTGACGATCTTCGTCGGCGGGGACGCGCCGGATCTCGAGCGCGCCCGGCCGGTCCTGGAGGCCATGGGCACCACCATCACCCTCGTGGGCCCGATCGGCTCCGGACAAGCCGTGAAGGCCGTGAACCAGGTGATCCTCGCCGGAACGTACCTCGGGGTCGCCGAGGGCATCGTCCTGGCGATCAAGGCCGGGCTCGACGGCGAGCAGGTCGTGGCGGCGCTCTCGGGCGGTGCTGCTCAATCGTGGGTCCTTGCCAACCGCAGTGGCCGCATGCTCGAAAACGACTACCCCCTCGGGTTCAAGGTCGCGCTCCACCGCAAGGACCTCGGGATCGCCCTCCAGCTGGCCCGGGAGACCGGGGCATCCTTGCCGATCGCAGCATGGTGCGAGCAGATCGAGGCGGGCCTCATCGGGAAAGGCCACGCCGACGACGACATGTCGGCCGTCGCACGCGCGATCCGCGAGCTGTCGGGGCTCGACGGGTAGGGCGCGCCCTCGGCGTACGGGCCGGGCCATGCCGGCCCCCGCTCCTCAGTCGAGGCCCACCAGGAGCATCGGCGATCCGAGACGCCCGTCGTAGCGCGGCCGAAAACGCTCGACGTTGTACATCGTCTCGACATCCACGCGCCGGGCCGCCACGCCCGTGGACTGCAGGTCGACGTGGGCATATTTCCCGTCGCGAATTCCCACCATCTGCCCGAAGACGCCGTCGGCGACCAGGTCCATCGCCACATTCGCGAACGTCGAGGCGACAATCTGGTCGAGCGCGTCCGGCTGGCCGGACCGAAGGTCGTAGGTCAATTCGATGGCCAGGGACTCGATCCCGGTTCGCGCGCCGAGTTCGCTGGCGAGCGTCTCGCCGACATTCGCCTTGTGGCGATGCCCGAACGCGTCCGCCGGACCGTACTCCGGGATGTCGGCGCCTTCCCAGATCGCCCCCTCCGCGGTGACGACGATCGCATATCGGCTCGGCGAGGCTCGGTGGTCCTGGGCGATGACCTCGGCCAGGCGCTCGATGTCGTAGCGCACCTCGGGGATGACGCAACGGGCAGATGTCACGTAGGCGGCAAACAGGGCCGAGAACCCGGCGTCCCGGCCGAAGATCCGGAACACCCCGATGCGTTCGTGGCTGCCGAGCGTGGTCCGCTGGCGGTCGATGAGTTCCTTGGCCCGGGTGATCGCAGACGAGAAGCCGATGCAGTACTCGGTGCCGGGTGCGTCGTTGTCCATCGTCTTCGGGATGGCCACGAGCGGGAGACCCCTGCCCGCGAGGATCCGTGCGAACGAGAGTGTGTCGTCGCCGCCGATGGCGACAAGGACGTCGATGCCGAGCTGGTCGAGATGCTCCAAGACGATCGGCGTGAGGTCGAACCGGTCGTCGCCGATCTGCATCTCCGTGGCGCGAGCCGGCTCCAGCCACGACGGAAGTGCCCTGCGGGGCATCTTCGCGGGGTTGGTGCGCGAGGTGTGGAGGATCGTGCCCCCGGTCCGATCGATGGCCCGCGTGTTCGTCCGGTCGAGGCGTCGGAGGTACTCCGGGTCGAGGTCGCGTCCCGGCTGGACGTGCGTCAGCCCCTCCCAGCCTCGTCGAATGCCCATCACCTCGGCGCCCAGTTCGGTCGCCCGATAGGTGACGCTCTTGATCACCGAGTTCAGGCCGGGGACGTCGCCGCCGCCGGTGAGGATGCCGATGCGCTGTGGTCGCTTCATCAGCGGGAATGCTAGACCCCTTCCCGCCTTCATGACGGTTGCGACCTGGTTGCGATCACCCGCCCGGGCTTCGCGAGCCGCCGCCCGTCGATCGCGCCGGGCGGCCGCGTATCATCGGGCCATGAACTACGAGCTCTACATGGGCGAGGCGCTCGCCGAGGCACGCACCGCCGTGTCGCGGGGGGAGCGACCACACGCTGCCGTCGCGGTGATGGATGAGGCGATGGTCGCCCGCGGCCACGAACGCGTTCTCGAGACCAACGACCCCACCGCACACGCCGTGATCCTGGCGCTGCGAGAGGCTGCCCGGCGGCTGGCCACGCCGCGACTTCAGGACCTGACGATCTTTGCGACCGTTGAACCATGCGCGATGTGCGTCGGGGCCATGCTCTCGAGCGACGTCGAGGCACTGGTCTTCGCCGCTCCGGATCCGCGCGAGGGCGCCGCCGGGAGTGTCGTCCAGCTGGCGGATCACGCCGCCATGGGTCGCCGGCTGAAGATCGTCAGCGGCATCCGGCGGGACGAGGCGGAAGAACTTCTGGCCTCCATCGTCGCCCGATAAGCGACTGGGGTTCGGCGGGGGAGACCCTCTGCTATCCTCTCGCGCGGAGAGGTGTCCGAGTGGTTGATGGTGCCGCTCTCGAAAAGCGGTGTGCGAAAGCACCGCGGGTTCGAATCCCGCCCTCTCCGCCATGGCGCGACCTATGGATCGGGTCATCCCCGCGTTGGGCCCTCCGCTCCCTCGCTCACGGACGTCCAGGTCCGCGCGCTCGGGTGCTCGGCCCCGCCTTGGGCTGACCTCGACCATCGGCCGCGCAGCCCTTCTCGGTGCGAGCCGTCCTGGGCGTGGCTACTCGGAGAGGTCGCCTAGTGGACTATGGCGCCGCACTGGAAATGCGGTTCGCGGCAACGCGTCGGGGGTTCGAATCCCCCCCTCTCCGCCACACCTCCGCGCCATCGGCCTTGCCGGCTGACGAGCGCTCGGGTCGATTGCGGCTACACTTCGCGGTGCCGTGCTAGGCGGGGAACTAGCGGTGCCCTGTACCTGCAATCCGCTCCAGCAGGGCTGAATTCCCCCTCGAGGCCCCCGCGCGCGGAGGCCGCCATCCCAGGCGACGTTGAGGACCGGGTCCCGCGCAGCGGCGACTCGCGAACCGTGTCAGGTCCGGAAGGAAGCAGCACTCAGCGATCTTCGCCGGGTGCCGCGGAACGGCCTGGTCCGAGCCGTCTTCGATGGTGGGCCCGGGCGCGGCTCGGTCGACAGGGGGTGCACGGCATATTGATCGAACCTGCAATCGGCCCCCGAGGAGCGTGGTGACCAAGAGCGCCTCGAGCCCGTCCGAACCGAAGACGGCCGTTCCCGCGGCACCGCATCAGGCGATCTACCGTCGCTGGCGGGCGCAGACGTTCGGCCAGATCGTGGGTCAGACCGCGGTCGTCCAGACCCTCCAGAATGCCGTTCGCACCGGCCGGGTCGCGCACGCGGTCCTGTTCGTCGGCCCGCGTGGCACCGGCAAGACCTCCCTGGCCCGGATCCTGGCCAAGGCGATCAACTGCACCGATCTTCGAGATGGCGATCCCTGTGACGCATGCCCGTCGTGCGTCGCCATCCGCGAGGGCCGCGCCCTCGACCTCATCGAGATCGACGCTGCGTCGAACCGTGGAATCGATGCCATCCGGGAACTTCGGGAGCGGATCAACTACGCCCCGACGGACCTGAGGCGCAAGGTCTACATCCTCGACGAGGCCCACCAGATCACGAAGGACGCCTGGAATGCGCTCCTCAAGTCGCTCGAGGAGCCGCCCGACTTCGTCGTGTTCATGTTCGCCTCAACACACCCGCAGGATTTCCCGCCGGCCATCCTGTCCCGCCTCCAGCGATTCGACGTCCGTCGGCTGACGGCCGCTGAGATCGAGGGCAAGCTGGCCCGCATTCTCGAGGGCGACGGCCGGGTGGCAGACCCGGCGGCCGTCCGATTGATCGCCCGGCTCGCGGCAGGCGGGATGCGCGACGCCGAGTCGATGCTGGACCAGCTGCTCGCCTCGGGCGGCGATCGCCTCGACGAGGCAACCGTCCGCGATCTCCTGGGTCTGGCCGCGGCGGACACGATCGATGGGTTCGTGACGGCGATGATCGAGGACGACGTGGCCTCCGGAGTCCACATTCTCGATGAACTCGAGGACCGGGGCCGGGATCTCCGTGCGTTCATGGAGCAGCTCGTCGAGGTCGTCCGGGCCGGTCTCGTCGGGGGATCACGCGGCTCGGCGACGGCCGACACCGGGACGCATTCGGTCACGGACATGGTTCGGCTGGCCCGTCGCCTCGGCGACATCGATCCCAATCGGGCAGGCATTGGCGGGTTGCGCCTCCAGCTCGAGCTCGCGCTGTTCCCGGCCTCGCCCGTCGTCGTCCAACCGGTGCATGCTGCCCCGATCGCCGCCCTGCACCCGCCGTCCGTCGAGGCACCAGCCGTGGAGCCGCCGCCCGTCACGTCGGCAGACCGCGGTTCGCCGTCCCCACCTGAGGGTCGGACCCGACCGTCAACCCGAGCGGCTGCCCACGCCGAGCAGCCGACCGATCCAGCACCCGGGGTCGATCCCGGTGGGACCGACCTCGATCGGCTGCGCCGGCGCTGGCCGGAGGTCGTGGCGCGAATCAGTGCCCATCCGCCGACCAAGCCCCTCATTGCGGTCTGCCTGCCGATTTCCGTGGAGGATGGCATCGTCACGCTGGGATTCCCGGAAGATCAGGGGTTCCTTCGCGATGTCGCCGAGCGCCGCCGATCCGTCCTCGAGGACGGTATCGCAGCCGTGCTCGGGAAGTCGATCGGGGTGCGGTGCGTGGCGACCAATCTCGATCAGATCCCGGCCCTGCCAGTCGACGCCGAGGCGGCGTTCGTCCTGGCCGAGGCACGCCGGATCTTCGAAGCCGATGAGCCCAGCGCGGGCGAGGTCAGCTGACGGGGCGCTCGTGCGAGCGCGTCCGCGCGTCCGCGCGTCCGCGCGAGCTCGCAGGCCGGCGCTCCTGTCCGCCTCCCGAGCGCAGCCAGCCGCCATACCCCAGACTTGGATCATCAACGAAGCAGGAGCGGAGCACGACCGATGGGCATGGCGAACCTGCAGCGCATGGCGATGCAGATGCAGCAGGACATGGCGCGCATCCAGGATGAACTGGCGGTCATGGAAGTGGATGGCTCGGCCGGTGGTGGCGTCGTGCGGGCCGTGGTGACCGGGAAGCAGGAGCTCCGGTCGGTGACGATCGACCCGTCGGCCGTGGATCCGGCCGACGTCGAGATGCTCCAGGATCTCGTCGTCGCAGCGATCAACGATGCCCTCGAAGCATCGCGCCGTCTCGCCGAGCAGAAGATGGGGGCCCTCACCGGCGGGCTCGGAGGCGGCCTCGGCGGCCTCCTGGGTCGCTGACACCGTGGTCACTCCCCTCATCGAGCCGGTCGCGCGACTCATCGAGGCGTTCAACCGCCTGCCCGGCATCGGACCCAAGACCGCGCAGCGCCTGACGTACCACCTGCTGCGAGCGGCCGACACGGAGGCGCGCATCCTCGCGGCCGCCCTCGTCGCCGTCCGGGACCAGGTGGTCTTCTGCGAGGTCTGCTTCAACATCAGCGACGCACCTCGTTGCCCCATCTGCCGTGACGGTGGTCGCGACACGCGACGCCTGTGCGTCGTCGAGGAGCCCCTCGACGTCCTCGCCCTCGAGCGGACGGGTGAGTTCCGTGGGACCTATCACGTCCTGCACGGCGCGATCTCGCCGATCGACGGCGTCGGCCCGGACAGGCTGCGTATCCGCGAACTCCTCGGGCGGGTCGATGAGGCGGTTGCCGGAGGGACGCCCTTCGTCGAGGTCATCATCGCGACGAACCCGACCCTCGAGGGTGAAGCAACGGCGATGTATCTGGACGAGCGACTGCGTGCGAATGTCGGATCCGTCACCCGGATCGCGCGCGGAATTCCGGTCGGGGGAGATCTCGAGTACGCCGACGAAGTGACGCTGATCCGCGCCCTGCAGGGGCGACGGACGATCGGCGAGCCTCCCGCATGAAGGAGCTCTTCGCGGAGATCGGCCTGCGGCTCGCGAAAGCGGCTGCGGCTGCGGTCGTCGGAGCGGTCGTCTACCTCGTCGCCACGGGGTGGTTCGGGGCCACGCCGGGCGTCGAGCTGGCGTTGCTGTGCTGGATCTCCGGCGCTGCCTTCATCCTCCTCGTCGAGTCCAGCCCGATCTGATCGGGCCCGTGCCACCCGTTGCCGCGAGGCTGTTTGACACGAGTGGCGGGTCAGCCCTACCATTCGCGGCCGTCGCCTCCGAGCAGGCGACGCCGGCCCCAGCCTTCGGGTTCGGAGCCGCCGAATCCCGGGTTTGACGGGTCGGGCGCAAAGCCCCATCATTGGGGGTCTGCGCCGGTCGCCGTTGCGCCTCGGGTGCCGCACCTTGACAACTGAAGAGTGGCAGGAAAATCCGGAACAACAAACGGATGTGCGAGCGGTCAAACCCTCGGATAAAGCCGCAGCCGCAAGGCTGTGCATTTTCGGAGAGTTTGATCCTGGCTCAGGATCAACGCTGGCGGCGTGCATGAGACATGCAAGTCGAACGGACGGTCGAGGCTTGCCTTGACCGTTAGTGGCGGACGGCTGAGTAACGCGTAGGTGACCTGCCCCGAAGTGGGGAATAACTGCCCGAAAGGGTGGCTAATACCGCATGTGCCGGTACGTTCGTTCGTACCAGCAAAGCCGCAAGGCGCTTCGGGAGGGGCCTGCGTCCGATTAGCTCGTTGGTGGGGTAACGGCTCACCAAGGCGACGATCGGTAGGTGGTCTGAGAGGACGATCACCCAGACTGGGACTGAGACACGGCCCAGACTCCTACGGGAGGCAGCAGTCGGGAATTTTGCGCAATGGACGAAAGTCTGACGCAGCAACGCCGCGTGAGGGATGAAGGCCTTCGGGTTGTAAACCTCTTTTCTCAGGGAAGATAATGACGGTACCTGAGGAATAAGCCACGGCTAACTACGTGCCAGCAGCCGCGGTAATACGTAGGTGGCAAGCG
>JAZJZX010000015.1:0-12682 GCA_040389445.1 Chloroflexota bacterium
GTCAGCCGGCTGTGCTCTTACGTCGCGTACCCACCCCCCGTGCCCGGCTGTATAAGCGCAGGTCAGGGGCTGATCAAATCATTGTTGTTCGATTGAGCACTATGTGCGTACGCACAAGCATGCATGTCATGCACGCCTAGTCATTGATGCTTCTCTACATCTAGTACTACTCAGTACTTACTACTATCTATATGTGGTACTACCAGATAAGGGGTTCTACTACAGGGGCCTTCCTACGTGGGCCCCTGTGCTTGGCCCCCTCAGAGCTGTTGCAGTGGTAGCACCACGCCTCTGCATTGGCATCATCCCTGGGAAGGCCCCCTGCAATGAGCCCATGTGGGTGCTCCAGCGTGGGGTACCCGGGATGTGTAGGGCATCCCCTGAGGCGTTGATGTGAGGGGTGTCCACAGGGCGCATCCCTGACGAAGGCCCTTCCACACTTCCCGCAGTGGGTGGCCTGCCCTACGTGCTTGCTGCGGAATCTCCTGTAGGGCCGCCCTGTGGTGCCGCGCCGGTGCTCTGGACGCGGCCCACGGGCGACCATTTCAGAATCTTCGTTCAGGGGCGAGTTACGCCTGCGGAACCGGCGTGCCCTCGGTGACCTGCACGGTGACCGCGCCGGCCGCGAGAACGTCCACGGCGATGGTGGCGAAGATCGGCGCACCGGTGGCCGGGTCGATCGCGGTGGGGTCGGTCACCGTGACCGTGGTCGAGCCGGGGTTGCCGGCGACGATGGTGGCGGTGTGGCTGTCCTCGTCGGTGGCGCCGACGATGGTGGCCACGGTCTCGTCGGCGGACACGTAGGTGAGCGCGTCCGAGGACTCGAAGCCCTTGGCGTCGACAGCCTTGACGGTGACGTCGACCTGCTCGTTGTCGTGGAGCTGTGCCATGTTTCCTCCTGCGTTGGTGTTGCCGGTCGGCAACAGGCTGTCTTGCTTGACGATGTCGCCGAACTCGATCAGGAGTCGGGTGGGGCCACGCAGCCACGCGAAGAACGCGTCGGCGGTGGTCAGGACGGCTTTGGTGAGCCGCGCGTAGGTGTCGTCGGCGGATTCGCCCGCACGGAGGCGCATGTCGCCGTTGATGCCGTTGTGGAACTTGAGTGCGTCGTCGAGGGCTTCGGCCCGTGTGGCGTCGATGGTGTGCCTCCCGGACGCGAAAATGGAGCCTACCCAGCGGGCAGACTCCTTCCAGTGCTGATCAGCATGTCATTTGATCAACTAGACCGCAAGTAGGCCGCTGCGTGTCCGGCGCTCAGCCTCGAAGACATCCCGGACCAGGAGCCGCGGACGACCGTGGTCCCGATCGGCCACGGACAGGACGCCGCGCTTGATCCACAGTCGGATCGTGTTCTGCGTGACCTTCACCAACAGCGCCGCCTCGTCCACGTAGAGCTGCTTGTCCAGGTCGAAGTCCACCCACTGATCCCGGACGCCCGCGGCCAGCAGCCCGATCCACCGCTGGTACTCCTCGCCGCTGGCCAGGTCGCCGCAGTGCAGGCACTCCACCCGATCGGCCCGCGCCATAGGCACCAGGCTCAGCCAGTCGCAGCGCCGACACGGCACGTCGAGCAGGTCGAACAGCGGGCCCAGTTCACCGTTGACGCGCCGCAGCGCCCTGATGTTGTCCCGCAGGTCCGCGGCGAAGTCGTCGATGGCCGGGTGCTCGTCGCAGGCCTTCTCCAGTCGGACACCCAGCCAGCGGGCGAGATGAACCACAGTCGGCGCCGGTAGCAGCGCCCACCAGTACGTCTGCCAGTCGCGGGCCCAGGACTCGAGCATCGTGGCGACGCTGAGCTCGCCGACCTGATCGCCGGACGGACCGAGCTCACCGGTTGCTCGACGCCGCCGCAGCGTCTGCTCTTCGCTGCGGTACTCCTCATCCGGCCGGGCTGGCAGCCAGACCGTGACGGACTCCTCGACGAGCTCGTACTGCGGCATCCGAGTGTCGCTGACCTCGCCGAGTTGCGGCGGCATCCGCAGGTCCAGCGGATCGACGAGCAGCGGCAGCGGTGCGGTGCGTGAGCCGGAGACGCGCTCACCGCCCGTGGAGCCCTTGCGCGGATCTAGGCGCACGTAGTGCTCCACGGTCTCGATCAGCATCGACCGCAGCCGGGCCCGGCAGCCTTCGCACACGTTGGCCCGGTCGTAGATCCGCGGGTCGCCTTGGCGGAGTTGCGGGCAGACGACGCATCCGTGGGTGGGCTGGTCGGTCACTCGGCCTCCATGTCGACGAACTGGATCCGATCCGCAGTCGACCAGGTCCGCACGGTGGCGGCGTCGAACCAGGTTCGAACCAGTCGCTGCTGCCACTCGGTGAGGGTGAGGGTGTGCACCTCGTCGAACCACTCGATGGCCTGGTCGCCCGACGGGCCGTCGGGTCGCCATCGCATCGCGTCCGGGCTGGACTCGTACGCGTCGATGGCGTTGTCGATCAGGTCGAGGATGCTGTCGCTCATCGTCTCCACCATCGCTTCCGCTTCGTGGGCTCAGGCTCCGGTAGGTCCATGAGCCACTCGATACGGCGCTGGTTCTCGGCCTCGAGGACGTCATCCGTTGGATGAACCGGGCATCCGGGCTGCCACCGCTTGAGGTCTATGCGCCCGATGGTTGTCCGCCCCATGCTGTAGCCGTAAGGGCAGCGGCACTCGACCAGCTTGTCCCGCAGGTAGTCGATGAGGTCAGGAGTCATTCGATCTCCGTCCATGGCCCGAAGTACACCGCGTCGTCAGCCCAGCGGGTGACGGTTCGCCGTACATTCGGCGTCCCGTGGCAGTCCGCTGTGGTGCATGACCGGATCCGACCAGTCTCGCGGTTGCGGTGGATGCAGCTGCGCTCCTCCGTGTTCCGGCCGCCGGGCGCCAGCAGCAGCCCGGCATCGGCCAGGGCATCGAGGACTTCCGTGGCGAAGTCGTTGGGTCGTCCTGCCGCGCCTTCTTGGTGCAGGAACTCCTCGAACTGACTAGCGACCAACTCGACCGCCGCGTCGTCGTACTCGCTCATGTCGTCTCCCGTTCCGCCCGCTCACGCAGCGCCAGCCGTGTCGGGCACGGCCACGGACGACAGCACGTCTCACACCCGACTGCAATCAACTGACCGCCTATGGTCCACATCTCCTTCGGTCGGTGGTTGTAGTCGGCCATCTGCCTAACCATCCGGTCGTCCAGGTCGAGGATCGGCTCGGTCATGACTGCTCCGTCCCGGCCCGGAGCCGCCGGATCGTGTCGACGGCGTGCTGCAGCACCTCGGAGTCTTGAGCGTCCACCGCGGTCTCATAGACCTCCCGCTCGAGTGCCTCCTCCGCCTCCAGTAGCGCCGCCCGCCGGATGTGGGGAGCGACCGCGTTGACGTAGGCCATCTCCTCGTGGCGATGCATCTCGTCGGCGGCCTGCGACCAGTCGGTCAGGAACGCGCTTGGGTCACGCCCGGAGCCGCAGGCGCACTGCCAGGCGTACTTGCGGCCGGGTAGCTCGATGATGGTGCCGTAGTGGACAGCCCTCGCGTCGGCGAGTGCCTCGATGGCCGCGTCCAGCACTGCCGGGTCAGCGGGTGGGTGAAGCCGGTCGCGCACAGCCTTGATGTCGGCGACGGTCAACGGTTCGCCGGTGGGCTCCGTGCCGGCTTCGTGCGCGGCATGAGCCTCGTCGAGGAGACGGCCGATCGCGTCGGGGTCGATCGTCACGCCCACGGCAGGGTTGACCGCCATTGCGTATGTCGACGTCTTGGGCTGGTTGTCGGTGCCCGTGGCGCCGTGGTCCACCAGGACGAATTTGGACTCGGGCGTGTCCCGATGGTCCACCAGATGCGGATCTTGGCTCTCCGTGGCACTCAGAGGGGCGGACGGGGCGTCGTGGCCCTGCTGCCCCGCGACGTAGGTGTCCACGGCAACGACAAGCGCGAGGACCGCCGCCGGAGTCGGCTCATCGTCCCAGTCGGCTTCCTCCTCGGCGGCGGCGACTTTGACGTGACCCGCCAAGACGCTCGCCGCCTCCACCACCGGTGTCATCGCCGCGACCTTGGCCTCGGCGGCGCACAAGGCGACGCACTGCCGCCGGTACGCGTCGTCGCCGGCCTTGAGCCTGGCCGCGTAGTCGTCCCGTTCGGCCACAGCGTTACCGAGCCGTAGGCCGAGATTCTTCTGGTCGCCGAGCATGCGGAAGTTCATCGCCCGCGCCTCGTCGCGCTCCTGTCGTAGCCGTGCGTTCTCGGCGGCGAGGTTGTCTCGTTCTGCTTGCAGCCGTGAGTTGGCGTTCTCGACTTCCTCGATCGCGACACCAAGCGTGGCTTCGTCGGCTTCCACCTCGGCGAGGCGGGCCAGCAGAGCAGGGACGTCGGCGCGGGCGTGGGCGATGAACTCGGCGTCGGCGTCCGTCGCCTCATCCGGGTCCAGCCAGGCGAACTCCGGGCGATCGCCGCTTTCGTAACCGATCCAGAGGATCGATGATCCGTCGTCAGCGTCCGGCCCGCCGCCGCGCTCCACCACGCGCCACGGTCCCGGTGTTGCCGCGTCTGCCCGGGCCTGGACGGCATCGAGGTCGAGGTCGGTCACCGCTCACCGCCGATGTAGGCGCGGGTCCGCTCGTACTTCTGCTCGGTAGTGTGCCCGTCGTACGGCACCGGGTGCTGCGGCATGTGCCACGACACCTGACCGGTCGGGAGTTCGATGTAGACCACGGGCCACTCCGGTTCAGCCGGGTCGATGCGGATGCCGGACGGGTGGCCGAGCTTCAGCGCGATCTCGACAGCTTCGAAGACGAGCTCGTACCGCTTCGGGTAGTCCTTGTCGGCGTGCTCGATGTCGTTGAGGATCGTCGACAGGATGCCCTGCCAGTCCTTCGCGTTCATCCCCATGTCAGATCGCCGAGTTGAACGCGGACACGGACTTCGCCTGCTCTTCCTCGGCCGCCTCAACCACCTTGCAGATGGCCTCGTCGAGGGCGCTGTCGGTGGTGTGGGCCAGGTCGGCGAGCGGGACGGTGAGGACGTCGAGCACGGTGTTCATGAGTTCTCCTTGATCGATTCGAGGATGTTGGCTACCTGGCTGGGCAGAAACAGCCCGTTGGGCATCTGTCGGACCTTGGCCACGGCATCGGCGTAGCCCTGGGCCCTGACCGCGGCGAGGAACGCATCCCACGACGCCCTGGGGACGTAGAGGGTGGTGCCGCCTTCTGTGTCGCGGACTTTGGCGTACGCCTTGTCGTACTCGTACTCGATGCAGGAGCCGGCTTCACAGTCGGCGGGGCGGATCCAGGTCATGGCTTGCTCAGCTCCTTCGTGGACAGGTCGAACTCGAGCTGTCGTCCCATCGGACGGTTGGACCACAGAACCTCGGTGCGGTTGCCCCAGCCGTCGCCTTGGCCGGTGCCGGCGGTGAAGGTGTGCCGATCCCAGCCGGCATACAGGTCAAGGTCGTAGAGGTCGCTGGGGTAGCCGGAGATGACGACCGCGGCCCGGGCGGCGCGGAGTGCTTCGGCGAGCTCCCTGTGGTCCGCGGGGGCGCGCAGCTCGTGCTCGTAGCCGTCCCAGGACCGGGTCCTGGTACTACCGAGGTAGGGCGGGTCGACGTAGAGCAGGACGTCGGGCTGGTCGCCGTATTTGGCGATCATTTCGAGGGCGGGCATCGATTCGAGCGAAACGTGCTGGAGTCGTTCGGCGGCCGGGGCGATGCGCTCGACGTAGCCGGCGAGGTAGTCGGGCATCGACGCGGACGATCCGGCCGGGTTGATGTAGTTGCGCCACCCGGTGCGGCGTAGCTGGCCGCTGCGGCCCTGGGTGAGCCGGACGAACACCTGCCGGGCGTGCTCCAGGTCGTCGAGGGCCTCGAGGCCTTCAGACTTGGCGTGCTCGGTGCGTGAGTGGGGAGTGAGGGCACAGTGACGAACGCCGCCGCCGTCCAACCCGGGAAGCCCTCGCGGGCCACGTCGTCGTCGGTGATGTCGAGGAGTTGTTCCCGGCGGACGGACACCACCTCGACCTCGGCCAACCGGATCAGCGGTTCGACGGTGCCGTCGCGGCGTTTGCGGCCCATGGCCTTGCGGACCAGGGTGAGCCGGTCGCCGGGCTTGAGGAACCGCCAGCGGAGACGGCGGGTGACGGTTTTGGTCCGGTCGACGACGGCCTGCTCGGTGAGGGAAACGCTCATCAGGCGACTCATGCGGCACCATCCTCGACAAGATCTTCAAGCGCATCGACGGCGCAAACGCGCAGGTGGTAGGCACTTTCGAGACCGTTGGCGCACCTCGGACACGACGCCGAGCGCCCTTGCGTTTCGAGCACCGCCGCAGCCCCGTCGCCAGCGGCGGCGGGTGCTCGCTTCGGGGGACCCCCGTCCCCCGCCTTCCTTCGGGGCGGGGACGGGGTCGGGGACGGGGAAGCATCACTAGCACCGTCACTAGACGCATCTCGTGACGCGTCACCGGCGTCATCACCGGTACCGTCACGAGCCTTGCCGTTCTTCTTCGCATCACGCCACCGGCGAGTCCGCTCGGCCTTCGCCGCTAGATCAGCCAGGACCCGTTCCTTGGAGAACTGGTACTCCAAGTAGTCGTGAATGACCCAACCGTCCGGCCCGGGCTTCGGGCACTTGTCGCTCGGGCACTCGAAGTCGGCGGCGTGCCAGTGGCCGCGGGCGACCAGCTTGGCGGCCCGGTCCTTCGTGGCCCTACGGCATATACTCTCCAACTCGTCCGCGGCGATGCGCCCATCGGTCAGGTTCCGCGAGCACCAGAAGATGGCCTCACTCGCCAGCCGGTAGGTGGCATCGTCCAGCGGACCCAGCTTGCGATGAATGGGGAAGCCGTCGTCGAAGCGCACCCACGTCATAGGAGCCAGCCTTCGTCGGGCACCCACGACGTCAGGCTGCACCGTCCACAGTAGGCGAAGACGCGACTCAGCTCCTCGATCTCGACTCCGATCAGATGTTCGGGAAGGTCGTCGTGGCGCAAGGCGCACCAGTAGCAGGACCGGGTGACGCCGGTGACTCGCGGCGGATTGTCGTCTACGTAGTTAGACCGTTCCTCGTTGCACTGGCCGCACAGCGACCTGAGATTGTCGCTACGGTCGCTGCCCATCGCCGACCACGGCATGATGTGGTCGAGTTGCAGCACGGCCCCCGGCGCACGACAGTCGGGCTCGAGTTGCCATCCGCAGTAGCCGCAGGCGTATCCATCCCGTTCGTAGATCAGTCGTCGCTTGTACGGGTCGATCGGGTCGCGTTCGCCAGTGCGAAAGACGGGATGCCGCAGTCGGCCTGACGTCGCTACGTCTCCCATGGACCGGCTTCCCCCTCTCCGTTGATCCGTTCGCCAAGCACATCTACCGGCACTTCGCGGTGATGCCGATTTGCTTCAGGGAGTCCGCACAGTCGGCATGGGTAGTGGCCTTGGTGGTCCGGCGAGCCACGGGTGTCCGGCGCGAAGTGGTGCTTCTTCACGACGCCACGCTGTCCCGTGGGTGTGACTTGTTCACGCTTCTCCGCGATCGCGACACGCCGACGACTTTCGGCGCCAGCGCCTCGTTGAGGATCCGCCGCCGTTCAGTGACGGCCTTGATCGTGTCCGGCCCGCCGACCTTGCGCGTCCATTCGGTCAGCGTCGACCACGACACCTCGATCGGTACCGCGGCGAACAGGACGAAGATCAGCGCCTCGTACTCGTCGGGCCGTACCTGGGTGCGCAGCCAGCGGAGGTTGGCGTCGGGGTCGTCGTCGCGGACCCGGACGGCACCGCCGATGGCGACCTCGGCGAGGTAGTCGGGGTCGATCACCCGGTCACCTCCAGCGCGCGGATCGTCAGCACGACCACGCCCCGTTTCAGGACCCGCTCGCCGACTCGGATGTCCGGGCCGTCGAGGTGGTCGTCGTTGTCGTCGGCGATGAGCCCGTAGTCGACCAGCCCGTCGACGCAGGCCTTCAGGGTCGGGTAGTAGTTGTGGGCGTCGCGTTTGCGGTTCTCGGTGAAGTGCAGGGTGGCCAGGATGTGGATGCGCCCCAGCGCTTTGGGTAGCTTCATGGCCCGGGCGTGGATGTGGGCCGCGTCGCGCCAGATCTTGACCGTTTCGGCCCGCTCGGCCCAGTGCATGCCCCGGTTGGCGTTGAGCCACGGCGCCGGCGCCGGAATGACCAGGCCCCACTCAGTGGAGACGGTCTCGGTGGTCATGCGCCCTCACCTGCCACGGCCGGCCAGTCGTCCCCGTCGAGCGCCGGCTCTGCGTCGCCGAGGTTCTCCAGCGCGTCGATCACGGCTTTGGCGTCGTCGACGCTCAGGTCCTTCGTGGACTCGATCTCCCGCTCGAGCACCCCAGCGATCCAGACGAGGGCGACCTCTCGGTCGGACATGTCGTGCTCGCGGAGCAGGGCGTGGAGCTTGCGCTGCTGCGGCTGGGTGATCGGCCGGGGCGCCGCGACCGTAGGCTCCTCAGGGTCGCTGACGGGCTCCGCCTCGTCCAGCGACGGCTCCTCGACCGTGGTCGCCTCGATCGCCGGGGCCGCGGCCCGCTTCCGCGGCACCACCGTGCGCGTGCCCGGCCCAACCTCGGCCGACGTCGAGTACACCTCGTCCTGGATGGCCTCGACGGTGGTGATGCCTTTGAGGACGTCGGAGGCGATCCGGTCGCAGACCCGGCCGGCCGCGCGGGCGTACAGCATGTCCTGCGGGGTTTCGGTGTACTTGGCGTTGGACGTCCACTTGGCCTTGCGGGCCATGTCCATGGTGATGGTGACCCGCTCGGTGTGTTCGGAGCCGCGGCGCCGGCCGCACACCACGGCCCGGGTGTCGGAAAGGTCTTCGGTCCACACCTCATGCCCGTGGGCCTGGATCAGGGCGACCATGAACTTGGCGTACATGCCGGGCCGGCCGTGGATGATGTAGATCTGCTGCAACGCGACCAGCGGGTCGACGCCGAGGGTGAGGCCCTGCAGTACCGCGGCGGTGGCGTTGTTGATCGCCATCTGCCGGGCCTCGGCCTTCTGCTCAGGTGTGGCCCGCGGGTCGATCTTCGGCTTGTAGGCGTCGGGCACGAACGCGGTGTCGATGAGCGGGGCGACGAGCCGGTTGGCGTTGCGGGCGGCCTCGACCCACTGGCCGAGCCGGGCCATGGCGTCGTTGGCGCCGCCGAGGACGGCGACGGCGTTGGAGTCCATGCGGGCGATGTCGACGGTCATGAGGCTTCCTCCAGCAGTCGGGCACGGTATCGGCGGCGATCGGCATCTCGCCGGCACACCCGGCAGATCCGTTGGGTCCCGCCATCGGTGAGCGGATGCCCGTTGAGGCAGTTGTCTCTGCGCGCGCCGAGCGCGGCGCGGTTCTCTGAGCGCAGAACGTTGACGCGCGGCGTGACTGGCTCCATGTGCCACGGGTTCACGCATTTGGTCTGGCGGCACAGGTGGTCGATCTGTAGGCCGTCTGGAATATCCGCGCGCATGTGCTCGTAGATCCAGCGGTGAGCCTTCACTCGCGCATGGCCGTTCCAGAACATGCCGTAGCCCCGGCTGGTACCACCGGTCCAGAGCCAGCAGTCATCGCGCTGGCCGACGTACTGGAAGAATCGAGTCGCCGCAGGGACTGCTGGCCTCCCGATCATGACGCCTCCCTCGTCAGCCGGAAGGTTGAGGTCGTCGGCGAGACGATCGGCGCGCCTACGAGGTCGCGCGACCGGTTCGCGAACTCGCCCACTTTGAGCGCATACAAGAACGACTTGTGTTCGGCCTCGCCGGCCTCGACCGGGACCAAGTCGTACCCGTCGCTGCGAACGTGGATGCCGGCGCAGTAGTCGACCTCAACGGGGTCGATCTCTTCACCGTCCACAATCCACACGTCGGGGTACCGGTAGGCGGCCAGCTGGAGCCCGACGTCGCCGAAGATCCCGGACCGGGTTGTCTTCAGGTCCATCAGCAGTGTTTTCGGGCCTTTGTCGGGCAGGGTGAGCCGGGCGCACAGGTCGGCGGTGCCGGCGTACCCCCAGCGGTAGGAGACGCAGGAGAACTCGACGTGGATGGGTTCGACTTTGAACTCGTCGAGGAACCGTGCGTAGGCCTCGACGTGGCCGGCGATCTCTTCGGGTACCTGGACGGACTTGCCGGCGATGAGCTGCTCGGCCGCGGTGTGGACCTCGGTGCCGCGGCGAGCGGCGGCGTCCTTCGACTCGTACCGGGCGCCCTGGAGCCGTTTGAGTCGGGCGGCCGGCTTGAGGTCGGTGAGGTCGTCCCAGTGATCGACGGCGTACTCGGCGGTCGCGTTGGCGGCCCAGTTGATGAGGGCCGGCTTGGGGAGGCCGCTGTCGATGATGGTGGTGACGCCGGGCACCCGGGTGCCCTGGGCATCCTTGTAGCTATGGCCGCGGGCGGTCTCGTGCCGCCGGATCGGCGCGACGAACTTGCTCACGGCCGTTCCCCCGCCCACGCCACAGCCGCCTCGAGGTCGGCACAGCCCCGACAGACCGGAGGGGTGTCCGTAGGTTCTTCGCAGCCCTCACAGACGTCGAGGGGTGTCGGTTCGGGCAGGTAGGTGCGACGGACCAGCGTCTCTACCCACACCGGGTCATGGATCTCGGTCAAGTCGCCGGTCACGCCGCCATCCCCTCCTTCATCAGCGGCGTCGCCGCGTGCGCCTCGTCGTGGAAGTTGCCGGTCGTGGCGAGGTAGCCGCAGCAGCACTCGAAGACGGCTTCCTGGCCGTCGAAGGTTTCGAACCACACCAGCGGCCCGGGGCACGGCTGGGCCGGCTCCACGTCCTGTTCTGGCCGGCCGATGTATGCGGTGAGGGTCAGGATGAGTACGCCGAGGAGGAGCACGGCGACCCAGGCGGTGGCTTGGAAGTCGGTCATCGCACACCGTCCCTGGCCCACTCGGCGATCTGCTCCGACGTCGGCTCGTGGTAGAACACGGTGCCGTGCGGACAGACGAACGGATCCTGCTCGTAGACGGTTTTGATCGGCGGCGGGACGGTCGACACTGTGACGTCGGCGCCTAGCTCGAGAAACTGTGCCTTCATCCAGCCGGCGCAGTCCTCGTGATTTTCCGGGGTCATGCCGTCGCCTCGCGTGCTTTCCGGGCCGCCGACAGCAACGCACCAGCCATAGCCTCAGCGGTGTCATCGCCCAGCAGGCAGTCCATCGGGCCGGCGCCCGTGCGGAAGTCGATGGTCACGGGGATTTCACGGTCCTCGTCGGGCGGACCGACCTTGATGAACGACTGGTACATCGAGACGCCCTCCCACGGCAGCTCCGTCTCCACCTCAACCGCCGGCACGAGCCGCACGATGGTGACATCAGGACCGCCGAGGGCTTCCACGGCGTCGTGCCAGTCGTGCCAGACCTGGCCGACGCCGGGTGTGGCGACCGCCCACCATGGGTCGTGGTTGTCGTCCGGGAACCGCACACAGACCACCCCGCCGATGAGGTACGCCCCCGGCTCCGGCTCGGCCGGGATGGGCTCGGTCAGTAGCCCTTTGTGGATGTAGACGACGCTGCCACTGAAGGTGAAGGCCACCATGCCGGGCGGTGTGTTGAGGATGGCCTGCGATTCGTACTCGCCGCCGCCGAGAGCATCGGGGAACTTCCACGTGGTCATGCCGCTCTCCTCACGAGTTGTGCCGGCGGCCGCCCGATCGCCTGCCGTACCTGCGCCTGCCGCGCCAACGCCCGCTCGACCGGTGCGTGAACATCCCTCGGCGCGGTCGACGCCCACCACGCCCGTAGCTGGGCCCAATACCGGGCCCGGGATTCTCGTGCGGTCATGGCGTGCCGGCCGACCTGGACCGGATAAGCCGGTAGACCCCAGGCGGTGATGTCGGCGGTATGGGCCTTGCCGGCGTTGACGCCGCGGCGATAGGCGAGCGGGGCGAAGATGAGGCCGCCGGCGACGAACAGACCGGTGGCGATGGGGAGCAGGACGAGCGCGGTCACGCCGCCCCCGCCATCTGGGCGCGCAGCCCCACCAACGCCAGCATCTGCTCCACCTCAACCGCCGTCTCTGGCCGCACCGACCAGCGCGGTGTCGCTCCCGGCCTGGTCTGCATTTCGCACACTCCGCGCCAGAAGGTGACCTTCTCGGTGCGCGGGTACGGTGCCCGCCACACGTGTTCACGGTCGTCTGACGGCCCGTACGAGTCGTGGGTCCACTGTGCTGCGTGGGCGGCGCGGACCAGGTCCAGGACGACGCCGAGGAGGTGGGTGCGTGCGGTGTCGGCCTGGGCGTGGGTGATGCGGCCGAACATCTCGTCGGCGGAAAGCTGGTCGAGGGCGGTCATCGCGGGCCGCCGTAGAACGCGGCACGGTCAGCGATGCTCTTCTCGACGGCGACCCGAAGCCGGTATGTCTTCAGCGACATGGCGGCCGAGTAGATCCAGCACGCGGCGTTGAAGACCCAGATCCCGCCGATCAGCGGCTTCTCGGCGAAGAAGTAGACCGCGACCTTGTTAGGCTTCCGGTTGGACATGTTGTGATCTCCGTTCACTTCGTGTCTTCCGGCCCCCGGCACACACCGGGGGCCGTTTTGCGGTCGGTGCGGGGTTCAGGCCGTGACGAGCACGGGGGCGTTGCGGAGGTGTTCAACCAGCCGTCCGGCCAGCCAGGAGAAGTGCCCACCGCGCGCGGCGTAGGCGGCGTCGGCGGCGGCGTAGGCGGCGGCGTCGGCGGCGGCGTCGGCGGCGTCGGCGGCGGCGGCGTCGGCGTCGGCGGCGGCGGCG
>JAZJZX010000016.1:0-2722 GCA_040389445.1 Chloroflexota bacterium
GACTTCGAGAACTCCTTCTGGCTGGCGAAGGTCGCGGTCTCGGTCAGGCCCAGCAACGCGACCTGAAGGTTGAAGACGCGGGCCGTGGCCTCCAAGATGAACTTGCGACCCTCGACGAACTCGGACTCCTTCGGGGAGAACGAGTCGGGGACCCAGTCCATACCCTCCTCGAGGATGCCGGTCAGCCCCGCGTTGCGCGTTCCGGCTGTCCTGCCGCGCCAGCTCTCCCGGAAGCGGTCCCGGGCGTCCTCCGACCACGGTGGGGCGTCCAGCGGGCGCTTGATGACACCCTCCCGCCGGGCCGCGTTACGCCAGAACTCCCTTCGGTGGCGGGAGACCTCGACCTCCTCGGCCAGGATCGTGCGTAGGGCCTCCAACTTGGACGCTCCGACCCTTCGGTCCTCCGGGTCGTAGGTGCGGAACAGCACGACTTCGTCCCGCGAGAGCGTCACCGGAGGTTGTCCGGGGATCTGCAGGTCGAATCGGGAAGGCGCGAGCAGGTCGCCGCCACGAGGAATGACCCGGTACGGCGGAAGCGGAACAACCCACTTCTGGGTTCCGCGCTCGATCTTGCGCCAGTAGGCCATCCCGTACACCGCCACGTCCCGGACGGTGCCGGCGACGAGCCGCTCCGTGGTCAGTTCGGGGTTCGGGTGCCGCAGGAGCACGGAAAGCGGGTGATCCCGTACTTCGGGGCGTCCCGAGGCCGTCCGACGATGCACCTTGAGCGAGGTCGTCGAGACCGCGTCGGCGAGGAAGTCCACGACCGTCCGCACGGGCGCAAGTTGCCGGTAGACCGTCCCGTAGGAGCCCAAAGTGCCGTCGAAGGTGCGGAGGATCTCCACCAGCCTCGGCGCGACCTCCACAGGCACGGATGCCGCCTTGCGACGGCGACGAAACAGCGGCAAGGAACCTCCTCAGACGAACTCGGGGCCGCGGTCCTCGTAGACCGAGCGTTTGGCGATCTGCAGGACGGCGTAGGCCAGCGTGTCGACGAAGTCGTCGTGCCTGCCGAGGGGGAAGGCCAGGACCTCCTCCTCGAGGTCGCGCATCCAGTCGGATCGGGCCGGGAACCACACATTCCCGGACTCCATCCGGGCCACCGCCGGCAGGGCGCGGCTGATCTTGTCCTTGTCGGGACGGACCTCCCGGATGGGAAGTCCGGTCGCCTCCAGGTCGGCCACGATGGCGAGCTGCTTGGTCGTTCGCTCCACGACCATGTACGCGGGGCGGTGGCGCTCGTAGACGCCCTGCAGGATCGGCCCCATCTGGTGCGCCTCGTAGTGCCCCCGGGTCACGTCGAGCAGCAGCAACTGCCGCTCCGGGGTCATGGCCCATGTGCTGATGACCGTGAAGTCCGCGTCCTCGTCCTGCGACCACGCCAGGTCGACGGTGGAGAACACCCGGCACTTGGCCTTCGGCACCCAGTTATCACCGACCGCATAGATCTCCGGGGAACCCTCCGGGGTGTGCCAGTACTTGAACCACTCGGCCCGGAACAGCCCCGACGAGGCCGAAACGAATTCCGCCAGGTACTCCTGGGCGAAGATGAACGAGGACATCTCCGCCTTGGCCTTCTCGACCTCCTCGTCGGGAAGATGCGGGTTCGACGTCGACGGGAACCGCCACCGAGCCCACAGCGACCGCCGTTCCGCGTCCTCGAAGAGGTCGTTGAACCAGTTCAGGCCCTTCGGCGTCGAGATGAACGTCGCCGTTCCTCCCCGAATCGCCAGCGTCGGGCGAAGAACCGGCCACGCGCCCTGCTTCGCCATCGCCGCCTCGTCGAACACGACGTGGTCGAGGGTCGCGCCACGGAGTGAGTCCGGGTTGTCCGCCGACCGAAGCTGGATCGTGCCTCCCGTGGGAAGGGTGACCCGCCACACCGGCCGCCCCTCGAAACGAGCGCCGGGGATCTGCCGGCACAGCGCCTCGATGACGATCCAGCCGAGCTCCCCGACCGGGAACGACGGGGCGACCCACCACACCGACCCGCCACGGGCCGCCACGTCCACGCATTCCACGGCGCCGAGCGTCGTCTTCCCCCACTGCCTCCCGCAGCAGACCACCTTGAACCTGGCCGGGTCGTTGAAGACCTCGAGCTGGCCGACATGCATCGGCGGAAGCACGATCTCCATGCCAGGAGCACGGAGCGGAACGACCTCCCCCCGAGAAGGTTGAGCGGTTCGGGTCATCCGGCCGGGAGTTCGGGCACGGGCCGCAGCATCGGGGCCATGTCACCGCCGGCCAACTTCAACTCCACGACGATCGGCGCACCCCCGGTGATCTCGCGCCGGGTCGCCGGCGGGGAGAACGCCGAATCTCGACGCTCGAGGTACCACGCCGCCCACTTCGGGTCATCCTTGGCCGCGTCGACGATGACCTTGGCGACTAGGCTCGCCACCCCCGCCTCGGCCTGGCGCACCTGCTCGGCGAACTCCCGGTAAGACGAGGACTCCCCGGCCTCCCGACCTCGGGCGAGCCAGTCGCGGAGCGAGGACTCGTCGATGCCGGCCACGCCAGCAGCGGCCCGGTAGCTGGAGCCGTTCTCGAGCGCCCGGATGATGACGGCCCGGCGCTCGGCGGTGAACTTGGATCGACCGGCCATCGGACCTCCGAGCGTCAACCGCCGGAACGTACAAGGGGCCGGCGGGGCGTTGTACAAACTGGCAGAGGCGCGGGGCGTGCGGGGCGGAGGCGCGAGGGGCAGGTAATGTGCGCGCCC
>JAZJZX010000017.1:0-13148 GCA_040389445.1 Chloroflexota bacterium
CGTGGCGATCAGGCCAATGACCACAGCACCACACCGCGCAGGAGCACCCGACAGGTGTGCCCCGCGGTCGAGCCCTGAGGAGGGCACACATGAGCAAGCGCAGCAACAAGGCGCTCACCGCGATCCGGGCCGTCGTCTGGATCTTCATGATCGGCGCCGCCGCGATCAGCGCCCGCCACATCGTGCACGTATCACAGATGCTCGGCCTCGGTTGGGAGTCCTACACCGTGCCCGCGTTCATCGACGGTATCGCCATCGTCGGCAAGGTGTCGATGCTCGTGGACTTCAGTCACCCGTTCCGCAAGTCAGGCTTCCGGTTGTTGATGTTCGGCGGCACGCTGAGCCTCGCGGCGAACGTGTTCGCCGGTAGCAACTGGGGCCAGCGTGGCTTCGGTGTCCTCATCGTCGCCGGATTCATGATCCTGGAGAGTCACGCCACGAAGGCGGACCGCACGGCGATCGCCGAGCCGGAAGTCGAGCCCGTCGAGATCGAGGCACCAGCACCCGTCAAGGTGCGCGTCACCGAGGCCGAGAAGGCCGCCCGGAAGCGCGCCGGTTACGACGGCAAGAGCCGCGCGGACAAGGCGGCCTGGTCCAAGGCGTACCGGGCCCGGATCGCCCGCCAGCAGGAAGCTACCGCGCCGACCAGCCCCGGCCGGGTGCCGGTGGCCGCGCCGGCTGCAGCCGAGCTTGACGCCCTGGTCCGGTGAGGCCCTCGGGTCTCCGTCCCCACGCTCCCATGTGGAGCGTGGGGAGCGGTGGCCAGCAGGCCAGACACCCCGTAGTCAAGGGAGAGCACCCATGAACGCCACCACCCGCACCACCGTAACCTGGGCCGAGGTCGAGGCATGCGGCCGGAAGCACGATGCGCGACTGCGCGCCGCGCACCTCGACCGGCTCCGCGCCAAGGCCCGCGCAATCCTGGATGCTGGCGGATCCCGCAACAAGGCCCTGTTCCACGTGGCCAGCGAGATGTACTTCTACGATTGCCGCCGCCCCACGCTGCCCGGCCTGTTCCCCGAGCTGACTGACTACCCGCTCGCGGTGCTCGCCGCCGAGCCGATCGTCGACCTGGCCAAGCGCGACCGCGCTTGGTGGCGGCGGCTCCTCCACCGCGCCGAGGGGTAAGACGAAGAAGGGAGCCCGACGTTGACAGATGATCGAATCATCTGTCAACGTCGGGCTCTTATTTTGCGTTGTGGTCGGAGAGCGCTCTCTCGGGCTACCGCGTCGGGTTGTCGCTCGCCGGCCCGTTCGGGACGACGTAGACGGCGGCCGCCGTGAGCGCGGCCAGCACGATGGTGGCGACCTGCCCGGCCGTGGTTCCCGCACCGAACACGCGCCACAGGCCATCCGCGCGGCCACCGGTTCGTACTGTGTTGGACCTGCCGGGACGAGTGGCGCGAGGACGGCTGCGACGAGCAGTCAGGGCAGTCGTAGTGCCCGCTCGACATCGTGCGCCAACGCATCGGCCTGCCGCGTGAGCGCCTTCGCCACGAGCAGGGCCTCGGTGATCCTGGGCCGCTGCGACCGGGCATGGGCCAGGGCCTCGGTGGCCTCGACCTGCACGGCTTTGGCCTTGCCGTCGTCACGCGACCGAGCCCACGGCCACCTCATTGCGGCCGGGCCGGTAGGAGCTGGTGTACGAGGCTCAGCGTCTCACGTTGCGACGCCGCCAGCTGCTCGACAGCGGCCGTGAGCCGCGCGACGTTAGTCGCCATCTCGCGGGTCGCGGCCAGGGCGGTGTCGGCCCCGGTCCGGTATGCGTCGCGGTCGCGGCGCACCTCTTCATGGGTCGAGCGCGGGATGATGCGGCCCTGGAGCACCGCCCAGACGGCCGCCAGCAGCACGGCGGTGGCGCTGGTCTGCGGTATCCAGCCGGCCAGATATTGCAGGTTCTCCACGGAGGGATCCAGTCGGATGTGGGTGGCCCACGGCGGGAGTCTGGGCCGCAGGGTAGTGCTATCGGATCAGGGTGAGCACGGCGAGGACGACGCCGATGATGCTGGCCAGCGCGACCAGCACCGCGATGGACTTCTGCCACGGCGACCACGACTGCTCCGACTTGTCCCGCCGGGCGTCGTCCGCGTCCTTCAGGGCGGCCGCCGTGGTGAGCACCGTCGCGTCGCGGGCGATGGCCTGGTCGCCGAGACGCTGCACCGCCAGGGTCAGTGCGGCCAGCGCCCGGGCGACATCCTCAAGCGAGCCGTTGATGCGCGCGAAGTGCCGGTCGTGCCCTGCGAGCCGCTCGGCGATACCGCCGTCCACATGACCGCGGTCGTACGCATCGCCGCCGTCGGCCATCAGGGCGCGACGTGGATCACGGCCGTCGCGCCGTTGACACCGGCCCGGGCGCCGGCCTGCGCCGAGGACTGCACGGCGAGGAGATCGGCTTCGGTCAGAACACCCGGCGCCGGCGCGGCGAGCGCCGCCACGGCCGCCTTCAGCGCGTCCAGGTCGGCAGCGATCGAGGCAAGGCCAGCATGAAGGCGATTGATGCCCTCCGGCTTGCCCTGATAGGCGCCGCCCCGCGTGGCAGGCAGGTCGTAGTAGAGCGCATCCATGCGCCACGCCAACTCGCCAACGAGTCCGAGCGCGGCGGCCTGGTCCGGTGTGAGTACCACATCATCCTCCTGAGAACCGCTTACGATGGCGATGGCCCGCGCCAAGATCGCCGGCTTCTGGGCGACGATCGCCGGGCCCGGACAGGTCTCGTGACCCCACGTCGCACCGGTCCACGTGTCGGTCGGCACCGACCGGCCGGCCGTGCCCATACTGTGATGCCCCAGGCCACGCCCGGCCGGGCTCGTAGCGAGCTGAAGCGGATAGCCGTACACCTGGTGCCCGCGGGCGAGGATCCGGGCACAGCCCTCGATCTGGGCTGCCGAAAGAGCGTCGCCGCTGAATCCCGAGCATTCGATGCTGAGCCAGCGGCCGTTGCCGTCGCGCTGGGTCCACGCCCTGTCGTCGGTGTCGACCGTCTGCGCGAGTTTGCCATCAGCCGTGCCTTTGGCGACGTCTCGGGGCCCGGCCACCACAAAGTGACTCGACACCTCGGCATCCGGGTTGCCCTGCCACGAGATGGTGCCCCCGTAGTAGCCGTCCGCGATGTGCAGAACCAGGCCGCGACACTCGACGGCACGGTCCTCCGCTTCGCCTGGCCTGCCATCGCCGTCACCCTCGTTGACGACGGGGCCGCGCCACTCGGCCAGATCGGTCCAGCGGCTCATGCCGCACCTCCTTGCACATCGGGATGGGCCAGCACCGCAGCGAGCGCGGCCGGGTCCAACTGCCCGAGCACCGCGAGCGCGGCGTCGACCTGGCGCTGCCGGTCCTGCGCGGCCAGGTGCTCGAGCAGCTCCGCCAGCCTGCCGGCATCAACCGCAGCAAGGTCGGCGAGGGTGCCGACTGTGGCCCGCGCCAGCAAGGTCTGGTGTGGCTCCCCCGGGCTCACGGTGATCTGGGCCTGCTCCGGGTCCGCGAACCAGTCCAGGCCGGTCGGGTAGCCGCACGCCACCCGGGCGCGGGCGACCAGGTCGTAGCGGGCCTCGTCGTCGGCCGGGCCTAGGTTCCACGCCCAGGTTCCGCCACCATGCCGGATGACCAACCACTCGTCGTCGGGTAGGTCGTCGCACATCAGTTGCTCACCCACCTGATACTCGCCCCCGACAGAACCGTGTTGAACGAGACGATCGTCGCAAGGTTTCCGCCGGATTCCTGGAACCCGAGAAGCTCCGCATAGTCACCGGCGTTCAGGTACACGAACTTGACCCGCGCCCCGAACTCGATATCGGACGCGGCCGTCGCCGGACCAATCAGCTGGCCCGAGGCTATCGGTGTCCCGTTGACGGCCCAGAGAGCGCCACGCCGCCCCGTCGCATTCGCGACATACGACGCCTGCCCGGACACCTGATACCAGCCCGAGAAATTCGCCGTGTAGCGGCTGGTGTTGACGCTGTTGCTGTGGCCCGTGCCGCCCAGATAGTCCTGATCGACATCGGATGCAGTGAATGTCAGGGCGGCAGCCACGCCGGTAGTCAGGGTCTGCGCCACAATCTGGCGGAGTTCGGCCATCGGCGGTCGGAGCAGGAAGTTGAGGGGGTCGCGGACGTAGTTGTTCATCTCGCTCGACGACGAGACTCCATCCGTCCAGGTCTGAGTAAACGGCGCAACGGAAGGCAAGTCGTCTCCTCAGAACGGGCGGACGTCGGGTCCGCTGAATACGGAGGAGCCCCACCGGAACCACGGACCTGCGGTGGCTCCGCCTGTGTCCCTGTCGACGCCGATCAGCACGTTGTCGACCGAGAACACGGCCGTTGTCAGTGCGGTGTTATTTCGCACGAACACCCCGGCGCTGGTACCTGCCATGTTGCTGTTGTCAGTCGCGGTGATCTCGATGAGAGCCGGAGAAAGGTTGGCGGTACGCCAGATGCGGCCTTGTAGCGCGGTACCGTAGATCCGCATCCGCAGCGTGTACCAGACCCCCGCGAAGATTCCGGCAGTGATCCGGGACGCCAGAGTCGACTCGACCCCGGCCGTCACCCGCACCAGCGAGAGGGTCACGTTGCCGGACACGCTGAGGTCAGCGTCATACCGGTAGCAGTTATCCCCGTCGATCGCCCGGGCGACCAGGCCGAACCGGAGCGAGCCCGACGCCGGTAGGGTACTCAGCTGGAAGTCCGCGCGTAGTTCCGCATCGGGAGTGCCGACGGCGAGCCACGAGTTGTAGTTGTCCGCCAGGATTGATGGCTGGAGTGTGCCGACCCCGGCGGCAACGTTCGCGTCAGCGTCGGGGTAGTCGTTCAGCCACGTCTGGCCTGTGGGCGTCGCATTGCTCCAGCCGCCGGCCACGGTGCGGGTGTAGTCATCGGTGGCAATGTTGGTGAGCACCGGCACGCCGACGAGCGCCGCCGTGGACCAGGTGACGGTGCGGTTGTCGACGCCCAGGGTGTGGGCGATGCCCTCCACCGTGAAATTGACTGCGCCCGGCGGTGTGCCGGCCGGCGCGCCCGTGATCCGGATGCGTTGAGCCAGTTGCACGCCGAGGATCAGCAGGCATTCCACATCGGTGCGGGCTAGCAGGTTGAAGGTGAGCGTGGGTTGCCGGGGTCGCGGCACCGACTGGGTCAGTGTCAGGAACGTGGCCAGGTTTCCCGCGTCCGCGTCAACGGCCGAGTCCAGTGTTACTCGCGCTGTGTTGGTGCCGAACTGCCGCACCCTGGCATCGGAAGCGACCGCCAGCGCGGTAGCTCCGCCGGCCTGACCGACCTCGGCCCGGGTGATCGCCGTCGTCGGCTTGCGGGTCAGCGGCGTCGCGATCCACGAGAAAGGGATCTCCAGCACGGGAGGGGGCAGCCCGCCGACGGCCCGGATGGCTTGCGCGCCGCCTTCGGCTCGACGTCGTAGCGGCGACCGCCGCCCGCTCGGACGATACAGCGGAGCCGGCATGGCTCAGTTCAACTCGTAGAGTTCGTACTGGTGGATCTGGATCGCGTTCGCGTTGTTGAGCGAGAAGGTTCCGAAGAGGTCGACCACCATCGCGACGGTGGAGTCGAAGCCGGTTCCGACCGCCGGCGTCGTGTTGGGCATGAGCAGCGTTGCGGGCGTTGTGGTCGAGTCCGCGACGGCGGTTAGTGACAGCGCCTGGGCGGTCACCCGGCCCTGGCCCATGAGTGTGGCTGTCGTGCCGTTGCCGATGCTGCGGCAGGTGAGCTTGACGCGACCCTCGATGGGCAGCGCGGTGTGTGCCGTCGACGACAGTTGCATTGCCGCGCCGTTGAACACGATGATGTTCGATGTCGGACCCATGCGCACGTCAAGCGTCAGCGTGCCGGGCGTGGTGACGATGTTGCCCAACTGGCCGGCGAACTCGATGAGGACGGCCTTGCCCGGCCGGTCGAAGAAACCCGGCTTCAGGTAGGTCTTTGCCTGAGCGTTCAGAAGCGACGTCGGCGTATTGGACGCGGTGAGGTTTGGGCCCGCCGCCTGCATCGTCGTCAGACACTCGACGTAGGTGTATCCCTGCACGACTCTCCCTAGATGTTGTAGAGGCTGCGACGATCCCTGAAGACCAAGTTCCCGTTGCCGTCCACATAGAGCAGTCCCTGCTCTGTACGCGCGGCGTCCTGCATCGCATCCAGTGGCGTCTGGCCGGCCAAGGACGCGGCCTGCATGAGTGACTGTCCCTTGTCGACCTGGAGCAGCTCGGCGTCGGGAATGCCGGCGTACTGGGCGATCAGTCGGATCCGATCGCCGGTTGTCTGCCGCTCTAGAACCGTGTATGCCATCTGGTACTGGGCCAGAAATTTGGCGTAGGTGTAGTCGGTGCCGATGTAGAGCTGGACGTGCCCGACCTGGCCCGCATAGTCCGTTGGGGCTGAGAAAACCAGAATCGACTCGCTCGCTGGGGGAGCTCCCACCAGCGGCACCGTGTAACGGGCGGATCGGATCCAAACCTCCAGCGACGGCACCGTGTAGTCGTATCGGAACGCTACCGGCGTCCACTGCGAGTTCGTCAGATAGTCGGCGGACAGTGAGCCGACGAGAGCCCCCGTGGAACTGATGGTGAGCGGGGCTCCCGCGCCGGCGCTGAAATCGATGGTGATGACGTTGCTGGCCGTGATCAGAGTCAACGGAATGGCGGTACGAGGATCGGCCGGGAGGGCGGGGCTGAACCATCCGACCAGGGTGACCGCCTGACCTGCCGCTATAGGCCACGGCCCGACAACCCGGATGTCGGGCGCGGCAGTGATGATGGCCCGACCGGCCGTGGTTCCGGTTGCTGCCGCAAGCGACACGACACCGAGTTCGTCGGCGGCGACAGGTCCGCCCGCCGAGATCGAGGGTGCGCCAGTATCGGTCGGGACACTCAGAAGAGCCGCGCCTAAGTTATCCGTCCACTGTGCCTGGTCGCTCAGCTTGAAATAGTCCGCCGAGGGAATCTGGCTGAACGTCCAGTAGCCCCGGATGGCCTGGCCGGCGTTGTAGATGATGTGCTCGGCCAGCGTCGAGATCAGCGTCCGGGAGTTCTGGAGCCGGCCGAGCCGGTCAACGGCGGTGATGCCGACACGCTGGTCGATACTCGCCGTGACCAGGCCTTCGGTCGGGGTTTGCAGGAAACCCACGAACAGCGGCACGACCGCGCCCGCGACGACATCCCGGTAGCGGCACCGCCGACCCGGCCCCCACCACGCCCCGTACGGGGACGAAGTGTTGCCGTAGGTGAACCGGTCGTCGGCGTTGTTAAGAACGAGCTGGAGTTGCGACGGCTCAGTCTGATCCAGATCGTTCTGCCGGCCAGTCCGCAGCGTCGGCGTCATCACCACGTCGTTGACGTAGACGGTCAGATCCACCCACACGGGCGTCGCCGAATCGGGGTCCGCCGAGGACACCTCGAAAATGCCGCGACCCTCCCACGTCACGGGTAGGCCGCCGAGACGAGACTTCCGTCTTGGTTCCGGTTCAGGGCATCGGTGATCAGCATCGTGCGCACCGTCTGGCCTGTCATGGAGTCGACCAGGTTGACCGTGAGGTTCACCGGCGACAGAGCACCGCCGCCCATCGATGAGGCAGACTGCCATCCACCGGCATTGTTGGCCATGTATGTCGGCACCGACGGTGTGACATAGCCGTTCTGCGTCGGCGTGAACACCTCGGGGACGCCACCATCGCCGACGATGTAGGACAGCCCGGCGGTGACGGGGCCGCCCGATGCTCGGGCGTCCTGAATGCGCTGGCCCGAGTGCTCACCAAGCATGGTCCCCGACTGCTCGAACTGGAGGATCAGTTGCGCCCGGGTCAGCTTCGGTACATCACGCAGGGCGTCAGACAGAGTGTTGACCTGCGACGCCGACTCGTGCGCCGCCTTCGCCTGTGCCTGGATCTTCTCGATGTTCTGCTGGTAGATGATGTTCGCCGTGGCGGTGTTCACACCGGAGGCGATCATCTCGTCGCGCTGCCGCTTGGTCGCATCGATAGAGTCGAGGATGGCCCGCCAGTTGTTTTTGCCCTTCTGCGTGTTCTCATCCAGGGTTAGACCGTTGTCGATGAAGGACTGCGTCAGGTCCGCCATAGCCTGCTTCTGATCGAGGCTTGCCCGGGCGAGCGCAAGGGCGCTGTCCAGAGCGTCGTCCATCTTGGTAGTGAGGGCTGCGATGGCATCGCTTGTGGACAGGGCGGGGGGGCCCATGTTTCTGATGCCGTCCGCCGCGTCCCGGGCGACGATGCTCGCGGTGTTACCCACGCCGATGAAGGCGGCTAGCTCATTGCTGAGGCCCTTGAACCAGTTGCCGACCGCGTTGTCCCCGATCAGGCCACCGACCAGGCCGGTGAACGCCTCAAGGACACGGTTCGCGTCATAGAACAGGTTGGAAAGCCACTCGACCGTCCCACCGACCGCGCGGAGCACCACCTCGACGGTGGCGAAGGCGAAGTCCAACCCCATCATGATGCCCTTGCTGCGCGTCACCATGATCAGGAAGTCGCCGAGGGCGTCGCCCAGCTTCGGCAGCTGCTTCGCGAGGATCTCCAGGGCCGGGCGGGACTGCTCCAGGGCGGTGCGGAACTTCGGCATGAACTCGGTTGCCAGGCCGGCGATGCCCTTCGCCACCACCGTGATGTACGGGGCCACGATTTTGAACGTCGAGTCCAGGTCCATGTCACGGAAGGCGTTCTTCAGGATCCCCAACGCATCGATGAACCGGCCGCTGAAGGTGGATGCCGACTCGAAGAACATGGTTTTGATGGAGCCGCCGAACTCGGACAGGGCATCCTTCACGGCCGGGTTGTGGGTCGCGGCGAGCAGGCCCACACCCAGGCCCAGCGAGCCGACGCCGGTCGCGACGGCGCCGCCGATGATGGCGCCGATCGTCGGTGCGGCCAGCGCGGCGGCAGCGACGGCGGCACCAATCAGAATCGGGCCCAGACCGGGCGTGGCCGCCCCGCCGGAGAAGGCCCCGGCCAGCGATTGGAAAAAGCCCGGGCCGGCCCGCCCGCCCGCGGCGGCCACCTGCTGGGCGATGTCGTCGGCGACAGCCTTCGCGGTGTGCTCCAGGTCCCGCAGTAGCGCCGTCTCCTGGCGGATCTTCGTCCGGATCGTCTCGTCGCCGGTGCGCGCCCATTGCACGTTCAGACCGGCCAGGTTGTCCTTCGTCGACGCGATCCGCGCCTCCAGGAACTTGAGGTCCGCTTCGACGCCGCGGGCGCCGCTGCCGAACTCGCCGACCTTCTTCGTCGCCGTGTCCGTGTTGCGGGCCAGGTCCTCCATGTCGACGCCGGTCTTGTCCGCGCCGGCGCCGAGGCCCTCGAGTTCCTTCTCCGCTGCCTTCGTCGCCGCGAGAGTTTTGGCCGTCTCGTCGAGATAGTTCCGGGCGTCGAGAACCAGTTCGACCTCGACCTTGCGACGACCCACAGCTACCTCCGCTCAACTCCGTAGAGCAGGGCACCCGTGTGCGGGCTTTCCCTCATCCCGTCGGCTTTCTGCGCTGTGGCCGTGCAGGCGTGGCAGCGACGGACCCGGGCGTTGTACTGGCCCTCCGCGTTCGCCGCACCGGCCTCGGGCAGGTAGTGGCCGGCCGGGCAGAGTTGGGCCTGGTACATGCGCAGCGCCAACATGAGGGCCTGCTGCTCGTCGTCCCACTCCACCTCGCGCGACAGCGTTACGGACCTCAGCCGGCCGGCGTCGTCGTAGTCGTAGAGGCGGGTTTCCTCCGGCTCCCAGCCAGAGAACCTCTTCTCGGATATTCCCAGCGAGGCAGCCGCCTCTACGCGTCCTCGGAACTCCGGAGAATGCGCGAGGCGGTCCGCGAGAAAGGGACCTCGACCTCCCGGGAACAGATTGCCCACACCGCGTTGACGAGGATCTGCCATTGGCCGTCGGAGATCTTCTCGTCGAGCGCGTCCCAGTCCTCGTCGTCCAGCACCGGGTCGACGAGGCAGCGACGCACCAGAGCCTGCGACGCCTCCTCGATATTCAGACCGGCGCCGACGTCGGCGAGGTTGCCGTCGCGCGGCGGGAACTCCACCTGCAACGCGGCCATCCGTCGGCGTGGTAGCGCCTGGAACTCGAACACTATGGAGGCGTCCAGCATCTGCTGCCGAACCGCCTCGAACTGTTCGGCGATGGCCCGAGACGACGAACCTGATGCGAGCGAGGGCGCCACGCCCCGCTCGGTCTCGGACCGTTGCAGGTCCCGCTCGAGTTCCTGCATCTGGGCGAACAGGTCCGGGCGCAGGCACACCTCGACGGAGCGCCGCGGCAGTTCGCCCGCGGCGATCAGAGACTTCGCGTTGGTCTTCTTCGCCTTCGGCGACGGTGCACCCATCAGGCGATGACCGCGTCGATGGTCGGCGCCTGGTAGATCTTCATCGGCACCTCGTACTTCTCGACCTCGTTCTCGGCCGGTGCGAGGCGCCGACGCCGTCCGGTCTTGATCGGGTAGACCTCGACGGCCTGTCCCGACGCCCATGCCGTCGTCTCGGCGACCGAGCGGCGGACGACCACGAACCCGGTCACGCCGCGCTGGCCCAGCGTCGTGTACGTGGTGTCACCGGTCGTCTGCTTCTTGAGCCGCAGCATCGTGCCCGAGAACGAGTCCCGGCCAATGTCCACGGTGGAGTACACCGAGTTGAGGGCACCCGTCGGCACGTCCGCGGTGTCGGGCTCGAAGCCGATCAGTCCATCGGGGGTGATGATGGACTGGAGCAGGATCCCGGCGTTCAGCTCGGCCACGGTGGGGGCGGTGGCCGACGCGATGGACGGCGCGTAGGCCACCCTGGTGTTGCCATCGGCAAGGCTGTCGGCCATCAGTCCTCCTCAGGGCTGGTGTCGTCATTGAGGTCGGCGGCCGTGGCGGCGATGCCGTTATCGATCGGTGGCGGCACGGCGGCCCGCGCCAGGGGTACGTGCTCGACCATGGCGGGGTCGCTCTCGACCGGGGCGTCGCACTCGGACCAGCCCAGGAGTCGCCACTGCTCGACGGCGCCGGCCGGGAACGCCTGCTCGCCGCCGCTCTCCGCGTGACGCATCCACACGAACTCGGCCACGGTCACACCCGCTGAATTTCGTAGGTCACCGAGGTGATGAAGGAGTGGGCGACGGTCACCAGGTTGGTGCTGCGGTTGATGTTGTTCTGGGTGATCAGGATGGTCTTCGTGGTGGCGTTGGTGACCACGACGGCGGTGACGGTTCCCGGGTTACCCGCCGGTGTCGTACCGCCGTCGGAGACGGTGACCGAGTCCGGCGAGCCGCCCGCGTTGATGACCCGGTACAGCAGGCCACCGACGGGCACGAGATCGCCGGAGATGGTGTCGGATGCGGACACCGCGGCTGATGCCGCCAGCAGCCCCGCAGTGGTCACAGTGGACGGAGTGATGGCAGCCATTTACGGCAACCTCCTTGAGGATGCTGACGGGTGATGCGGGGGATCAGGGAGTGGAGATCATCGAGTAGGTCGACACGGCGTCCATGACCAGGCGCCCGGTGGACTCATCGGGGTTGGGCGGCAGAACCTCGTCCTGCTTGATCAGGCCGCAGGACCGGCCGGCGATGACCGGGCGTTGGTTCAACAGGGCAGCCCTGACGCGGCCCTGCACGACACGTGCCGCCTGCGCGGTAAGCCCGACGCAATGGCATGTCCAGGTGACTGTCGCGGTGAGCGCGGTGCCCTGGAGCGTGTTGCCGGCGCCGTCGCGCGGCCAAGCCACCTCGCTGTACACCAGGGCGTACGGCACGACTGGGCCCGGGCCGGACACGACCTGATCGGGCACCTTGCCGTCGAAGACGGTGAGCACGGCGTCGGCGCGCAGGAGAGCGAGACCGGCCTGGGCGTGCAGATCGTCGAGGGTGTCGCTCATGATTCGTCCAGCAGCCGCTGGGCGACGTCGCCGACGGCCTCAACGAACCGGGGTGCTTCCGCATCGAGCGCGTGCAAGCCGGCGGGATGCGGGGCGTTGTTGATCGACCCGTACTCGATCAGGTGCGCGAGGGCGGCCTGCGAGTTGTCTGGGTGTACGCCGACGTCGGCCCCCCAGACGGGTGTCTTCCCGGCTGTGTCGTAGCCGATCCCGGACACCAGGTGCGGGATGTGTGTCGGCGGGTGCTTGAGGCCGTCCCAGGCTGCCCGCCACTCGGTCTTGATGTTCAGCGCGCCCTTGCTGACGACCTTCGGAAACGCCTTCTCGGCCCGCTCCGGCAGCGCCTCCAGGTCGGCGATCAATTCGCGCATGCCGCGGATCCGGACGGCCACTTAGGAGAGCACCTCCTGAAGCGGCAGCTTCCGCGTGGTCGCGTGGGACTTGTGGCTCAGCCCGGTCACGGCGTACACGCGGTTGACCATCTCCGTGTCGTGCAGGCAGGACAGGATGATCACCCGGTCGTTGATGCTGATGCCCTCGGAGCCAGCGACAGGTAGTTGGAGTTCGGCCGCTGCCAGCCGCAGCGCGGCCTCGGCGACCGTGGCCGGCCCGGCCCAGTTCGCGGTGGCGGCCTGGATCCGGCACGGTCCGGTATAGATGACGTCGTACTGCTTGGTCACCGCCGCGGTGACGGGGTTGGTGTCCTCGGCGACAACGTGCTCGATTCGGCAAGTGTCGACCAGGCCCGCGGTGAGAAATGCCCGGCCGCGCGCCAGTACTGACTCGCGGCTCATCCGATCCTCACCAGCCCGGCGCGGCGGCCATACTTCTTGGCCAGGGCGGCCTTCAGAAAGGGGGCCGTCTCCATCTGTGCGGACATCGCGTTGTACGACACGTTGTAGTCGTCGATCGATTCCGACTGCACCGCCGACGGGTTGACGAACTGGCCCTTCGCCAGGGACAACACGGCCGAGCGGGCCATCTGCAACTCCTGAGCGCCCGGCGCATACCCGTGGGTGTAGACCACGACCACATCGGACGGCTGCCCGACGTAGGTCTGCCACCCATCGGTTCGCCACAGCCGGTCGCCGCGCAGCTTGTAGTTGGTCGACAGGATCCCCGGGGTGAGCGCGGTGCCGTCGAACGTCACCGACGTAACCGCGGTAACCGGGATCTGCGGCAGGTCGAGCCACGAGTCGGACAGGGCCAGGATGTTCAGGGTCTCGCCCGATACCTGGACGATGCGTTGACCGCCGGCGGCCTCTTGGACGACGGCGGTCGCGCACTCGATGAGC
>JAZJZX010000018.1:0-1129 GCA_040389445.1 Chloroflexota bacterium
GTGCAGTAAGCTTGCACTCGCTCCGCCTGATGTGATGACACCCCGAACGCTGTATCGGCCACCGGACCACCGACCCCCGTCGGTCCTCCAACGGCCCGCACGGCATCCGGGATCATGCGATCAGGCGGAGCAACCATTTCCAGCAGCCACGCCGGCGACACGTGCATGCCGTCATCGAGCTCGACGTAGGCGCCCTTCCCGGACACGGACGGCGGCGCGACAACCTGGCCGCCCTCCCCGCGCACGTCCCACCCTGGCGGTAGGTCGTGCGTTCTGCCCGCCCCGCCGCCCGCGCTCTGGCGGTTGCGGATGATCTGGCCCGGCTCGAGCGCGAACCGGAAATGCAGCCCACCGCCACCGGTGCGCACGTGTGGTTCCAGCCCGGCCACCTCGAGGCGCTTCGCGAGATCGAGGCCCGGATAGTCCGCGTCGGCCGGATCAAAGTCGAGCACCCAGTGCCCGGACGGCGTGCCGGTGCGGATGCCGATGTTGCAGACCTCGCCGGCCGGCGTCGCCCACCGGGCCGGCGTGTCGCCCCGCTCGAGGCGCTGCCAGCCCTTGTCGATCGGATGCTTGCCCGCGCTCTTGCAGCCGGCCGCCCCGCACGAGCACTGGCCCGCCGCGGTGATCCAGTGCAGGGCGACCAGCGACCAGCCGCGCCGCGCGTACTCCAAAGCTGCCTGATATGTGTCAGAATTCGTCATAGGTAGGTCATCCGCTCCCTGCCGCACCGTGCCACCCTGGTCTGCGTCAGTCGGGGTGGTACGCGTGTCTAAAGTGGTCATCGTCCAGTGCGCAGAGCGGTCAGCATCTCCTCGACGTCGGACATTCCCCGCTCGCAGGCCATGCGCAGGATCACCGAACGAGTAACCCCCGGGCCGGCCATCGCAGCGGCGGCGTCGGCGCGCTCGAGCAGGCCGGGCGACCAGCGCATGGAGATCGGCGCGGTGAGAACAAGGCCGTCCGCCTGGTCGACGTCGGCCGTCACAAGATCCGTCATGTGTTACATCGTACTTGCGCTGTCGCTCACCGGCAAGTAGGCTGGCGTCATGCCAAACAACGACCTTGACGACCTCCCCCCGCTCGCCGCGTGGGAGAACGGTCCCCTCGTCGACGAGATGATCGAGCG
>JAZJZX010000019.1:0-4967 GCA_040389445.1 Chloroflexota bacterium
CGGCGTCCAGGCGCGGTCCGCGCGCGACCCGCCGGAGGTTCTTCAGCAGCTTCTCCGGATCCTGCTCGGTGTTGAGGTAGAGCGTCACGCGCAGCACGCGGCCTCCGTACCGGCACTCCATGTCCAGCGACTCGATCGGTGACATCGCAAGATCCTTTCTGATTCGTTCTGGCCCGTTCTGGCCCGTGATCGCACAAGTCCATGGGCCTAGCCATCCGCGCGACACGACGCGCGGTGGGGTGAATGCGCCGGCTCGCCCGGCGCAGAGGGGACGGAAACGTCTCCTATAAATAGTGCGCCCGGACGGCCTCGATCAGCGCGCGGCTGTACGGAAAACTGATGAAGAACGTGACCCCGGATCGGAGCCAGACCTGACAGACGGGTCCCGGCGCCCCGGTCTTGGGATCGGCGGCGTAGCACTGCACGCTCGACACGTCCGCGAGGAGGATCACGCCGGACTCGGTCTCGAACAGCTTCCGGATCCGCGCGGATACCGCCGGCGGTTTCTCCGACGCGCGGTCGTCCTCGCCGGCGAGATCCGCCGGCGCTTCGGTCGCCGCGGAAGCCGTGGAGGCGGTGTGGTTCCCGGAGGTCGCCGGCGTCACAGAGGAGGTCGCAGGAGTCGTCATGGAGGGCCTTTCGCGTCGGAAGACGGGGTTGCTAGTTCAGTCGACGAAGCGGACGAGAGCGCAGGATCCGGCGATGACCGACCGGCCTCACGCTCCACCTCGGCGAGCTCGCGCAAGACCAGGCTGTGGTCGACATCGCGCTGGCCGCGCCGCAAGCTCTCGACCGCGCCCAGGAGGTCGGCCGAGCAGATCCCGCCGGCCGACTGCCGCCCGCCGGCCACGTCACGGAACAGGGCCGCCGTCGTGGCTTGCTCGACGATCTCGGCCAGGAGCGCGCCGTTGACCATATGGCGGAGCTCGAGTTGCGCACCGGCGCCGTAGTCGCGGACGACCCACCGGCCCGGCTCGAAGATCTGTCGTGCGATCTGCTGGGCGACGTCCGTGCGGTCAAGGCCGTCCGCGAGCGGGCGAGCGCGCAGGTGGATCGCCAGGATCTGGGCCGCGTCGTCCGGCGACGGCCGGCCGACCCGGACCTTGCGGTCGACTCGACCCTCGCGGGTGACCGCGGCGTCGAGCAAGTCGGGCCGGTTGGTCGCCAGGAGAAAGATCGCGGAGGACGCCTCGAACCCGTCCATCTCGGCCAGGAACTGCGGCACCGTCGTGGCGTTGATCGACACGTTGGTGCCGCGGTTGCGATCTCCCAGGAGCGCATCGGCCTCGTCCAGAAACACCACGGCCGGGTAGCCATGGGCGGCCTGAAACGCGCGAGCCTCGGTGAACATCGTGCGGATGGCGGCCTCCGACTCGCCCAGCCACTTGTTCAAGAGCTCGGGCCCCTTGACGTGCTGGAAGCCACCGGCGGCGACGCTGGCGCGACCGTGTGCCTTGGCTACCGACGTCGCGGTCGCACGAGCCAAGAGCGTCTTGCCGCAGTTGTGGACCACGAAGCCGTCGCCTGCAACGAAGTTGTAGGGCGCCTGCACCATGGAGACGTCATACGTCGGGCGGAGTCCGACAAACCGGACCGACTCCACGTGGTCCACCTGGGGGAACTCTCCGGAATCCAGCGCATGATCACCGACGACACCGTCACGAACGAGCAGCCCGGCCCCGCGACGAGCCCGTCGTCCACGGTCCTCGGAGCGAACGAAAATCGCACGCCCTGAGTCCAGGTCGCTCGCGGGAACGAAGCCGTGCGAGACCGCTACCAGGTGGTCCGGCGTGCATACCAACTCTCGACCTGCCCGTGTGCGCACACGGATGCACGGTCGATCCCCAGACGAGAACACCGTGCGGATCTCCCGGGTACGGATCCGGTGGTCCCCGTCGTCCGCCATCGACCGAACGTAGAACCGCAAGCCCGCCGCTGACTCCGGGGCGAATCGCTCGCACAGGGACTCGATGCTGCCGCCTGCGTCGAGCAAGACGCCGTCGGCGCTGCCGTCCTCGCCCGAGTCTCCGTCGACCGGCTGGACGACCAAAAACGGCACGTGCATGTCCGCCGCGATGCACCCCGGTGGGCCTGACAGCATGACGCCCTTGGGCGGACGCTTGCCGTACGCGCGGTACAGCACCGGATGCTGGTACGGGAGCTCGACCGCCTCTCGCAGTTGCTCCTTGGCCTCTTCATTCCCGCCGACGTCGTCCCAGGTCACCCCGGTCTCTGCGGCGGCGTGCGCCGGCGTCGGGACCCCCAGGGTCCCGACCACGTAGACCAGGCTGGGGTCGACGATCAGCCGCTCTCCGACGACCGCCGTCCGGGTCGTCCGCACCGCGCGCCGGGCCTGAGCGATCTCGACCTGGACCAGCCCCGGGGCGACGTCGAGCGCCGTGGCGACGATGCCGGTCGGTCGGCAGTCCTTCATGATCTCGACGACCGCCATCGTCTCTCGGGAGACCAGCACCTGATCGCCGACCGCGGCGTTCGGATGGCGTGCGACCTGGACCAACCCCCCGGCGCCCAGGCTCAGCACCATGCGCTGGTCGTCCACCGAGGCCACGACGGCAATTCCCAGCGGCGCCTCCGTGATGCGACGCATCGCCGTCTCGAGCTGCGCTAGCCGCATCTGCGCCTGGGCGGCGGCGTCTGCGCCGTACGACACCCCGGACGGGATCGGGGTCCCGTACGGAGATACCGCGGGGTACCCGTACGGAGAGCTCGTTTTCGGTGCCTTCGGTGTCGTCATGTCATCCTCCTCCTGTCACCCTCGACCCCGACGTCTTCTCACCGTCAGCGATCACGAACCCGGATGGGTCGACGTAGACGTGACCGGACTGACAGAGTTCTCCGTTCACCATGACCGTGCGCGGTCCGTGGACGTGCACGCTGTGCGCGACCAGCCACGCGTCGATCGCCGTCGCGACCTCGTCTCCGGTGAGCTCGATACTGACACCGGGCCCATAGTCCGAACGACCCTCACCACGCTGGACGATCATCGCTGTCTCCTCTCATCGAAAGATCAACTGCCGGACGCGGCCCCGCTTGTCCTCGATCAGGACCGTCCCGCCCGCCTGCTGGGTGTCATCCAGGAACACCTCCGTGCCGATCGCCTGCCGCAAGACCTCGGTCATGGTGACCCCGCGCCGGGTCGCCAGCCGGCGCAGAGCACGGAGGACCGACGTCGACAGGTTGACGCTGGTCTTCACGATCGAGTCACGCGCCATGACGTCGTACGGATAACATACCTACGATCTCCCGGCAAGATACCGACTGCGTACCCCCACCTCACCGGCCGATCGCGTCCCCGCCGACGGCTTTTCCGTCACGGGTCCTTCGCCCGCTCCTCGCGCCGGCGCTGCGCGAGCCGGACGCAGGCGAGATCGCGCTCGGTGACCTCGCGGACGTGCGCCTCGCCCTGCTGCTGGGCGACCGGCGACTCCAGCCAGCCGCGCGACCCCGCCCCGCACGTGCAGGACCAGCGGACCAGCGGATCCGACGGCCGGCTCGGGAACGTCAAGTCGTGCCGGATCCCGGCAGTGACGTCCTCAACCACGACCAGCGCGACCCCCAGCGCGTCCTCGTCCCGGCGCAGCGCGGTGTCCGTACCGAACCGGCGGACCCACGCCTCGAGGTGGGTATCGACCACCAGCTCGAAATCCTCGCCCGAACCCCCCTGGTGCGACCGGATCTTGGAGCGATCAGAGAGCACGCGCAGCCGGAACCGGGCGACCGGCGTGACCTCGCGCTGGCGCCAGACCCCGTCGGGATCCTGTGCCACCACCGTCTCGATCGGACGGCGAATCGGGTCGGTCACCGGACGCCTCCGGACGCAGGGCGACGATCGGGCACCCTCGCCTGACGCAGCGCCCGCAGATCGGTCACATGCACGCCGACGCGACGAAAGTCGTCCAGGTAGAGCCCAGCCGCCGCGCAGACGGCGCGGACCCCGGCCGCGTCGCCGCCGGCGATCAGGCGCAGGTACATCTGGGCGACGCCCGACGCGAAACCGCGGATCCACGCGTCGTATGGATGAGGGAGCTTCCGCGTGTTGCGTCGAGGTTTGGCGGCGCGCAGGTTCATCTTGCCCAGGATGCAGTCGCCAAGGCGGTGCGCGTGAACACTCGAACCGTCGTAGCCGGCGGCGATATCCGCCGCGTGGCGCGCGCCGCGCACGAAATCTCGGTTCCGGATCGAAACGGCGCTCACAGCGAAGACTCCTCCGACCGATCATCGATTGACGCGCTGGCGAGGAGCTCACAGTCCGCCGGATCGGCGTCGACCAGCGGCGCCGGCGACCACGTCTGATCGCAATCTGCACACGCGATGCTCGGTTGAAACGCTCCCCCCGCATCCCCGACGCTACGACAGATCAGCCGATCGTGGCGACACGGCCGGCTGGCGGTACATGCCATCATCGCTAACTCAGTGCTCTCATCGGACAGGCGCAGTCTCTCGGGCCATCGCGGTCTCTCGCGCCAGATCCAGGCTTTCGCTCTGCCGTGTTCGACGCATGCGAGATGAGGATCCAGCGTCCGGTCCCGCCCGTCCGGATCCTCCGTCGTCACACAGAAAGAGAGGTCCGACACAGGACTTCCTTCGGAAGATCTGTCGAAGAGATCGCGATAGCACTCCTTCGCCGCCGCGATCGAGGGAAGCTGACGCGCGATCTCCCCGCCTATCCCGTCGAGTCGGTACGTCGCGATCGTGGCCTTCTGGAAAGCGTCGTCAGTCATCGTCTTCCTCTCGTGGTGAGGATTCTCCCTGGTGACCGTCGGCCGCCGCGCAAGTCGCCGCCGTGGATCTTCGTCACCTCGTCCAGGACAGCGTCCTCGTCCTGCTTGGGCGACGACTGGTAGGCGTCGTCGAGCCGGCTCACGGGGCACTTCTCCAGCGAGAACACTCTGTCGGGTATGAGCACCGCATGTTGATCTGACACGTCGACTTAACGCAGCCGTCGA
>JAZJZX010000020.1:0-1900 GCA_040389445.1 Chloroflexota bacterium
GCTCCGCGCCCGCCCCCCGCGCCGCGCTCCGCCCGCGCCCCGCGGCCCCGCCCGCCTGTCCGCCGAACCCACGCCCGGGGCTCGAGGCGTGCGACACTCCCCCCGTGAGTCGCCCCATGCCTGACCAACCCAGGCGTACCGCCGCGCACCTTCTCGTCGAGTGCCTCGAAGCCGAAGACTGCGAGTACGTCTTCTCGGTCCCGGGCGAGGAAACGATGGACATCCTGGACGCCCTGTCGAGGACGAACCGGATCCGCCACATCACCACGCGCCACGAGCAGGGTGCTGCGTTCATGGCGGACGTCTACGGCCGGCTGACCGGTCGCGCCAGCGTTGCCATGTCCACCCTCGGGCCCGGAGCCACGAACCTGTTGACCGGGATCGCCGATGCGTACCTGGACAGGGCTCCGATGGTCGCGATCACCGGTCAGGCAGGCTCGGACAAGTTGCACAAGGAAGCCCACCAGGTCGTCGACATTGTCCGCATGTTCCAGCCGGTCACGAAGTGGAACACGCGCGTCGAGCGCGTCGACGCGATCCCGGAAATCGTCCGCAAGGCCTTCCGAATCGCCACCCTGGAGAAGCCGGGCCCGACGCACATCGAACTTCCCGAGAACCTCGCGGCGATGGCTCCCGAGTCGGGCGACGCGGCCCGCCCGCTGACCCCCGGCCGCACCTACTTTCCGGAGCCGACCATCGAGGCCATCGAGCACGCGGCGAAGCTCCTCGCCGACTCCAGCCGGCCGATCATCCTGGCCGGCAACGGTGTCGTGCGCCGCGACGCATCCGCTGCGCTCCGGGCACTGGCCACGGGCCTGCATGTACCGGTGGCCGTGACCTTCATGGGCAAGGGCGCCATCGACGACCGTTCGCACTTGTCCCTCATGGCCGTGGGATTGCAGGCGCGCGACCACGTCCTCGCGGGGTTCGATCGGGCCGATCTCGTGATCTGCGTCGGCTACGACCTGGTGGAGTACGCGCCGGCGCACTGGAACCCGGACAGGATGAAGCGGATCATCCATATCGACACGCAACCGGCCGAGGTGGACGCTGCGTACCAGCCCGAGGTGGAGCTCGTCGGCGACATCGACGGGACACTCCGGCGGCTCCTGGAGGCCGTGCTGCCGCGCGGTGTCGGCGGACGCGACGCCGCCGCGCGCCATGCCTCGAAGGAGATCGTGGCCAACACGGACCTGCGGACGGCGCTCCTCGAGGACCTGCTGGCCGGCGAGCACGATCAGGGGTTTCCGATCAAGCCCCAGCGGGCGATCCACGAGATGCGACGCGCGCTCGGGCCCCACGACATCGTGGTCAGCGACGTCGGCGCCCACAAGGTCTGGGTGTCGCGGCTGTATCAGGCGTATGAGCCGAACACGGTCATCATCTCGAACGGGTTCGCCGCGATGGGGATCTCCCTGCCGGGCGCCATTGCCGCCAAACTGGTCCGCCCGGACCGCAAGGTCATTGCCCTGTGCGGTGACGGCGGCTTCCTGATGAACTCGCAGGAACTCGAAACGGCCAGGCGGATCGGGACCAATGTCGTTGTCGTGGTGTGGCGTGACGACGGCTACGGCCTGATCGACTGGAAGCAGCGCAACGAGTTCGGCCGGCCTTTCGGGGTCGAGTTCGGCAACCCGGATTTCGTGGCCTACGCCCGGTCGTTCGGAATCGCGGGCTTCCGGCCCAGCTCGGCGGACGATCTCTATCCGACGCTCATGAAGGCACTTGCCGTCGACGGGCCGGCGCTGGTCGAGGTGCCCATCGACTACCGCGAGAACCTCCGTCTCACGGAGCACCTCGGGGCACTGTCCGGAATGGCGTAGTCCGGCCCTTTCCCTTTCGGGCCCGCCGACGACGGCCCCTGCGTCCGCCGCGTCCCCTGCGTCCGCCGCGTCCCCTG
>JAZJZX010000020.1:2000-72567 GCA_040389445.1 Chloroflexota bacterium
CCGCCGACGACGGCCCCTGCGTCCGCCGCGTCCCCTGCGTCCGCCGCGTCCCCTGGGCGACGTCAGGGTCTGCTGAATGGACCGGGCACGTGGCCGGCCAGCACCGAGGCCGCGGTCGGCACCGACGCTGCCATCGCCGGCGTGATGTCGAACGAAGGCCGCGTGGGCGTCGGCCGCGTGGGCGATGGCCGGTCCGGCGACGGCAGGTCGGGCGAGGGCCGCACCGGCAATGTCCGGTCGGGCGATGGCCGTCGCGACACACCGTCATCCCTCGGGGGGCCTGACGGTCCGGCCAGCGCGTCGAGGTCAACGTCGGCCGAGTCCAGGGTGGCAGCCGGCCTGCCCAGCAGGTACCCCTGTCCGGCGTCGATGTCCAGCTGACGGATCATCTGGAGCTGCGCGGCGGTCTCGACGCCTTCGGCGATCGTCAGGGCTCCCCAGCGTCGAGCGAGGTCGACGAGCGTGGTGAGCACCGAGAGCGTCTGCTGCTCGCCTGCCCCGCCCTGGACCAGCGAGAGGTCGATCTTGACGACATCGAACCGGAACTGGCTGAGCAGCCGAAGGCCGGCGTTCCCGGCTCCGACGTCATCTGCGGCGATGCGCACGCCGGCCTCCTGGAGGGCGTGGATCGTGGCCCGCAGGCGGTCGGCATCGCGAATGGCGTCACGCTCCGTCAACTCGAGGAGCACGCGCTCGGGCGCCATCCCATGGCGTCGGAGAATGGCCAGGAACGTCGAGGCGTTGAACTCCGGCGCCTCGAAGCTTCGGGGCGACACGTTGAGGCTGATCAGGGTTTCGAGCGGGATCGCATGCGCACCCCGGAGCACGACATCGAGCGCCGCTCGATCGAGGTCGAGGACGCGTCCGGCAATCTCCGCGCCATCGAAGAGTGCACCCGTGTGCGGAAATCCGGAGGCCGTATCCACGCGGACGAGGCCCTCGTAGCCGAGGATTCGACCGGTCGGCAGGTGGACGATGGGCTGGTAGACGGCGCTGAGGCCCCCGGATTCGATGACGGCGGAAATCGACGCCGAGAGCTCGGCCCGCATCCCCTCGTCGACGTGACCATGATCGATCGACGGGTCGTACACGGACACGATCGTGCGGCCGGCCCGCTTCCCCCGGTAGAGTGCGGCATCCGCCTGGGCGGTCAATTCGACGCGTGTCTGGCCCAGCTCAGGGCACGACGTCACGCCCGCGCTGAAGGAGATGGCACCTCGGTACCGCCCGGTCGCGCGATCCTCGAGCCCGCGACTGAGGATCCGGCGCGCGGTGAGCGCGGCGCCGTCGGCATCCGTCTCGGCCAGCAGCACCGCGAATTCGTCGCCGCCGATCCGGAAGCCCGCGTCGGTTCCCCGGATCGTGCCGCGGATGAGATTGCCGACCTCCACGAGGAGGTCGTCGCCGACCGCGTGCCCCCGCGTGTCGTTGACGCGCTTGAACTCGTCCACGTCGAGCAGGACGAGCGCGAACCGGTGGCCATGGCGACGAGACTGTTCCACCATCCGGGTGAGGGCCTCCTGGAAGGCCCGATGGTTGCCGAGGCCCGTCAGGTGGTCCTGGAGGGCGGCCTGCCGGGCCGACAGGTACAGGCTGTGGAAGTGGGCTCGCTGCTCCTCCAGGGCCACCGCTGGAGCGAGGATCTGGCGAGCCATCAGCAGGATGAAGATCACCAGCAGGAGCAGCAGGACCGCCAGGACCGCGAGCACCGGCAGCGGCAGGACCGCCACGGTCATGGGAGCGCTCCCGACCAGTTGCCAGCCCGGAAGGCCCGGAATGCCGAGCTCCGAGGTCCCGGTCGCCCTGGTCGAAGGGTCCGCCGTGAACTCGATCGAGGGGGCGTCCCGCATCGCGGTGTCGGAAGTCGTGGTGAGCCCGGCGATTTCGCTGCCCGACGTGTCGATGACGCTCAACCGGTCGGCCGACGTGATGAAGGCCGTGTTGAGCCAGCCGAGCAGGGAATCGAGTGGCACCGAGGCGATGACCGATCCACCCTGCCCGGTGTCCGCCGACACGGCGATCGGCACGACGATTTCCAGCCGCGCCACCTCGTCGCCGAGGCTCGCGACGAAACGGAATGGCGAGGCACCCGGTCGCAGCGCCGGAAGATCGGAGAACGTGCCGGGAGCGTCGCCTGCGCCGACAAGGACGAGCCCGGCGGGATCGGTGATGGCAACGCTGCCGATCATGCGCGACGGGCGCGCCAGCACGGTGTTGAGTCGTCCCTTGGCAGCCTCCATCGCCTCGCCGCTCGCCTGTGGCCCGAGGATCGCGGCGACGGCCGGGTCGCCCGCGACATCGAGGAGGGCGGTGCGCACGCCCTCGAGTTCCCGCCACGCTTCGGTGGCCATGTAGTCGCTCTGCGCGGTGAGCCGCTCGCGCTGGGCAACACGCGGATCGTCCAGCACCGTCCGGGCCAACGGAGCGAGTGCCGCGAGCGGAAGGATGGCTACGGCGATCAACGTCAGGGCGAGGCGGAACTTGACGAGTCGCAAGCCGTGACGGCCTTCGACGACGTCGTCGAAGGGGGCGCTCGGGTCCGATGGCAGAGGCTGCATGCGTCCCTTTGTGGGGCGGAAATCAATGGATATGGGTATCGCAGGTCGTGGTGCCTGCGCGCAGCCACCTGAATCTCCCACCCGGAACCGGGACTGTTGGTGCTCGGGGCGCGGCCTCGGCCCCCGGCGCGGCCTCGTCCCCCGGCGCGGCCTCGTCCCCCGGCGCGGCCTCGTCCCCCGGCGCGGCCGCCGGAGCTTCCGGCTAGATGCGGACGGTCTCGCCCGGGGCGGGACTGTGGACGGTGACGGATCCCTGCCCGCGCGCCCCGATGGCGGCCCGAAGCTGGTCCGGCGTGCCGGCCAGCACCGGGAAGGTCCCGTAGTGGATCGGGATGACGTGATCCACGCCCAGGAGCTCCACGGCGATCGCCGCTGCCGCGGGATCCATCGTGAAGTGCCCGCCGATCGGGAGCAGCGCGATATCCGGCTTCCACAGGTCGCGGATGAGGCGCATGTCGCCGAACAGCGCGGTATCCCCGGCGTGGTAGACGCGCGTGCCGTCCTCGAGCTCGACGACGAAACCCGCCGGCTCGCCCAGGTAGAGCGTGGTCTCCCCGCCGGCATTCCAGTCGCCGGCCGAGTGGTCCGCCGAGGTCATGCTGACGCGGAGGCCGGCCGCCTCGACCGTGCCGCCCTTGTTCATCCCGATGACATGGTCCTTGCCCGAGTAGTTTCGCGCCAGCCAGAGCGACATCTCGTGGATGGCCGGCCAGGCCGGGCGCGTTCGGGAGGCGATCTGGAGCGCGTCGCCGAGGTGGTCGCTGTGTCCGTGCGTGACCAGCAGGAGGTCGCAGCGCTCCACCGCCTCGGGCGCCCGCGTGCTCTTCGGGTTCCCGAACCAGGGATCGATCAGGACGGTCCTGCCGCCCGGGGTCACGATCTCGATGCAGGCATGGCCGAACCAGGTGATCGCCGTCTCGCCGTCGCGTCGCATGGGGTACCTCCTCGGCCATGGTATCGAGGTGACCGGCCGGACGTGACCGGCCGGACGTGACCGGCCGGACGTGGTCGCACGGTACACTCGCTCGATGCCCGCAGAACGCATTGCCGAGAACCTCGCCTTCATCAACTGGACGGTCCTCGCCGGCCTCGCGGTCGGGTCGTTCGCGGCGGTCGTCCTCGGGAGGCTGCGAACGGACGCCACACGCGGCTATCTCGGCTTCACGGCGGCGTGCTCGGGTCTTCTCGCCTGGCTCGCCGTGCTGTCCGACAATGCATTGCCGGCTTCCGGGACCGCACCACTCCTGAACGCCCTGACCTGGGACGACGTGCGGCGAGCGGCGCTGGTGGTCCTCACCGTGCTGGCGATCGCCTATGTCGTCGCGCTCGCCCGTGGTCGTCGCGCCCCGGCGATCGGCGTCGGGGGGCTGGCGTCGGGGGGCGTTGCGCTGGCGGCCGGAGCGATGGCCTGGGGAGTTACGGGCGTCGGTTCGCTGGCCCTGTTCGTGCAGCTCTCGCTGCTCGCCGGCGCGACCGGGGGCGTCCTGGCGGCCATGATCCTCGGACACTGGTACCTCGTGACGCCGAAACTCGGGGAGATGCCGCTGGTCCTCTTCTCGCGCCTGCTCACGGGGATCGTGGCGGCCCAGCTCCTGCTCTTCATCGTGGCCACGGGTGTGGGCATCGGGCCCTCGGGCAGTTCCGGGTTCGGCGCGCTCACCGGAACGTGGGCCCTGTTCGTGTGGCTCAGGCTGGTCGTCGGGATCGTGTTCCCGCTCGTCGTGAGCTGGGCGGCCATCCAGACCGCCCGAACGCGATCGATGGAATCCGCGACCGGGCTCCTCTACATCAGCGTCGGCACGATTGCGTCCGGCACCATCCTCGCGTCCGGGCTCTACTTCGGAGCCGGACTCCTCGTCTAGGAGGCGACGACATGCGTTCCGACGGCTCGTGGTCCCCGGGCGCGACGGACCTTGACTGGATCGAATCCCTGGCGCGGCCGCTCCATCCGGCGCTGGCGGCCATGGAGTCCGCCGCGGTACCGACGCGCATTCCGATCCTCGATCGTGACGCGGGACGCATCCTGGGCGCCCTCGCCGCCGATCGGCGACGCATCTGCGAGGTCGGGACCGCGATCGGGTATTCCACCCTCTGGATGGCGCTGGGGCAGCCCGAGCAGGGGGTCATCGTCACGATCGATCCCGACACGGCACGGACCGAAGCGGCCAGGGCCCACTGGCGCTCGGCCGGCATCGCGGACGAGCGGATCGTCGTGATCAACGCGCCGGCGCTCGACGCGTTCGGCGGCGCGCATCCGGCCCTCAACGGGCCGTTCGACCTCGTCTTCATCGATGCCCTGAAGCATGAATACGGCGCCTATCTGGAGGCCGTCCTGCCTCGCCTCGTGCCCGGGGCGCTGGTCGTGGCCGACAACGTCCTGTGGGGCGGACGGACTTCAGGTGCGAGGCCTGCCGCGCCCGGCGACGGCACGGAGTCGCTCCGCGCCTTCTGTGTCCGGGTGCTCGGGGACGAACGGTTCAGCGGATCGATCCTGCCGGTCGGCGACGGCCTCCTCGTCGCAGCCTGGCGCCCGTGACGATGCGCATCCGGATTCGCCTCTTCGCGGTCCAGCGCGAGCTGGCCGGCGCGCGCGAGGTGGCTGTTGACCTGGAACCCGGTGCCACGGTCGCGGACGCCTGGGATGCGCTGGTGCTCCTGCATCCCGTCCTGGCGCCCGGTCGGGGCTCCGTCCGGTTCGCTCGCAACAGCGTCTACGCGGGCGCGGATGAACCCCTGGACGACGGTGACGAGGTCGCGATGATCCCGCCGGTGAGCGGCGGCGCCGGGGCTGCGCCACGGACGAGCACGGACGGCGGGCGGATCCTGGAGTTGCGAGCCGAACCGTTTGGCGAGGGGCTGGTCCAGGAACTCATCAGCCGGCTCGTCACGACCGCCGATGGAGCCGTGGTGAGCTTTCTGGGGGTGACCCGGGCCACGCCCGGAACGCCGGCACCGGGGCAGGAGGCCGAAGCGGCTCGCCACGCCGGGCGGGCTGTCGAATCCCTCGACTACGAGGCGCTGGAGTCCCTGGCCCTGCGCGTCCTGTCGGACATTGCCGACGAGATCCGGGACCGGTTCGGCGTGGAGCGGCTGGCGATCGTCCATCGCACCGGGTCGGTGCCCCTGGGCGAGGCCTCGGTCGCGATCGTGGCCTGTGCGGCGCATCGCGGCGACGCCTTTGCCGCCGCCGCGTACGCGATCGAGGAGACCAAGGCCCGGGCCCCGATCTGGAAGGCGGAACGCTTCGCCGACGGCCACGTCTGGATGGGAGCCCCCGCCCGCGAGGGACCGCGCCAGGCCAACTGATGCGTCGGCGCGCCCGTATCCTCTGTCCATGACGCCGACGCTCGGCCCGGGGGACTTCACGGCGGAACGGGAGGAACTGCTTCAGCGTGCCGCCGGCCTCGCGAAGGCGCTGGTCGGATCGGCGACCGGCGCGACGACCCTCGGGCGGGAGCGGGCGATCCTCCGGCTCATCGGCGTCGGCGGGCTTGATCGAAAGGGACGGCCGCTCGCCGCCGAGGTCGTGGATCGCTATGTCGGCGGTGAGCCGTCGCGCCTGGCAATGGGCATCGGGCTTCCGTTCTCCCTGGCCCTCCTCGAGTACGACACCGACCCGCAGCAGCTCGCCCTCGATGTCGCGGCGGGCTCGGTGGACCTGGGCCTGGAAGCCGAACTCCTGGCAGCGCCCGAAAGGCGCGCGGCGGCCACGGAGCACTTCTCACGCCTCGCCGCCGCGGCCGTGGACCGGATCGATGACAACCGGGTCGCCCGGACGGAACTCCTCGAGGTCCTCCACGACCGCCGCGCGCCGTGGATCGGCGCAACCCTCCGCGAGTCGTCGGTGGAGCAGGCCGAACGCGAGGCGGCTGCGCTCGTGCGAGCCGGCCTGGATCTGGTTCGCGTCGAGGTGCCGACCATCAGGGAACTCGCCGTCCGACTCGGCGAGCTGGGGCACGATGTCGGATGGCGGCCACGACAGCCGGGTGCCGAGCACGAGACGACGCCGGCCGGCAGCCAGCGCGGGATCGCACGACTGCGCGACGTCCTCGATCGGGCGGCCGCCGAGCGAGGCGCCTACGTGCGCCTGGTGATCGCGCCGCCGGCCCTCGCCGGCCCGGAGGGTGCCATCGTGGCCGCGTTCGAACGGGCGGACCTGCTGGAGCTGGATCCCATGGGGGAGATGTTCGTCACGGGCGTCGATCCTGAGCGGGCACTGGTCGACTTCGCCTTTGCCGTCCGTGTCGCCCGCCGTGCCGGCGTCGCGCTCCATCTCGACGCCGGGCCCCTGGTGGTGGCACCGGACCTGGGCTCGGGGATGAATGCCGATGCCGCGACGCGTGCCGGCCGATCGCTGGCGCTGCAGCTCCTGACCGTGCTGGTGGCGCGCGCCAACGGGATTCCGGACTCGCAGGTGATCGTCGGAGCGCTGCCACTCTGGCTCGACGGCGAATCCGACCTGCCCGTCCGGGCCGCCGCCGAGCTCGCCCTCAGGCGCGCCCTGTACCAGAGGCACAGGCTCAGCTTCGTCCAACCGCCCGACCCGGACGACTCAGGGCGCTGGGCGGCGATCGTGGCCGGTATCCAGCCGGGTTCGGGGGTGGCCCTCATCCAGCCGCAGGCCGAGCGGGACGTGGACCAGACGGGCGCCACGGCCGGACGGGCCCGCTGGGCGGCGGAGGTCGCGGGCCAGCTCGACGGCAGCGACGGTCCCCGACTCGCCGGTGCTGCCCGGGAACACGCCCGCCGCACCCTTGCCGCGGCTGCGGCGACCCTCGATCTCATCGGGCGCGACGGGTGGCCCGCCCTGACCGGCGCGGCCGCGGCGCGTGATGGCTGGGGACAGCTCGGCGCCGACGCCGTGGCACCGAGCGGCGTTGCGGCCGATCCCGTGGAGCAGGCACTGGCCGGGTGACTGCCATGCGTCGCCGCGAACGACGGATCGGCGGCGGCGTGCCCAGGCTCCCGTGGCGCACGCTCGTCAATCCGTACCGGCCGGTCGAGATCCTGTCCGAAGACCAGATCGAGACCATCCACCGTGCCTCCCTGAGGATCCTCGCCGAGGTCGGCACGGAAGTCCTCGGCGACCGGGCCATCGATCTGCTGGCCCGGGCCGGAGCGTCGGTGGACCGCGGTTCGCGGCGCGTTCGACTGGATCCCGAGCTTGCCGAGGAAACCATCCGGACCGCACCGTCGGAGTTTCGCGTCCACGCCCGGAACCCGGCCCGGACCGTCACCATCGGGGGCCGCCACCTGGTGTTCACGTCCGTGGGTGGCCCGGCCTTCGTCACCGATCTCGACCGTGGCCGGCGTCCCGGGAACGTGGCTGATTTCATCGATTACGTCCGGGTCATCGGCGCGCTCGACGTCATCCACATGGAGGCGGGCGGACCACTCGAGCCGACCGATCTGCCGGTCCCCACGAGACACCTGGACATGTACCGGATCTTGGCGACGACGCTGGACAAGACCTGGCAATGCCTCGGGTTCGGGCGGACCCCGGTGGACGATGCGCTCGAGATCGTTGCCCTGGCCCGGGGCGTGGATCGCGCGACGCTCGTGCGCGAGCCGAGCCTGATGACGATCATCAACTCGAATTCCCCGCTTCGCCTGGACGGTCCGATGTCCGAGGGACTCATCGAGATGGCGATCCACGGGCAGCCGGTGGTGGCGACGCCGTTCACCCTTGCCGGAGCCATGAGCCCCGCGACGATCGCCGGGGCCCTCGCAGAACAGAACGCCGAGGTGCTCTTCATGGTGGTCCTGACGCAGCTGGCGCGGCGCGGAGCACCGGTGGTGTACGGCGGGTTCACCTCGAACGTGGACATGCGGACCGGATCGCCGGCCTTCGGGACGCCCGAGTACGTGAAGGCGGCGTTCGCCACCGGCCAGCTTGCCCGTCGGTACGGCCTGCCGTTCCGATCGTCCAACGTGACCGGATCGAACGTCGTGGACGCCCAGGCGGCCTACGAATCGGAAATGGCCGTGTGGGGCGCGGTGATGGGCGGCGTGAACCTGCTGTACCAGGGCGCCGGCTGGCTGGAGGGCGGGCTCACCGCCTCCTTCGAGAAGCTGATCCTCGATGCCGAGATCCTCCAGATGATGAGCGAGGTGCTCCAGCCGCTCGTGGTGGACGAGGCCGAGATCGGCGTGGACGCCATCGCCGCGGTCGGGCCGGGGGGCCACTTCTTCGGGTCGGCCCATACCCTCGAGCGCTTCGAGCACGCGTTCTACCGGCCGATGCTGTCCGACTGGCGGAATTTCGAGACCTGGCAGGAGAGCGGGTCACCGACCGCCGCGGAACGGGCGAACGGGATCTGGAAGCAGCTCCTGGCCGAGTTCGAGCCACCGGCCATGGATCCCGGCGTGGCCGAAGCCATCGATGCCTACGTTGCCCGCCGAACGCAGGAGATCGGGCGGGATCCGATCGTCTGACTTCGTCGTATGACCGAATGACACAAGCCCCGCTCAGGATCTGGAGTTGCCTCGATGTCCACTCGCTCGGTCTCGCTCGGTCTCGTCGTCGTCTTCGCCCTCGCCGCCTGCGGGGGAGGGACAGCGCCGTCGGTGCTCGTATCGCAGGGTCCCGCCAACCCCGGCGCCGGAGCGTCGACGGTCGCCATCATCGACAACGCGTTCCAGCCCGCGGATCTCACCGTGAAGGTCGGTACCACCGTCACCTGGACGAACAAGGGCCAGCGGGGCCACACGGTATCGACCTCCGATGGCGGATTCGGGAGTGACGGCACCCTCAAGAGCGGCGCGACCTACAGCCGCGCCTTCGACACGGCCGGAACGTTCGCCTACTTCTGCGCGATCCACAGTTCCATGAAGGCCACCATCACGGTCACGCCGTAGCCTTGTCCCTGCTCGACAGGGAAGCATGAGCGGGCCACCATCACGACATGCGCGAGGATGACGGTGCATCCGGCGAACCAGATCGAGCCGCAGACGATCGCCTGCTGCTGGCCCGGATCCGGCAGCGCGACCAGGCCGCGTTTGCGGCGCTCTACGACCGGTACGCCGACGGGATCTTCGGGACGACGCTTCGTTTCATCCGCGATCGATCGACGGCCGCCGAGGTGGTCCAGGACACCTTCATGGCCGTCTGGCAACGCGGCGAGCAGTTCAATCCGGAAGCTGGATCGGTCGTCGGATGGATGCTGGGCATTGCCAGAAACCGGGCCATCGATCGGCTGCGTGCCGAGGCTCGGCGGCCACTCCCGGAATGGATGCAGCCCGATGGCTCGACGGTGGGGGACGGCAGCGCGGAGCGTCCGCGGGCCGGGCATCGCGATGGGCCCGTGTCGGACGATCCGCCCGCCGAGATCGAGCAGCGCTGGCTCCGGGCCGTGATCCGGACGACGTTGACCGAGCTTCGGCCCGATGAGCGGGAGATCCTGGTGCTCGCCTACGACCGTGCGCTCAGCCAGTCCGAGATCGCATCCCGCCTCGGATTGCCCATCGGCACCGTGAAATCGAGGACCCGCCGGGCGCTGGCGCGACTGCGCGTCCGGCTCGAGGGGGTGCCGGATCTGCGTCGTCCGGCATCCATGGTCGGCCACCCGGGCCCGGAGGACGAACGATGACCTCGATCGGACACGCCGAGGCCCACGAGCGGCTCATGGACCTTGCCCTGGAGCCTGCTGCGCTCGATCGGCTCGCGCGGGACCTGACCGAGGCGAGCGAGCGCTCGATGGACGACCCCTTCGTCGTCCATGTCGCCTCGTGCCCGACCTGCCGGGACGTCGTTGCATCGTGGGAGCAGACCCATGCGATCGTGCGGCAGGCCCTGGCAGGGCCGCCCGGTTCCGCGGCGACCCGCCTGGCCGACCTCGCCGAGGACACGCCCATCGCCGCCCCGGCCGGGTTGCGGTCCATCCTGCTGGAGCGCATCGGTGGCTCGTCCGGTATCGAGGCGGCGGCGCAGCTCGCCGGGCATCCGGACCATGTCACCGGGCGCGAGGACGACGTCACCGGGCACCAGGACCAGGTCGCCGGGCGCGAGGACGATGTCGCCGGGCACCGGGACGAGGCCTCCGACGTGCCGCGCACCCCGGGAAGCGGCTTCGTCCGGCGCAGCCTGGGATTCGGTGGCCCGCGTCGCCGTCTCCTGCCGCTCGTGGCCGTCCTCGGGATCGTCGCGATCACCGGAGGCCTGGTGATCAACCAGTCGACGCGCCTCGATGAGGCGCGGCGCGAGACGGCGGCTCTGGAGGCCGTGGCGGCCACCGTCGATCGCGTGCTCCAGGATCCGGATCACCGGGTCGTCGACCTGCGCGCCGCGGATGGCACGCCGGCCGGCTCCATTTCCTGGTCCAGCCGCGATTTCGTGGTCCTCACGGGGGCCCTCCCGCCTCCGCCGGCCGGCAGCATCTATGCCTGCTGGATCGAGCGCGACGGCGTGCGCTCGCCGGTCGGCCAGATGTGGTTTGCGGGCGGGACCGCGTTCTGGACGGGGTCGCTCCAGGACTGGGCGACGACCTCGTTCCGGGGCGGAACCTTCGGGATCAGCCTCGAACCGGTGACGGGCCCTCGCGGCAATCCGCCCGTCCTCGTCGGCGATCTCGGACCCTGACCGGCCCCCGGGGCGCGGCCACCTGGCCGTGCCGCGCCGGGTTTGACGCGGGCCGTGCCGCCGGACCGTGGTGCCGCCGCGCCGGGTTGGACGCGGGCCCGGCCCTCAGCCGTCGCGGCGTCGGTTGTGCCGGCGGCCGGCCCCCGGGTCCACGAGAGCCACGGGCTCCGGAGCCGGCGGCACGAACGGGAGCTCGGTCTGGTCGACGAGGCCGGCACGGATGATTCGGTCGAGTTCCTCGACAATCCGCGGGTCGGTTTCAATCGGCTGGTACGCGGCGAGACGGCGGTCCACCTCAGCCACGCACCGCGCGTAGGTGTCCGGTGCCCCGGCCTTCATCCAGTTCTCTCGGTTGTCGCGCTCCCAGACCCGGCTCGGCAGATGGAGCGTGCTCGGCCAGTTGGCCGTGGTGTGCTCGGCCATGATCAGGTGCTGGTCGGCCATCAGGTGCGCCAGAAGGTCGTCGATCGGCAGGTCATCCACCGGCTGCACATCCCGCACGAAGTGGAGCACCTGCGCACAGACCTCGTCGTCGAAGACCAGCTTCGGAAGGCTGAAGACGAGCAGGAAGTCGAGCATTCCCGGACCCGACACGCTGTTCACGCCGGCCAGCGCGGCCAGCAGCGCGCTCCCGAAGGTCTCCGCACCGGCCTGCGCGTCGAGGAGCTTGGCATCCGAGAGGGCCATGTACGACTGGCACGGCAGGTCGAGCGACTTCGCGACCTCGACGTAGGCGACATCGAGCTGGAGCGCCTCGATCGCGGCCATCGGCGAGCTCGCGATCTTCATGTGGAACGTGGCCGGCGCGCCGCCGAACAGGACCGGCGCACCGGGCCGGATGAGCTGGGCCATGGTGATGCCGGCCAGGACGTCGATCGTGTGGAAGACCGTCGCCCCAACCGTGGTGACCGGCGCGATCAGCCCCTGCAGCGTCACCGGGACGATCTCGACGGGGATGCCGGCTTCCACGCAGTCGATGAGGTTCTGACACGAATCCTCGCTGTAGCGGAAGTTGCCGCTGGCAGTGATCGTGAAAATCGACATCGGGCGTGCGATGAGATCGGCGCGATCGCGTCGGAACAGCTGCTGCATCTCCACCATGCGCCCGACGCCATGCTCCGTGAAGGCGCCTGAAACGATCGGGCGCTTCGAGTTCGTCAGGGACAGGCGCAGGCGCCAGGCATCGGACACGTTGGCTTCGATGTCGTCGTTCGTGGAGAACGCCGTGGCGAGGTAGGCGATGTTCGGGAGCCCATCGGCGAGTCGAATGTATTCGACGAAGTCCGTGGTGTCGGCCAGCCGAACCTGACCTGTGCGGTGGTCCATGACCTTGAGGCCGGACGACCCCGGGACGAAGTGGACGCGGTCCCCGCCGAGGTCTGCGTGCGGGTTGCCGTCACGATCGAACAGCGTGAAGGACCTCGGCGCGGACGAAATCGCCCGCTCCACGATCTCGCGGGGGAACAGGACGCGGTCGCCGGACGCGTCGGCAGGCAGGCCGAGCTCCAGAAGCCGCCGCCGCATCTCCTTGCCGCGGATCTCCATCCCGGTCGTGGCCAGCACGCGCATGGCTTCGTCGAGAATCCGCCCGATCAGCGGCGGCTCCAGGACTCGGATCGTGGGACGCATGCGCCTCCTCGGGTACGGCCGGGCCGACCAGTGCCGTCCATGGTGGAGCGCGACGCGTCGGCGTGCACGCCCTGGTTGCGCGTGATGGTCCGTGGCGTGCGTCCCGTCCGGCGCGGGCGCGGGGCACCGGTACGGGCGCGGAGCGCGGGCGTGGGGCCCCGGCACCGGCACCGGCGTCGGCGCGGAGCGCGGGGCACCGGCACCAGCACGGGCGCGGAGCGCGGGCGCGGGGCACCGGCACCGGCACGGGCGCGGAGCGCGGGCGTGGGGCGTTCGTCCCCTGCGGGCGTAGCGTCCGCGAACGTTGTCCGCTGCCGCGTCGACTGCATGGGCGCCCGGAGCACAGGCGAGCTCGTCAGGTCACGAGACCGGGGCGATTCGCGCCGGTGCCGGGCGTCGTCACGCTCCGACCGAGCCTCGCGCCAGCAGCGTTGCCGCGGTCGGAGCGGCTCCACTGCCGATGACGAACCGCCAAGTGCACCGCGTGACCATGCAGCCGTCATGGTCAAGCGCAAGCGCCGCGAGATCGGGCGAGATCGCGGCTGCGGGCCGGTCGCCGCACAGCCCGGAACAGGTCGGTCCACGAGTCGCGGCTGCGGGCCGGTCGCCGCACAGCCCGGAACAGGCCGGTTCACGAGTCGCGGCCGCGGGCCGGCCGCCGCACAGCCCGGAACAGGTCGGTTCACGAGCCATTCGATGCGTCGGCCGGGGGTGTACCTTTCAACGGCCATCAAATGCGGGGGTGTCAGGAAGGATCCACGCTGGTGCGGACGTCCCCCGGTGAGCCGGCTCTCTGCCTTGACGGTCACGGTGTCGCGCAGCCGAATGTCGACACCCGATGATCGCGACGCTGGCCGCGCTTCGTCGTGCTATGGATCTTGTCCCGACACCCATGACCGTTCTCGACATGGATGGTCGGATCCAGCATCTCAACCGGGCCAACGAGGCGCTGCTCGGGCGTTCGTCGGTTGAGCTTCGGGGTCGGTCGATCAACGAGCTCCTGCCGCCCGACCTGCAGCGGCAAAGCGCGGCGCTGCTCGCATCCGTTCGCGAGACGGGACACCTTCATGGGATCTACCCCACCGTGCACGCAGACGGGAGCCACACATTCGTCGAAGCTACCATCGAGGTGGTTCGGTCAAGTGCCGGCGCCCAGCGCTGGATCGTTGCATCCATCCACGACCTGGGCCCCGAGCTCCGTCAGATCGAGCGGCTGAGCCAATCGGCATGGGGGCTCGTCGCGGACGACGCCCTGGATCTCCTCGTGACGACGATCAAGGAGGCACGCCAGCTCCTGGGAGCACGGTATGCAGCGCTCGGGGTTGTCGAGGAGGGGCGGCCGGTCCGGTTCATCCCCGACGGCTTGAGCGAGGCCCAGATCGCCGCGATCGATCATTGGCCGGAGGGCCTCGGGCTCCTGGGGGAGATGATCACCGGGCGCACCACCATTCGGCTCCCGGACCTGGCGGCACATCCGCGTTCCACGGGCTTCCCTCGCGGTCACCCGGCCATGCGCTCGTTCCTTGGGACGCCGATCCAGCTGGATGGTGAGGTATTCGGCCACCTGTATCTGACCGACAAGCTGGACGCTCTTGAGTTCAGCATTGTCGACGAGCGGACGGCCGAAGTCTTTGCGGCCCACGCTGCCATCGCGATCCGCGACCAGCGCCGGCGACACGCCCTCGAGGCCACGGTTGAGACGCTTCGGCACAAGGAAGCCGACCTCGGCAGGCAGGCGACGATCCTCGCCCACGTTCGCGACAGCATCATCGTGACCGACATGGCCGGACAGATCATCTACTGGAACCCCGGCGCCGAGGCGATCTTCGGATACGGAGCGGACGAGATGATCGGCCGGACGCCGGCCATGCTCTATCAGGATCAGGACATGTCGAGCCTTCAGGCAGACCTCGGGCGGATCGTCGCCGGTGAGGACTACGTCGGCGAGTGGCTCGGACGCAAGAAGGACGGCACGCCGGTCTGGATCGACATCCGGACAACGTTGATGCGAAACCCCACAGGCGACCCAATCGGCTTTATCGGGGTCGGCCATGACATTACCGCTCGAAAGCTCGCGGAAGGCGAGCGGGCGAGTGCCGAAGTCGCCCTTCAGCGGAGCGAACGCAGCCTCGCCGAGGCCCAGCGGATCGCCCATCTGGGGAGCTGGGAGCGCGACATCGCAACCGGCGCCCTCTGGTGGTCCGATGAGTCGCATCGGATCTTCGGGCTCGAGCCCGGCACCTTCTCGGGGACCGTCGACGACTTTGTGGCCTTCGTCCATCCGGATGACCGATCCCGGGCCGCGCCGACTCCGGCGGACCTCGCTACGGGCGACCCCCAGACCGTCGAGTACCGGATCATCCGGGCCGACGGTGCCGTCCGCACCCTGCACGAGGAGGCGGTGGTGATCCGCGACGCTTCCGGCGCCCCGATCCGGTACGTCGGCACGACCCAGGACATTACCGAGAGGGTGACCGCGGAGGCACGGCAGGTTCGACTGGCCACACTCCTCGACGAAGTCACCAGCGAGATCTACGTCTTCGATGCCCAGACCCTGCACTTCAGCGAGGCGAATGCCGCGGCGCTCCGGAACCTGGGCTACTCCCTCGACGAACTCCGGGAGCTGACGCCTCTGGATATCAAGCCCGCCTATACGCCGGCGACCTTCGCCGAACTCCTGGCGCCGCTCCGTGACGGCAAGCGTGAGCAGATTGCCTTCTCCACCGTCCACCGGCGCAAGGACGGCAGCACCTACCCGGTCGAGGTCCGCCTCGACTTCGCCGCCGCGGAGACGCCCGCGGTCTTCGTTGCCGTGATCCAGGACATCAGCGAACGTATTGCCGCTGAAGAGGAGCGGGCGCGGCTCGCTTCCGCCGTCGAGCATACGGCCGACTCGATCATCATCTACGACCGCGACCTGACGGTCGCCTACGTCAACCCATCCTTCAGTCGTCTGTACGGATTCGCGGCAGGGCAAATCCTCGGAAAGCGCGGGAATGTCCTGGCCAGCGGGCGTCATGACGACGATTTCTGGGCGGACTTGTGGGCCACGGTCCGGGCCGGGCGGCCATGGGCGGGTTCGATCGTCAATCGGCGCAAGGACGGTGTCCTTGTCGAGGTCGAGTCGGTCATCTCGCCCGTCCACGACGCCGCCGGCCAGATAACCAACTATGTCCAGACGGACCGCGATGTCACCCACGAGCGCGAGCTGGAGGGTGCCCTTGAGCGGGATGCCCGCGAGCGCGAGACGATCGAGGCCGCCCTCGAGCGGATCGACCCGACTGCCTCCGTCGAGGAGATCGCCGCAGCCGCCTGCGCGGAAATCGCGCGGCTGCCGGGGGTCGACTCGGGCTGGGCGCTGGGGTTCGTTCGGGGTCGGGGCCAGGTCCTTGCCGTCGAAGGCGAAATCGCCCCCATTCTCCGGGCAGGCCAGATGATCCCCGACGTTCGGGCGCGACACATCATGGAGCGCGCGGCGCAAGGCCCCTGGACCGAGACATGGGAGCAGCGGCCGGAATATGGTGCCTACGGCGAGCGGGCATCCAGCGCCGGTCTCCGGGGCCTCGCGTTCGCTCCGCTCAGGGGGTCCCACGGGATCCTCGGCGTGCTCGCCCTCGGGACCACCGAGTCGGTGGACGAAGGTCGGTTGCTCGAGCGCCTTCCCGCGCTCGCCACATTCGGCTCGATCGTCGGCGCGCTTCTTGCCCCCGGACTCGAGGCCCGACACCGGGTGGCTGAAGCGCGAGCGGACATTCAGTCGATCATCGACGCCGGCGCCTTCGCGCCGTTCTTTCAGCCGATTGTCGACCTCCACAAGGGACGCGTCGCGGGCTACGAAGCTCTGAGCCGGTTTGCCGACGGCCAGCGACCCGACCTCGTCTTCGGCCTCGCCAGGGAGATCGGGCTCGGCATCGAGCTGGAAATGGCCACGCTCCGCGCGGCCGTTGCGGCCTCGGCCGTGCTTCCGCCCGACGCGTACCTCAGCCTGAACACATCACCGGAGCTCATCGTCTCGGGCGAGCTCGCCGCGCTCCTGGGCGGTAATCAGCGGCCGATGGTGCTCGAGATCACCGAGCATGTCGTCATCGACGACTACATCGTGCTGCGGCAGAATCTCAAGGCGCTCGGTGGCAGCGTTCGTCTGGCTGTCGATGACGCGGGGGCCGGCTACGCCAGCCTGCGGCACATCCTCGAACTGAAGCCGGACTTCGTGAAACTCGATATGGCGCTCGTGCGCCGGATCAATCGAGACCCGGCTCGACAAGCCCTCATCGCCGGCATCGGCTATTTCGCCCTCAAGCGCAAGGTCCACCTCATCGCGGAGGGGATCGAGACCGCGGCAGAGCAGCGGGCACTCAAGGTTCTCGGTGTATCTCACGGGCAGGGATATCTGCTCGGCCGACCAAGGGACGGACGAAGTCCGGGTGCGTGGCCGACCAGCGTCACGCTCCCGGCCTGACCGCGCCATCAATCGCTCTGACCATCGGCTCGCTCCGCGTTTCGCGAGGGCGCTTCCGCTGTCCGCCACGTCGGGCACCCCTCCGCGACCCCACCGCGTCCGCCGTCCGCGTCCGCCGTCCGCGTCCGCCGCGCCGGGCACCCCCCCGCGACCCCGACCGACCCCCCCCGCGTCCGCCGTCCCGGCGCGGCTTCGCTCCGCGAAGCTCGTCGTCCGCCGCTCTGCGCCCGGCTCTGCGCCCGGCACCGGCGGGGCATGGCACCGGCACCCGCGCGGCCCGGGTCCACGAAGGCCGTCGCTATCCGCTGCCGCGTCGACTGCATGGGCGCCCGGAGCACAGTCGAGCTCGTCAGGTCACGAGACCGGGGCGATTCGCGCCGGTGCCAGGCGTCGTCACGCTCCGACCGAGCCTCGCGCCAGCAGCGTTGCCGCGGTCGGAGCGGCTCCACTGCCGATGAGGAACCGCCAAGTGCACCGCGTGACCATGCAGCCGTCATGGTCAGGCGCAAGCGCCGCGAGATCGCGGCTGCGGGCCGGCCGCCGCACAGGAAGAGGCCACGCCTCAATCGGTAGCAGCCCGCGCGCCTGAGTGCGGACCCCCGCCCACGAGCACGCACCAGTCTGGATCGCGCCGCTGGGCCGGGGCATCGCCGCCGGGTCGCCGACCGCCGCTGGGCCCGGGCATCGCCGCCGACCGCCGCTGGGCCCGGGCATCGCCGCCGACCGCCGCCGGGTCGGGGCATCTCTGCCGGGCCGGGGCTCCGCTCCGCGGCGACTCAGGCCCCGGTCCGGACGCGCCGCGATCCGGCAGCCTCGTCGCGGATTTCAACATTGGCCCTGCCGAGCGCGTCCCGGATGAGGTCAGCGGTCGCCCAGTCACCCGATGCGCGCGCCCGCGCCCGCGCGGCGAGCAGTTCGTCCACGAGGCGGTCGAGTGGTGCTTCGAGACCCGGGTCGTGCCCGGCCGGAGCGTTGCCAAGGCGGGCGATCATGGCATGAAACGTCGATCGCGCGTCGTCCAGATCCGCACTGTCCTCGCCGCTCCGGGTCCGCCCCTCGATGGCGAGGTCGAGGTCCAGCAAGGCCGCGACGGCTCCCCGACGGTCGCCCCGGCCGAGGCTGTCGACGAAGGCACCCTCGAGGTCCGCCACGGTCAGCTCGATGGGTCCCGGGTGGCCGCTCCCCGGCGAGGTGCCACGCAGCCCCCGCGACGCGCCGCTCCCCACCGACGCGCCACTCCCCGGCGAGGTGCCGCTCCCCGCCGGCACGGCCGAACCCACCGGCCCGCGCGTCATATTGCCCCGCAGCCCCACCGGCCCGGCCGATTCCCCAGGCCCGGCCGAACCCACCGGCCCGGCCGAACCCACCGGCCCGGCCGAACGCCGCCCGGCTTGCGACCGATGACCGCCTGTTGCCGGTTCCCAGCCGATGTCGACCGCCTCCCCGTCGGCGAGCCGGGCAGCGACGTCGGCCAGCGTCCCGATCTCGACTTCGCTCCCGCTCGGGAACACCGTGCTCCGCCCAGCGGCCCGCACCGTCACGCCGCCACGGCCGGCGACCGATGCGACGCCGCGATCGAGGTCGAACACGAGCGCGGTGTGACCATCGACGCCGAGGACGAACGTCCCGTCCGGCAGCTGGTGCTCGAGTTCGCGCAGGCGCCGCTCGCCGATGTAGCAGAATCGCGTGTCGTGGTTGCCTCCTTCCGCATTGTCGAAGTGCGGCACGACGGCGGCATTCAGGCCCGTCGCCGGACCAAGGAGGTCGAGGCCCGGAAGCCACTGCGGCGCATCGCCGACCTTGTAGATCTCGTAGACGGGGATCGTGGCAGCGCCGACGGTGAGCGCCGCGGCGCTTGCCATGGTCACGATTCCGCCCGTTCGGAGCCGGTCGGCCAGCGCGGACGGGATGGGCCCGCCGGCCCACTGTCGAAGCGCGTAACTCGGGCTGCCCGGCCCGGCCATGATGAATGCCGCCTCTCGTATGCCGGCCACAGCGGTGGCCGTCGTCACGGCATCGACGTCGCGGCTCCGATAGGTGGCGACGCCCACCTCGCGCCCGAGACGCTCCCCGAAGAAGCGCACCGTCCGCGCGCTGAGTTCGTCGGCGTTCTCCTGGAATCCGTACGGCGTGTCGATGATCGTGGCCGGAACGGGTCCGGGGCCGAGGCGATCGAACAGCGCTCGATGAACCTTGGCCATCGTCGGCGCGGTTTCACCGGAACCCATGATCACGAGGAGACGCGGACCAGCCATGACGCGATGAGCGTATCCCCGTTGGAGCGCGGTCGTCGTGCGGCGCGAGACACGGGGCCGTGGACCTGGCCCGGAGCCGCCCCGACCTGGCCCCGCCCCGACCCGCCCGGACCTGGCCCCGCCCCGACCTGGCCCGGAGCCGCCCCGACCTGGCCCCGCCCCGCCCGGACCTGAAGCCGCCCGCCCCCGCCCGGACCCGCCCCCGCCCCGAGCCGGACCCGCCCGGACCTGAAGCCGCCCGACCCCGCCCCCGCCTCGAGCCGGAGCCGCCTCGAGCCGAGTCTATGTACCATGCCCATGTAGTAACTCCTTGGTCCCTTCGACCGAGTTCGAGGTGACCGCGGCCGGTGCAACGGAGGGCGGCCGGTTTGGCGCGGTGCGGCGAGGCCGCGCCGAGCGTCGACCGACCGGAATCCGCCATCCGAGACGAGCAGGACACAACGCGCGAAGAGCGCATACGCGAAAGGTGGATGGGTTCGATGGCGCGACGACGCGTGGCAAAGCACACGAAGTCGCGCGACCGATCGCCGGCCTCGAGGCCTCCGACGCCGAATCCATCGATCGTCGGACGGGCCGCACCGGAAGGGACAGCAACGACCGGCAGGAGAATCGGGCGCGACGAGCCAGGTGCCGCGACGGTCGGACGGACCGCCCGGGCCCAGCCGGCGAAGGCTGCGGCCACCGACCCGGAGGAACCGCAGGCCCTGGTGGCAACCCACTGGTTCGACTCGGGGGACACCGGCGGAGAGCCCTATTCAGTCACCGTTCGTTTCACCGGCCGGCGCGTCGGGGCCCACAGCACCCCGAGAGCCGGTGAGCTGTTCACGCAGGACGAGACGATCGACGGCATCGTGCCCGGCACCGGCCCGGTCTCGATCACGACCTGGGTGTACGGGGTGCAGTCGGGTGAGTGGACCATCACCGGCGAGGTCATCAACGATTCCCGTCGTGCGGGTGCCGCGGCTGGCATGGGCGGCGCCGGCGGGCGGGGATCGTCGAGGCCTGCGGATGCCGGACCCGTGCGCCCTGCCCTGTGGTCGTGGCGTCGTTGGGCGATTTCGACGGCTCCGGAGGCTCCCATCAAGACACGCTGGGCCCTTCTGGCGCCTATCGCCAGGCAGCCCGCCGTTCTCCCCGGCATCTACACCCTGCTGGCCATCTTCTCCATCATCCTCGCTCTCGTGATCCAGGCCGCGATTCTCGGACTGGGAGACGTCTCGGTCGGTCGGGCCCTGGCCGCATCGGGGATCGCGATCCTGGCGGGACTGACCGGGGCGAAAGTCTGGTACGCGGCGCTCCACCCCGGAGAGTCGATCATCAGGGGCGGATGGGCGGTCGACGGCTTCCTGATCGTCGTTCCCGTGGTAGCCGCCCTGACCCTGCTGCTCTTCGACCTGCCGATCGGCGTGGTCCTCGATGCCAGCACCCCCGGCATCTTCTTCGCGGTCGCCATCGGACGAATCGGCTGCTTCTTCACGGGCTGCTGCGCCGGCGCCTGCACCGCGTCGCGCTGGGGGATCTGGTCCTCGGATCGCCGGGTAGGCGCCAGGCGCGTTCCCACGCAGCTGTTCGAATCGGGCGCGGGCCTGGTCATCGGAACCATTTCGCTGCTGCTGGTGCTCGGGGGTGTGTCTCCGGTATCGGGTGCCGTCTTCGTGGCCGCGTTCGCGGCCTACGCGGTGGTCCGGCAGATCCTGCTCAAGCTGCGGGTTGAGCGACGAAAATCACCCCGGACCGTGCCGCTCACCGGCGTCGCGGCCGCCATCGTCGTCGTGGTCGTCATCGCGATGACCCTGGTGCAGGCGAACCAGGGCGGCTGATCGGGCCGCTCCCGCGGCACCTGCCGCCTCGCCGCGCCACGAATCGCCCCCGTCGCGGCTGAACCCGCGTCGCCGCGCCACGAATCGCCCCCGTCGCGCCACGAACCCGTCGCGCCACGAACCCGCCTCGCCGCCCTCCGTCAGGGTCCCGGCCAGGTCAGGCCCCCGTCGTCCGATCGATAGAACTCCGTCGACCGGGTGACGAGCGCGATCGTGCTGCCACCTTCCGTGACCGCAACGACCGCGGGCTTGCCCTCGAACGGGAGCGTGGACCACGTGACCCCGCCGTCATCTGACCGAGCCAGCCGATCCGGCCCGCCGGCGATCAGGATCGAACCATCCGATGTGCTCGCCAGGGCGGTCACCGGATAGAGCTGCGGGTCGGTCAGCGTTCGCCAGGTGCGACCGCCGTCGTCCGAGCGCCCGATCCCGGTGGCCGTGACACCCACGAGGCCCGTCCCCGATGGTGTCGCGATCGCGACAGGAAAGACGACGTTCTGCTCCTGGATCTGCTGCCAGGTGCGGCCCGAATCGAGGCTCTCCCAGAGCCCGCCGATCGCCAGGTAGACCCACATCCGGGCCGGGTCACCGGGATCGCGCGCGAACCCGTGGATGTCGAGGCTGGGGAGGTCGGCGGGGATGTCAACCCAGGTCTGGCCGCCATCGCGGCTCTCGGCGAGGACCTCGTGGCCGGCGATGACGATCGAGCCCCCACCGGCGACACCCAGGCTCATCGCATCGGATCGGGTTCCGAGCGGCTCCCACGTCTTCCCGCCGTCGCTGGTCGCGAGGATCCCGCCATGGTGGCCGAAGAGCAGCCGCTGGGCGTTGCCGTCGACGAAGGCCAGCGAGTGCACGTCCTCGGTCCCGAGCCGACTCCAGGCCCTGGTTGACGGAGCGCCCGGACGAACGAGCATGAAGGTCGCGACGGCGACGACAGCCACGAGCGCGACGCCCGCCGGGACGAGCCATCGACGGCCCCGGGGAACGCTCTTCCTCGGCTCGTTGCCTCGAGCCCCGCCGCCTCGAGCCTTGCCGCCTCGGTTCCCGGTCATGCCGGGCAGCGCCCGGCGGGTCTCGCCGGAACGGTCGCGGACAACGTGGCAATCATCTCGCGGGGAGTCTACGGCGAGCCGCCCTCCCGCGGGGTTGCCGGCACGCGATCCCGAACCGGCACGCGATCCCGAACCGGCACGCGATCCGGGGCGCGCACGAGATCCGGCACCACCTGAAGGTCGAGCCAGGTCGCGGGTTCCAGCCGCGGCCGAATCATCGCTACCGCACCGTCTCTGGCCACGACCTCGGCCGGCAGCGGGTGCGACAGGAAGAGCGGCATCGACTCGGTGTAGCCGTAGGCGCCCACGTCGAGCACCGCGATCAGATCGCCCACAGCGGGCATCGGCATGACCGCCGCGTGGGCAAGGACATCGAGGCCGGAGCACAGCGGTCCGGCGATCGTCACCGGCAGCGGCCGTCCGCCCGACGGCGACAGGAGCCGTACCCGGTGTTCCTGGCCGACGAGCGCCGGGCGGAGCACGTGGTGGACGCCACCGTCGAGGATGGCGACGGCCGCGCCATCGACCGCCTTGGTATCGAGAACGCGCGCAACGTAGGCGCCCGAAGGACCGACCAGGAAGCGACCCGGCTCCAGCAGGAGGCGCGCGTCGGCGAGCCACGGGTCGTCCTTCCAGGTATCCACCAGCGCGGCCAGACCCCGACGCAGGCTCACCAGGTCGAGCGACTCCTCATGGGCCTCGTACGGGATCCCGAGACCACCGCCGACATCCACCAGCCTGATCGGCAGGTCGACAAGCCGGGCGAGCCCCCGCGCGGCCCGAGCCGTGGCGGACGCATGTTCAACGAGGGCGTGGGCATCGAGGACGTTGGACGCGCCGAAGGCGTGAAGTCCCACGAACTCCAGGTGCGCAGATCGCGCCGCGATCCGTGCCGCCCTGGCGAGGTCTGCCGCGTCCATGCCGAACTTGCCGGCGCCGTCGTCCCCGACGAGGCGGACACGCTCGAGTCGGGCGACCTCGCTGACCGCCGCCCGGAGCATTACCGGCTGGCGCCGGCCGATTTCGGCCGCTATCCGTTCCAGGCGCGCGAGTTCGCCGAGCGATTCCACCGTGATCGCGCGGATCCCTGCTCGGACGGCCTGGGCGAGCTCAACCTCGCGTTTGCCGGGCCCCGTCATGACGATCCGCTCGGGGTCGATCCCGGCCCGGAGTGCGGTGACGAGTTCCCCGCCCGATGCAACGTCCGCGCCAAGGCCCAGGCGAGCCAGGTGGGTGACGACCGCAAGGGCGGGGTTCGCCTTCACCGCATAGGCGAGTTCGGCCCGCTCGGGCAGGATCGTGCCCAGGGCGGCGACCTGACGGTCCATGACGGCCAGATCGTAGACGTAGCAGGGCGTTCCGAACTGGGCGGCGAGGTCCTCGGCGTCCAGGCCGGCGAGACGACCCGCCCGGAAGATCTCGTTGCGGGCCGGTGGGCGGCCGCGCCGGGCGGAATCGATCAGGTCAGGGGAACGACTCATCGGAGGACGCTTTCGAGGGCGACGCGCGCGCTCGTGCCGGTATCCCGGTCCTTGACCAGGAGCGCCGTGGAGGCGGACAGGCCGTGGACGCGCGCGAACGGGTCGTCCAGGGCGCGGGACCCCGGCACGACGACGGCGTTCGAGGGCACCACGAGCGGCGCCTCCGCAGTGCCCTGGAGGACCCGACCGCGAACCAGGTCATACAGCGGCGAGGTGCCGGTCAGGATCACCCCGGCCCCGATGACCGCGCCACTGCTCACCAGCACCCCTTCGAGGAGGGCGCACCCCGCGCCGATGAAGGCGTCGTCCTCCACGATCACCGGCCGCGCCCCGGACGGCTCCAGGACCCCGCCGATCGTGACGCCGGCCGCGAGATGGACGCGGGCCCCGATCTGGGCGCAGCTCCCCACCAGGACGTGGGAGTCGACCATCGTGCCGGACCCGATCCACGCTCCGACGTTCAGGTAGGACGGCGGCATGACGATCACGCCGTCGGCAAGATGGACGCCGCGCCGGACGGCAGTGCCGCCCGGGACGATTCGCCACGGGCCGCCGGCAAGGTCGCCGCGTGGAGCGAAGGCGGCCCGGTCGCGAAAGGAGAACGGACCCACGGACCAGTCGGCTGTCGTCCGGTCCTGGAAGACTTCGATGATGGCGGCCTTGACGTCCGCATGGACGCGCCAGCCACCAGGGGCGGCGGGGTCCGGCGAGGCCGCCCGGACGCTGCCGGACTCCAGGTCGTCGAGGATGCCGCCACCCGACGCGGAACTCGCGCCGGCGCCCGAACTCCCCCCCGCGCCCGCGCCCGCGCCCGGGGCCGAACTCGCACCCGCGCCCGCGCCCGGGGCCGCGCCCGCGCCCGATGGATCCGTCGCGGGAACGGCGGCCCTCATGCCGCCGCCTCCGGCTGCATTGCCGTCGTGATCCGGCCGCCGACGTGCTCCACCAGACCCAAAGCTCGCAGCGTGACCGCGAGCGCAGCCCGGGCTTCAGGTTCCAGCGAGAGGAGCGGAGCGCGCACGAAATCGCTGTCCAGGAGTCCCATCATCAGCATCGCAGCCTTGACCGGCACCGGATTCGGCGCGCCCACGAAGTTCCCGAGGAACAGCGGCAGCCAACGCTCGTGCGTGCGACGGGCCGCATCCCAGTCGCCTGCATGGGCGGCCGTACAGAGGTTGACCAGCTCGCCCGGGATTTCATTGCTCGCAACGGAGATGACGCCGTCGCCGCCAAGCGCGAGGATCGGCAGCGTCCAGGCGTCGTCGCCGGCCAGGACCGCGACGTCGCGCGGTCGCTCGCGGCAGATCCGAGCGATCTGCTCCAGGTTCCCGCTCGCCTCCTTCACGCCGATGACCCGTGGATGGTCCGCGAGCCGGAGGAAGGTCGCCGCGTCGACGTTGGTACCCGTCCGGGACGGGACGTTGTAGACGACGATCGGCAGGTCGCCCTCGTCCGCGACGGCCCGGAAGTGCGCCTCCAGCATCCGGCCGTCGGGCCGGTTGTAGTACGGCGCGACGACCAGTGCCGCGTCGGCACCGAGCTCGGCCGCTCGGCGGGTGGCGGCGATGGTCGCGGCCGTGTCGTTGGTGCCGGTGCCGGCGATGACGAGCACGCGGTCGCGCGACGGGCGCTCGGCGGCGACCTCCACGGTGGTGGCAATGAGCAACTCTCGCTCGGCGGGCGTCAGGGTGGGGGACTCGCCGGTGGTTCCGCAGGGCACGAGGCCGTCGATGCCGGCCAGCACCTGCCAGCTGACCAGCCGCCGAAACGCGGCCTCATCGATGGCGCCGTCGGGGGAGAACGGCGTGACGAGCGCGGTGAAGGCACCGCGGAGGGTGGGACGGATCATGTCGGGGCTCCTTGTCTCGAGATCGATCAGGGGATGGATGGGATGGGGATGGGTCGATGCGTCGATGCGTCGTCAGGCGGCTGCCGCGCGACGTGTGAGCAGGTCATCGACGACGACGTCGAACGGGTGGATGCCGGGCGAACGCGGAGCGCGCCTCAGCCAGTCGGCGGCGGCCAGGATCCCGGCCGCATACGGCGTCCGATCGCGCGCCGTGAGGCGCAGCTCAACGGTCTCGCCGGCCGCATCGAAGCCCACGAGGTGCATCCCGGGACTGGCGCCGGCGCGGATGGAAACGGTCTCGAGATCGGCAGCACTCGCCAGGCCCGGATGGCGGGTGGCGATGCGACCGGCCAGCTCGAGCGCGGTGCCGCTGGGTCGATCCGCCTTGGAGCGGCGATGCCACTCGACGAGGTACGGATCAAACGCGTCCACGGCGCCGAACAGGTCCGTGGCGGTCTCCACGAGGCGGGCGAACAGCGCGACCCCCAGGCTGAAGTTGGGGGCGACGACCGCACTCGCCCGCTGCGCGAGGAGTGCCGCGTCCACCTCATCTCGCTCGTTCGACCAGCCGGTCGTCGCGATCACAAAGCGTCGGACCCCGGCCTCGAGGGCGGCGGTGACGTTGCCCCGTACCGCCGGACCGCACGACGCCTCGATCACGAGGTCGGCCCCATGGAGCGCGGCCGGATCGTGCCGGCCCATCGCGGGTCTCCCCAGGATCGGGGTGCGCTCGCCCCGGTCCGACGCGGCGGCGGCGACCGCCCAACCCAGGGCGCCGTTGCCGAAAATCATGGTCTGCATCTGCTCGGTCCTCACTCGCTGATGGGACCTCGTCGGGTTCGGAGGGCAAACAAAAAACCGCGGTCACCGTCGTGGTGCCGCGGCCTCTGCGCTTGGAGCCTCCGTTCCCTGGAGGCCCCGGTTCGTCGATTTCCTGACGCGCCGTCTAGAGCCCCAGGGCCCGTGCCTCCCGGCAGGGCCGCCAGAGCTTCTTCTTCGAGTCGAAGGAAGCGGATCGGCGGTTCATCAGATGCAGGACTATACGCATAGCGGATGCGTTATGCAACCATTTCCGCGGCTCCTGCCTGAGCGGAGCGTCGCGTCGCGCCCGCTTCGACGATGCCGATCGCAGCCTGCGCCACGGCGGGCACTTCATCACGGCCCACCTCTGGGTTCGCGAAGGATCGTGCCGACCCGCTGGTCGGCCGTTACTCGGCCTGCGGGACCGCGCCGAATGGGTTCTCGATGGCGATCCCCGCGATCTGGCCGCCGGCCTGGAGATCCTCGCTGACCAGGCGCATCGCCCTGGCCCGTCGCGCCGCTTCGACGATGAGGGCATCCCAGAAGGACAGCTGGGCGCTCTCCTCGAGGGCGGCTGCGTCGAGGATCATCTCGACATCCACCTGGACGACGGACCATGTCGCATAAAGCCCGACGAGTTCACGCGCCACCGCCCGGCGCATCGGGGGCTGGAACTTGCGGGTCGCGACCACGTAGAACTCCTGGAGGACCTGCGTGCTGAGGACCCCCGAGCGGTCCGCCCACAAACCCTCGAGCAGGGCTCGTGCGACCGGCTGCTTCAGCGGATCGCCGGCGTCGTGGGCGTAGACCAGGACGTTGGTGTCGACGAAGGTTCGCCCGCCGGGCGTCATCGACTACCCAGGTGACTGCCGGTCGTGCAACTCGTCGCGTGTCCAGCGCCGACCCCCGTGAGGGGTCGCAGCATCCAGGATCGCCTGCGCCCGCTCGCGCGCCCGCTCGAACCGCTCGTCGTCGTCCACCAGCTCGATCAGCTGGGCCGCGGCGAGGGCGCTGACCGATGTCCCGCGCTTCGCTGCCACGATCCGCGCGCGCCTGATCACCTCGGCATCAAGGTGCAGGGTCAGATTCGTTCGCGCCATGAGTCGCTCCACAGTCTGTTACGTGGCCCACAGCCTACCACGGGAGGTCGGGTTGGACGGGATGGTACGGGCGCACCCAGGCACGAAGGTCAATGGACGGTCCTGCTCGGCTCAAATCCCCAGGCCTCGGGGCCCGATCGCGGTACCAGCAACCCGGTCGCCTCCCAGTTCGTGCCCCGATGACCGACGAGGCCCTCGCGGACCTCGAGCCCGCCCCGTACCACAACCTCGGGGAACGGCGGCAGTGGTCGGCGAAGCAGTTCTGGAGCCTCCGTGGCCACGAGTTCGAGGAGCTCCTCGAGCGAGACCACGGGCGGTCCAAACCAGCTCGGATCCGGGCCGATCACGAGGCGAGCGAGCCTCGCGACCTGGGCCCCGACGATCCCGACGTGTGGTCCCGCGACATCGCGGCGATCGAGCGCGATCGTCTCGACGGCTCCCGACCTGATCCTGATTCCCAGGAGTTGCCTGGGCGCGAGCTGCGGCAGCCATCCGGGCGGCCCATCGAGCACCCGCTCCGACCGCATCTCCCACAGGAGGTCTCGCAGCGTCTCCTGTTCGTCCGCGGTCGCCGGCAGCCCCAGCTCGCGAACGAAGCCGAGCAGGTCGTCTGCCAACTCGGGACCGAGGACCTGACGCATGTTGCTGTCCTCGGATTCGTCCTCCGGCCACGGCAGCTCAAAGAAGTCTCCGAAAAAGTGGAGGTGCACGTCGCCGCCACCGACCAACGGGCGCGACCGCACAGCCAGCCGTTCGACCAGGGCGAGGTGGTCACGCACGAGGACGATCCCGTCTTGACGCTCGAGGGTCGTCAGCGGGGTCGTAAATATGGCACCGTCGAGCTGATCGACGATGGAACACCAGCGGTCATCCCACGCCCGGACGAAATCGGGGCTGATCCCTATCGCGGAACTGACGGCGCGTCGGGGATCCCTCGCGCTGGTGCGGCCCGCGGCTACGAGTTCGGGCACGAGTGCATCGAGCAGCTGTGGGCCACGTTCCCGGATCAATGTGAGTGCTGCCTCGGCGATCGTGGGGCTGCGTCGCGGCATCTTGCCACCTCCTCGCCAAGAGTAGCGCCACGACCTTCACCGGAACTTCACCGGGACTCCGCCGCCCAGGTGGTCGGTTCTGATCCAGTGCGGCTGCGTACCCGGCGGAGGCCGCCGCGCGATGGTCCGCCGGTGTCGACGTGTGGTCTGCCCATACTGCGCGATGGGCTCGGTGGCTTCACGCCCGCCGCGAACCGGGGCATGGGGCCGCCGCGAACCGGGGCAGGGGGCCGCCGTGGTCGGGTTGAGAGCGAGGGGTTGATGGCGGGCCGGCACATGACGCTTCTGGCGGCGGGTCCGGATCGCGCCGGCTCCGGATCGCGCCGGCTCCGCTCCGCCGCCTCCGGATCGCGCCGGCTGCCTGCACCGGCTCCGCTCCGCCGCGGTTGTCCGCTGCCGTGTCGACTGCATGGACGCCCCGAACACAGGCGGGCCCGTCAGGCCCCGGAGTCGGCCCGACTCGCGCTCGTGTCACGCTCCGTCAAGCTCCGTCACGCTCCGGCCGTGCGACGCCAAGCGAGATCACCGCCGTCGGAGCCCTCCACCCGGGCCGCTGGCTGACAGGCATGTGCACAGCGTGACCATGCAGTCGTCATCGCCAGGCTCAAGCGCCACGCGATCACGGCTGAGGCGCGGCGTCATCCGCCAGGCGCGCCGCCGCCGGCTCCGACGCGGCTCGCCAGGAGATCACGGCTGAGGCGCGCCGCGCACGCGGGTGCGAATTGAGTGTGGCTTGACGAATATGGCACTTTGCGCGATATTCGTTACATGACATCCGTGCGGCAATGGCTCGACTCGATGCTCGCGCGCGGGAAGGTCACGTTCACCTTCGACGAGGCGTGCCGGTCGAGAAACGCGAGTGCGTCATCCACCTTGTCGGCGCTCCATCGCGCCCAGCGGGACGCGCTCGTCTTCTCGCCGGTGCGCGGGTTTTACGTCATCGTGCCCGCGGAGTACCGCGACGAAGGTGCGCCGCCCTGGCGGTGGTTCCTGGCACCCATGTTCAGGCACCTCGGGGCCGCCTACTACGTGGGACTGCTGACAGCCGCGGCGCAACACGGCGTCAGCCAGCAGGCAGCCCAGGAAGTCCAGGTGATCGTCGATCGCCACGTTCGCCCCAAGGTGGCCGGTCGCCAGGGCATCGTCTTTATCCAGCGGAAGCAAGCGGCAAAGGCACCCACCATTGACGTCACCACGCCGACGGGGAGGATCCGGGTCTCAACACCAGAGATGACGATGCTCGATCTCATGGCCTACCCGTCACGAGCCGCCGGCTGGGGCAACATCGCGTCCCTCCTGGCCGGCCTCGCTCCCCTTGCTGGTCGACGGGGATGGAAGGACGCCCTGCAGGTCGAGCCTCGAACGACAGAGGTCCAGCGGCTCGGGCACCTGTTGAGCCGTACCGGCGACGGACGAGCCGAAGTTCTCGAGGCGTGGCTCAAGGGCCGTTCCCTCACGACCGTCCGTCTGATTCCGGGAGGCGACGCCACTGGCGCCTACGATTCACGCTGGCACGTGATCGTGAACGCCGCGGTCGACCCCGACCGCCTCCCGGGGCTCAAGCAAGTCCGGAGCCTGTAGCGGCCATGGCACGAACGAGGAAGCTGGAAGCGGCCGTCGGACGGGGCGCGGACGGGGCTCGGCCATCGTCGACCGAGCTCGTCCCTGCCGGTGAGTTCCTGCTGTACGAGACGGACGACGGGCGAACGCGGATCGAATGCCGGTTCGTCGACGACACGTTGTGGCTGTCACAGGTGTTGATCGCCAGCCTCTTTGGGAAGGACGTCCGCACGGTCAGCGAGCATCTGCGCGGGATCTACGCGGACGGGGAGCTCGAACCGGCGCGAACCATCCGGAGATTCCGGATAGTTCGAACTGAGGGTGGTCGTCGCGTTGGTCGTCTCATCGATCACTACAGCCTCGACGCCATCCTCGCCGTCGGCTACCGGGTCCGATCTCAGCGTGGAACACAGTTTCGCCAATGGGCCACGGCGCGCCTCAGCGAGTTCCTGGTCAAGGGGTTCGCCCTCGACGACGAGCGACTCAAGCACCCGCCCGCGCCCGGATCAGCGACCCCGGACTACTTCGATGAGCTGCTTGAGCGCATTCGCGACATCCGCGCCAGCGAGGCGCGCATGTACCTCCGGGTGCGCGAGATCTTCGCGCTCGCTGCGGACTACGACCCCGCCCGACCGGATGTGGCGGCGTTCTTCAAGGTGATCCAGAACAAGCTTCATTTCGCGGCAACCGGAAAGACCGCCGCCGAACTGATCGCGGATCGGGCCGATCACACCCGGGCCAACATGGGCTTGACGAGCTGGGCCCGGGGCCGGGTCGGGAAGGGCGACGTGACCGTCGCGAAGAACTACCTGCACGCCGATGAGATCGGGGAGCTCAACCGGATCGTCGTGATGTGGCTGGATTTCGCCGAGGACCAGGCCCGCAGACGGTCGCAGGTGTTCCTGCGGGATTGGGCACCGCGGCTGGACGAGTTCCTTCGGTTCAACGACCGGCAAGTGCTGCCTGGGCCCGGGACGGTGAGCCACCAGCAGGCGGCTGACCAGGCCGCAGCCGCTCGCCTGGCGGGACGTCCGGCTGGTCCATTGGTGGAAGGCCGAGACCGCCTCGCTCGACACCGCGTACAACTCGGCCCGGACGCGCCACGGACAGCCGGACTGGCCGACCCTGCCCTGGTTCGACTTCCTGACCCAGGTCGTGCGCGCGGCGCCGGTGACCGTGCGCGGCGCCTTCGGCTTCGGCCTCAAGGCGATCGCCAAGGCGATGCACGACCACGGCCTGATCGAGACGGTCTGGGCCGAGGGCCCGACCGATGGGATGGGCGCCCTGGTCGGTGCCTTCTGGTGCGACGCCGAGGCGGACCGGACCGGCGTCCCGATGCCCGAGCTCCCGCTCATGATCGAGATCGGCAAGTACAACGAGGTGGACTGCCGCTCGATGGCCGAGATCGTCGCGTGGTTGCGGGCCAAGCGGTAGGGCGGGGAGGCGGGGCTCCGGAGGTCGGGCAGCCCGGAGCCTCATCCTCGGTATTCCGCACCAGCGATCGCTGCAGCGAAGGTCAAACGGTCGGATCAAGACCCAGGGCAGCCCAGAGTCTCTACCGAAGCCGGTACCGTTCAGTCCCGACCTGGACGAGGCAATTCCGGCGTTCACGAGGTGCGGAGATCTTCTACAGCCTCCGCGCGTCCCAGAAGCCAAGGTTCCGCATCGTTTCGTGAATCGCGCGGGCCCGCCCGAGCTCAACCAAACCGCCATCAACGGCAAGCTGAAGCAGCGCTCGGATTCGAAGAGGCCTTACCCCGGGGAGGAGCTTCTCAGCCACGCGAACGGCGTCATTGTCGTCCGTAGAAGGAAGCCAGCCGCGTTTGGAGCAGATCGCAAGGACGGCTGCCTCACCGGGCCCCAAGCCCACGAGAACACCATATCGACGGACGTTTGCCGCCTCGCGCAGCTGGGCGTACACAGCCAGTTCCTCATCCGAGAGGTCGACAACTCGGAGCGCGCCCTGCTGGACGAGATCGGGCAGCCTCTCGAATTCGGGCAGGGCCCGTTCAGAACGTGCCCGCACCTCCGGAGGAGCCCCCGCGTCCTCGCACCGCCTGCGATGCAGATGCAGGCCGCGTCTGAGTTCGCTCATCGCTTCCTCGCGGCCAGCGTCATCTTCGTCGGGGTCGAAGACCGCTCTGGGAACCATCAGCGACCCGCCGAAAAGACCCGCGAGAAGCTGGATCTCGCCGGCCCCGAGGAAGTAGTTGATGATGACCGTGTCGAACACGGCCGGTTGGTCAGGCAGCGGCGACGCGGTGACGGACACCCTCGAACTCCCGCTGCTCCTGGACCGAGGAGGCGTCGCCATCTCCGGCTGGCGGAGTCATGAGCTCCGCCATTTCATCGATGGTCAGGCCGGTGAAGCCGGCGGCTGAGGCTGGGCTGATGCGCCCGTCGCGGAGAGCCGTCGAGAGGGCGCGGATGAAGCGACGCGGGAATCGCTCGAGGCGCCAGCGTGCTGGGTCCTGGCGCCATTCCTCAGGATGCACCGCGTACCCGAGGGCTGACGCTATGGCGACTGGGCGGGCCCCCTTGAGCTCCTCATACGCTTCTGGGGTCATGAGCTTGGCCTGGAGCAGACGGACGAGCATCATCCCGTAGGAAACGCCGAACAGACGCTGCAGGTGAACCGCTTCGTCCGCACCCTTCACCGTCTTGATATCGAGGCTCTCGCTCGCTCGGCGCAGGCCTTCCTGCGGGACGAGAAACTCCCCGGCCCAGGCGTCAGCGAAGCGCTCCTTCTCGTCCTGCCGGCCCCAGTAGCTGACGACCTGGCTGTCACGCTGGCTGTGGTACAGGGCGTGAGCGAACTCGTGGGCGATCGTGAAGGTCTGCCTACCGGGCGTCGTCTGCAGGTTCACCGCGATGCACATACCGAGTCGCGGATGGTTGAGGAAGACTCCGGACACGCCGCGCTCAAGGTCAGCCCCAAGGGCGGTTCGGTGGACGGTAATACCGGCGTCGTCCAGGACGCCGGCGAGGTCGCCCACAGGTCCAAGGCCGAGTCGAAGCCAGTCGCGAACTTCCTCGGCCTTCCGCCTGATGTCATCCCGCCCGATGAAGCCCTTCCGAATGGAGAACGGCGACTGGCGCAGCGGGAAGCTCGGCAGCTCGAGTTCCTCGAGCAGGTCGGCGTACGAGTCGAGAAACCGAACGAAGTCCTTGATGCCGACCCGGGCGTCCTCATCGATTCCGCTCTCGGCGTCTCGGAACAAGAGTGCGACCAAGTCGGCGCCCGGAACCCGCGCTGACCCCGGTAGAGGGGTGTCGAGGTCAATGAGTAGCGGGAGGGGCATGCCATAGATGGCGGCCAGGCGTTCGAGCGTTTGCTCGCTGGGCCGCCGCTGGCCGCGTTCCCAGTGCGACACCAGTACGCGGCTGACCCCCAAGAGATCTGCGACCACATCCTGAGATAGGCGACGAGCCTCGCGACCGGCTGCGAGCCGAGCTCCTAGTCGTGTCGTGGCGATCCTCCTTTCATCCCGGCAGGTAACGTTACGAGTCAACTCTCCGCTATGATAGTTACGCAACCTTGCATATGACCTATCACGTCGTAACCCTCGACGGCCCGATCAATATCCCATGACCCCACCGATGGCATGGGCGCCCTGTGTCGAAGTTGGCGGTCTGCGGGCGACTCTCGGCCTGGGGCGACTCTCGACCGCTTGACTCGCCAACGAAGCAGAACTACCTTGTTGTACACACGTCGTGTAGTTGTGTGAAGGGAGCCCCCGTGGCCGGAGAGCAGGGCAAACGAATCAACGTCGTTCTCGACGCAGAACATGCCGTCAAACTGCAGGACATGGCCGCACGGATGTATGTCCAGCCGGGCACGATCGCGCGCTCTCTCCTGTCGACTGCCATCGATCAGGTTGACTCAGAAGCCGCCACGATCACAGCGATTCTTGATGCGATCCCCGGGGCGTGGGAACGCACGCAGGAAGGGCTCGCCGACGCGAAGGCCGGCCGGGTCGTGTCGCTCGACCAGCTCTGATCCACGATGGCGACGGTCGTCATTGCGCGACGCGCGCGATCGGATCTCGCCGATCTCATCAGGACACGCGGACTCCCGGCCGATACCCGCGTGCGGGTCCGAGCTTCGATCCAGCCGCTCGCGTCCTTCCCGCACATCGGGAAGCGTTTGACCGGACGCTGGCAAGGGTTCAGGGTGATCCTCGGTCCCTGGCCCTGGATGCTCCTCGTGTACATCTACGAGGAGGCGACGAACACCGTCACGATCGTCGCCATCCATGATGCTCGGTCATTGTCCTCCGCCACGACGGGATCCTGAGCCAAGCGTCTTTCCACGGGGTGTCGGCTCGCGGGGGTCCCGATGCCCGGACGCGCCACGGACAGCCGGACTGGCCGAGCCTGCCCTGGTTCGACTTCCTGACCCAGGTCGTGCGCGCGGCGCCGATGACCGTGCGCGGCGCCTTCGGCTTCGGCCTCAAGGCGATCGCCAAGGCGATGCATGATCAAGGCCTGATCGAAACGGTCTGGGCCGAGGGTCCCACCGACGGCATGGGTGCCCTGGTCGGTGCCTTCTGGTGCGACGCCGAGGCGGACCGGACGGGCGTCCCGATGCCCGAGCTCCCGCTCATGATCGAGATCGGCCAGTAAAGTCTCCTGATCCAGAGTCAGGCGCCGGATTCAGGGCTCGCGAGCCAACAAGTGAGCGTGGAGGACAGCGATCTCTGTCCGATTCCGGGATGAGCCATGCGCACATCCCGGCGATAGTCAGGTGCATATTGTAAATCGCAAATGAGTTAAGCGCCATCCGCTGACTGGCGCTCAGATGCCGTCGGGGAGGGTCGGGCCGATCGCGCGGTCCGGCCAATGCCCTGGGACGGGCCCCCTGGACGGAACGGCTAGAACTGGTGGCCGCGAACCTCCCGCACAAGGCTGATCCAACCAGCCGCGGACTCCGTCAGGCGATCTCGTTCGCCACCGAAGAGACCGGCGCTGAGGAGCGGCCAAGCTGAACCGGCGGCAGAAATTTCCTCGGCGATCTCCGCATCAACGCCTCGACGCCGCTCTCCGCGCCAGCTCAACCGCCCGACCGGCGCCCAGCCGCTGCCATGAGCGGCGCGTCGCAGGTCGAACATCACCAGGCCAAGCAGGTATTCGAAGCGATCAAAGGCGTGTTCGAATGCCGGCTGATCGGGCTCCAGCGGAGCCAGCCAGGGTTGCAGAACCTCTGCCAAGTGATCGCTCATGGGCGTGTGGCGACGTTGTAGACCCGGGAGCTCTTTGGCGATGGAGTGGTCGATCACGTTGTGAGAATGGAGGACGAGAACGATCGGCTTCCACTCCTCGCGCTCGTGAATGAGCGGTGAGGCCAAGAGTGCCGCCAACAGCCCGTCCCGTCCGCCGATCACCGAACCGAGACCGCCGGCGTACATGACGAGTAGTGCCGGGTAGAGAAACATCTCGAGCCACGGCACCACCCCGTTGTCCCGTTCCATGGCATTCGCCAGCCGTGCAACGAGGCCCGCGACCAGCCGGTCATCGGTGGCCTTGCTCCAATACGCGACCATCGCGGCTGCCCGGGATAGGTCCTCAGTCAGCGCCTCGTACGCCGCGACTCGGCGGGCGAGTTCGTCCTTCGAGTAGGCGGTGCCGGCCGCGAACTGCTCGTCGCGCATCGCCTCGATGACCCGGTTTGCCTCGGCGTGGAGCAGGTCGTGTAGCGCCGGGCCCTTGGCGGGGTCGGCCACGATCGCTTTCACGGAGGCGACGAGCTCCTCGTTCATGTCACAACAGCCTACGGCAAGAGACCGTCGGTGCGACGATTGGGACATGCGGCTGAAGACGATGGTCAGCTCGGTGACCAACGGCCTGACGGCGGAACGCCGAGCGGTGAGGCCTTTGATCCGCGCGCTCGGGTACGAGCCCGTCCTTTTCGAGGACTTCACCGCGCAGCCGGACCCGCCGCGAGAAGTGTGCCTCCGCGCAGTCGAGGCGTCGGACATCTATCTGCTCTTGCTTGGCGAGTTCTACGGCGAGCCATACCCGGATACGGGCCGGTCACCGACCCACGAGGAATGGAACGTCGCGACGACGATCGGGAAGCCGATCGTCGTCTTCACGAAGCGGGGCGTGACGCCGGAGCCCGCTCAGACGGCCTTTCTGAGGGAGGTGCAGGACTACAGGTCGGGCATCTTCCGCAAGTCGTTCGACGACGTCGCGGACCTCCTGGATAAGCTGGGCGATGCTCTCGCGGAGGCCGCCACTACGCGCCGGCCGCTCGTCTGGCGCAACCTCGCGCAACCCGTGACGGTGCCGTGGCGCGAGCAGCGAAGCACGAGCTGGTCGAACGAGGGGACGGTCCTCGAGGTCCACCTGTTGCCGGTCGGCTCGGTGGCCCTCCTGCCGGCCAGTTCACTCGGTGAGTTGTCCCGCCGCCTCGCTCGGGTAGGGCGGCAGCATGGACTGTTCGACGAGGGCCACGGCGTCGACTTGGCTGAGACGGAGTCGGCGGCCACCGCGATCGCCATGGTCGATGGACGGACGCCCGAGGCGACTCTTCGGGTTGGGCGTGACCGAGCGATCAGTGTGACGATGAGCCTGCCGGCCGGCGAAATCGGCTCGGTGATCCTCGACGAGACCCAGCTCGCCGGGCGGATCGCACGCGATCTGCAGCTCGGTGCCGCCCTAAACCTGCTCTCCACCGACGATGCAGCGATTGCAGTCGGGCTCAACCGAGTCGACCAGATCGGTACCCCTACACCGCATGGCGGCGTCAGCTTCCCGTTCTTCGGCTCCACCTCGGGACCTGTTCGTATCGAACCCGCAGACGCGGTACCGGTCGATGCGATTGGGCGCGGGGCTGACGAGATCGGACGCGAGCTCGCGGCGCGCCTCCTACTTCGGGTGAAACGCGACCGCTGAGAAGCGCCCCGATTGGGTCGGTACCAGCCGAATTCGCATCGCTGTCATCGGTGACCACCCTGTCGTTCACGAGGGCCAAGCGGGATATTGGGCGATCGTGCATGGATCCCCGACCAAGCGGTCAGGACGGGGGCGGGCTCGCATCGGGAGCCCTCGAAGGGCGTCGACCGGTCGGTCGCGTGGTGCGCGAACCGTCGACGGCGAGGTTCTCCGGCAGGTACTTCTCGTAGGTCTTGCGGAGGTAATCGAGCGCGCTCTGCTCCGTCGCCTCGTGGCCCAGGGCCTCCTGAACGTACTTCAGGCGGTGTCGACAGTTCTCGATGATCTCGCCCCACCCGAATGCCCAGACGCGAAGGTTCGCTTCGTTGTCGTCGTGAACGAGCCCGCGAGGCTTGCCCCGCTGATTGGCATCGCGCGCTGCGATCTTATCGAGTTCGGTCGAAACGACGATGAACTCCCAGTGGACGTCCGTCTTGTTGAAGCGCGGGTCGTCCGCCACCTTGTAGGCGTAGTTCTTGATTTGGGTCAGCTCGTCGGCGCCGATCTTGACTGACGGTCGTTTCAGCTCGACCACGAGATGCTCGAGACGGTTGGTGGTCTGAGGAATAGCACGCCAGAGCATCAGATCGACGATCTGCCGTTTACCCTCGAGCAGAACCTCGGACTCGTCGGACAGCTTGTCCCGACCCAGCAACGCCACGTGCCGACGCAGCACCTCGCGGAGCGAGCGGTCGTCCACGCCGACGGCGAACTCCTCACCGAAGATCCAACTCTCGTGCGCCAGGATCCGGTGGAGCTCGGCCCGCTCCTTCAGTTTGTCACGCGTCACCGGGTCGAGGACGAGGATCTCGAGGGCTGCCACGAAGTCGAGGCGATCGGCGATCTTCTTTGAGGCGCTGATGATCGAGCCGAGCGACACGCGGTCAAGCAGCGCGTCGAGTTCAGCCGCCCGCTCGTCCGAAAGGTGAAGAACCTCGGCGAGAACCCGGCTGACGGTGGCCGGACGTGTTTCGAGGGCTGATCGCAGCAATTCCAGCGAGAGCCTGCGCGACGCCCGATCGAGCGTTGCATTGACGGCCGGGGCGGCCGTTACCGCGACGATTTCAAACAGGTCGTGCTCGACCTGCTCGATCGGGCCGGCGGGCGGCAGAAGGTACGGGTAGACCTCGTCGTCCTTCCACTGCTCGACGAGGGAGCGACGAAGATCGGCAGTCCGTTCCTTGAAGTACTCGCGCAGCGTTTGGCGCGCGGACTCGACCACTGGACCGAGGATCGGGTGGTTGTGATCGGCGAGCGGCAGATCATGTTCGAGCGGTCGGAAGCCGGCCCAACGAACGTAGGCCGAGTACGAGAAGCCTGGCGCCGGGACGCCAGGTCGCAGGTCCGACAGGACGATGCCCTTCTCGTCGCACAGGTACAGCGTCCGATCGAGATCGCGCTTCCACTCGACGACCACGAGCTCCGCGTCTCCGTCTGGCGAAGCGAGTGGAACGCGGATCGTGAACCGCCGCTCTTCGAGCGCGGAAGGGTCGATCGTCCTGCCGTCCACGACGAGCCGGATCGGATACTTGTCGAGGTGAAGCGCGAAGGTCGCAGTGATCTTGTCGATCGTCGCGTCGTCAACGAGGCCTGCCGGTGTCTCTGAGATGCCGTCCACGGTCGTTACGGTCCCGGCCGGGGCTGAGGTCTCCACAGCGTCTGAGACTTCGACTTCGCCGAGGGCGTCCCTCGTGATCTCGACGACCGTCAACAGCGACTTGCCATCGACCTTGGCGACGCTCTCCCAACGAAGGACCGCACCTCCGATCCCGAAGGCTCGCTATCGACCTTGGCCCGTCTTCCCGTGAAGGCTCCGATGCTCGCCACGGGTGCCCGTGGCCGTCGACTTCCAGGATCCGCCGAGCTGCACGAACTCGGCGTGCGCCTCGTCCGGAGTCATGCCGTGGCCGTCATCGCGGACCCGCACCGCCTCGATGCCACCCAGGTCCTGGCGCACCACCTCCACTTCGACGACGTTGGCATCGGCGTCAAAGGCGTTCCAGATCAGCTCGATCAGGCCCGTCGTCGGTCGTCCAACGAGCCGCGCCAGATGATCCTCCTGAACCGACACCGCGTACCGCGTCACTCGACCTTCATCCTCGCCCCGGGTTCCACGAAACTATAGAACATCTGTTCCAGTCCGTGCCCTTGCGGTCGCCGGGCCGGACAACGCGTCACATTTTTCGGTCGTGGCGATCCACGGCGACAGAAACGGAGGCAGTTGCCATGGCCGCCCTTCACGCGGTAATGACCTGGTAACACACGAGATGGATGTCGTCGCGCCCGACGGCCGGTTCCACGGGGACGCGTGGAGCCCGTAGCCCTTCGCCCTGAACGTACGCGACGATCTGGTCGACCTTCGCCGGATCCGAGGCATCCGCGCGATCCAGGATCTCCCGAAGCGCTCGACTGACCGTCAAGGGCCACGGCGCCTGGAGCGCCTCGATGACGCGTTCCTGCACGGCAGGCTCGATCATCATCGCCGCAAACAGCAGCGACACAGCGTCGCGCTGGGCCTTCGGCACGGCTGCGGCGCGCGTTGCCGGATCCAGCTCGGCCTGGCGATCGGCGAGGATCGCATCACGGGCTCGATCCCAAAGCTCGAACAACCGGACGCGAACGTCATCCGGCAAATTGCGCGCCGTCGTCTCGGTACAACGCGCGAGCCCGAGCAAGGCCAGCCGGTCCGATGACAGGTCGCCCGGTTCGAGCGCCACGAACCGCCATTCGACGCGCGACCCTGCCCGGGCCGCGAACACGACCCCCGGAACCTTCGTCGCTCGGAAGCCGGACCCGATGCCCCAAGGCAGCGACTTCAGCTCGCCCTCGCGGGCCTGCATGAGAGCCTGCCGGAGCTCCTCGCGGAAGACCTCGCCGCTGAACGCGTCCAACTCGGCTTCCTTCTCGTCGATGAAGCTCGAATCTTCGGCAGCGATCCGCTCGATTTCGGCCCGGGTGTCATCGAACACCCGCTCGACGGCGTCATCGCCCGGGATGACGACGGTCTCGACCCCGACCGCGGCGTTTGCCTGGGCGATCTTCCGCCGCAGGTTGGCCTCGAGATCGAGCAATCGATCCAGCTCCTGATCGGGGAAGAAGGTGTACAGGTGGACGATGTCGTGCTTCGACCCGATCCGGTCGACGCGACCGTTCCGCTGGACGAGGCGCATCGGGTTCCAGGGCAGGTCGAAGTTGATGACCGTGCCGGCCTGCTGAAGGTTCTGTCCCTCGGCAAGAACATCCGTGGAGAGCATCAGATCGGTCTCCTCGACGGTCCCGGCTGGCGCGCCCGACGACAACGGGACGAAGGACCAGACGATGTGCTGGCGGGTCTCGGAGCTCGCCGCTCCCGTGGTCACGCCGATCCGGCCGCGGTAGCGCGCCATCCGCGGATCGGTAGTCGCGTCGAGGAACCGGTGGAGGTAGTCGATCGTGTCGGCGAAGTAGCTGAACAGGACGACCTTGCGCTCGTCCGCATGCGTGGCGGCTCCGTCGATCCGCGCCAGTGTGTCGAGCAATGCGTCGAGCTTCGGATCGTGGGCCGCGTCGATCGTCGCTGCACGGGCCAGAAGCGTCCGCAGCAGCTCCCGGTCCGCCGCTACCCGCTCGCGCAGATCTACCACGAGGTACTCGCTGGTCGGCCGTGCGTTTGGATCTTCGGCGAGCAGCAGGTCGAGGTCCTCGTCGTCGAGCCCAGCGTCGAACGCCTCGGGTGACACCCGCGGAACCGCAACGTACCCGCGATCGAGGATCTCGAGGAAACGGTCGTGCGACCCGATCATCTTGCCGAGCGTTCGTCGGAACGCCTCGAGACTCGACTCGAACCGCTTGAGGAGCTGGCTGAGCAGCAGGGCGCTCGTGACTTGTTGAGCCGCCGCGCCGTCGCCGCCGAGGCGGTACAGATCCGGCTGATAGCGGGCCATCGAGAGGCCGCCACCGATCGCCGTGGCGACCTGGTCGAAGAACTCGCCGGCGTTCGTCGCGTCGGCCGGACGAGCGGAGTCGTAGCCGACGCGATGGAGCTTCGGCGTCGGGAAGACGAGCGGGACCGGACCGTCCGGCGTGTTGAGCGTCGCGCCTGGGAAGAACCGCTTGATGTGTGTCCGGGTCCGACGGACCGAGACGGCATCAAGGAGCGGGAAGAGATGTGCCGGGGTCAGCGCCTCGAGGTCGAGCCCGAGCGCCCGCACGATGTACTCGCGCAGGTTCGCGATGCCGATCTCAGCGAACCGGCTCTCCGTTCGAGCGAACAGGAGCAGCTGCCAGTAGAGGTCCCACAGGCTGTTGTTGACCGGGGTAGCGGTGAGCATGATCAGCCGCTTCTCGACCCCGCCCGCCGCCATCAGGCGGCGCATGGCGCGGTAGTAGGTCGTTTCCGATGAGCGGAAGGCGTGGGCCTCGTCGATGACGATGCAGCGGTACTCCGACGCGTCGAGCTTGAGGTGCGCCTTGCGTCCGTCGGACCGTCCGGACTCCGGCGGGTCGCCGACCTGGAGGTCATTGGCGAGTTCCTGGTAGGACACCACCTCGACGGCATACTTCGTATGGGTGGCGAGAAAGCCTTCCCAGTTCGCATCGCGCAGGCTGGCGGGCGCCACGACGAGCACGCGCCAGCCCTTCGCCTGGAGGTGGAACTCGATGAGCCCACCCGCGGTGAACGTCTTGCCCAGCCCGACCCCATCCGCGATGAGCACCCCGCCCCATCGGTCGAGGATCCGGAGCGCCCGACTCACACCAAGCTGCTGGAACTCGGTCAGCTGCAGCGTCGCGCCGGGCGTGCGCGGCAACTCGTCGATCTCCTCGGCGAGCTCGGCGCCATACAACTCGTAGAGCATCCGCAGGTAGATCGTGTGCGGGTCGTAGTCGATTTCCAAGGGCCGATAGACGCCGGCAAGATCGAACGCCTCGGCTTGGTCCCAGAGATCGTCGAACCAGGCGCGAGCAGCCTTGACTTGATGCGGCGCGTAGGCGCCGAGATCGAGTTCGAGATTGTGAAGGAGGCCCGCCGCCGTGAAGTTGGCGGAACCGGCGAGGACGCCCGCCTCGTCGCCGAAGATGAATGCCTTGCCGTGGAGGAATTCGCGCCGGTAGATCTTGACCTCGGTCGTCGGACGGTCCAGAAATGCGACGAGGCGCTCGACCGCAGAGATCGCCTCGGGCGCGAACGGGACAAGGTCACGATCGGCTTCCAGCGATGCCCGCAGCTCGCCGAGCCGCTCCCGGAGCGGCTGCTCGGTGGGCGGCGTCCCCGGCAGGACGGTGCGGCGTGGGCGCGCAGGCTCGGGCTCGGAACCTAGAAGAATACGGACGCCAGGGGCGGCTTCCAGCGCGTCGGCGATGACCGAGAAGCCGCCGAGATTGAAGTAGCCCGAAGCGATCGCGATCTCGTGCGCGTTCCTGTAGTAGGCGGCGGCCCGGCGGATCGCCTCGCCGACGGTGTTCGCGTCGCGGTTATCGATGAACTCGCGTCGTTCGCCGGTCACGACGTCCACCGATCGAAGTGCGCGAGGACCGCGGCCCTCCGCCCGGGCGATACGCCCGCCTCAGTCGCCGGGAAGTCCTCGAAGATCAGCTCGAGTTCATCGCGGTCGACCCCGTACAGGTTCGCGACGAGAGCGTCCAGTTCGGCGATCATCGCCGCCTTCTCGGCTGGCTCAACCGGGCCGAAGACTACGTCGGTGGCCTCAGCGAACTCGGCGTACCGCTCGTCTATGCAGGCGAGGCGGGCTGCCAGCTCGACGACGCGCCGCCATCGCGGATCCTCCCGAGTCGGTCGTGGCACGGGCAGGCTGTTGAGGATGAACAGGTTCAGGTTTCGTTCAACCCGGCGTCGCGCGAACCAATCGAACGCGACCGATGCCATCACGCCAAGCAAGAACGCTTGATCTCGCTCGTCCCCAGAGGGCCAGATCAGCGACGGCGCCTTGTTGTGTGAGAAGACCTTGGGTGGCACCAGACAGGCGATGACGGTACGAGCATTCAGGCGGTTCGTAACGTCCCTGAACAGAATCCGAGGCCGATGGTGCGGCAAGGTTGTCGGGTCGGCGACCACTGATCTAGGGAAATCTCGCCAAACTGAGGAATGGGCGCGACGTCGCTGCAGTTCCGCGAGGCCTACCTCAGGCTCTAGGACGAATTGGAGCTCCCCGTCCTTTCGCCAGGCTTCAGGTTCCCACAGAGCGAACGCGCGCCCACCGTAGACGGGCCATCCATCAGTCGATCCAACCTCCTTCAGGAGGCCGTTCTTCCGCTCGATGGTCACGTTGAATTCCATCCACGGCACGGCTCGCCATCCAGGACGGGTAGAGGCGAACGGAGAATGGGTCGTGATCGTCCGCTGGTAGAGACGAGCTGCACGAGCGTTTGGGAGCAAGGGCACCGCGAGTCCACGATCCGCTTGGCGTAATTCGTCCAGGGTCCACTCGATGCGGGCCTTATCGATCGCGTCGAAGTCCTCCCGGCCCGAAGCCACAGTGGAAACGGACAGCTTCCTTTCCGTTGCTGGACCGATCTTCGCCGCAAGGAGCACGACCGAGTATTGGGCGTGAACGTCCGAGAACATCCATTGCTTGCTATTGAGAATAATGTCGAGGGACACATCGGTCGAGGACCCAAGGAGTCGCTCGCGGAACGGCGCGGACCCTTCGCCTCCGAAGGCCGTGCGAGGAAGTACGACGCCGAGGCGACCTCCATCACGTAGCAAGTCCAGGAATCGTTCAGCGAATGCCTTGTAGAGGTCCGGATTCCCACTCTTCGTAAGTGCAAACCGCGCAGCGAGGTACCTTCGGAGAGCAGCCTTTAGCGCGTCCTCTCGCATATAGCGCTCGTGAACGGTGACGTACCGTTCTTCGAGTTCCCGCATTCGTCGATCCCGCTCGACGGCAGATGACGTGGCCTTCAGTCCAGGGATATATCGAACGAACCACTGGAGCCGCTCAAGGGTCACCTCCTCCCACGGCGGGTTCCCGAGGATGACATCGAAGCCAGGCCGTCCCGCGCGGAGGAAGACCGCCGGAAACGCGAGTCTCCAGTGGAGCGCGGCGTGCGCCCGCGCTGCGGTCCGAGCCCTCCCGAGAGCGGCCGCGGTGCCGATTGATAGGTCGCCTTCGATGATGTGGTCGGCCTCAATCTCGAGGGCCCGGAAGTCCTCCTCGACGAGAGGACCCGCGGTCAAGATGTCGTAAAAATCGTGGAGTCCGGCCGTCGCGCCTTCCAGTTGCGCTTGAATCTCGCGACCTCGCGCAATGTCCCCAAGCTCGAGATCGTTGATCGACGCGACCTCGCCTGCTCGTCGGGCGGCGTCCTCCTCGCGCATGATCGCGAAGAGCCCGAGCCCGGGGACAATGCCGCCGACCCCGACTAAAGAGTTTCCATGCTGGAGATTCGCACCGAGATAGCTGAGGGGCAAACCTGGGACGAGGCTATGGAGCCACAGCCCGAGGCGCGCCAGCTCGACTGCCATCTCGTTGTAGTCGACGCCGTAGATGCAGCGCTTCAGGACGATCCTACGGAGGAGGTCCACGTCGGCGACCCTGTCGCCGAGCTGTGGAGCGCCGTAGCCATCACCAACGGCGTTCAGCCGCTCCCGAGCCCGCTCCAACTCGGCGCGGACCGCTCGGTTCGGGTGGGCTGCGAGATACGCGGCGTACCGTTCGGTCAGCGCATCGAGCGCGGCCACAAGAAAGTGGCCTGAGCCCATCGCCAGGTCGGCGACGCGGAAGTCGAACAGAGTCGCGGCAGGTAGGTCGAGATCATCGCCGACGCGCCCGAGGTGTTCGTCGATCGCAGGCCGAAGCGCTTTGTCGATGAGACGATCGACCGCGAACACGGGGGTGTAGTAGGAACCTGTCGCCTTGCGGCCGCCCTGTGGCGAGCGGATGTGCGGTGCGCCGACCGGGACGTCGACGACCTCACCCGGCCCGGCCGGCACGTATGGCTCGCCTTCGCCGCGGCGGTCGATCCGCAGGTTCTGTGTAGCGAACGCGACCTCGTAGCTGAGGAGTCCCTCGTAGATTGTCCCGATGTGGCGGACTCCAACGTCGCCGAAGTCGATCTTGCCCGTCTGGCCGTCCGGACCAACGTCCCACCCGAGCGCGACAAGTGCGGGGCCGACGACCGCGTTCGGTAGCTCGATCCGGCGCAAAAGCCCACCGTCCAGGCCCTCGTCCGCGAATAGCCCCCCGTCGTACGGCGGAACTCCCCAGTCGGCATTCCCGTTCGCGATGGCGGCGAAGAGTTGATTCAGCTCGGACCAGAGACTCGTCGCCATGGGATCGAACGTGTGGCCGGCGCTTTGGCGCTCCGCGGAGGAGATGACGATCCGGGTGATCGAATGCGTTCGGTACTCGGCGTTCCCCATCGGCAGGAGGTCGCGATCCTCGGCGTAGAGGAGGAAGAGGAGCCGGAACAGCACCACGAGGGTCGCCCGGTACAGCTCCTCCTCGTTGGGGCGGGGATCGACGCGCGCCCGTGCCGCCACATGGATGCCGCGCACGAGTCGGTCGACGACATCCTCGTAGAGGCGCTCGGTGAACCTTTCGCGGAGGCCGACGGCGTATCGGCCCGATCCTGCCCGGATTCGTTCGAGGCGGCCATTCGGTCGGAGAGCGTCCGGGGCCGCGAGGGCGCCGAGCAATGGCGCCCAGTTCGCCGGCAACAGGCTCGTGTCGAACTCGACGTAGGCGGCCGACGCCGCGCCTTCATCCAGCGACTCCTCGCCGCGAAGGGAGTAAATCCGGAGGAGCGATCCCGCCACGAGTAACGCATGGTCGAGCCCAAGTTCGCGAGCGCGCTTCAGGGCGATCGCTGAAGGCGGTGCGGCCTGGCCGGCCCCGACCCGGTCGAGGCTCGCCCCGTCGTCGTAGACATGCGCGAGCGCGACCGCGGTGCCACCGTCCTGGACCCGGTACTCCTTCGGGCCGGTCGTTTCGAGGCGATACCCGAGGGCGCGGATCAGCGCCTCGCCGACCTGGCCGAGGGCTCGATCGCCGCCTTCGGCCGCCTCGGTCCAGTCGGGCCGTGCCTCGCGGCGGATCACCTGGGTGACGTAGTGGGTGCTGACGAGGCCGCGGTTGCGGAACCCCGGAACCTGTCCGCTGCCCTGGGCGCGGTTGATCAGGTCGATCGCTCGCCGAGTCGCCGGAACAGGCAACTCGTTGAGGACGCTTGCGAAGATGCGCTCCGCGAGGGCGACCTGGATCGTGGCCACCGGCGGTGGCGTGCCCTCGGGGCCACAAACCAGCACTTGGTCAGGCCCGAGAATCGAGAAGACGATCACGGGTCGCGCCTGACCGGCGCGACGTGCGGTCCACGCTTGGCGCATCCGAGCCGGCGTGGCGTTTTGCTCGAGAGCCACTTCGGCTATTTCAATGCCGACGCCCGCTGCGTTGAGCTGGCCCTGCCAGATCCGAGTCGCCCGGCCGCCCGCAACGGCCACGTCGCGAAGGAGCGGCTCGCGCCCGAGATCCATTAGCAGGTTGCCGCGTCGTTGAGGCGTCGCGCACTCCGCCCACCGGTGCGGATGGCTTCGGATCGGCGCGTTGACATCGGCGGACTCCTCACGCGGCCATTAGACTTGGCCGCGTCCTCCATCAAGGACCCGTCGGGCAGGGGGCTGACCCGGCAGGGAGAGTGTACCGGGCGGACGGCCTGCCTCGCGAACCCCGGGGCTGACGAGGACGGCGCCACGGCCATGTGCGGATCAGGCCGGCCCTCACTGGCATGACCACCCTCCGCATCTCGGTATGCCCGTCCGTTACTGTACGTCGAGTCGTGGTGACCAACCTGAACGGCGGCAGCAGGCGACATGGGAGGCTCGAAGACGGCGTCGGCGCTCAGGATCGAGCACAAGGACCCGGAGATCGTCGTCGTTCTCCAGACGAGCCTGTTCCGAGTGCCTCGGTTCCAGCGGTCCTACGTGTGGCAGACGGAGCAGGTCATCGAGTTCGCACAGGACCTCTGGGACGGGTTCCACGGCCGCAAGACATGGTTCATTGGGACGATCATCGTCGCGAAGAGCGCGAAGATCGGGAGGCTCGGCCCCGCGCTCGATGTCATCGACGGGCAGCAGCGGCTGATCACGCTGTTCGTCTGGCTCGCGGCTCTTCGTGATGAGTGCCGCGTGCGCACGATCAACGACCTCGCGGACTTCGTCGACGCGACGTATCTGCGCGACAAATCACCGATGGCGCCAACCGGAGGTCAACCTCGCCTGACGATTGGTGAGGGCGAGATCAACAGCTTCTTCCAGGCGCTCGTCATTGATGGGAAGCCAACTCGTCCGCCGCTTCATGGTTCAGAGGAGCGGATTCAAACCGCGTTCGACCGGTTCCGCGAATCGATCACTGTCCGGCTCGACGATCCGTCTACGCCGAACCAGCACGATCTCGTCGCCGACGTCCTCGAGTGGCTCAAGGAGTCGCTGCACGCATTCGTCGCCGTGGCACCTGATCTCGCTAGCGCGAGCAAGGTGTTCGACCTTATGAACTCCCGCGGCCGGCCGCTCGAGGCCTCCGACCTGCTCAAGAGCTACCTGTTCTACGTCACAGGTGGTGCGGCTGCGAGCGAGTGGGCCACGGTCGCCCAGACGTTCGATCCGGTCGCCGCCGATGCAGAGGCCGTCCCGGAGATCGACACCTTCATCCGGCACCAGTGGTTCTCACGGCACCCCATACCGTCCGGGAAGCAGCAGCGGGGCGCCCCGTCAAAGCGGGCGACTCAGGACCTGATTCGAGCCGAGGCGGCAGACAGGCCGTCGGCCCTCAAATACCTCGGCGAGCTTCGGTCAGACGCCGAGATGTACGTGCAGCTCGCGCGCCCGACGCAGCAGTACTGGGAGAGGAGGAGCGGAAAAGGCGTCTTCGAGGCCCTCCAGGACCTCAACGTGATCAAGGTCGAGGTCTTCCGACCGCTCATCCTCGCGGTTGTGCGGACGTTCTCGCCGAACGAGCAAATCTTGTTCCTGCGTTCCCTGTTGTCGTGGGCCTTCCGCAAGAAGGTGGTGACCGGCAAGCTCGGATCCGGGGAGGACGAGGAGATGTACTTCGCGGCCGCATCTAAGGTGAGTGTCGGCACGGCTCGCACCACCAAGGACGTGCTGACTCTCCTCGACATCCCCGATGACACTCGCTTCAAGCAGTCTTTCCGTAGCCTGAACATCGCGGCACGTCAGGCTCGCTTCGTTCTCGGCCGTCTTGAGGATGTAATTGAGGGTTCGGGCGAGCGTTCGACGAAGTGGGACGACATGACCCTCGAGCACATCCTGCCTGAGAGTCCCGCCCGTCTGCCGGGTTGGCCGACCTTCACTGCTGAGCAGCACCGCAGCTACCGACAGAACATCGGCAACCTCACACTCCTCCGGAAGGTGCCGAACGAGCGGGCCGGCAACGGCCCATTCGCGACCAAGATCAGGGCCTACGGCGCCTCGGTCCTGAAGATCACGAATTCGATCCCCGGGTACGGATCATGGACACCCGAGGCCGTCGAGAAGCGGGCCGCGTGGTTCGCTGACTACTCCATCGAAGCTTGGCCCCTACTTGCTCCGCCGACGAAGTGAGCCGAGTCGCTCGTTCGATCTGGCTAGCCAAGGTCCAGTCGTCTTGGCGGCGGGAGTCTCTGGTTCGGCGGACCTCGTCGATCCGGGCGGGAGCCCCGTGGTCGGGCACGGCGAGGGCGATGTCGAGATACCTCGCGTCCTCGCGATCACGCGGCCTTCGGGCGACGGTCAAGCGTTCCTCGGGCCTGTCGTGCTCTTGCGCCGCGCCCGCGAAGGCACTCGCCTGGTTGCCTTTGGCTTGGCTGGTTCCGGGTCGATGTCGAAGAAGGCCGGCTGCTCCGCTATCAACCGGTGGGGCGGCTCGGCTTCGGTCTGGCGATCGGGGTACCCATCCATTCGGATGGGCAGGCCGGTCACCCCCGCGGGATCGCCGTCGTAGGCATGCGCCCCGAGAGCAACCAGCGCGGCGTTGCCCGCCGGCATGTCGTCGCCGGTTCGCACGTAGATCGGCACCCAGCGGGCCTTGAGCGCCTCGGTGGCCCCGGCCCAGGTGCCACCCTCGCCCTGTGATGCGGAGACCACGAGCGCGACGTCGGCCAGGCAGTAGATGAGGCGGTTACGTCCCATGGCTGCCCCCACTGAGAACGGCACGTCGGACCCGTAGGGCGAGATCAAGGCCAGCCGCTCATCGGCAACCAGCGCCCGGATGGCGGCCGATCGGGTCTGGCGTTCGAGACTCTCCGCGATGATGCCGACGACGGATCCGCCCGCCTCGATGGCTCCGGTCATCGCGGCGGCATCGATGCCTCGCGCCCCGCCGGAGACCACGGGTTGCCCTGACCGCGCCACCGACGACGCTGCCTCCGTCGCGAACGCGACTGCTGCCTCGTCGGCATCTCTCGCGCCGACGATCGCCATTCCACCCGCGTCGAGGAGCTCCACTGATCCGGCGCCGTACAGGACCGGAGGCGCGGAGTCGCCGAGACGGGCTCGCAGACGCTTCGGGTACGCATCGTCCGCGAGGGTCACCAGCCAGATCCCACGACTAACCAGGCGCTCAGCTTCCATCGCCAGAACCGTGGCTCGACCGACGAGCCGGGCAATGGCGTCCGTCGAGATCGCGGTCTGCCCAAGCAGTCCAGCGAGATCAGCGGCCTCCTGACCAAGGAGAGCGGACGGCGTCGCGCCCGCCCCTGCCAAGGCGCCTGCAACCTGGGACCATTCCCTGGCGGTCAGCGGCTTCAAGCCGGTCTGACCTTTGGCGGTTCGACCCCCGCCGGCGGCGAACCGCGACGTCAACGCCAGTATCGCGAGCCCGTCCGTGGTCAAGGGGTGGTGGATCGACATCAGCCGTCATCCTGCGGCGTGGCAGTGGCGAGCGCAAACGGATGGACTCGCCCGGACCCATGGTGCTGGAGCAGCCAACCTGCCAGGGTCATGGTCCAGCGCGAGTCGACGATATCGTCGAGGAGCAGCACGGGACCGGGTGGGCACTCCGCGATCACTCTCAGGGACGTGGCCACATTCCGCAGCTGCCCGACGCTGTTCTGGAGCGACTTCTGTTGCGGCGCGTCGGCCGCAGCCAGAACGTCGTGATAGGGAAGTCCCAAGGCAGCCGCAAGCCGCCGCGCGAAATCGCCGACGAGGTTCGGATGTCGGAGCGATGGGACCGCTGCGATCCACGTTGGTGGCGGGTCCGGTCGCCATCTCCCCTGAACGAGTTCCACCACCGGCGATGATCCGGGTGGCAGGCTGAAATCGAGATCCTCGGAGTACCGATATCCGGGGATATAGCAGCGGCGGAGACACGTGCCGCCCTTGAAGACCAGGCTGAAGTCCTGAACGGCCATCGCGGCGAGGAGCCACGTCAATACGTAGTCGCGCTCCTGGGTGCGCTCGTCGACCAGGCCATCGCGCGCGAGGCGCTGAACCTCCGCGCGAGTGATCATGTCCGCCCGACCACGAGGAGTTCGTCGCGATCGAGGTTCACGCGGACGCCCCATCGCGGGTCGATCGCGCCCTCCACGGGGAGGCTTGGATCGAGGATGACCGGTGAGCGTCTTCGATCCGACAGGAGCTGGTGGAGACGCGTCGACGTATCCGCGGCACCTGGGAGATCGAGCTCCTCGAGGAGGAAGCCGAGACGGCGACGGACGGAGTCAAGCCCCATACGCTCGGAATAGGCGAGCAGCCGACTCCGATCGAGTTTCGACCACGTGTGGACCAGGACGGCCGCCACCTCGCTGACCCCGCCGATATGGCGGGGGAGATGGAGCCCGTCGAGCACGGTCCGCTCGGGGTCGCTCACCCAGATCGTCTCGCTGCCGACCCAGTGCCGCTCTCGCCCCCGCCGGCATCCTGTCCATAGGTCGATCGACCGATGCCCGCTGGACGGGCGTTTGTACACTCCGCCCATGAGCCGTGTCACGCCCCTGCTCTGCCCGCTGCTGATCGGGCGGGACGACCTGCTCGACCTCGCCGATCGGCGACTCGGCGACGCGATCGAGGGCCGTGGCCAGATGCTGCTGCTGGCCGGCGAAGCGGGCATCGGCAAGACCCGCCTCCTCGACTCGGTCATCCGCAAGGCGCGCGACCGCGGCGCGCGAATCGCCAAGGGCGACATCGCACCGCAGGACCTGACCGTCCCCGGGGCGGTCTTCCTGGACCTGGCCCGCGCGATGCAGAAGACCGCGGGCTTCGAGCATCTCGGCACGGATCTGCTGGAGCTTCTCGAGATCGGCGACGAGATCGAGATACGGACGCGCCGGAGGCTCGTGAACGATGTCACTGACCGGATCTGCACCGCCATCGAGAGCCCGGCGCTGCTCGCCCTGGAGGACCTGCAATGGGCGGACGTACTGAGTCTCGAGCTCGCCTCCGAGCTCGCCCGTCGCATCCGCGATCGACCGATCATGCTCGTCGCGGCCTATCGGACCGACGAGGGATCCACCGGCCGGATCCGGGAGTGGCGGGCCCGACTGATGACGCAGCGGCTGGCCGAGGAGGCCCGGCTGGCACCGCTCAACCGTGAGCAGACCGCGCTCATGACGACGCTGATTCTCGCGACCGGCCTGCCGGCGCCGCGCAAGGTGATCGACGCGGTCTTCGAGCGGACCGACGGCATCCCGCTGCACATCGAGGAACTCCTGGGTGCCATCGGGGATGACGCTCGGACCGACGGAAATGCCATTCGCCAGACGAGCGTGCCCGTCACGATCGAGGATGCCGTCCTCGCGCGCTTCGAACGCCTGTCGCCGGAGGCCCAGGCCGTCGCCCAGGCCGGCGCCGTCATCGGGCGATGCTTCGTCCCGGAGGTCCTCGCGGGGATCATGGACCAGCCGCTCGCATCGCTGGACGCTCCGCTGATGGAGTTGGTGGACCAGGCATTCCTCCAGCCGCCCGGCACACGCGGGTTGTTCGACTACCGGCACCAGCTCCTGCGCGACACGCTCTACCGGCGCGTGCCGACGGTGACCAGACGGCGCTTGCATGCCCGAGCCGGCGAGTTCGGCGCCGCTCTCGAGGGCGCGTCCGAGATCCACGCCTCCGCCCACTTCGAGCGGGCCGGCCTGCGGACCGAAGCGTTCCATGCCGCCCTGTCCGGAGCCCGGTCTGCCGCTCGACTGTCGGCCCATGGCGAGGCGTTCGAGCTCTACCGACGGGCCGTGGACAACATGGCCGCGAACCTCGATCCCGCAGATCAGGCGCGACTCTACGAGGACCTGTGCGAGGAAGCTGCGGCGATCGAGATGATGCACGCCTCCGTGGCGGCTGCGCAGTCGGCCCGCGAGCAGTATCTCGTGGCGGACCTCCCGCTCAAGGCGGCATCGATGCTCATGGCATCGGCGATGATGGCCCGGCGGGAGGCCCGTCCCCTGGTCGAACGGATCGACCTCGTCGAGCGCTGCCTGGCCGAACTCGACGCGATCGCTGAATCACCGGAACGGGAGCATGTTCGGGCCGTGGCGTTCGCCGAACTCGCCCAGCTCGAGACGGACCGGATGGACCTGGGGCGTGCCCGTCGTGCATTCGAGCATTCGGTCCACGCGGCGCGGCAGTCCGACGATCCAGGACTGGTCATGGATGCCGAGATCCATGCGGCGGCGATCAAGGTGCTCGGCGGCGAGATCGACGGCGGCCTCGCCAGGATCGGCGCGGTCGCCGGGGCCGCGCGCGACGCGGGTCGTGAGGACCCGGCGGTGACGGCGTATCGGGATGGTGTGACCACTGCCGTCCGCGTCATGCGCTACGACGTCGCACGGGACTTCCTCCAGGCTGGGCTCATCTATGCCGACGCCATCAGGCAGTCGCACTGCCGACACGTCATGGGTGCCGCGCAGGCCCAGGTCGACTGGGCCGAGGGTCGATGGGATGCAGCGATCGGTGCCGGGGAGCAGGAGCTCGTCGACGGGGGCTGCGCCCGCGGGGCCATCGGCGCCCAGGTCGCGATCGCCCAGGTCGCGATGGGCCGCGGTGACCTGGATCGCGCCCGTTCGGTGTTCACCGGTGCCCTCAGGGCCGGTGAGCAGAGCGAGGTCGTCGACCTCGTGCTGCCGGCCCGCGCAGGGCTCGCCGAGACCGAGCTCCAGGCCGGCAACGCGGAAGCGGCGGCCCGCCTCTGCGAGACGGCGCTCGACCTTGCCGTCCGGGTCGGCGAGCGGCCGCTGCTGGTGCCGTTTGCGGTCGTCGGTGTTCGCGCCTACGTGGCCCTCGATCGCCCGGATGCGGCGGCCCGATGGGCGACGGCGGTGGAGGCGCACCTCGCGCCGTGGTCGGCGTCCGTCCCCGTGGCGGCGGCGATCAGCCACATGAGGGGCGGCCTCAAGCTTGCCTCCGGCGCCACGGGGATCGCACGGGATGCGTTCCAGGCAGCCATCGATGGATGGGACGCCGTCGGACGGGTCTGGGAGGCTTCGTGGGCGCGACTCGACCTTGCCGCGTGCCACCTGCGCTCCAACCGGTTCGCGGAGGCCGCGTCGGTCCTCGCCACCGTGCGGGAGACCGCTTCAGGCCTGGGAAGCGAGCCGCTCCTGGGGCGGGTCGAGGAGCTCGCCCGGGTCACCCATCGCGGGCGCGGTGCCCTCGATGAGCCCTGGCGACCGCTGACCTCGCGGGAATTCGAGGTGGCTCGCCTCATCTCCGAGGGCATGACCAATGCCGAGATCGGGGACGCGCTGTCGATTTCCCCGAAGACCGCCAGTGCCCATGTCGAGCACATCCTGGCCAAGCTGGGCGTCGCCCGACGCGCCGAGATCGCGACCTGGGTGGCGAACATCTCCCGATCGGCGGTCGGCTCGAGTCGCTGAGGCGCACCGCCGATCGACGCAAGACTGCCCCGACACAGGGAGCCGGCCCGCTTGCGGGGAGCCGCCCCGCCGACGCGAAGAGTGCCGCGCCAACACGACGATGCCTCGACCGTCAGGACGAGGCATCCCGATCGCTTCGAGGCAGGCGCCAGGGTCAGGTCACACCACCTCCACGGGGATCTCGTAGACCTCGGCCGTCGGGTGCCCGGCGCGCTCATGAACGCGCATCAGGGCCTCCCTGGTCGGACCGGTTGACAGGCAGAACACCTTGCCGCTCTCGGGATCCAGCCAGGCACGCTCGAACTGCATGCCCTCGTCGTCCTGGATCGCAAGGTCGCGCTCGTGGGCCGCCTTGAGTTGTGCCTCCGTCACGCCGACGAAGCCGCTGTGCACGTCCATGAACCTCGCCATGGGCTGATCTCCAACCTTCGGGTCCGTGCCGGCGGCCGGTCGCCCGTTGGATCAACCCTAGCGGAGTCGGCGGCACGCGTCATCGGTCGCCTGACCGATGAGGTCCGCCGGACGTTACCGATAGAGGAGATGCGCGGCGACCAGCATGGCTGCCGCGCTTCGTTATCCGTCGGCCGCCGCTGCCGCGAACCGGGGCAGGGGGCCGCCGCGAACCCGGGGCAGGGGGCCGCCGCGGTCGGGTTGAGAGCGAGGGGTTGATGGCGGGCCGGCACATGACGCTTCTGGCGGCGGGTCTGGATCCCACCGGCTCCGCTCCGCCGCGCTCCGGATCCCACCGGCTCCGGATCGCGCCGGCTCCGGATCGCGCCGGCTCCGGATCGCGCTGCTCCGGATCGCGCCGCCTCCGGATCGCCGCGGTTGTCCGCTGCAGCGTCGACTGCATGGACGTCCCGAACACAGGCGGGCCCGTCAGGCCCCGGAGTCGGCCCGTCTCTCGCGCGTGTCACGCTCCGTCACGCTCGTGTCACGCTCCGTCACGGTCCGGCCGTGCGACGCCAAGCGAGATCACCGCCGTGGGAGCCCTCCACCCGGGCGCTGGCTGACAGGCATGTGCACAGCGTGACCATGCAGTCGTCATCGCCGAGCTCAAGGGCCAGGACATCACGGCTGAGGCGCGGCGTGGCTCGCGCGGCGCGGCTCAGCGCTGAGCGGCGCCGCCCGACTTGCCCACCTGCAACAGGCCGAGGCCGACTTCCAGCCTGTGCCGTTCGATGCCGATGCCGCCCGCGCCTTCGGACAGGTCGCCGCGGCGCTCCGACGGGCCGGACGGAAGACGTCGGCCCGTGCCTACGACGCGTTGATCGCCGCGATCGCGATTGCCAACGACCTGCCCCTGTACACCTGCAACCCGGGCGACTTCGCCGGCATCGACGGCCTGGATATCGTGGCCGTCGCGCACCCGGACCAGCGGTCAACGGCGGGGTAGGTCCCTCCGGCCTCGCCCACGCTCGTCCGCAGCGATTTTGATGAATCTGCTCGATCACACCGCACGAGCGGCTCGACCCGCCACGAACCGGGCACGCCGCCCCCAGCCGTATAGTGCTGATCGTCGCGACGACCCACACCGGCGAGGAACGATGCTCTCAGCCGCGCAACCCACCTGCTTCCTGATCGCCGATATCTCCGGCTACACCGGCTACCTCGCCGACGTCGAGCTGGACCACGCCCAGGACATCCTCGCCGACCTCATCGGCGCCGTCGTCACGGCGCTCCGGCCCAACTTCCGCCTCGCCAAGCTGGAGGGCGATGCCGCCTTCACGTACATGACCGGCGCGACGATCGACGGGTCGATGCTCCTCGATACCATCGAGCGCTGCTATTTCGGGTTCCGCCGGCGACGCCGCGACGTCCGCCAGGCGACGTCGTGCGAGTGCAACGCGTGCACCCGGATCCCGGATCTCGACCTCAAGTTCGTCGTCCACCACGGCGAGGCCATCCTCCAGAAGGTCGCGGGGAGGCAGGAGCTCCTGGGGTCCGATGTGATCGTGGTTCACCGGCTGCTCAAGAACGAGGTCGTCGAGAAGCTGGGCATCCACGCTTACGCCCTGTTCACGCAGGCCTGCCTCGATGCCGCGGGTCTCGACCCGGCCGCGCTCGACATGCGCCCGCACACCGAGACCTACGACCGAATCGGCGATGTTCCGGCCTGGGCCCACGATCTCGAGCGCCGCTGGCAGGACGAAGAGTCCCGCGGGCGCGTTCGCGTCTCCCCGGAAGGATCCGTCCTCACCGTGTCCGTGCCCACGAACGTGCCGCCCCAGGTGGCCTGGGAATTCCTCACCACCCCCGGCCAGCGGATGACCTGGCAGCCGTGGGTGACGGAGGTCACGATCAAGGGGGCCACCGGCGGTCGGCGCGGGCCCGGCTCGGCCAATCACTGCCGGCACGGCAAGGACGCCGTCATCGAGGAGATCCTCGACTGGCGCCCGTACGATTACGTCACCGATCGGACGATCCTGGACACACCCGGCGGACCGGTCAAGTTACTCCACACGATCGAGCTGGAGCCGACCGCGACCGGCACCGTGATCCACCTCCGGTTCGGGGCGCCCAAGACGAAGCGGGAGCAGGCGCTCATGGAACACATCGGACCGGCCTATGGCGAGGCGCTCCGGTCCAGCCTCCCCAGCCTCATGGCCCAGCTTGATGCTGCGCTCGCGGCTCGTGACCTCGGCGCGGTTGCCGGCCCCGAGCCGGAGTTGCCGGCTCCGAGGGAGGACGGCCCGCTGTCCGGGCTTCAGCCCCTGGTGATCGTCGGCTGAGTGCGCGGCGCCGCAACTGCGAGGTGGCTGTCGACCGAACAGATGCCCACCGAGCAGACGCTCCGCAGAGGGCACCTCCCGGGCACCTCGCTCCCGGCGTCATGAGACAGGGCGAGTACCGGCCGCCCCCCGTGGGCCCCCAGAATCACACTGCGGCCAGACCCGCCCTGTCCTCGGCAGAGCCTCAATCCGCGCGCCCGATGCGTCAACGCGAGAACCGGTACGACTGGTACCGCTGTTCCGAATCACAACCGGTCTCGGGGTCCCCGGGCCGGCCGCGGGCGGCGAGCCGATGCGCCACCCGAGCGGGCCCGATCCCCGGGCCGCAACGCGCGTGATGCCAGCAGGGTCTCCAGGAGGGCGTGCGAGCGGCCATCGCGGGGGATCCAGTCCACGAAGACGAGCGAGTTGACGTGGCTCGCAGCAGTGACGGTACCGATCATCCGGACCTCGCCGATCTCGGGTTCGGCCCAGATCACGGGAAAATTCCAGCGCAGCTTCTGGCTCGCGGGTGGCGTTCGCTCCCACAGCGCGTAGAGCTTGTTGATGGCCATGGGGTCGGTGGCCGCGAAGGCATCGAAGACCTCGGCGAAGAGCGAGCCGGGCTCATCGAGGAGAGTGCGGCTCTCCGGGAAGACCTTGAGTACGCTCACGACGATCGCCATGATCTCGAACCGGTTGCCGAGGCTCTGGCGCAGACGGTGATGGACCAGGATCGCCAGCAGGTTCACGCGGGCGCGGGTCCGCTTCAGCACCTCGGGCGACAGGTCCATCTCCCAGAGTGCCTGCGTGGCGGCGTTGGCAGCCACGATCTCGAGGGTGTTGTTGATCACGAACTGGGGCCACGGCGTCTGCTCGACGAATGCGCGCAACTCGGGGATCGTGAATCGGTAGTCCTCCGCATCTCCCAACCCGTACAGGCTGCCGGGCGCGGCCATCCCAAGGTCCAGGAGCACGCGACGGACGGTCGTGTGGGGCGCCTGGAGCGCGCTGAGGACCCGTTCGATGCGCTCGCGCGAGGGTGTCCTGGTTCCGCCTTCGTACTTGCGAACGGTTTCCGGGGACAGGCCGGCCCGCTCGGCGAGCTCGGTCTGGGTGATCCCCAGGCGCCGACGCTCGGCGCGAATCAGGTCATGCCATCCGGCCTTATCCGATCCGCCGAGCGCGGCATCGCCCGACGGATCGTCATCTCCGTTCACCGTGACCTGCGGCAGACCCATGCGTTTCTCCAACCTCCCCGCGTAGCAACCACGCCGCGAGCCCGATGGTCAACGGCCATACCGGTACAGGATGTACCGGTATCACCATTGATGGCTCGCGGACGCGTCCGGGTATCCCCGGTGGTGCAGGCACAGGAGGGCAGGTCGCGGACAAACGGCAGAACCGGACCACCGCAATCCGACCAGTTCTCGGCTTGACACGCATGGAATCGCGCCGAAGGTCAGTCAAGGAGGGAAGTGGAGCGGGAGAAGGGTCGAACCCTCGACCTTCTGCTTGGGAACTGGACTCCGCGTGCGGCGGACTCTACCCAAACCCGCTTCGGTGTCCGAGCGGACCCGTCGAAGCTACTGCACGCCGGGCCTGAGCGCAACGTCTCAGATGCCGTCTCAGGTCGCGGGGCGACATGTGGACGTCAGCATGCCGGTGGCGACCCGGCCCTATCCGTCCCTGATCCGAGCGAAGGCAGCGCGGGCGTCGTCCGCGGATCGAGTCGTGCGCCAGACGGACGCCGTCGGGTCGTACAGCGCGGCTAGGCGGCCAAGCGCCCGTCGTTCAGCGGGCTTCAGCTCCGAACGGACGATCTCGACGTCTTCGACCACGGCCAACAGGCGCACAAGATCCTCGAGGTCTCGCTGGGCTCGACGAGCGGCCCACGCCTGAAGCTTCATCGCGATCGCTCCGGCGACCGAGGGAACCGGAAGCACGCCGTCCCCAACGTCCGCCACTTCGACAAGAAGAGGACGCGACGTCGCCAGCGCCCGGCGTCCGCCTGGCACCGTGGTGAGGTCGATTGCCTCCGACCGAAGATGGTCGACCGTGAGGAGGTCGACCTGGTCGGACCCGCGGTGGTAGCGATGCGGTTGCTCGGCGGAACGCTCGAAGCCCGTACCAGTCAAGCGTCCGGCCGCCGCCCGGGTCGCCGCAACGGCGCGCGGCCCGCCGACCACCGCATCGACATCACCTGTGGTTCGGCCCGACTCGATTCCTGCCTCCCGCTCGAGGAGCGCCACCATCTGAGCGCCGGCGAGTGTCCACTCGAGACCTTCGAAGACCTGGGCAAGCTCGAGCGTCAGTCGCCACAGTGAGCGCTCGGCCTCGGTTCTCGGGACGATCACGATGGGTGTCACCGGGCAAGCACGGCGCGTACCGCGTCACGACTGCGGGCATCACGACTCTCCGCCACGTCAAGGGCGACCGCCACCGCTGGCGCGACCGAACGGGACAACCACGGCCAGACCTCGTCGGGAACGACCCGCAGGACGACGTTGGGATCCGTCGAAGGCATGAGGCGGTACTTCGTCGCGAGCCGCGTTGCCGTCGCCGTATCCACGTAGAACTCGGGCGGGGCATCGGCGGCCACGAGGGCAAGCCCAGCCTCGGCGGCAACGAGCGGACCCGTCCGAACGACTTCGGGTTCGGCATCGATCCGACGGAGGTCTGACGGATGCGCCCTGAGATCGTGCCGCGTCGCGCGACCTGAGAATCGCGAACGCATCGACCACAGATCGCGCTCCCGAGCCATCCGGCGGAGCTTGGACCTCGTGACCGGATCGAGCACGCGGAGGTCTTCACCGCTCGCGAGGAGGATGAGGCCCCACGCACGGCGGGGGGACAACGGTCGGCCAACCCGATCGCCCGCAGCAGCCAGGGCGTCGAGCGAGTCGGTGGCGATCAGGAGGCGCCCACCGATCCCTACGGCTTCGAGCCGGTCCGTCTTCGCCAGGTCGTAGATGCGACGGCGCGAGACACCCAGCCGCTCGGCCGCCTGGGCGGGAGAGACGTACGAGCGGCCATTGTCCTCAACCATTCCACGTCGAGCATAGTTTAGGAACACTCCCAACGTCAAGTCCGGCGGTTCTCCCCCGGTCAGGCGAAGACCTCGGGCGGGATCACCGACACCTACGCCTACGTCGGCACATCGGAGCTCATCGCCAGGAGCAGCCCGAGCTCGGGCGCCGGCCCTATCGTGCCTGGAAGGCAAAGAAGCAGAACGTCGCTGACCTTCTGGCGTCCCTTCGGACGGGGTATCCAGGGCGAGATCTCCGACCTGTCAGGACCCGATCCGCGACGAATTCACGCACGGAGCGACCTTCTGCCGCTTTCGTGGGGGAGGGAAGTGGAGCGGGAGAAGGGTCTCGAACCCTCGACCTTCTGCTTGGGAACTGGACTGCGCATGCGGCGTCCTCTACGCAAACCGAATGGGCGTTCGAAAGGACACCCCGATCCTACGCCTGAGCGGTCCGGATTTCAAGCGTCCCATGCCATTTACGACAGTAGGGGAATGAATGTCGTTTCGGCCCAGTCCAGCGCTGACGCCGCGTCATAGGTGACCCCGGGCCGGAGGAGTGGTCGCACTTCGTCAAGGAATCCCGGGGTTCGCTTCGCAGCCAGGTTCGCCCGCAAGTCGCTCGCTCGGATCATCGAACGTCCGGCGGCAGCCTGATAGTCGCGTAGGAGCGCAACGATCCGCTCTGGATCGGGTTCCGCCTGCTCATGAGCCCACCATAGGTCGAACAGGTCACGTCCTTTGCGCCGCTGGTACAGCGCTCGAAGTTTGGTCGCCAGCAGCTCGTCCAGTTCATACGTTGGCAGTTCGGCGGACTTCCCGACCGGCGGGCCTGGAACGGCGAACAGTCGAGGCACGACGTGGCCGAAGTGTTCGTGGCTATTGATCTCGACCTTGACCCGCCGCTTGGCGCCCGACTCCGCTGCGAACGTCAGTGTCAGTTTCGGGTGCTCGCCGGTGTCGGATCGGGCAGGGCCGATCCAGCCGAGGACGCGTCGGAGTCGGCTGAGAACCGGCCCGATCGGACCCCGTTTCCGCTGGACGAGATCGATATCTTCCGAGTACCGGGCGGCCGGGGCGAGATGGAGCTTGTGCAGCGCCGTTCCCCCACGAAACGCGAGCGCCGACGTCAGGAACGCATCACCGAAGATGTCGAACAGTGCCAGCGTGATGATCAGGTCCTGCTCGACGTCGTCGTCGTCGGCCCATGGCGCGACATCGCGCCAACGGACAATATCGACCCCCGGAAGCACCCCTTTAGTCCGCTTCCGGCTTGACGTTGACGACGATGCGCCACCTGCCGTTTCGCTCGGAGACACTGGAGATGGGCGCCTCGCCGGGCGCGAGCGGTACCCACCCGACCCGACGCCCGTGCAGTTCGTCGTGAAGAACCTCGGCGACGGTGCCTGCACCGACGTGGTCGAGAAGGTAGCCGAGGCGCTGCAGATCAGGGGTTGCCGGCTCCAGCTTCAAAGCGCTCCGCATGCCAGCCAGTCGCATGCCGCGGGCGAGCTCGCCGACGACGGTCAACACGTTGTCCCAGCCCCCAGCCCGCGCGGGGTACCGCACAAGGTCGAGGGCGACCACCTCCCGGGTCGCGATCCGGATCCGACCTGATCGACCGGTGATGAGTTCGACTGGCGCTTGGGAGGCCGTTCGCCGGACGACGAACTCGATCACGAGCCGGCCAATGTGGATCGGTCGTCGCTGGCGCGGCACGACGACCTGGACCTGCTGTACCGCCTGAGCGGCGGCGCCGTGTATCGAGGCGGCCGTGAGGAGCCCGACGTAGTAGGGGAGCCCGATGTGCGCCATCAGCGGGTCGAGGAATAGACGCCATGAGGGAACGCCCATGGCGCGATCCTCGAGGGGCAGCACCACGTGGAACCCGCGCACCGGCGAGACGATGATTCGATCGGCCTCCGCTCGGTCCAGGGCCGCAGCCGTTCCAGCCGCGCTGATCCGGTCCTGATAGATGCGGGCTTCGGTGGTCGTGAATGTGTACTGGCCCTTGGTCGGCAGGCCGAGTGCCCACTCGCGCAGCGAATTCATGTGCGCAACTCTACGCCTGCTGTCGAGTTCTGCATATGGACTTGCGACAACTCCACGCGCGCTTCGGACGTGGACGTGCGGCGACCTCTACGCAAACCGAATGGGCGTTCGAAAGGACGTTTGTCCCGTACTCGACAGACACGCGGCGCGCAATGGGTCAGTCAAGCCTTAACTGGCGGAGCCGGACGGTGATGCCCTTCACGACGGCGTCGAATTGCGGCAGGACGGCAGGCTCGATCCAGTTGGTCATGGTGGACGCCCACTGCGGCTCGATCTCGTCCAAGTTAAGTCGCCACAATCCGGGCCTCCACCGCTTGTGGCGGGTGATCGCGAGCTTGGCCTCAACAGCGGTGCCAAGGTCGCTCGGCGCAAGGTGCCATCCGGATTCGACGAGGTAGAAGTGCAGGTCGAACAGATCTCGTGGCTGCGCGCGCTGGATGAGGGCCCGGATCTTCTCCGCGACGAGTTCCACCTTTGCCACGGCCGGAAGAGTGAACGGCTCGAGGCCCAACGCGGAGACGTCGAAGATCGCGTCACGAACGGCGAAGACCAGGTCCTCCCGGACACTCACCTCGAACTTCGCTGTTCCGGCATCCGTGAGCGATTCGAAGCGCAGGTGGACGACGGCGCCACCCGGCGTGCGGTCGACCTCACCGTCCCGGCGGATCGCGAACTCCCGGCCTGCACGTTGAAGGTCGGCAACGATGCGCTCGGGGTCGATCCGCCGGTGTCTGCCCGTCGTCGCGTCGATATCGGCAGACGAGCGCGGTGACCGCAGTTCGCCCGCCATCAAGATCCCGCCCTTGACGGCAATTTCGTGGATGAAGCTTCGTTCGTCCGCCGCGAGACGTCCGAGGATCGTCAGCAATACGACGCACGCCTCCTCGTTCTGGAGTCGGCGCATCGCGGTGGTGTCCCCCGACAACCGGGCAGCCTGGTAGTCGTCGGCGATCACGAGCCGGGTCCGCGATTCAGCCATAGACTCGCCAGCGCGACGAATATGGCCCGCGGGCCGTGCTTCCAGGACGCAGTCGGACCGAGCGAACGGGATGCACGGACGCCAGCGCGTTGGGAAGTTGTCGGCCGGCGTCCTCGACCAGGTAGCCGAGCCGCTGGGCTGCGGCCGTTGTGCGGCCGATCGTCTGTGTCGTCGTCCGCTCGAGTTCGTCCTCCGACAGCGTGGCCACGACCTCGCCGAGGAGCGACCCCTGGGACATCCATGCGGGTTCCGCAAGGGCATCGGTCACGGCTTGTTCGCGAGTCGCTACGCGGATGGGGAAGCCATCGATTGTGGTCGCGAAGGCATCGGCTTCGATGAGCCGCCGCTCCGCGAGGGTCACCGGTCGGACGATCGCAGGCCCGATGTCGACGGGTCGGGCTCGGCGTGCGAGCACAACCGTTATGGTCGAGATGGGCTGGTCGATCAGGCCGTGGTAGCTGAGCGCCGCGTCGGTCGTCACGTAGTAGCGATCCCCCGCGTACAGCGCGCTGGCGATTGCGATCGGTGCCGTCTCGCGGACTGGATCGACGACGACGTAGACACCGCGCCGCACACGGCGCAGTCGCCCTGCCTCGGCCAGCCGGCGCATGCAAACGTCGGGCTCGTAGCCCGGCGACAGGAGGCCGGGCCTCGCTCGGCGCCATTGATCGGAGCCGAGGTCAAGGACAGCCAGCCGACGGCGCAGGTACCAATCGGGGATGTCGCCGCACGGCAGAGTGTCATTCATGTATCGAAACCGTACAGTGTTGTACGGGTACGGTCAATAGACGACACCATCGGACCTGGTTGCGTAGTCAGTCGACTGGCGGAAGTGGCCCGGCCTGGTCAGGGTACGCACGTTGCGGACGTGGACGCCGACCACCAAGGCAGGGTGACGGAGAGGTCGGCAGAAGGTCGCGAACTGCGCCGAGCGACATTCTGCTTTCTCGAAGAACGTGGAGCGGGAGAAGGGTCTCGAACCCTCGACCTTCTGCTTGGGAAGCAGACGCTCTGCCGACTGAGCTACTCCCGCTCGGGAGCGGCAATGGTAGACGAGAGTGGCGACCTCCTCAACCGATGTTGCATGCTCGAGAGGACCGCTGATCGCGGGCCGGCGCGATCACCGCTCAATCGCCCGGCGCAGGACGCGCCGGATCCGAATCGCGTGCTAGCGTGGCCAGCATGCGTGGCGGCTTGTCATTCCGGGCGACCGCAGTCGCCGTCCTTGGGTTCGCGGTGGCGATGGCCTACCTCGAGTCGGCCGTCGTCGTCTACCTCCAGGGGGCGCTCGGCACCCGAGTGGGCGAGATTTTCCCACTCCGCCCGGAGATCGAAGCCGGGGGCCTCGTCCTGATCGAGGTCGGCCGGGAGGTGGCGACGCTCGTCATGATCGCGGGCATCGGCGTCCTCGTCGGGCGTTCGCGCCTCGAGCGGCTGGCGTGGGCCGCCATCGTGTTCGGAGCCTGGGACATCGGCTACTACGCGTGGCTGCAGCTCTTCAGCGGCTGGCCCGGGTCGCCGGGCACCGTCGACCTCCTCTTCCTCATCCCTGTTCCCTGGGTTGGGCCGGTCTGGTCGCCGATCGTCGTCAGCGGGGCGCTGGTCGGTTTCGGCCTGGCCGCCGCGTCCAGGTTGTGGTCCGGCGGGCGACTCTTCGTGACGCGCCGGAACTGGGTTGCGGGGATCGTCGGCGGCCTCTTCGTGATCCTGTCCTACACGCTCGACGCCGGCCGGCTCACTGACGGCGGCCTGCCCGGACCCTATCCGTGGCCCGCGTTCGCGGTGGGGATGCTGCTGGCGGTGTCGGCGGCCGTCGACTCGCTCCGAGGGGCAGCGCCGCGTGGAGCGCCTCGGAACGATTGACCGGTCCCGCCCCGCGCGGCGCGGCCACGCGGCAGCCCGGCGCGGCCACGCGGCCCGGCGCGCGGCCCGGCCACACTGCAGCCCGAAGCCGCCCGGTCAGCCGATCACGTAGACCACCGCGACCGTCACCGACACTTCATTCGACCCCGGCTGAACCGGCGTAGCCACGTCGCGCGCGGGTGCCGCATTGAAACCGCCGTAGTACATCGGGTAGGGGATCGGCGCGACGGTTTCGCTGATGGTGGCCACGCCGGTGATCGAGACGCCCGCGGCCGATGCGAGGGTCTGGGCCTTCGACTTGGCCTCGGCCATCGCCGCCTCGCGGGCCTGCCTTTCGGCAGCGACCGGGTTCTCTACCCGGAACGTCACGCCGTCCAGGGTCGTGGCGCCGGCGGCCAGGGCTCCGTCGATGGCCTCGCCCACCAATGCCAGGTCGCGGATCGTCACCGCCATCGCGTTCGACAAGGTGTATCCGGTAAGGCGCGGCGTGTTCGAATTGGCGGAGTAGTCGTACGTGGGCTGGAGGGACAGCAGGGTCGTCTGGATGTCCTTTTCCGCGATGCCGAGCTTCCTGAGGCTGGCGATCACGGCCGTCATCGCGGTCGCGTTCGCGGCGCGGGCGTCCTCGACGGTCTTGGCGGTGATCGAAACGCCGAGACGGAGATCCGCGATGTCCGGGCTGATGATCACGCGGCCGGTCCCGTTGACGCTGATGGTGTGTTCGGGGGCGGCGCCGGCGGCCGGAGCGACCGCCAGGATCGAACGAGGGGCGAACGCCGGGCCGGCAATCAGGGCCACGAGCAGGCCCGCGGCCAGGCCGATCGCGGCCCAGCGGACGCGCGGGCCCGGGATGGGGATCGAAACGGTGACGGTCGATGGTGTCATCGGAGGCTCCAGTTGCATGCGATGCGGCGGAAACGGTGCCGAGTAGCCCGGAGACGCCGCGGCCGGGCTGCCGGTTTCGCCGGGCGGGACCTGGGGTCGGCCGGTGGCCCCCGCCGCCCGTGGACCCGCCGCCGCCCGTGGACCCGCCGCCGCCCGTGGCCCCGCCGCCGCCCGTAGACCCGTCGCACGGAGCGCCCCGCTGTCGGTCCGCCGCCCGCGCCCGCGCCGCCGCCCGTGGACCCGCCGAACGGCTCGGCCGCACTAGGACCATAGGGCCGGGTCCGGATTGGTCCTGTTGGGTCGTGGTTCCGCGCTGCCGGGTCAACCACGATGGGCGACCGAATGAAGACCATGCCCGCCGCCCCTCCACCTTCCCGGCTCCACGTCCCGCGTGGGCGCTGGCTCTCGGCGTTCCTCGCCGCGATCATGCTGGTTCTCGTGGCCGTCGCGCCGATTGCCGCCTCGTCCGAGGCGATGGCACCGGCCTGCGCCGGCGCAAACCTGCGAACCGGCCCCTCCACCAGTGCCGCGGTGAAGACGTCCCTCGGCCTCGCGAGCACCGTCACGGTGTCCGGGACCGTCGGAGGCACGTCGTGGGGCACCACCTGCCCGACCTGGAAGTCCGGTTCGAGCTGGTTCACGGTCACCCATGTCAACGGGCAGCCGGTCAGTTCGCTGTACGGCGTCGCGCTCCTTTATGCGGCGACCGGGGTCCTGACGGCGAGCACGGCAACCACCGCCAGTGCGGCGCAGGCACCGACCGCGCCCCCGCCCCCCAGCCCGACACCGACACCGACACCGACGCCAACGTCGTCGACGACGTCGCCCACCGCGACCCCGACGGCCCAGTCCGGCTCCCTGTACGTGCCAGCATGTTCGGGCGCGAATCTCCGGACGAGCGCGTCGACCGCCGGCACGATCAAGGTGAAGCTGGGTCTCGCCAACGCCGTCACCGTGTCCGAGACCGTCACCGGTTCGTCATGGAGCACCACCTGCCCGACCACGAAGGCAGCATCCACCTGGTACCGGGTCACCCATGTCAACGGCCAGTCCGTGAGCGTCCTCTACGGCGTGACCGCCCTGTTCGCGGCGACCGGCGTTCTCGCGCCGAGCACCGCCCCTGCCCAGGCACCTGCGCCCACGGTCCCGCCGACCGCACCGCCGTCCAGCGCTCCGACGGCGGCCCCGGCCGCTCCGACGGCGGTGCCGACTTCGGTGCCGCCACCGCTGCCGACGGCTACCCCGGCGGCACCCGCTCCGACGACCGCACCCGCGCCGGTCGCCTCGCCCGTCTCGCCCGCATCGCTCGCGTCGGCCGGCGGCTCGCTCCTCGTCCCGGCGTGCGATGGCGTCAATCTCCGGACGAGTGCCTCCACCAGCGCAACCGCCAGGGTCAAGCTGGGTCTCAACAACACCGTGGCCGTCTCGGGGACCGTGGCCGGCGCTTCGTGGAACGCCTCCTGTCCGACCACCAGGTCCGGCTCGGGCTGGTACGTCATCACCCAGGTCAACGGCCAATCCGTGAGCTCCCTCTACGGGGTTTCGGCGCTCTACGCGGCGACCGGGGTCCTCGCGACGCCGACGTCGTCCTCGTCAAGCGGCGTCACGACACTCGGCGTCTCCACGATGTTCTACGGGCGCGGCTACGGCCACGGCGTCGGAATGTCCCAGTACGGCGCCCGGGGTCGAGCCCTGGCCGGCCAGACTGCCGCCGAGATCCTGGCCCGGTACTACGCGGGAACCACGATCGGGACGATCTCGCTCGAGACGCAGATCCGCGTGCTCCTGCTGGACAACTTCGTGCCCACCGGCAGCGCTCCACTCACGATCTTCGGCCGAGGCGGCACCTGGACCATCGGGGGCATCGATCTCGAGTTCCCTGCCGACGCGAGACTCCGCGTCTTCCCGCCGACCAGCACCACCGGCTGGCGGGCACTCGTGGAATCCGCGGCCGGCGCGGTGCTCTTCGATGGACCGGCCGCCGCCGATTTCCAGGTCATCCCCGCGACCAGCGCGACCACCATCCAGCTCTTCTCCAAGCCCTCCACGAACGACCTCTATCGAGGCAGGCTGCGCGTCCTCATCTCCGGTTCCACGCTCGATGTGGTCAACCTGGTGCCACTCGAGGCGTACCTTCGAGGCGTCGTTCCATCGGAAATGCCGACCTCGTGGCCGGTCGAGGCGCGCATCGCCCAGACCATCGTGGCGCGTGGCTACGCGGCCTACCACCTCGTCTCCGGCGGGACGTTCGACGTCTACGACGACACCCGGTCGCAGGTCTACCTTGGGGTTCGACGCGAACACCCGGACGCCGATGCCGTCATCGCGGCCACGGCCGGGCAGGTCGTCAAGAGCGGCAACGCCATCGCCAACACCATGTTCAGCTCCACCGCCGGTGGCTGGACGGAGAACAACGAGAACGTGTTCGTGTCGTCGACCGGCGCCAGGCTCGCCGGGGTGGTCGGCTACCTGCGCGGCGCATCCGACCGGGATCCGTCCGGCGTCTCCTACGACGCCGCCGCTCCGTTCGCCACCTGGCAGACGAAGGCCTACCCGGTGGCCCAGCTGTCCGGCTACTTCGCCGCTGATTCGCGGACGAACGTCGGCACGATCGTCGCCCTCGACCTCCGCAACCGCGGGGTGTCCGGCCGGCTCATCAGTGTCACGCTCATCGGATCCACCGGCACGAAGACGGTCTCGGGAAGTGTCTTCGTCGCCGTGTTCAATGCCTCCCGGCCCAGCGCCGATCCGATGCTCCGCGGCACGCTCCTGGACGTCGCGCCCATCCCCTGATCACGGCGCGGCGGCCCCACCCCGCCCGGCTGGTACGCTCACCATTCCCCGAGCCCGGGGAATGAGGGAGGGTTCCGCGACATGGCCGCCGACCGGACGAAGTACATCCTCGACGAAGATCGAATTCCCACAGCCTGGTACAACATCGTGGCGGACCTGCCGGTCCCGCCGGCGCCGGTCCTCCATCCCGGCACCGGCCAGCCGATTGGCCCGGACGACCTCGCCCCGCTCTTCCCGATGGCCCTGATCGGCCAGGAAGTCAGCGCCGAGCGCGAGATCGAAATCCCGGGCCCCGTCCGCCAGGCCTATCGCCTGTACCGGCCCAGCCCGCTCTTCCGCGCCCACGAACTGGAGAAGGCCCTCGATACCCCCGCCCACATCTACTACAAGTACGAGGGCGGCAGTCCCTCGGGCAGTCACAAGCCCAACACGGCGATTCCGCAGGCGTTCTACAACAAGGAGCAGGGCGTCAAGCGCCTTGCCACGGAGACGGGCGCCGGTCAGTGGGGCTCCGCGTTGTCCTTCGCCGGGGCGCATTTCGGTCTCGAGGTCAAGGTCTACATGGTCCGCGCGAGCTACGACCAGAAGCCGTACCGGCGGAATCTCATGGAGGTCTACGGCGCGGAGGTCGTCGCCAGCCCCAGTACCACCACGAACTATGGGCGTCGTGTCCTGGCCGAGACGCCGGACAACCCCGGCTCGCTCGGGATCGCCATCAGCGAGGCGGTCGAGGATGCCGGGTCGCGTGATGACACCAGGTACAGCCTCGGCTCCGTGCTGAACCACGTGCTCCTGCATCAGACGGTCATCGGGCAGGAAGCGATGGAGCAGATGGCGCTGGCCGGCGAGGAGCCCGATGTCGTGATCGGCTGCGCCGGGGGCGGATCGAACTTCGCCGGCCTCGCGTTTCCGTTCATCGGTCGGGGGCTGCGCGGCGGCCCGAAACCACGGGTGATCGCCGTCGAGCCGGCGGCCGCTCCATCGCTGACCCGCGGCACCTATCGGTACGACTTCGGCGACACGGGCCAGATGACGCCGCTGGTCAAGATGCACACCCTCGGTCACGACTTCATCCCCGAGCCGATTCACGCCGGTGGCCTCCGTTACCACGGCATGGCGCCGCTCGTCTCGCTGTTGAAGGAGCACGGGCTCATCGAGGCCCAGTCGGTCCAGCAGCGGGCTACCTTCGAGGCCGGCATCCAGTTCGCTCGTGCGGAGGGCATCCTCCCGGCACCCGAACCCACCCATGCGATCAAGGTCGCCGTCGACCACGCGGTCGAGGCACGCTCAGAGGGTCGCCCGCGCGTGATCCTGTTCAACCTCTGCGGGCACGGCCATTTCGATCTCTCAGCGTACGAGCGGTACTTGTCTGGCGCGCTGGTGGACTACGAGTACCCCGCCGAGAAGATCGAGGCAGCGCTCAAGGCCCTGGCAGGCCTGCCCGTCGGCTGACTCGCTGCGGTGGTGCTGACGCGCGCACCTCGCCGCGCATCGCTGACTCGGACATCTCGCCTGGACTCGGGCATCGCGGCGCCGCGCATCGCTGACTCGGACATCTCGCCTGGACTCGGGCATCGCGGCACCGCGCATCGCTGACTCGGACATCTCGGCGCCCGGCCAGCGTGGCTGTCGCCTCCCGCAGCCGCGCTCTCGACCGTGACCGCAAGGGTCGCTGGAACGCACGGACCGGACGAGCGGACCGGATGAGCGCCACGGACGAGCAGACTGGATGAGCGCCACGGACGAGCGGTACGGACGAGCGGTACGGACGAGCGGTACGGACGAGCGGTACGGACGAGCGGTAAGTGTGGCGTTCACAAGGACGCCGGCTTGTGCCGGCGACGCCCCGGTCCGCTGTGTTGGTATGTATCAGCTACCAACGTTTCGCACCCGACTGCCCCGAAGGCTCACTCCCCGTCGTTTGGTACGTCCGGCGCACCGGATCCCGGCCGGGACAGGCCACCGCGGTGCGTTGTGTACCTGACAAGTACCACTGTGCCGCCCTGGTACGTGACGGGTACCAAACGCTCCGAGCCGCCCGCCGAGCCAGCCGCCGAGCCACCCATCGTGCCTCCTTGGTACGTGACGGGTACCAAACGCTGCGAGCCGCGTACGGCCCCGCCTGCTGAGCCGCTCGCGGCGCCGCTTGCGGCGCTCCGTACCGTGCTGCGTTCGGCACCGCCCTCCGTCCGCCGCGTACCGGCCGGTCCTCGCTTCGCCGCGGCAACGATGGCCGAAGCCCGAGTGGCGTCGACAGCTCCGACCAGGGAAGCCCGAGTGGCGTCGACAGCTCCGACCAGGGAAGCCCGAGTGGCGTCGACAG
>JAZJZX010000020.1:72667-84330 GCA_040389445.1 Chloroflexota bacterium
CTCCGACCAGGGAAGCCCGAGTGGCTGTCCGGGCGCTCCGAACCGCGGCGTCATCGGCCCCTGCTATCGTCCGCGCATGGATGGTGGATCGAAGCGCGATACATCGCGAGAGGCGGCCACCCTGTCGCCGATCGCGGTTGCCTGGCTCGGGCGCATCGCCTATCGCGATGCCTGGGCTCTCCAACGACGCCTGGTCGACGCTCGTGTGGCAGGTGACGCTCCGGATCACCTCCTGCTCCTCGAGCACGATGCCGTGCTGACCCTCGGCCGCCAGGCGGATGAATCGCACGTCCTCGCCGCCCCGCGCGAGCTCAGGAAGCGCGGCATCGAGGTCCTGCGCGTGGAGCGCGGCGGCGAGGTGACGTATCACGGGCCGGGCCAGCTGGTGGCCTACCCGATCCTGCGGCTGGGTGATCGCGGGATCCTGATCCGCCCCCTCGTGCGGGCGCTCGAGGAAGCGATGATCGAGACCTGCGCCGCTCTCGGCGTCGAGGCGACGCGCCGGGACGGGCATCCGGGCTGCTGGGTCGTGGACGGTGCCGCGAATCGCCCTCCTCGCAAGATCGGGGCGCTCGGCATTCGCGTCGAGCGGGGTGTCAGCTACCACGGCATCGCGCTCAACATCGCCCCGGACCTGCGCGATTTCGAGTTGATCGACGCGTGTGGCATGCCGGGTGTCATTTCCACATCGATCGCCGAGGAAGTCGGCCGGAGCGCGGAGCCGCCGAGCACGGAGGTCGTCCGGAGAGCCGGGACTGTCTTCGCGGCCGCCTTCGGTCGAGCCATGAGTGCCGACCTCGAGTGGGTGGCCAGGCCGAGCGGCGAGCGCGAAGCCGACTCGAGCGCCGACCTCGAGTGGGTGGCCGGGCCGAGCCCCGACCTCGAGTGGGTGGCCGGACCGGTCGGAGAGAGCAGACCGGCCGGCGAAGGTGCCCTCGGCGATGGTGCCCTCGGCGACGGTGCCCTCGGCGCGGGCGGCACGAGGACGCGGGCGGTACACGGACGCGCGTCCGGGCCGGGCGGGGAGGACCCCGACACGCCCGAGCGGATGCCTGCGGGGGTCGCCTGAGCATGGCAGCAGGCCTGTTCGAGCTGCGCAAGGACCCCGTCACGAGCTGGTGGGTCGCGACGATCGTGGATCGGGCCTTCCACCGGGACAGGTTTGCCCGTCGGGCGGACCAGATCGACGATGGGGACGACTGCCAGAACTGTCGCCTGCCGGTGGGTGACGGCATCCGGGTGCGCGTCCTCAAGGACTACGCCTTTCACGTCGTGGGCACCGAGGACGCAGCCCGGGATCTCGACCAGCAAGTCGCCCAGGTCGCCCTGACGAGCGCCGGCACCGCGGGTAGTTGGAGGACGGTCGTGGCGCCGCCCGGTGAGCACCGAGCCCTGCATCAGGTCGGTTCCGTCGTCGTCGAGGCGATGGTCACTGCAGCCCGCGACGCCATCGCAGCGGCGCGGGACGCCAGACAGACCGACCATCTCCAGGTCATCCAGAACTGGGGCGCCCAGGCGGGAGCGCGGACCAATCACCTCTGCTTCGAGTTCTACGACCTGCCCCAGATCCCGCATCGGATCGCGGAGGAACTCGGCGGCGCAGCCAGGTTCGTGATCCGCGAGGGGGAATGCCCGTACTGCCGCCTGGTGCGCGAAACCACGCGCACACGGAGCCGGCTCGTGTGGGAGGACACCGACAGCGTTGCCTTCGCGCCGTGGGCATCGCGCTCGCCGTTCGAGCTCTGGATCGTGCCCCGGCGCCACGATGCGGACTTTGGGCGAGCGACGGAAGCGGACATCAAGGCCACCGCGAGCGCACTCCGGAACGTCCTGACGACTCTGGCCCGCACGCTCGACGGCCCGCCCTACAACCTCATCCTTCATACGGCGCCGCTCCGCGAACGGGTGGACGCCACCTACCATTGGCACTGGGAGATCCACCCTCGACTCCGCGACATCGCGGGGCTGGAGCTGGGGACAGGATTGCCGGTCAATCCCGTTTCCCCGGAGGATGCCGTCGAGGAGCTGCTGTCACGGGCGAGCGCAGGTGGCGCGGAGGCGTCCAGTTGAACTCGGCCCGTCAAGCGGAGGCGTCCAGTTGAACTCGGCCCGTCACACGAGGCGGCAGCGCCTCGTCCCTCGGCTTGGCGAAGCGCGACGCCTGCTGCGCGCGCGGCTGCCCATCATGGAAGGAGCTGGATGCTCAGCAGCGGCGAGCCGGGGGTGTTCTCGATCACGGCGGGCTTGTCCGATCGGTCTCGGGCGGGCGTCTCCATGAACGACACCTGGAACCGCGAATCGGCGGGCTCGTTCGTCGAAGCCCTGTTCGCCCGGCATCAGGGCGAGATCTTTGCGTACCTCGTCCGCATGTTGCGCGACCCGGAACTCGCCGCGGATCTGACCCAGGACGCATTCGTGAAGGCATACAAGGCGTACGACACGCTCGAGAAGGACGAGAACGCCCGGGCGTGGCTCTACCAGATCGCCCATCGCGTGGCGCTCGACCACATCCGGCGACGCAAGATCGTTCGATTCATCCCGTTCACCGGGGAATCACCGGGGTCATCGCCGTCGGCCGAGCGAATCGCGCTCGATGTCCAGCTCTCGGGACCGCTCGAGCGGGCCATGGCCAGGATCCCGGAACGACAACGGGCCGCCCTGTTGATGGCCGAGGTTCACGACCTGACGGGCCTCGAACTTGCGGCTGCCCTCGGCGTCAGCCACGTTGCGGCGCGAGCTCTCCTGACCCGCGCCCGCGAATCCCTGCGCCAGGCGCTCGCCGCCGAACGCGCGGCCGAGGCGGCCGCCGAGGCCGAACGTGACATTGCCTACGGCCAGGGCCTGGAGCGCCGGCGATGACGCTGCCGTTCCGCCGCCGGCACAACGATGCCGAGGCGTCGCACGATCGAGCTCGGGCCCTGATCGCCACCGGCTTCACGCAGGCAGTGGAGCCGGCTGATGCCGCGTGGCTGGACACGCACCTTGCCGGATGCCCCGAGTGCGTCGCCGATGCGGCGGCCTACGCCGCGGATCGCGAGCTCCTCCGCGCACTCCGCGATCAGGCGCCGGAACCGCCCCGCGACCTGTGGGCCCGCACCGCGGCGGCGATCGAGCAGGAACATTCCAGGCGTGACCGCGGGACGCGCGCCCTTCGCACGCCACGAGGCTGGCGCGTCGGGCGGGTCCCGATGGGCGTTGCGTCCGGGCTCGTCGTCATCATCGTCGTGCTGAGTGTCAGCCTCGCTCCCCGTGGTCTCCCCTTGAATCCCACTGGACCAGCCGGCGGCAACGTTGGCGAGGCGACCCCCGGGTCGGAGGCCACCCCGATTGCCGTGACCGCTGATGCGCTGGCCTGGATCCAGGTGGCACCTGATGGCTCGTACGAATTCCGCCGCGCGACCGTCGATACCGTCTGTCCCGACATTCGATCAGGCTGCGCCACGCTCGCCGCCAGGGTCATGACCCGGCTCGACCTGACGCAGGCTCCGCAGGCCGTCGTGCTGTCGCCGACGGGCTCGGAGATCGCCGTGGTGACCTCGTCCGGATCGATCGGCGGCGCGGAGATCGTGGTGGTTCCCGTGCCGACCGCGCCGACAGGCGCCAGCGCCTCGCCATCACCGGTTCCGCCGACCCCGGACGATTCGGCGACGGTTTCGCCCGCGGTAACGCCACCGAGCATCACCGCCTCGCCATCCACGACGCCTCCCGGCTCCATCGGCCCCGAAACCATCTCGCCGACGCCCACCATCGAACCCACGGGATCTGCGGCCCCATCCGCCGGCCGTTCAATCGTCTCCGGCGTGATTGTCGTGGGGGACACGGCCTACTCGCCCGATGGGCAGTGGCTCGCGTTCTCCGCCCGCCCGGCCGACGGCTCGACCGGCCCGGACCTGTACCTCTGGCGTGTCGGCGACGAGCAGGCAACGGCCGTCACGGCGGACCATCGAACGTTTCTTGCCGGGTGGCTCGGCAACCAGGTCCTGGCCAACACCGTGGTGTCGTCCGATCTGGTGGTGGCGCCGGTACTCGAGCCGGCGGGATCGCCCAAACCCGAGGGCTCGCCACAACCCGAGGGCTCGCCCAGGCCGGCGGGCTCGCCCAAACCGTCCGCTGCGGCCGATCCCGGCGTGACGCCGGATCCGTCGGCGCCGGTCGTCGAGGAGCATCCGATCGCCTTCACGCTCGACCCCGAGACCGGCATCACGACGGTCATCGCCGCGAACGACATGTGGCATCCGACCGTCGACCCGACCGGTCGCTCCGTCGTCTACTGGGAAGGAACCGTGGTCTCCGACGGCACCGGCACGGGCTGGGCCCTCGGCACGGGGCGCCTCGTCATCGACGGTTGGCTCGACGGCACCGCGGAGCCGAGTGCGGACGCCACCCGATCGCCCAACTCGACCGCGTCCGGCAATCTCCCCGGCCCGACGGCCTCGGGCGACCTGCCCGTCGCGACGGCTTCGGGGGACCTGCGAGCGTCGCCTCGCGTGGGGCCGGCCGGTCATCCCGTCACGATCGCCGAGGGCCCCGGCGTGGCCTTCGATTCCTTGTTCGATCCGAGCGGACTCCGGCTCGCGGTCTGGCTTGCGGATCCAACGGATCCCGCGGTCGGCACGCTCCGCCTGATCGTGCTGGATCCGGACACCCTGCAGATCGACTCCACGATCGATCCATTGCCCGGGGTCGCGGCCCTCCGCGGCATTTCGATCGAGGACGGCCGGTTGGCGTGGGTCACGCCGCCCGGACAGGATGGCGAGGGCTCGCACGTCCAGGTCCTCGGCTGGCGCGGGCGGGAATTCGGGCAGATCCGGACGATCCAGGCGGAGCGCCTCTTCGTCGTTCGCTGACAACTGCACCCGTGATGCCGTAGAGTCGCTTCGTGCGACCCAGCAGGACGGTCGCGATCGCGGCGCTCACCGCCGTGCTCGTGCTCGGATCGTTGCCGGGTCTGGTCGGCTCTCATGAACCGAGCGCGGACCAGTCCATCACCCCGGCAGCATTCCGCGAAGTCATCCTTGCGGCGAACGGTGGCCGATCGACTCCGTCGATCGCGGTCGCCGATTCGGCGTACGCATCGGCAAGTCGGCTGGACGCTGCGACGACCTTCACCGAACCCGCTGCCGAACCGGGGCCCCCACCGGCGGATCGCGTGTCGCCGAAGCTGCCGGCGACACCGGTGGCGTGGGACTGGAAGACCCCGCGCTACAAGATCAGCGGCTACGCGAGCTTCTACGACAACGGAACCACCGCCATGCGCCTTCCGCGCGGCACGATCATCGTGGTCTGCGGCGCCCGCGGCTGCATCGATCGGGTCATCCGCGACTACGGGCCGGTGGCGGGCACGGGGCGGATCATCGACATGTATCGACCCGACTTCTTCGCCATCTGCGGTTGCGGCTGGTGGTCCGGCACAACACTCGTGACCGTCTCGATCTACTGACCGCCGAGGCCGTCGCGCGGTAGACTCCACCCGAACCTTCGAGGACCGGCCACGAGAGCCGGACGACGGGCCCGGAGAGGCCGGAAGGAGAGGAGCACGCCAGTGCCACGTCGCAGCAGGGCGACGGCCCGCCGGCCGAGGAGTCACCGCTGAACGGGCGCCGGATCATGACGGCGGAGGAGATCCGCCGGGCCGTGATTCGCATCTCGCATGAGATCGTGGAGAAGCACGCCGGCACGGACGGACTCGTCCTGGTGGGCATCCAGCGCCGCGGCGTCCCCATTGCGAAGCGCCTGGCCGAGGCGATCCTGGAGCACGAGAACGCCGGACTGCCGGTCGGTGCCCTCGACATCACCTTCTACCGCGACGACCTCTCGATGCTTGCCCAGCAACCGGTCGTCAAGGGCACGGACCTTCCCTTCGACGTCACCGGCTCGACGGTGGTCCTCGTGGACGACGTGCTCTATACGGGCCGGACCATCCGTGCGGCGATGGACGCGCTCATGGAGTTCGGGCGGCCACAGGCGATCCGCCTGGCCGTCCTGGTCGATCGCGGACATCGCGAGCTCCCGATCCGGGCCGATCACGTCGGCAAGAACGTGCCAACGTCGCGCGAGGAACTCGTCCGTGTCCGGATCGAGGAGATCGACGGCGAGGATGCGGTCGACATCGATCGTCCGACGGATGCGGTCGACATCGATCGTCCGACGGATACGGTCGACGCTGCGGCCCAGGCCCGATGAACCGCGCAGCCGATGCCGTTGCCGCTCTGCCGCCCGACGTTGCCGAGCTGCCCGCCCCGGGATCGACGGCGGACGCGCACGCGGCCCCGGCAGGCCGCTGGACGCACCGACACCTCCTGGACGTGGACGTCCTGACGTCCGATGATCTCGATCTCGCCATGCGGACCGCGGACACGATGGCCGGGATCCTGGCCCGTCCGATCCCGAAGGTGCCGACCCTGCGAGGATGGGGCGTCACGATCCTGTTCTACGAGGCCTCGACCCGAACGCGAGTCAGTTTCGAGGTCGCTGCGAAGAACCTGTCCGCCGATGTCGTGAACATCGCGGCCTCGACCTCGTCGGTGATGAAGGGCGAGTCGCTGATCGATACGATCCGCACGGTCGAGGCGCTCGGGGCGCGCATGCTCGTCATGCGCCACGGAACCTCGGGCGCCCCCTATCTCGCCGCGGACCATTTCTCCGGCAGCGTGCTGAACGGGGGAGATGGCTGGCACGCCCACCCGACGCAGGCCCTGCTGGATCTGTACACGCTTCGGTCACGGCTACCCGGCGGCACGGTCGCCGGCCGGAAGATCGTGATCCTCGGGGACGTGCTCCATTCGCGTGTCGCCCGGAGCAACCTGTGGTCGCTGACGGCGGCCGGGGCCGAGGTGTGGGTCTGTGGGCCGTCGACACTGCTGCACGGGTTCGATGCGTGGGCCGCCACCGGCATCGCCGGCTCGCGTCGGTTCACCGTGACGTCCGATCTCCCCGCCGCGCTTCGGGATGCCGACGTGGTGATGGCGTTGCGGATCCAGCGGGAGCGCATGGCCGCCGGGCTCCTGCCCTCCCTCCGGGAATACGCGGCTCGCTTCGGGTTGACCCGCGAGCGGCTCGCCCTCGCCAGGCCCGATGCGCTCGTCATGCACCCCGGCCCGATGAACGAGGGCGTCGAGATCGCCGCCGATGTTGCCGCCGGCAGCCAGTCCGTGATCACGGACCAGGTCGCGAACGGGGTGGCGGTGCGCATGGCGATCCTCTACCTGCTCGCCGGTGCACGAGAGGGCATCGGCCGGGACGCTGCGCGTGACGCGGGCCGGGACGCTGCGCGGGACGCGGGCCGGGACGCTGCGCGGGACGCGGGCCGGGACGCTGCGCGTGACGCGGGCCCCGGGGACGGAGTGGTGACGACATGACACCGGCCCCGCTCGCCGATCTCGACATCTCTCGCGCCTGGCTCGTGGACCCGGCATCGGGCCGGGAGGGACCGGGCGAGATCATCGTCGCCAACGGCATCCTCGAGACCGTCACCTGGCTCGCCGGCGCGGACGCCGAGGGCATCGATGCCATGGGTGTCGTGGTCGCGCCGGGATTCATCGACTTGCATGCCCATTTCCGGGAGCCGGGCAATGAGGACGCGGAGACGATCGCGACCGGGCTTGCCGCCGCGGCCCACGGCGGATTCACGACGGTGTGCGTGATGCCCAACACCTCGCCCGCGCTCGACGAACCATCGGTCCTTGCGCGCGTCCGCGACGCAGCGACGGCTGCGGGTTCGCCGGTCCGACTCCTGGCCCATGGCGCCGTGTCGGCGGGGCGGGCAGGGGAACAGCTGGCACTCCTCGGCGAGCTGGCCGACGCGGGCGTCGTCGGGTTCAGCGACGACGGATCGCCGGTCCATTCGGCGGCACTCTTCCGCAACGCCCTCGCCTATGCCGGCATGCTCGGCCTGCCGATCGTGGATCACCCGGAAGACCGAACCCTCACCGACGGGGCGGAGGCAAACGACGGCCTCGTCGCCACGGTCCTCGGACTGCGAGGTTGGCCCGGCGCGGCGGAGGCGGCGGCCGTGGGCCGAGATCTGTCGCTGCTCGCAGACGTCCAGCGCGACGTTCCCGGCGCCCGCCTGCACCTGACCCATTTGTCCACGGCGGCTGCACTCGAACTTGTGCGTCGGGCAAAGGCGGCTGGCCTGCCGGTCACCTGCGACGTGACGCCGCATCACCTGGCGCTCACCGATGAGTGGGTCGCCGGCGCGCGACGCTGGAGCTGGGAAGCCGCTGGCGAGGACGGGACGACCGGGGACCCGTGGCGGGACGGCGCCATCGAGGCCGTTCCATTCGATTCAGCGCTGCGAGTCAACCCGCCGCTGCGCTCGGCAGGCGACGCCATGGCATGTCTGGCGGCGCTCGCGGACGGGACGGCCGACGCGATGGCAACCGATCATGCACCCCACTCGGCGGTTGACAAGGCGGTCGAGTTCGGCCGCGCCGCCAACGGGATCAGCGGGATCGAAACGGCGCTGGGGGTGGTCCTTGCGGCGGTCGACGCCGGCCGGCTGACCCTCGCAACCGCGATTGGCGCGCTGACCACGGGTCCGGCGCGAATCCTCGCCGAGCGGGCGCCCGGAGGAACACAGCCGCCCGGTCTCGTCGAGGGCGTGCTCGCGGACGTCGTGGTCTTCGATCGGTCGGATCGATGGGTCGTGAGCGCGGAAGCGCTGGCCTCGAAGGGCAAGAATTCACCGCTGCTCGGCCGCGACCTGCCCGGTCGCGTGCTCCTCACCGTTGCGGGTGGTCGAATCGCCTACGAGGCACCCGACGCCTGAACTGATCGGCCGGTCAGGGACGATCGACGCCATTCACCCACGGGACGTCCGTGACGACGAACCGGTCCGCACAGGAGGTGCGGTTTTCCGGCTGACAGCCCCCGGCGCGGATGTCGTCGAAGTGCCCGATGAAGACCACCGGCAGCGGCACCGAGCCGCCGAGTCGGGGGAGGGGGCGCTCCCAATTTGTGTCCGGGCCATCGAACGACACCTCGATCGACGGACCGATTGCCGGTCGCATCTCCATTCCATTCTCGAAAACGGTGACGATCGATTCCGGATCCGCCATCAACAACCCGGCGATTGAGCACGGGCCCTCGATGACCGGTACGGGCTGGAAAGGCGGGGCGGGGCAACTGATGAGGCGCCGCTGCTGATACCAGCCGGCGACAGCGATCTGCGCGCCGTCGTCGCGAGCCCGGGCCAGGATGGCGTCCGGGACCATCATCACGGAGTTCGCACGCCCCTCGACGGGAAAGCTCGCCGACGGCACGAGATCTGGTGACGACGACCCTGAAAGCCCGCCCCGCATCCAGCTGGTGGCGATCAGCGCAACGGCGACGGTCGCGCTGATGAGCCCCGCCGCGATCATCATCGAGCGTCGCGCGCCGCTGTCCACGAATGGAGTATTGCTCATACGCGTGCGGTGGCCGCAGCCGCGCCGCACCCCGCCCCGCCGGCCGCCGCTCCCCGCCGACCGCCCCGGTACCGCCCGCCCGGTACCGCCGCCACCCGCCCCGCCCCGCCAGCCGGCGCCGGCGCCGCGCCCCGCCGCCGACCGCCGCCGGCGACGGCCCCGGTGATGCAGCAAACGCATCATTCTCCTCGCGACCGAGTGTGGCACGCAGACGGATCCGTCGGTTTCGAGTGCGTGACAAGCGTGCTCGATACGGGAATGCGCTCGGAAACGCATCAGCTCGGCGCGGGGGCCCGACCTGCCGCCCCGACCTGTCGCCGCGATCTGCCGCCGCGATCTACCCGCCACCGCCCCGCCGGCCGGCCGTGGTGCCGCTGACACCCGGGCTGCCGCGGCGAACCGGTACGATGCACCTGATGGCCAAGCCAACCCTCAACCGGGACTACGAACGGCGGCCGTACTGGCACGCGACAATGCCTTCGCTCCACGATCGGAGCGGGCGGCAGCTGCCCGACATCGTGGACGTCGCCATCGTGGGCGGCGGTTACACGGGCGTGGCCGCAGCTCGAAAACTCGCCCTGCAGGGTGCGAAGGCCGTCCTCCTGGAGACTCGCACCCTGGGTTGGGGTGCCTCAATGCGCAACGGTGGCATCGTTCATCCGGGATTCAAGTGGGGACCCCAGGCACTCACGAAGCGACACGGCCCGGAACTCGCTCGCGCGATCTACGCCGAATCCATGGAGGCCCTCGAGCTCGTCTCGGGCCTCATCCGGGACAACGACATCGATGCCGAGCTTCGCATCAACGGCTGGCTCGAGCTGGCGTGGTCACCGAGTCACGCCGACGAATTTCCGGACGAGGCTGCCGCCCTGAAGCAGTTCGGCATGCGGGCTCGGGTGATCGACAAGCGTGACCTCCGGGACGAGATCGGTACGGATGCCTACCACGGGGGCCTGGCCATCGAGCCCGGCGGGGTGCTGCATCCCGGCAAGTGGTTCGCCGGCCTCGTGGGCATGGCCGAGCGTGCCGGGGCGGATCTCCATGAAGCCACGCCCGCGCTCTCCATCCGACGCCAGCGAGACGGACGATTCGTGGTCGAGACGTCCCGCGGCGCCATCCTCGCCCGCGAGGTCCTCGTTGCCACCAATGGGTACGCGGACGGCGCGGCGCCGAGCGTTCGTCGGCGGATCGTGCCGATCGGGAGCTACATCATCGCGACGGAGCCGCTCCCAGCCGACCTCGCCCATGAGCTGTCGCCGAACGGCCGGGCCTACTTCGACACGAAGAACTTCCTGTCCTACTGGCACGTTTCGGCGGATCGGCGGCTCATCTTCGGCGGCCGCGTCAGTTTCCTGCCGACGACCACGGATCGCACGGCGAAGCTCCTCCACCGACGCATGCTCGAGATCCACCCGCAGGTCGCGGACTACCGGATCGAGTATTCGTGGGGCGGCAAGGTCGCGATGACCTTCGATCGCATGCCGCACATCGGACGCCTCGGTGGCGTGATGCACGCGACGGGCTACTCGGGTACCGGTGTCCTGATGTCCACGTATCTCGGGACGCGTGCCGCGGAGTGGCTCGGCGGCGGGGAGCCCCCGGCCCTCGCCCGGTTGCGCTTCCCACTGGTCCCGGCACCGTACGAAGGCCGGCCGTGGTTCCTGCCCCTGATCGGGGAATACTTCCGGCTCCAGGATCGCCTGGCGGTTCGCGGGGTGGAGGAGCCACGCGAAACCTAGGCCAGCGGCGGCGGCCCGGTCAGGTTCCCGGCGCCGACAGCTCGCGCAGCGTGTCGAGGAGGCCCTCGACGTCGGAATCGGTGGCCTGCGTGTTGAGGATTCCGGCCCGGAGCCAGGTCGCGCCGCGTAGCCGGGTCGTGGAGACCCAGCCGGCCCCCGAAGCTTCGAGATCGTGCTGGAGTCGGTCCTGGTGCGCATCGAGAGCGTCCCCCTCGAGCCCAGGGACGAGGTGCCGGAAGCACACGACGGACAGCGACGGCACAGCCGGCAGCGCCTCGAAATCGGGGCTCGTGGCGATGACGGCGGCGAGATGCGCGGCCAGGTCGTTGTTCGCTTCGATCAACCGCCCGAACCCGGTCGTCCCGAGATGCCGCCAGGAGAACCAGAGCTTGAGCGCCCGCCAGCGCCGCGTGCCCTCGAAGCCGAGCTTCCAGAAGTTCAGGCCGGCGTCATGCGGGTCGGAGGCGGCGGTCGCGGCGGTCGCGGCGGTCGCGGCGGTCGCGTGGGTCCCGGCGGT
>JAZJZX010000021.1:0-3211 GCA_040389445.1 Chloroflexota bacterium
CCGGGAGTTGTAGCCGGTGCCCTGGTTGCTGTCCGGGTCGAACGACAGCGTCCCGTCGTCAGGTTTCCCGGCGGGCTTCCGATTCGGGGCCGAGGGCCTGCGCGCCGACTTCTTCACGGCGGCCGCTGCGGCCTTCTTCGCGCCGGCGCCCGCCGCGGCGAACTGGCCGCCGGTCGTGCTTCCCGTCGGGGCGCGGGGATGGTCTTCGGGGCTGAATGCGCGGGCCTGCGTCAGCCAGGCGGGTAGGCGGTCGGGTTCCTGCGCGCGGGACGTCAGGGCATGTGTCATCGGCCCACGCACCTCCTTCAGTGGGTGGGGCGGCGATTCAGCCGGTTCAGGTCTGCGGTTCGAGCGACTCCACGAGCCGCTGAATGTCGGCTGGCAGGTCCGCGAAGGTGTTGGCCTTCGCGGCGGCGTCGACGATGCGCCATCTGTCGTCGGCCGGCAGGACGGCAGTGCCGAGGGCGCGGCCGAGGCGGCGGGACAAGGCGGGCGTCATTCGGCCTCCTCGACGATCAGCGCCGTGCGGTTCAGGACGTACACCTGGTCGCCGCCCTCACCCTGCGGCCGGGGGACTCTGACCGCGTCGTAACCGAGCGCTGCGGCAAGCCGTCCCGGGTCGGAGAAGACCGGCCAGCGCGGATCGTCGTCCTCCATCCTCCGGTCGTAGTCGGAGAGGAGCTTCCTGAGCTCGTCGAGCGTAATGACGTTCGCGTCGGGGTCCAGGACGGCGCGGAGCATGGAGTTCGGCGTCCCGTCGCTGTAGTACCGCGTCTTTTCCTCGTTGGTGGCGAAGTAGATCCCGTTGCCGAAAATGCCGTTGCCAAACCAGGCGTCGCCGGTGCGGGTCTGCTCGTGCATCGCCGCGGCGGATATGCCGCCACGCGATTGCGCACCGCGGAACAGCGGCTCCCGATCCCCGGCTAGGCGGTCCATCTCGCTTCGAGGTACAACCCTGGGCGGACCGTCGAAGTTCTGTTTCGCGGCGATGGACGCGAGTTGCGGGTCGGCCGACTTGTAGGAGTCGGCATCGGCGGTCACCTGCCGGGCGAGCTCGGCGTCGCCACCGGCGATCAGGTCGCGGCCGGCGACCCGCCCCGAATCCCTCGGTCGGACGGCATTCTTCGGCGTGCGCTCCGGCTTGGGTTCTGCCTTCTTTCGCGGAGCACGTTTCGCGGGCGCTTTCTTCACCGGTTTCGGCTCCTCGAGTTTCGGCGAGTCTTCCTTCGGGCCGCCGCCGAGGTCGTTCAGCAGCTTTTGGGCGATCGATTCCCTGCCCTCGCCTCGACTCAGCGCGATGCCGCGAGTCTTCGCCGCGCGCCGCAGCTGTTCGCGGTCGTAGCCTTCGAACGGGTCGCCTTTCCCGCCGCCGGCGCGGTGGGTTTCGATCGCGGCCTTCAGCTTGTCGACCGTTGACCTGAACTTCCCGCCGGGACCACGAGGGTGCTTGCCCGGGTCGAATGCCGCGCGAGCCTCACCGGACAGTTCGGTCAGTGCGGTGACGAGCGCGGTGATGGCCTCTTCCCACTCTTCGGCCTCGTTGTCGAACCCGTCCTGCGCGTCGGAGCGCACTCCCGCGGATGAACGAGCATCGGCCGGCGATGCGTCGAAGATGTGGTCGATGGCGTCGAGGAGCAGTTGGGCGTCGTCGACGTCCTCGTCTTCCGTCTCGTAAGGCGGGTCGAGCATTAGCGACCAGGGGTCATCCTCGTCGGCGCCGAAAACGACCTCGACCACCTCGTTGCCGAGGAGCGAAACCCTGTTGTGCTGCCCGTTGCCGAACCAGTCCTCGTCGTAGACGCCGTCGGAATCGGCGTCTTCCGGGAGGTTCTTGCGCTCGCCGGCGAGTCGCTCGACGGCATGGCCGAGTTCCCGCACCTCGTCGATGCCGAGGTCCAGTTCTCGAACCTGGCCGTCGGAACGGAACGTGAGGCGGACGTCGCCGGTGTCGTGCAGGCCCATCGCGAGGTCGCCGAAAGTGCCCTCGACCTCGATCACGTCGGTGAGGCCGGACATGTCGAAGAAGTCCGTCGACGGCCCGGGGACGCCGTCGCCCCACTCGCCGTTCGGGTCTCGTTTCTGACCCGGGTTGTAGCTTCGGTCCGACTGGTCGCTGGTCGATGCCGCAGCGAACCTGTCGAGCAGGCGGAGGAACTTGCGGGTCTCGGAGGCATCGAACCGGCCCCGCCAGTCCTTGTCGTCGCCCCAGTCGTCTCCGACGCCCTTGGGCTGCACGCCAAGGCGGAACTCTGGACCAACCTCGGAGTCGTCGAGCTCGACCGACCAGTACACGTCACCCCAGACCGGCCCGGACCCAGGGACGATCCCCTGGTCGAAGACGATCATCTGGTCCCGGGCCACGATCCGCTGCAGTTCGGCCATCCGGTCCGGGTCGGGGTCGACTTTGGTTACCGCCGCCTCGGCCTTCAGCTCCTCGATTTCGTCGTAGGCCACGTTCTCGTCAGTCGACTGTTCGACAGCCTCGGCGAGCGCCGGCCGGATCTTGTCGGCGAGGCGCCGCCAACCGTATTCGTCGATTTCGGCGGTGCCGTTGAAGTACTCGCCCGTGGTGAGTTGTTCACGGATCTCGTTTTGCCGGGCCGTGATCTCGTCCTGCCGGGCCGGCGTCGCATCGTCGTACTCCGCGTCAAGGGCGTCGGACTCGGCGGTGAGGCGCTCCTCCTCTGCTACTGTCGGCCCCTCCGGAGACGGATTCCCGTCCCACGCCGCGACGCCTTCTTCACGGTTGCGCTTGCCGTAGTCTTCTCCGCCGGCGCCCAGGCGGAGCATCCGGCGGCCGCCCCGCTCGGTGAGCGCCAAGCGGATGCCGCCCGCGTCACCGTCGAGCTTCGCGGAGCCGATCAGTTGCTCATCCGGTGCGAGGTCGATCGTCCCGGCGAGTTTGAGTGCATCCGACACTGCGGCCTTGGCTGCCGAGCCGGGGTTCGACACCCACTGGCCACCGCCTTCGCCGCCGGGGTCGCGGAGCTGGCCCGGGTTGTACTTGCGGAGATCTTCCGCGCTCGACGAGCGCACCAGCCAGTACGGCAGTGCACCGAGGAGTTGCACGGTGGTCACCTGGGCTTCAGATCGTGGCTCGGCGACTTCCGGGAGAGTGGACGTTGCAAAGCGGCGGACGTCGGCCACGAGATCCCCGCCTTCCGGCTTATCCCGGTCCTACGACCTGCCCACGTGGCTTCTTGCCGTGCGC
>JAZJZX010000022.1:0-1849 GCA_040389445.1 Chloroflexota bacterium
CGGCGCGGGCGGGCCGGCGCAGGCGCGGGCGGGCCGGCGCAGGCGCGGGCAGGCCGGCGCGGGCGGGCCGGCGCAGGCGCGGGCAGGCCGGCGCGGGCGGGCGAGTCGTCTGACGCATCATTCCCGGGCTGAGCGTGCTCGGCGCACCACTCGATTCGACGATCTGGGCTGCGTGGCATGCACGCTCGTGTCGAAGATGCGCCTCGAAACGACTCAGGCAGGGCGGCCCGGCGGCCCTGCCCCACGGCTGAGCGGCCCGGCGGCCCTGCCCCACGGCTGAGCGGCCCGGCCCCCCTGCCCCACGGCTGAGCGGCCCGGCGCCCCTGCCCGTTCGGCTGAGCGGACCGGCGCGCATGCTCCGCAGGTCCGGCGATCAGCCGGGCGCCCGCTCCACGACGATCCGGCCCTTCTTGATGACCGTTCGGACGAGATCCGCGGCCGGCCAGTACGGGAGCTGCCGATGCGTCGGAACACGCCAGATCACGAGGTCGGCTGCCTTGCCCGGTTCGATGGAACCGATCTCGTCACCCTGTCCGAGGGCATGGGCCGCGTTGATCGTGACCGCGGCCAGGGCCTCGGCGGGCGTCAGCTTCAGTTCGAGACAGGCCACCGTCATGACGTGGAGCAGGCTCGGCGTCGGCGAGGTGCCCGGGTTGAAGTCCGTGGCGAGGGCCACGGGCACGCCTCGTTCGATGAGCGTCCGTGCCGGCGCGAAGTCGTTGTGCATCAGGAACCACGTCGTCGCCGGCAGGAGCGTGGCCACCACCGGCTGCTCGGTCAAGGCCGCGCGGGCAAGCGCCTCGATCCCTTCGGCCGACGGCGCGGCGAGATGGTCGGCGGACAGTGCCCCGATCTCGGCCGCGAGCTCCGCGCCGCCGCTCGGGACGATTTCGTCGGCATGAAGCCGTGGCTGGAGGCCATACCGGGCTGCCGCCTCGAGGACACGTCGCGACTGGTCCGGCGTGAACACGCCTCGCTCGCAGAACACGTCGGCGAAGCGCGCCCGACCCTGGGCAGCCACCCCCGGCAGCTGCTCCTCGATGCAGTGACGGATGTAGGCCTCGGTCCCGTCCGGCCTTGCCCTGAACTCCAGGGGCACCGCGTGCGCCCCGAGCCAGGTCGGGAGGACATCCACCGGACCGGCCGCCCCAAGTCGATGCGCCACATCCAGAAGACGCAGTTCCGTGGCCAGGTCCAGGCCGTACCCCGATTTCGCCTCGATCGTGGTCGTGCCGTGGTTGAGCATTTCGCCGAGCCAGCGTCGGCCGTGCTCCTCGAGCGCATCGACCGAGGCGACACGAGTGGCCGCGACCGTTGACAGGATTCCGCCGCCGGCCGCCAGGATCTCCATGTAGCCGGCGCCGCGTTGGCGCAGTACCAGCTCAGCCTCGCGCGAACCGGCGAACAGCAGGTGCGTGTGCGGGTCCACCAGCCCGGGGGTGATCGTGCCGCCGGCAGCGTCGATTCGAGCAAAGCGCGTGAGCGGGTACCCGCCGCCCTCGAGGACGCGCAGCAGCTCCGTCCGAGGACCGACCGCCAGGATTCGACCTTCCCAGCACGCCACCACCGGCGCCTCGTCCGCCTGCGGGTCTCCTCCAGACGTCACGAGCGCCGGATCATCCTGACCGGGACCCCGGCGCAACCCGCCGGCCATCGTGGCGACCTCGGTGGCTCCTTCGATCAGGAGTCCGGGCAATCCGCTGCGGGCGCGCCCCCCCTGGATCACGCGCAGGCCGCTCATGCCCCCGAGTCTCGGGCGTCGAACGCAGGCCGGGAAGCCTTCGCGGCGTCCAGCGCGGCCGGGGCGTCCAGCGCGGCCTGGGCGTCCTTCGCGGCGTCGAACGCGGCC
>JAZJZX010000022.1:1949-25030 GCA_040389445.1 Chloroflexota bacterium
CGCGGCCGGGGCGTCCAGCGCGGCCTGGGCGTCCTTCGCGGCGTCGAACGCGGCCTGGGCGGCCTGGGCCGCAGCCAGGCGAAGCTCCAGCGCCATCGCCGGATCGGCATCGCGAAGATGCAGGAAGCCGGCTGCGATCGCGAAACGATCCTCCACCGGGGCGAGCGGGTCTGCGCCGGCATGCGTCGCCACAGCCATGAACGCAGCCAGGGGCGCGAGCCCGATGAGTTCCGATTCGCGCAATCGGACGCCGTCCTCGGCCGCCACCGCTTTGACCTCATCCCAGACCCGCCACATGGGCGTCGTCGCGAAGTCGAGCAGGTTCATCGACACCTGGGCGCAGTTGAGCTCCTCGATCATGAAGCCGTTGGCCTGCACGGCCGGCAGCCCGCCGCCGGATTCGCGGACTCGTCGCGCGATCCGCCTGGCCAGTTCGACGTCGGACGATTCGAGGTTGATGTTCCAGGCGATCAGGAACGGCCGGGCGCCCACGGCCACGGCACCGGCCCTCGGATGCGTCCGTGCCGGCCCGAAGTCGGGAGCTCGTCCGTTCTGCCCGATCTCGTCGCGAAGGCCCTCGTAGCCGCCGCGCCGCACGTCGGCCAGGCGTACCCGGTCAGGACGCCGGGCGGCGCGCGCGTACAGGTAGACGGGGATCGCAAAGCGCTCGGCGACGCGGCGTCCGAAGGCCTCGGCCACGGCGATCGCATCGTCGAGGGTGGTGTCACCCAGCGGCACGAACGGGATCACGTCGACCGCGCCGATCCGCGGGTGCTCGCCGGTGTGCCGCTCCATGTCGATGTCGCGGATCGCGACCTCGATGGTGGCCTCGAGCGCCCTCGTGACCGCTTCCGCCTCCCCGGCCACGGTCAGGACGGAGCGATTGTGCGAGGGGTCGCTCGTTCGATCCAAGAGGTAGGCACCGCTGGTCGCCGTGACCGCTTCGGCCAGGGCGTCGACGACCGTGGGCCGGCGCCCCTCGGAGTAATTTGGAACGGATTCGAGAAGCATCCTGCACATCGTGACATGGAGCACCATCTCGGGAGTGCCGGCGGCGCGGGCGACAGTCGGTGCGGGTGGCGGGCCCCGGACGCCGCCACCCGGGCATGGACATTCGGGGCGTCCTGACTAGACTGCGATCTTGCGTGCCTCCCCAGGCGGGTTCGATCCGAGTCAGACCACTCGCCAACTTCCCTTCGAGGTAGCCCGTTGACCGCACCTCCTGGTCGCAGCCTGCTGCGGCACCCCGACTTCCTCAAGCTCTGGACTGCCGAGACCATCAGCCAGTTCGGCAGCCAGATCACCGGGTTGGCGCTGCCGCTCGTCGCCGCAACGATCCTCCAGGTTTCGCCGTTCGAATTCGGCCTGCTCACGACGATCGAATTCCTGCCGTTCATCTTCCTGAGCCTGCCGGCCGGGGTCTGGGTCGACCGTCTCCGCCGCCGCCCGATCCTGATCATCGGCGACCTTGGTCGGGCGCTGGCCCTCGTCTCGATCCCGATCGCCTACGCATTCGGCGGGCTGACGATCTACCAGCTGTATCTGGTCGGGTTCGTCACGGGCTGCCTGACGGTCTTCTTCGATGTCGCCTACCAGAGCTACCTGCCGTCGATCGTCGATCGCGACCAGCTGGTGGAGGGCAACTCCAAGCTCGAGATCACACGCTCGGCGGCACAGATCATGGGGCCGGGCCTGTCCGGCATCCTGATCGGGATCGTCAAGGCGCCGTTTGCCATCCTTCTCGATGCCGTGAGTTTCGTGCTCTCGGCCGTCTTCGTGTTCGCGATCCGGCGCCCAGAACCGCCGATCCCCGCACACGATCACGCCACCGGTCCCCAACCGTCGATGCGCCGGGAAATTGCCGGTGGCTTGCGCTATGTAACGGGCCACCGGTGGCTTCGGTCGATCGCGGCGACGACGGGCACATCCAACTTCTTCGGCAACATCAGCGGCGCGATCCTGATCCTGTTCCTGGTTCGCGAGCGCGGGATGACGGCCGAGTTCATCGGCTTCGCCTTTTCAATCGGGTCCGTTGGCGTCCTGCTCGCGGCCCTGATCACGGGTCGCCTGACTCAACGGTTCGGCGTCGGCCGGATGCTGGTTGCCACGTCCATCGGGTTCAGCCTGTCCGGCCTGCCGATCGCCGCCGCGCCGGACGACCTGATCGTTCCGGCGCTCGCGCTCTCGACGTTCCTTGCCGGTATATGTGGGGTCGCGTGGAACATCAACCAGGTCAGCCTGCGCCAGGCAATCACCCCGGCCCGAATGCAGGGCAAGATGAACGCGACGATGCGGTTCATCGTGTGGGGCACGATGCCGATCGGCGCCATCATCGGGGGTCTGCTCGGCCAGACCATCGGGCTGCACGCCACGATCTGGGTCGGCGCGCTCGGCGGCCTCATCGCGTTCGTGCCGGTGACACTGTCGCCGGTCCGACACATCGTGACGATGCCCGAGCCGGTCGACGAGGCGCCTGGGGCCCAAGGGCCGGCAACGTAGCAACTGGACGGCGGCCATCGCGCGGTCATGTTCACCGGGGCCGCCCGGTTTCAGGAAGGCCTCCTCGGGTGCACGATGACATGCCGGGTTCACGAAGGCCTGCCTTCGCGGCGATCCCGCGTGAGTCGTTTTCGAGCGCATTTCTCGCACGACCGTGCGTGGCACGCAGCCCGGATCGTCAGATCCGTTGGACTGCCGAGCACGGTCGGCCAGGAAATGATGCGTCAGCGGCATCACGGCGGGAATGCCGCCGCGGCCCGGGATTGCCGTCGCGGAGTGGGATTGCCGTCGCGGAGTGGGATCGCCGCCGCGGCCCGGGATTGCGGTCGCGCCGCGGGATTGCCGTCGCGCCGCGGGATCGCCGTCGCGCCGCGGGATTGCCGTCGCGGAGTGGGATCGCCGCCGCGGAGCGGGATTGCCGTCAGTCGAGCATCGGCACGTGGACGCCGCGCTCGCGGGCGACGTCGATGGCCCGCGAGTAGCCCGCGTCGACGTGGCGCAGGACGCCCATCGCAGGGTCGGTCGTCAAGACCCGCTCCAGCTTCCGCGCGGCTAGCTCGGTTCCATCAGCCACGACGACCATCCCCGCGTGCTGGCTGTACCCGATGCCGGTCCCGCCGCCGTGGTGGATGCTGACCCAGGTCGCGCCGGCGGCGGTGTTGACGAGCGCGTTGAGCAGTGGCCAGTCCGCCACCGCATCCGAGCCGTCGAGCATCGATTCCGTCTCGCGGTTCGGAGAGGCCACCGACCCGGCGTCAAGGTGATCCCGTCCGATGACGATGGGCGCGGCCACTTCGCCCGTCCGGACCAGCTCGTTGAACGCCGCCCCGGCGCGGGCGCGCTCCCCGTAGCCGAGCCAGCAGATCCGTGCCGGCAGGCCCTGGAACGGGACGCGCGCCTCGGCCATCTCGATCCAGCGGCGAAGCCCGGCGTCGTCGGGGAACAACTCCACGATCGCGCGGTCGGTGCGCAGGATGTCCGCGGGATCGCCGCTCAATGCCACCCAGCGGAACGGCCCTCGTCCCTCGCAGAACTGCGGCCGAATGAACGCCGGCACGAATCCCGGGTAGTCGAAGGCGTTGGCGACGCCGGCCTCCTGCGCCTGGGCCCGAAGGTTGTTGCCGTAGTCGAAGACGACCGCGCCGGCCGCCTGAAACGAGAGCATCGCGCGGACATGGTCGGCCATCGCCCGCATCGAGCGCTTGACGTACTCCGTCGGCTGGGTGCTCCGAAGCGCGAACGCATCGGCCAGCGAGATCTCGGCCGGGATGTAGCCACCGAGGGCGTCGTGGGCGGAGGTCTGATCCGTCACGACATCGAAGCGCTCCCCCACCTTCGCCCAGGCGGGCTCGATTTCCGCGGCATTGCCGACGAGGGCGATGGAGCGGGCCTCACCCGCGGCGGCCCACCCGCGCGCCGTGGCCAGCGCCTCGGCCGGGTCGTGGGTGAGCGCGTCAACGTAGCCGATCTCCAGGCGCCGCCGAGCCCGATGCTCGTCAACCTCGATCGCCAGGCAGACGCCGTCGTTCATCGTCACCGACAGCGGCTGGGCGCCACCCATCCCGCCGAGACCGGCGGTCAGCGTCACTCGGCCCCGGAGCGTCCCGCCGAAGTGCTGGCGTGCCAGCTCCGCGAAGGTCTCGTACGTGCCCTGCAGGATGCCCTGGGTCCCGATGTAGATCCAGGAGCCGGCGGTCATCTGGCCGTACATCATCAGGCCCTGCCGCTCCAGGTCCCGGAAGACGTCCCAGGTCGCCCACTTCCCGACGAGGTTCGAGTTGGCGATGAGGACGCGCGGGGCCCACTCGTTCGTCCGGAGGACGCCGACCGGCTTGCCGCTCTGGACGAGCAGCGTCTCGTCGTCGGCGAGGGTCCGAAGCTCCCGGACGATGGCGTCGAAGGCCGCCCAGCTGCGAGCAGCACGGCCGGTCCCGCCGTAGACGACGAGCTGATCCGGATCCTCGGCGACTTCGGGGTCGAGGTTGTTCATGAGCATCCGGAGCACGGCTTCCTGCTGCCAGCCACGGCAGGAGATCCCGGTGCCCCGAGGGGCGCGGACGGGCCGCGGGCCAGAAGGCGCGATGCGAGGACGATCCGTCATGGGCGCATCGTAGGACCACGCGCCAACGAACGGGCGGTTTCGGCGCAGTCGGCAGGAAACCTACAGAACGTAGACCGTCACGAACAGGAGGACCCAGACGACATCGACGAAGTGCCAGTAGATGCTGACCACCTCGGCTGCCGTGTGGTGCTCCCTGCTGACGAGCCCGAGCCGGGCCCGATTCCCCACGGCAGTCATCAACAGGAGCCCGGTCAGCACGTGAGCCCCGTGCAGTCCCGTGAGCGTGTAGAACGTGCTCCCGAAGATCCCGTCGGAGATCCCGAAGCCGTTGTTGGCGAACTCGTACACCTGGATTCCGAGGAAGACGGCCCCGAGGGCGAGGGTGGCCAGGAGCCCTCGGCGGAACCCTGCCCGGTCGTCACGCGCGATGCGGGTCATGGCCCATTGCATGGTCACGCTGGACGAGAGCAACAGCAGCGTGTTGAAGCCGACGAGGGCAAGGCCGGGGCGCTCGAACTCGGGGTTTGGCGGCCACGCGGCCGCCTGGAAGCGCAGGACGAAATAGGCCGTGAAGAACGCTCCGAAGAGCATGATCTCGGACAGGATGAAGAGCCGGATTCCGAGCAGGAGTCGGCCTCGTTCTTCCGCCGGATCCAGATCGGCTTCGTGGGCCGCGGGCTGGATGGCCGTCACTGCAGCCGCCCCTCGGGTCCGGCAAACGCGGTCGGCTGGATTGCCGGCCCGGTGACCGGACTACCGTAGTCGTACGGTCCGCCGGACACGACCGGCAGGTGCTCGAAGTTCTCCACCGGAGGTGGCGAGCCGACCTGCCACTCGAGCGTCCTGGCGCGCCAGGGATTCGGCCCGGCGACGGGACCGCGGACCCACGATCGGATGAAGTTGTAAAGGAAGACGAGCATGGAGAGCCCGATCATCCAGGCGGCCACGCTCGCCCACAGGTTGAGCGCACCCAGCTCGGCTGGATAGTCCGCGACCCGGCGACGCATCCCCTGGATCCCCAGCCAGAACATCGGCAGGAACGAGGCATTGAAGGCCAGGGTGAACCACCAGAAATGGAGCTTGCCCAGTCGCTCGCTCATGAGTCGACCGGTGAACTTCGGGAACCAGTAGGTCAGCCCGGCGAACAACCCGAAGATCATCCCGCCCACGATCGTGAAATGGAAATGAGCGACGACGAAATACGTATCGGTGAGGGCCAGGTCGGTCGGCACGTCGGCCAGGTACACGCCCGTGATACCGCCGATGAGAAAGCACCAGATGAACCCGAACACCCAGAGCATCGGCGTCGCAAAGCGCAGGCGCCCGAGCCAGATGGTGCCGATGGCAGAAAAGAAGACGATCCCCGTCGGCACCGAGATCAATTCAGTCGAGATCATGATCGGGATATGGAAGAACTCGGCCATGCCGCTGACGAACATGTGGTGCGCCCAGACCATGAAGCTCAGCACGCCGATGGCCACGAACGACAGGACGGCGAGGCCGTACGCGAACAGGGGCTTGCGGGAAAAGACCGGCACGATCTCAAGGATGGCGCCGAAGGCCGGCACGGCCATGACGTAGACGGCGGGATGCGAGTAGAACCAGAACAGGTGCTGGTAGAGAATCGGATCGCCGCCGAGGGCCGGTCGGAAGAAGTCCGTGCCGATGAGCCGGTCGAAGAGGGACATCGTGAGGGCACTCGCCACCACCGACGTGGCCACGAGGACGATCGCGGTCGTCACCAGCAGGGACCACACGAAGATCGGGAGCCGCATCATCGACATCCCGGTGGTCCGCATGCGTGCGACCGTGACCAGGAAGTTGACCGCGCTCACGATCGACGAGATGCCCAGGGTGATGAATGTCAGCAGGAACGCCTGCTCGCCGAGATTGGCCTGACGGCTCAGCGGCGGATAGCCCGTCCAGCCGGTGTCGAAGCCCCCGAACACGGGGTTGAGCAGGATCAACAGGAGCGCTGGCGGGATCAACCAGAAACTGAGCGCATTCAGTCGAGGAAAGGCCATGTCCCGGGCGCCGATCATGAGCGGGACGAAGTAGTTGCCGAGGCCACCCACGATCGTGTTGAGGGCCACGAAGATCATCAACGTCCCGTGGGTGCTCATGATCGTGTTGTAGGTGTCGGTGCCGAAGATCTGGCCTGGCTGGGCGAGCTCGAGCCGGATCAGCATTGCCAGGAGACCGGCGATCAGGAACAGGCCGAGGAACGCCACCAGGTATTGAATCCCGATGACCTTGTGGTCGGTGGTGAATCGGAAGTAGCGGGTCCAGTCCCCGGAACGGCCATGGGCCGCGGCCTGGCCGGTGGTGTTGACAGGGCGTCCCAGCACCCACGCTGCCCACGGGCCGAACGCCCCAAGGCCGGCCAACCAGCCGACCAGCAAACCGATATACGAGAGGGCCAGGAAGCCGCCTGGCGTGATCTCCACACCCGATTGGGCCGCGGCCACCAAGGGCAGTGCACCAATCACGCCGCCCAGCAGCCCGCCGAGCACGCCCCTGACCAGGCCCGCGCGACGCACTCGCATCATCCGCACGCTCGTGTCCGTCACGCCTACCCTCCCGGATGCGGCGGCTGGAGTTTGACCCAGTCGTCGAACGCCGTGGGGTCCATCACGGTCACAGGGGTGGTCATGCGCGTGTGGCCGAGGCCGCACAGTTCGGCGCACTGGACCCCGTATTTCCCGATCAGGTTCGGGGTCACGTAGATCTGGGTCTCGCGGCCGGGCACCGCGTCCTGCTTGACGCCGAACGCCGGCACGGAGAACGAGTGGACGACATCCTCCGAAATGATCGTGATGTGGATCCGGCGATCGACGGGCAGCACCAACTCGCTGGAAGCAATCCCCAGATCCGGGTAATCGAACTCCCATTGCCACTGCTTGGCGTCCGCGCGGACCTCGAGATCCGCGTGCTGTTCGCCGCGAATCTCGAGCAGACCAGCTGTTCCGTAGGCGGCGAGCCCGACCACCATGACGAAGGTGCCGAGCACCCAACCGGCTTCAAGACGGCGGTGGCCATGAATGGGCGGGCCATCGCCGTCGTCGTCCCCCGCCCGGAACCGGATGGCGGAGTAGACAATCCCGACCACCACGAACATCAGGACCGGGACGGACACCACCGTCAACGCCACGAGGGCGTTTTCCATGATGCCCGCCTCGCGCGAGGCGACGATCGGAAGGATCTGCATCCCCACGACCGCCGCGACGCCGAGGATGGACAGGACTGCCCAGATCGCGATGGCGATGGCGAGGTGGCGGCGAGGGGTCACGTGGTCACCCGTTCTCAGACCGGGCCGGCGAATGGCGCCGACCTACTTGACGGTGACGTCGGCGCGCATTCCCTTGCCGTAGTGGCCCAGGAGGTTGCAGATCACCACGTAGCGGCCCGGAGCGAGCCCTTCGAGCACGAGCGTCTCGGTCGTGCCGGGCTTGATGTCCTCGATCTCGTCGACCGCCTCGACCGCGTCCTCGGAAACCTTGTCGTCGACGACCGGGAGCTTGTCGGCGGCGAGGTCCGTCTTCACGACGACGAACTCGTGCGTCTCGTCGCCGTTGTTCTTGATGGTGAAGGTGAGCGTTCCCGCCAGTCCGACGTTCGAGTCGAGCTTGATTTCCCACTCCTTGAGGCCGGCGGAAATGGCGGCGGTCGGGTCCCCGGCCGGAGTGGCGGGTGGCTGGCTGGCCCCGCCGGAACAACCGACGGCGGCGATTGCAATGGCGGAGAACAGCGCGGCGGGGACTCGAGCTCGCATGGATCCCTCCTTGTGGGTACGCCAGACGAGCGGCACGGCCGGACTCGTCGTGGAGCACCTCGTGTGGACGCTGGGCGTCTGGCCTGGACGTCTGGGCAACCAGGCCTGCATTTGAGACTGGCCCCGGCAAGACCCGACATCTATACTCACAACGGTCCATTTGAGAGGTCCGCGTTGACCATACCGCCCTACACGGATGCACTCGATCGCGGCACCGTCGTCCCGCAGGAGATCCCGGGCGACACGGCCGTCCGTGATACCGGCCGTCGGGCAGCGGCCGGGCGGCGGCAACGGGTCGTGGATGCCTGGCGCAGGCTGCTGGTGGCCCATCCGAGACGCGTCGAAGCCGCCCTGGATGTTGCCGCGATCGCCTTTGCGGTCCTGACCCTGCTGCAGGCCGGACCGGCGGAGTTCCTGATCCATGCCATCTTCGTCGTCCTCATCGTCCATGCCTTCCTCTTCGGGCTGGGCGGCACGCTCTGGCGGATCGGGATCGTCTCCGTCGCCGTCGTCGGCTACGCAGTCGCACCCCGGTTCGGCATTCCATTTCCGGACCTGGAGCTGACCGAATGGCCGCTCATGTTCGTGATTGCCCTGCTGGTGGCCGGCATGGCGGACCGGCGAGCCGCGACCGCCCGGCTGTACGAGGCGTTGTTCCGGCGTGCGAGCGACCGACTCCTGACGGTGCAGGAGGACGAACGGGCCCGACTCGCCCGTGAACTCCATGACGGCGTGGGGCAGACGATGACCGCCCTCAGCCTCACCCTCGACGCCGTGAGCGGCACGGGCGCCTCCGGCGTCGCGATGGAGCGGCTGGCCACGGCGCGCTCACTGGCCGAGGATGCACTGACCGAGACTCGCGAGCTCGCCAACCGCCTGCGGCCGGCGCGGCTCGAACAGGTCGGTCTCGCGGCGGCCATCCGCGATCTGGCGACCCGAGCTGGAATACCCGTGCGGGTGGACATCGATCCGGCAGCCGGAGAGATCGGGGTGATCGATGCGACCAGATCGGTCGAGGCCTATCGGATCGTTCAGGAAGCCATCAGCAACGCCGCCCGGCACAGCGGTGCATCGGGCGTTCGCGTCGCAGTCGGGAGGACCGGCGATTCCCTCACGATCGTGGTCGAGGACGCCGGCCGGGGATTTGACGCCGCAGTCGGGCGAGAGGGCGGACTCGGCCTCATCGGCATGCACGAGCGCGCAGTCCTCCTCGGGGCTCGCCTGTCCATCGAGACGGCTCCCGGCCGGGGCACCCGGGTTGCCCTCGACGTTCCGATCGATCAACGAGACCAGCCGACGTGACCAGTGTCGTCATCATCGAGGATCATGCGATCGTGCGCGAGGGTCTCCGGCTGATCCTCCAGGACGAGCCCGGCATTCGTGTCGCCGGCGATGCAGCCGGCGTGGCGGACGCCTTTGCCCTCGTGAAGAGGACGCGCCCCGATGTCGCGCTCGTCGACCTGACCCTGGGCACCGCCGACGGGATCCCGCTCGTTCGAGGGCTCAATGTTCGCTATCCCGCGACGCGGACCGTCGCCGTCACGATGCACGACGACGGCGAGACCGTCCGCCAGGCGTTCCTTGCCGGGGCGTCCGGGTACGTCGTGAAGGGAGCGGCCGGCAGTGAGCTGATCACGGCAATTCGCGCCGTTGCGCGCGGCGAGCGGTACGTCCACTCCGCGGTGGCCGGTGCCGTCCTCGACGATTCGCTGCGCTGGTTGCGCCACGGCAACGTCCTCAGCCCTCGCGAACGCGAAGTACTGCGCTTGATTGCGGGTGGCAGGACGGCGCTCGAGACGAGCCGCCTGCTCGGGATCAGTGCCCATACGGTGCGCCGTCATCTCTCCAACTTGGCGACCAAGCTCGGTGTTCGAGGCCGAATCGCACTGGTCCGTTACGCCCTGGACCACCAACTCCTCGGCGACACCGACTGAATTCGACCCGGTCCGGCAACATCGACGAACAGTTGGTACGGGTTCGCCAGCCAGATGACGCTGATTCCGGAGGCACGAAACACCAGCAGGGGCACGCGCCTCAAACGACGCATGACGGCCTCCCGCTACGGACGAAGGTCATGCATGAGCTGCTCGCCCAGACGCCGCTCCCCGACGGCCGATGCCGAGACGAGGATGCCCTGCGCCTCCAGCCAAACGTGATAGGTGCGGAGTCCGCCGGTGCATGTCCCGGTGAAGACCGTTCGACCCCCCAGTTGCGTTTCCGCGCTCCCTGCGACGCCATCGGCCTGTGAGCAGGCCCCCTCGTCGTACGAATCCCGCCAGTCGCGAAAGACGCCATCGTTCATGGCCCCGGGCTTCAGCCGGATCACGACCGCATAGACGAACTCTCCGGTCGGGGCATCGAATGCGATACCCGCGGCCATCGCCGAGCCGACGGCCACGAGCTCCGGGCCCGCGAGGGCGGTGCGCTCTGCCTCCGGGCTTTCGATCAGTTCGATCCCGGCGACCGTCCCGGGCAGGACGGCCAGGAGCGACGGGTCGACCGCAACGGCCGATACTGGCTGGCCGCTCGTGGCGGGTGGTGCCTGCGAGGGGCTGGGTCCGGATGCGGCACTTGACGGAGGGATGGAGATCGCGGCCGGGCTACAGGCGAAGAGTCCGAGCGCCACCGTCGCCGCCATGACCGCGAGACGAGCCGGTCGGCGGCCGGGGGTCACAATTCGCGCCGCATGACCGGGTAGCGCTCGTCGTCCACCGCGGCCGCGAACCCGCAGCGGACCCAGAACGCGGCCGTTGCCGCGCTCGTCCCGTTCTCCCGGACACCGGGCTCCGGATAGGCCTCCACGGCAGCGAAACCGCGCGCCGCGAGGTCGTCGCAGATGGCCTCGACCAAACGCCCGGCCAGCCCTGCACCGCGCGCTTCGGGGGTCGCCGCGACACACGTGATGACGGCGGGCAGGGGCGTGGCCGGGAGGCGCGGATACAGCTCACGAACACGCTGCGCTCGTGGATAGGCGGACAGTGGGCCGAATTGCGCGTAGATCGCGGGCCGTCCGTCCAGCTCGAGGACCTTGGCGTAGGTTCCGAACACCCGGAGGCCGCGGCCGAGCAGCTGCAACTTGCGCGGCTGGTCGGCACCGATGACGGGACCCGTGTCACGTCGTGGAGCGAACGGGTTGTCGGCGGGCGCATCGTCATCGTCGTCGCCGAAGGGGTTGAACGATGGTCGCGCACCACCCGACGCGAACGGGTTGAACGACGGAACCTTGACCGGCGGCGCGAACGGATTGGCGCTGGATGCCGGCGCGGACGGCCTGGATGGAGCCGCGCCGGCGTCCCACCACGACAGGCGGGCGGCCCGGGAGCCGCGATCCCCGTCCTCCCAGTAATCGCAACTCCGGTGATCGAACCCCGGATCGGCGCAGGGCGGGATTCGGGCAAATCCATCGGCGTCGCGAATGTCGATGATCCGGATCTCGGCCATGGTCGCGCTACCCGACGGGATCCGCCGGCGACCCGGCGATCGAGGCGAGCGCACCGCTCCTGACCAACGCGGTCGCCGCCACGAGATCGGGCCCGGGCTCGCGATCCGCATCCACGTGTGGCGCGATCGTCCGGATGAGGTCGTGAGCGGCCCGAACGCCTGTGCCTGCCTCCACGCCGGGCAGGTCGGCCAGTCGCAGGTCGAGCGCCTGCGCCGCACACAGGGCCTCGATCGCGAGAATCCGTTCGACGTGGTCCAGGACCGTACGGGCATGCCGGCCGGCAATCGGACCCATCGATACGTGGTCCTCCTGATTCGCGCTCGTCGGGATCGAATCCGCGCTCGCCGGATGCACCAGAACCTTGTTCTCCGAGGCCAGGGCAGCTGCCGTGTACTGCAGGATCATCAGGCCCGAATCGAGCCCGGAGGCAGGGGCCAGGAACGCCGGGAGCCCGCCGTTGAGGTGCGGATCGAGCAGCAACGCCGTTCGCCGCTCGCTGATGGAGCCGAGTTCCGAGATGGCGAGCTTTGCGAAATCGAGGGCCAGGGCGATCGGTTCGCCGTGGAAGTTGCCGCCGGAGATCACGAGGCCGCCGCCGGTGGCGAGCGCCGTCGCGTCGGCCACGCCGCCACCCGGGAAGACGAGCGGATTGTCCGTCGCCGAGTTCAGCTCGATGTCGAGAACGCGCCGCAGATGATCGAGCGCATCGAGGACGGCGCCATGGACCTGCGGGATGCAGCGCAGCGAATACGGATCCTGGACCTTGTGGGACGAGGCATGGTGTGAAGTCTGGAGACCGGATCCGCGAAGCAGCCCACGCAGCTCCGCCGCGACGGCGATCTGGCCGGGATGGGGCCGCGCCAGCTGGTAGGCCGCGGAGAACGCAACGTCGGTGCCGAGCATCGCTTCCACGGTCATGGCGGCGACGGTGCTTGCCGTCCGGACGAGGCGGTCCGCATCCGCGAGCAGCAGGGCTCCCAGGGCCGACATCAGCTGCGTCCCATTCAGGAGGGCCAGGCCCTCCTTCGGGCCGAGTACCAGGGGCTCGAGGCCCACCTCGCGGAGGGCGAGCATCGCCGGCATGACCTGACCGTTCATCTCGACCTGCCCGCGCCCGATCAGCGGGAGGGCGAGATGGGCGAGCGGCGCAAGATCCCCGGACGCTCCGACGGAACCCTGCGCCGGCACGACCGGATGGATTCCGAGGCGCAGGAAATCGAGCAGCCTGTCCACCACCACCGGGCGCGCACCGGAGTGGCCCAAGGCGATGGTATTGGCGCGAAGCAGCAGCATCGCGCGAACCAGGTCACGGGGCAGCGGGTCGCCGACCCCCGCGGCGTGGCTCATGAGGAGGTTCTCCTGGAGCCGTTCCACGTCGGCGGGAGCGATCGTCCGGTCGGCGAGGGCGCCGAACCCGGTGGTGACCCCGTAGACCACGGCGCCGTCGGCGACCAGCCGCTCGATGACGTCGCGCGCTTCCTGCACGCGTGCGCGGGCATGGATGTCCAGGACGGCGTGGTCCCCATGGCGCGCGACCGCCTCGACATCGGCGACCGTCAGATCGGCCCCGGTCAGGACGATTGGTCCGCCGCTCGCCGGACGGACAGCATGCAGCGGCTGGAAGTGAGGATCGGTCACGCCCGCAGGATAGTCGGGCTATGCTCCCGGCGTCCCGTACCGGGCGTCCCGTTCCCGGCGTTCCTTACCGCGCCTCCCGTTCCCGGCACTCCGTACCGGGCGTCCCGTTCCCGGCGTTCCGGGGCCGGCGTCCCCGCCCCGGCCGATCGTGCCGGGTCCCAGATCGAGGAGACCCGTGCTCGCATTCATCGACCAGATCGTCATTCCGTTCCTGAACACGCTGTACGGGGCGGTCGGCTACCTCGGGGTGATGGTCGCGATGGCGATCGAATCGGCGATGGTGCCACTCCCATCCGAGCTGATCCTGCCGTATGCCGGATTCCTTGTGTCGGATGCGAGCGCGCTCGAGCCGCTCACCAACGCGCGCTGGGACTTCTGGATCGTGGTCGTCTTCGCCACCATCGGCAACACGCTTGGCTCGCTCGTCGGGTACGCCATCGGGGCATGGGGTGGCCGCCCGTTCCTGGAGCGCTGGGGCAGGTACCTGCTGATTCGGCCGCACGAGATCGAGCTGGCGGATCGCTTCTTTCAGAAGTACGGGCCGGCAACCGCCTTCTTCAGCCGTCTCCTGCCGGTCATCCGGACGTTCATCTCGTTCCCAGCCGGCGTAGCGCGGATGCCCCTGGGCGCATTCATCGCCTACTCGACGGCCGGCGCGTTCCTGTGGTCGATCCTGCTGGTCTTTGCGGGCCGACAACTCGGGGCCAACTGGGTGAACATCCGCCACGCGCTCCAGCCGTTCGACCTGGCGATCGCCGTGCTGGTTGTCGGGGGCGTGGCCTTCTTCATCTGGTGGCGCCTCGGCATGCCGGGACGCTCGGGACGAGGCGCTTCCTGAGCCTGCGAACCGGAACCTGAGACCGCCGGAACCTGCGACGCCCAAACCGCGAAATCAGCCCCGCTGCTCCTCCGGCGCCGGCCGAGCGCTGAACGCGCGCCACAGCAGGAGGTCGTACACGATCTTCAGGCCACCGGCGATCACGAAGGGGAGGGTCGTCAGCGCCGCGCTCGCGATCAGGGGCGCCGACAGGGCCGGCGAAAGGGCCGCGCCGGTGGTTCGCGCGATGCCCGTCACCCCGGCCGCGGCCGATCGTTCGCCCGGCTCGACGACCGCCATGACATAGGACTGCCGCGTCGGCACGTCCATCTGGCTGAGCGTGAACCGCAACAGCAGAACGAAGATCGCCAGCGGGAGCGTCGGCATTAGCGGGACCAGGATCAGCAGGACGTTCGAGGGCAGGTGCGTGAAGACCATGGTGTTCACGAGGCCGATTCGGGCGGCGATCCGCGAAGCCGACAGTGATGAGACCGCAGCCAACAGGTTCGCGCCGAAGAAGATGGTGCCGAGGACGGCCGGCTCGACCCCGAACTTCAGGTGAAACCAGTACGCCATGAGGCTCTGGGGCACGAACCCGCCGGCGAAGCTGTCCAGCGAAAACAGGATCGACAGGCGCGCCACGATCCCCTTCGATCGGCCCAGGCCGAGCCTGCGCCGGATCCCGTCGTCCGCTGCGGGCATCACCGGAGCCTCCACGCCGGGACCAATGCGGGCGAAGACGACGGCCATCGCCAGCCCGACGGCCGCGTAGCCGATCACGATCGCGCGGTAGGCATCGACCGGGGCGACGCCTGATCCCAAGAGCGACTGGGCCAGGATTCCGGCCGCGAGCGACCCCGTCGCCGTGGCCACGTAGCCCACGAGGTTGTACCAGGCGAAGGTCGGCGTGCGTCGCGCGTCCGGGGTCGCCTGGCTGAGTGATGCCTGCTCGACGGCGAGGAACGGCCCGACCTCGTTGCCGGTCGGGCTGATCACTCCGATCGTCGCGGCCACGACGAGGAGCGGCAGCCAGCTGGTCGTGGCGAAGAGCGCGCCGGCCCCGACCATGAGCAACGAACCCGCGACCAGGACGCGTCGGCGACCGATCCGATCGGCATTGGTGGTCAGCCACAGGGAGATGAGGGCGTCCCCGACGAGCGTCAGGGTCAGGATGGCCCCGATCGCAAACGGGTCGAGGGCCAACGCCGCGAGGTAGAGCACCAGCACCACGGCGAGGAACCCATACCCGAACATGCGCAGGACGCGCGTGGTGAACAGCAGGCGTCCGTCGCGGTCGAGGCCCCGGAGGCTCGCGCGAAGGCCCGCGTCGGTCGGCGGCCGGGTGACGGGCTGACTCACGCTCTTGAGTCTAGGGCCTCGGGTCATGTCACCCGATTGGGTGCACTGTCGGTTCCGACCCAGGCCTGGTCGCGTCCCCAGGCGCCCGCCGTGTACGATCGCGGTCGGAGGTAACCGACCCCACATGAGCAGCACGAGCAACGATCCGCACGGCAGCGACGCGATGGACGGCCGGCACGGCTTCGGCGATCACGGCGGCGACCACGGCGGCGACCACGGGCACGACGAGCATGCCCACGATGGCCATGCCGAGGGCGACATGGATTCGCGCGACCCGGTCGATCCCATGGCCTGGGGCGCGGGCGCGCTCGGCGTCGCGGCGGGCCTCCTCGTCGCGGTGGTCCTCGCTGCAGGCGCAGGCTGGTTCGGCTGAGGTCCAGTTCGCGGCACGCTGATCCGGGGGGGCTGCTGATCCGGGGGGACTACGCGGCCTGCGGGCCTGAGCCCTCGTCGCCTCGGCCTGCGGGCCTGAGCCCTCGTCGCTGCAGGGGTCGGGATTACGCAGACGCTGCGGGGCGGACCTTCGCGAGGTCGACGTAGGCTCGAGCGATCCATTCATCGATCTGGCGCGGCACCGGAACCACGCACGACTCGCGCCCCAGGTCACCACGAGCCACCGCCTCGAGGCAGCGCGCCTGCAGGCTGAAGCCCAGGTCCATCGATTCGATGGAGTTCCCCTGAGGTCGCGGGCCGGCCAGGTTGACCATGTGGCCGTCCGTCAGCAGGTGGATCCGCCGCCCGTCGCGCAGGGCGAAGGTGGAGATCCCCGCGTCGGTCGGCCCGTAGGACACCACGGACGGGTCGGCGGCCATGCCCGCAACGTCGATCTCGACCGGCAGGTGGCCGATGTTCATGAGGATCGCGCCATCAGGAAGGAGCGCCAGATCCCTTGCCGTCACGACATCCCGGGCGGCCGTCACCGTAGCCACGATGTCCGCCGATGCCAGCGCCTCGTCCCGATCCGGGACCATGAACCCGTCCCACATGGCCTCCATCCGGAGCACCGGGTCCACCTCGATCACACTGACGTAGGCGTGGGCGCGCTGGAAACTGAGCGCCACCCCCTTGCCGACGCCGCCGTATCCGAAGACGACGACACGCCGGCCGTTGGTCGTCAGGTTCGTGATCCGCAGGAATGATTCGATGGTGCTCTGTCCGACCGCATGGCGATTCTCGGCGAACTGCTTGATGGGGCTGTCATTGATGACCAGGATCGGCAGGTTCAGGCGATCACGAAGTGGTGCAAGGCGGATCCGCCCGCTCGTCGTCTCCTCCGTTCCGCCGATGAGCTTTGCGTAGGGCCGCTCCAGCCAGCGGGCGAACATGTCCCCGCCGTTGTCGAGGAGCAGGTCGGGCTGGGCGTCGAGGATCGTGTCGATGTGCCCGTTGCGGACCGCGTCATCCTGTGTCGGCTCGCCGATCGCCTGGACGCCGTGGGCGTTGAGATAGGCCACCGACTCCGGTTGGGTGGTGTTCAGGTTGCCGGTCGAGAGGACGCGTGCGCCGCCTCGCTTGAGGGTGAGGAGCAGGGCGACTGTCTTCGGCTCGATGTGGATTCCGGTCCCGATCGTCAGTCCGGCGAAGGGCTGCGTCCGGTCGAACTCCTCACCGATCAGCGACAGGAGCCGGCACTGACTGCCGACCCATTCGATCCTGGATGTCATGCGGGTGCCTCCGGTGGGCGAGCTGGCTGGTCGAGGCGGGTGTTCAATCCGGGCGTTCGAGCCGGGCGAGCGGCATGACGGACGGCTCTAGAACAGTCCGACGATCTCGCCGTCGGCGTCGATGTCGATGTGTTCGCCGCCCGGCCGCGACGGCAGACCGGGCATCGTTCGCATCTCGCCGGCAAGCGGCGTCACGAACCCCGCACCGGCCGACAGCCGAACTTCGCGGATGGGAATGCGGAACCCGGTCGGCCGCCCCTTCAGGGCCGCATCCGCGCTGAGCGAGTACTGCGTTTTCGCCATGCAGATCGGCAGGTGCCCGAACCCGAGTGCCTCGTACTGGGCGAGCTGCCTTCGCGCCGCCGGAAGATAGTCCACGCCGTCCGCGCCGTAGACCTTGGTTGCGATGGCCTCGATCTTGTCCATCAGGGGGGCCTCATCGGGATACAGGAGCTGGAAGTTGGGGGCACCTTCCTCGGCAGCGGCCCAGACGGCAGCAGCCAGGTCCGTGGCGCCGGCCCCACCCTCGGCCCAGTTGTTGGCGACCTCGGCGCCTCTGGCACCAGCAGCGAGGGCCACCCGGCGAACGGCCTCGACCTCGGCCGGCGTATCGGTCGGGAACGCGTTGATCGCCACGACGACGGGGACGTTGAAGAGCAGGACGTTTTCGATCTGCTTGGCGAGGTTCGCGGCTCCCCGGGTCACGGCCTCGACGTTCTCCTGCTGGAGGGCCGGATCGAGCGGCTTGCCGGCCACGATCCGGCCGACGCCGCCGTGCATCTTGAGGGCACGAATCGTGGCCACCATGACGGCCGCGTCCGGGCGAAGACCCGATGCCCGGCACTTGATGTCGAAGAACTTCTCGGCCCCCATGTCGGCCCCGAAGCCGGCCTCCGTGCACACGATCTCGTTCGTGGCCAACGCAATCCGGTCGGCCAGGATGGAGTTGTTGCCGTGGGCGATGTTCGCGAACGGCCCGCAATGGACGAACGCGGGGCCGCCCTCGAGCGTCTGGAGCAGGTTCGGCTTGATGGCGTCGGTGAGCAGCACCGTCATCGAACCCGCCACGTTCAGGTCCTCGGCGGTCACGGCCTTGCCGTCCCGCGTCGTGGCGAGGACGATCCGGCCGAGGCGCGCCCGGAGATCATCCAGATCGCTCGCCAGCGCGAGCACGGCCATGACCTCCGAGGCGACGGTGATCACGAACTCGGTCTCGCGCGGGTAGCCGTTGTCACGACCGCCCAGACCGACGACCACCTTGCGGAGTGCCCGGTCGCTGATGTCGAGGACGCGCGGCCAGAGCACGCCGAGGGCGTCGATGCCGAGGGCGTTGCCGTGATGGATGTGGTTGTCGAGGAAGGCCGCCGCGAGATTGTGGGCGGCCCCGATGGCGTGCACGTCGCCCGTCAGGTGAAGATTGAAGTCCTCCATCGGAATGACCTGGCTGTAGCCGCCACCGGCGGCGCCACCCTTGATCCCGAATACCGGCCCGAGGCTGGGCTGCCGAATGCAGACCGCTGCCTTCCGACCGATCCGGTTCAGCCCCTGGGCGAGGCCCACGACCGTCGTGCTCTTGCCCTCGCCCAGCGGAGTGGGGCTGATTCCGGTGACAACGACGTACTTCCCGCGCGGCCGCTCAGCCTCGAGGCGCTCGATCGCCGAGAGTCGAATCTTGGCCTTCGTGAAGCCGTACGGCTCGACCTCGTCGTCGCGAAGCCCGAGCTCACGGGCAACGTCCAGGATCGGTCGGGGCGTGACGGACCGGGCGATTTCCAGGTCGGACGGGAAGCTCATGCGTCTCCTGTGGGGGCGGCCTGTTCGGCGGCCGGGGATGCAGGTTGGGAAGCGGTCGATGTCGTCGATTTGGTCGATGCGGTCGATGCGCGGGCCGCTGCCTGTCGCTGGGCGGCTCGAACCAGGTGTGCCAGCAGCAGGGCGTTGGTCAGGGGCCCGACCCCACCAGGTACCGGCGTGATCGCCGAAGCGACCTCCCGCGCGGACGCGAAGTCAACATCCCCCACCAGGTGACCGTCCACCACGTTGATCCCGACGTCGATGACGACCGCACCGGGCTTGAGCATGTCTCCGGTCACCAGACCGGGCCGCCCGGCCGCGACAACCACGATGTCGGCCCGGCGGGTGTGCGCCGCGAGGTCCCGGGTCTTCGAGTGGCAGACCGTTGTTGTGGCGCCAGCCTTGGCGAGCATGAATGCGACCGGCATGCCGACCACCGGTGATCGACCGATCACGACGGCCTCGGCACCCACGATCGGAGCTCCGGACCGCTCCAGGACCTCGAGGGCCGCATGCGCCGTCGCCGGGACGAAGCCCTCGAAGCCGAGCCGCAGGAGGCCTGCGTTGAGCGGGTGGATCCCGTCGATGTCCTTGGCCGGATCGATGACATCGATCACCGTCCGGATCCCGATGCCGGCCGGCAGTGGCATCTGCACGATGATGCCTGCCACCTGATCGTCCCGGCTCAAGGTGAGCACCGCGGCGGCAAGCTCCCGTGCCTGTCCCGCCGCGTCGTCTCCCGGCACGTCCACGAGGCGGCCTTCGATGCCGACGGCCACGCAGGCCTTGAGGATGCGATCCAGATAGACCATCGATGGCGCCGACCGGCCGCACACCACCACGGCGAGGCCCGGGGCGTGACCCTGGGATCTCGTGAAGGCGGCCACGTCATCGGCGACACGGGCCCGGATCTCATCCGCGATCGGGGCGCCCTCGAGGAGCCGGGCACCGGTGCGCGTCGTCATGCGGGCATCAGGCGATGGGAGCCCGTAGTTCGCCACTCGCGACGACCTCGTGGGTCGTGGCCGCGAGCGTACTGATGCGCACCATGAGGATCTCGAGGCGGGCGGCCGTTTCACTCGCCCACGTGTCGTCGCCGACCGCTGGCAGGTTCACCATCACGTTCCGCGCGGCGCCGCGAGCAGCAGCTTCGGCCAGGAGTGCCGCGACATCCAGATCCGATGAGGCGTTGAGATTGCAGCGCGCGGCCAGGAGTTCGGCCCCCTCGATGACCTCCAGACACGCTTCAACGCAGCGGAATGGAACCTCAGCGGCCACCCTCGCTGCGGCCCGCATGGCATCGGTACGCGCGACCAGCTCATCGGTGGACTCGCGCGGAAGCTTGAGTGCCCAGGCATAGGTGGCATAGGCAGCGGCGTCCTCATCGGCGATCCGAAGCAGGCGATCGGCGAGCTCGGTGCCGGCCGCTTTCGTCCGGCGATGGACGTCGGCGTACATCGCGTATCTCGGTCTGCCCTCGGAAAGCGACGCCACCATGGCCACGAGCGCGGCGCCGAGGCTCGCGGCTACGGCGGAGGCGCTGCCGCCGCCCGGTACGGGCTCCGCGGACGCGAGGCGGCTGACGAAGTCTTCGAGCGTCAGGTCTCGAAATCTGGGTGAACGCTCTTGCACGTCGTCGATTGTAGGCGCGCGCGAGGGAGAGCCATGTCCCCGGCCCTCGGCCGGGCACGGGGCGAGCGCGACTCAGTCACGCCCGCCCCGCCTCCGGCGCATCCGGCGGCGTGAGGAGACGCCGTCGGTGGGCACCATCCGGAACCCGTGGGAGTCCGGGCCCGGATGTGGGACAGGCAACGGTGGGCGGCTGAGGGTGGGTCTGCCCGCCTCGGCGCCCGATGGTCAAGCGGCCCGAGCGACCTCATCCAGGCCTTCGATGGCCCAGCGTCGGGTTCGGTGCCGATAGGTCAGCGTCAGTCGGGCGAGCGGGGTCTCCACCTCGAAGATCGTGCGTGGTCCCACCACTGCTGGAAACGCGGATGTTTCGTCACGGACGCCCACGACCTCGGTTACCGGAACGCGGCGGTCGTTCCAGGTGATCTCGCGCGGGCGGCCGTCAAACCAGTCGGCTCGCACCTGTACGCGGACCGGCTCGACTCGGATCATGGCCACGGATGGCTCCTTTCCGGGGGGGCGGTTCTCGGGCGGGGCGCTCAGTCGGCCGGGCACTGGACGAACAGAACGGTTGTTCGATATGAGCGGAGCGTAGACCGAACACCTGTTCGATGTCAAGCCCAAATTCGTCCGCTGCCGACACTGTCCGTCCGGGGCGTGCCAGCTAGGGTGTCACGCGGAATCGTCCGATCCGGCCTCGAGTTCGAAATCCGGATCCTGGTCGTCGCCGGGCGTGTCCGAAGGGGTCGGGCCGCTTGTGGATTTCCTGCGGCCGGTTCGGTCGAGATCCGCGGCATGCTCGCCCCGCTTTTCGGCGGCCGTGCCGAGATCGCGTTCGAACGGTGCCGGAAGGCCGGTTCGCAGGAGTCGCGCGCGGGTGACGGCCCGCGGGCCGAAGCGGCGCCGAAGCTCGTCGGCCGCCTCGGTCGCTCGACGCCGGCGCGGATCGTCGGGTTGGAACAGCCCGAGCTGCTCGCGTTCACCGAAACCAGAGGTGGAGATCCCGACCAGGCGAATGCGCTTTCCGCGGATCTCGGGCCGGGCGAGTTCGAGGGCGGTTCGCCAGATCGGTTCGGTGAGGTCGGTCGGCTCGGCCAGCGTCCGCTGACGAGTCACGGTGTGGAAGGCGGCGTCGCGGACCTTCACGGTGACGGTCGCGGCCTTCGTCCCGGCGGCACGGATTCGACCGGAGACGCCGTCCGCCATCGCGAGCAAAGTCCGTTCGATGACTTCAGGGTCGGCCGTGTCGACGTCGAAAGTGTGCTCGTGGCCGATCGATTTCGCCGCCTCCGGGTCAGCGACGGGGTCCGGATCGACGCCGTGGGCCCGATCCACGAGGGACGCACCGTGCCTGCCGAGTCGACGGACCAGGGCGGCTCGATCCATTGCCGCCAGGTCCCCGATTGTGCGCACCCCGAAGTCGCGCAGGACGGCAGCGGTCTGTGGTCCCACACCCCACAGTCGGGCGATGGCGAGCGGGGCCAGGAAAGCGACCTCGTCGCCGGGCCGCACCACCACCAGGCCGTCCGGTTTCTGCAGGTCGGAGGCGATCTTGGCCACGAGTTTCGTGCCGGCAACGCCCACCGAGGCCGTCAGTCGGAGTTCGGCGCGAATCGTGTCCTTGATCTGGCGCGCAATGGCGGCGCCGTCACCGAACAGCGCGTCCGAACCGGTGACGTCGAGGAACGCCTCGTCGATCGAGACCGGCTCCACGAGCGGCGTGAACCGGCGCAGGATGGCCATGACCTCGCGGCTCACGCGCTGGTAGGTGGCGCCGTCGACCGGCACGAAGACGCAGGTCGGGCACAGGCGTCGCGCCGTGCGAATGGGCATCGCGGAGTGAACGCCGAACTTCCTGGCCTCGTACGAGGCTGCGGCGACGACGCCTCGGTCCCCTGTGCCGCCCATGCCGACGACCACGGGACGCCCGAAAAGTTCCGGGCGATCGCGCTGTTCGACCGCGGCGAAGAACGCATCGAGGTCGACGTGGAGGATCGTCCTGCGTGCCGTGTTGGCTGGGTCGGCGGAAGTGGCGGCCACCGGCCCATCTTCGCGCGGCGGGTCAATCCGTGGTGCGCCGCCAGTCGACCTGCACCGGCGCGCGCGCCCTGGACCCAACCGTGCGCAAGCACCAGTTGCGCAATTTCAACGAATGAGCACGGCCGATCCCCCCGGTCAGCGCAAATCGGTCGTGTGGGGATTCCGATCGTGTTCGTTCGTTCGAATCGCGCAACTCACAGTGTCGCGTCGAACTCCCACGGCCCACGGCACGGCCTCGGCGCACCGGCCACGGCCCACGGCACGGCCGCGTCGAACTCCCACGGCCCACGGCACGGCCGCGGCGCACCGGCCACGGCCCACGGCACGGCCTCGGCGCACCGGCCACGGCCCACGGCACGGCCGCG
>JAZJZX010000022.1:25130-89914 GCA_040389445.1 Chloroflexota bacterium
CCACGGCCCACGGCACGGCCTCGGCGCACCGGCCACGGCCCACGGCACGGCCGCGGCGCGACGGCCCGCGCCAGCGTGCGCGGGCCTGCGCGGCCTGCGCGGGCCTGCGCGGGCCAGGGCGGACCGCGGAGCGCTAGCCCTTGGGTTCGACGACGATCGTGACCTCGGGCGTCATGCCGGCGAGGACCTTGATCGCGACCTTGTACGTGCCCAGGGACTTGAGCGGCTCATCGAGCTCGATCTTGTGCTTGTCGACCTCGATGCCGCGGCGGGCCAGGGCATCGGCGATGTCCTTGGTGGTGATGGAGCCGTAGAGCTTCCCGCCGTCGCCGACCTTGACGCCCATCGTCAGCGTGGTCGAGGCGATCCGGGTGGCCGCGATCTCGGCATCCTCGCGCTCGCGCTTCCGCTTGTCCTCGCGGGACGCGATGTCGTGCTGCCAGGCACGGTAGGCACCGCCCGCGGCCGGGACCGCGAGGTCCTGCTTGATGAGGAAGTTCGTGGCGTAGCCGTCGGCCACGGTCTTCATCTCGCCGGCCTTGCCGAGCTTGGTGACGTCCTTCGTCAGGATGACCTTCACGCGTTTGATTCCTCCCTGATGATCCAGGCCCGAAGTCTGGGCCCGAGACCGGAATGCTGCAATGCCTCGCCCGCCGCCTGGATCAGCCCGGGCAGGCGCCGAACGGTTCGACGCACGGGCCCCGGCAGGAACCGTCGGATTCGTGCGACATCCTCGTCGAACGCGAGGCGCTCGATGCCCAGCTCGGCGAGCTTCTCGTCGAGCACGTCGTCATCGATGCCGTCGAAGAACACGTCCACCGCGATCGCGACGACGACGATGTCGTCGAGGCCCCCCAGGATCGGGATGTCGTCCCGGATGAGGTCACGACCCAGCAGGATGTAGCCGAGCGCAGCCGCCAGGGTCGCCTTGCGGGAGCCCGGGGTCCGGTCGTCCAGCACGAGCGCCCAGACGAGGCGTGCGTACAACGGGGCACGACTCGCGAGCGGGAGCATGGCCAGCAGCCCGAGCATGCGGCGCATGCCGCCCCCGGAGCTCCGGCCACGCGCCTGCCGGCGCGAATCACGCGATCCCTTGCGATCCTGTCGAGCCATGCGCCGCGGCGCCTCCGAATCCGATGCCGCGGCCGAGATGCCGAAATGCACCGATCACCCGCGGGGGAGCGTGAGTCTACCAGCACCGTCCCTCAGGATCGGCTGGGCCGGCTTGACATCGAACGGGCGTTCGGTATGATGACCGCAGTCCGCTCCCAGGAGGTCCCGTGACCAGGCACGACGCCAGCCGCAAGACGAAGATCCTGAACCACATCGCCGCGACATTGCGCGCGCGTGGCTACCCACCGTCCGTTCGCGAGATCGCCGGTGCCGTCGGGCTCAGCTCCACGTCCGCCGTCCACCACCACCTGCAGGTCCTCGAGCGGGACGGGTACCTGGAACGCGGTGCGGCCCAGTCCCGGGCGATCCGTCTCACGCCGACCGCGGCAATCTCCCTCGGCCTGTCGAGCGAACTCGTTCCCCAGTCGACCGCAGCCGACGCGCATGTCGTCCCGATCATCGGCGAGATCGCCGCCGGCGGACCGATCGAGGCATATCAGGATGCCTCGGAGACCATGGCCATCCCGGAGATCCTCGCACCCAGCGGTGACGCCTACGTCCTTCGGGTTCGCGGCGATTCGATGATCGACGCCCACATTGCGGATGGCGACTTCGTCCTCATTCGCCCGCAGAACACCGCGCGCAACGGGGACATCGTGGTTGCCCAGGTCGAGGAGAACGCCGTCACCCTCAAGACGTTCTTCCGGGAGAAGGACCACGTTCGCCTGCAACCGGCGAACGCGAACTACCCGGCGCAGATCTATCCCGACGTGCGGATCCAGGGCAAGCTGATCGGCGTGATCCGAAGGCTGGATTAGCCAGAATCCGCGCTTGTCCACAGGATTCATCCACAACGCGCCGACAGGGCGCGGAACTTCGTGGACAACCGGGCCGGATCTGGCCTCGTTCGTTGACCGCGCGCCGCCACCCCCGCGGCACCATCGGAGTCCCCCAGCCGGAGTCTGACCCTGCCGTGATCGATCGCCTGCCGCCCCAGAGCCTCGAGGCCGAGCAATCCGTGCTCGGCGCGATTCTCATTGATCGCGAGACGATCATCGAGATCGCTGAATTCCTGCGGCCGGAGGATTTCTATCGGCAGGCTCACGGCACGGTGTACCGGGCCATGCTGGACCTGTTCGAGCGCCGCGAGCCGGTGGACATCGTCACCGTGGCCGAGACCCTCGAACGGAAGGGCGAGCTGGAGGGCATCGGCGGTCGCAGCTACCTGTCCACCCTTTCGAACCAGACCCCGACCGCCGTTCATGCAGTTCAGTACGCGCGCATCGTCGAACGCAAGGCGGTCCTCCGGAACCTCATCGGGGCGGCCGGGAAGATCGCCGGTATCGGCTATGAGGACCCTTCCGAGATCCAGGAAGCCATCGATCGCGCGGAGTCGGAGCTGTTCCAGGTCTCGAACCGGCGGATCACGGTCGGCTTCAGCGTGCTCAAGGACCTGCTCCATTCCGCGTACGACCGGCTCGACTACCTGCACGCCCATCGCGGCGAGCTGAGTGGCGTGACCTCCGGATTCGTCGATCTTGATGCCTTGACCACCGGCTTCCAGAAGAGCGACCTGATCGTGGTGGCCGCCCGCCCATCCATCGGCAAGACGAGCTTTGCGCTCAACATCGCCGAGCACGCGGCTGTTCGGGAGCGCAAGAGCGTCGGCCTCTTCAGCCTCGAGATGAGCAAGGAACAGCTGGTCCTTCGTCTGCTCTCGAGCGTTGCGAACATCGACTCGAAGCGTCTTCGGACCGGGTTCCTGGAGGAAATGGACTTCGCGCGCATTGCCCCGGCCATGAATGACCTGTCCGAGGCGCCCGTCTATATCGACGACACCCCGAATATCACCTCGATGGAGCTCCGAACCAAGGCCCGCCGACTGCAGGCCGAGGCCGGCCTGGATCTCGTGATCGTGGATTATCTGCAGTTGATGCAGGCGACCACCACGAACCGGGATTCGAACCGGGTCCAGGAGGTCAGCGAGATCTCCCGCGGGCTCAAGGCGCTGGCTCGCGAGCTGTCCGTGCCGGTGATCGCCCTCTCGCAGCTCTCGCGACAGCCGGAAATGCGGGAGTCGAAGGAGCCGCGCCTGTCCGATCTCCGCGAGTCGGGGGCCATCGAACAGGACGCGGACCTCGTCGTCTTCCTGTGGCGGGAGAAGGAACGGGCCGGCGAGGAGCAGGATGCCGATGGCGAGGTCATCAACGTCAAGCTCGCCAAGCACCGCAACGGTCCCACCGGGGACATCCAGCTCTGGTTCCGCAAGAGCCAGACGCGGTTCCAGTCGTACGCCGGTCAGCGCTACGCCGAGGCCTGAGCGCCGAATCTACGCGTCGGGCACCTGATCAGCGCGTCTCGTCGGGCAGGATCGGCCGGAGGGCCAGGGTGTAGGACCGCCCGTCCGGCCCCGCCAGCGGGAGGGCGGCAAAGCCACCTTCGATCCCGGTCAATCCCAGCGCGGCGACGCGTGCCGGCGTGAGCGTATGGATCGGAAACTGGGGAGCGTTCGGGTCGGCCGGCTGCACGAAATCGGCCGGCGTGAGATCCGTCCACGGCCAGGCCACCGTCGGATTGAACGCATCCGGCGTCAGCACGCCCCGCCACCGATCCGGCGTCCAGACGGTTTCGCCGTCGATGAATGTCGCGAAGTTGCCGATTCGCTCCCCGAGTCCCGCCAACGCCTTGAGGATCGCGGTATCCGGGCTCTGGGGATTCTCGAATCCGAGCGCCTCGACGGAGACCTCCTTGGCCAGGCCGCCGGCCCGGATGGTGAACGTGGATGTCGGCGCATCGGCGACGTTGCCCGGGGTGTACGCGGCGCGCGCCACGCCCAGCCCGCTGTCGGCGAGAGCGAAGCGCAGGAACGTCTGGACCTCGGCCTCGGTCAGCGTTGCGATCACATACGGCGACATCGCGCCGACCTTGTCGTTCGCCGGCTGCGCCGCGGTGAAGTCCCGGAAGATGACGGTCCCGTCCCCATACATCGTGAACTGGGGCGCCTGGGTGGCGAAGAATCCGATCGGGACAAATCCACCACCCTGCTCGAACCGGAACACGACGTCCTTCGCGCCGCTGGCGTGCTCGATGAAAGCGGGATCGGCCGTTGGGCTGCTCGTCGGGTCACCCGATCCGCCGGTCGCGGGAGACGGTGATCCACCACTTCCCGAACACGCTCCGAGCGCGAGGGCGACGACGATGAGGAGCATGGGCGTCGGTCGGATGTTCATGGACGCCTCGACGCCGGGAGCACGGCGCAGGTTCCGCGGCGCCCGCGCGTGGAACTCCAGAATTCACTCCGGTCGTAGACTGATCCGGTCGTCGTGAAGAGCTGCTCGAGGAGGACCGCGTGGGCGTCATCATCATCCGGGAGATGGTCGGCACGAGCCCGAACTCGTGGAGCGACGCGGCCCGCCAGGCGGTCGCGACCGCCGCACGCACGGTCCGGAACATCAAGACCGTCGAGGTCGTGAAGTCGACCGCGGTCGTGGACGACGGCGAGATCGTGGAGTACCGCGTCGACATCAAGATCGGGTTCGACTACGAGGGCTGAGCCCCGGCCATCGCGCAGCTAATCGCGCGGTGAGCGGCCGCGATCACGATGCGGCCCATGCCCGACATTGACACGCGGTCTCGCCCGTCCGTATCGTTCGCGCCGCCTGAGCCCCGGTCGCGCGAACGGGACCCTCGACGCGAGGGCCAGCCCGTTCGTGTCGATGTCCCGGTGGGACCGGGCCGACCGGCGATCGTCGCGCCACCGCACGGTTCGGGAGGCCCGCTCGGTCAAGTGTCCGAGTATCCGGTCCAGTTCGAGAAGGTGCAGGCGCCACCCCTGCGTGACGAGACGCTCGCGCGAGCGCGCCTTCTTGACTGGCTCAGCGTCAAGATCCATCGGCGTGCCGTCCTGGTCCTCGCCGAGGCCGGCTATGGCAAGACCACCCTCCTGGCCGACTTCACCCGTCGGACGCGGGTACGCGTGGCGTGGTATCGGCTCGACCGCGGTGACCGCGACTGGCTGGGCTTCTTCGCCCACCTGGTGGCGGCGCTGCGCGTCCATCAGCCCGACTTTGGTCACGTCACCCAGTCGATGATCCGCGACGCGAGCATGGGTACTTCGTCGCGGGATATGGTCCTCGAGGCGTTCATCCGCGAGCTCGGGACCCTGTCGCCCGAACCAGCGTCGCTGGTCCTGGACGACTTTCACCTCGTGGACGATTCAGAGGATGCGCGGGCGATCGTGCGGGCAATGCTGACCCGCGCCCCTGAGCGCATGAGCTTCGTGCTGATCAGCCGGACGACGCCGTCACTTCCATTCGCGCGGCTCCGGGCGCTCGGCGAAGTCGCCGAGCTCCATACGTCCGACCTGCGCTTCGCGCCGGAGGAGACGGAGCAGCTGTTCCGGGACACGTATGCGCTCGAACTGGATCCCGGAATCGTGGCCGAGCTGTCCCGCAGGACCGAGGGCTGGGTCGCATCGCTGCAGCTGGTCCGTGCCGCCATCCGAGATCGAAATCAATCCGAGATCCGCGCGTTCGTACGGTCACTGAGCGGCGCCGAGGGCAACCTCTACGACTACCTGGCAGAGGAGGTCGTCGGCGAACTCTCCGCCGGCCTCCAGCAGTTTCTGATGCGGACGTCGCTCCTCGAGGTGATCGAGCCCGTTCTGGCCGGGGTTGCGGCCCGGATGCCGGGCGAACAGACGCGGGCCTCGATAGCCGATGGCGAGATGCTCGGCCTGTTCAGCCGGATCGGCCCGAACACGCGCGACCACGTTCGGGCGCACCCCCTCGTCCGTGACTTCCTGCAGGCTCGCCTCAACCGCTCCGTCGGGGCTGACGCGGTCATCGACATTCATCGATCGGTGGCCGCAGCCGCGGAATCGCGCGACTGGCGCATTGCCGGGCACCACTATCTCCAGGCTGGCGATCTCGACGACGCTCGCCGGGTCCTCGCCGCGGCCATCGAATCCATTCTGGCGACGGGCGCCTACTCCGCCGCCGAGGAACTGGTCACGGCCCTCCCAGCCACGGATCGCCCCGACCCCAACGTGCTCGTCGTCCTTTCAAGACTGGCGCAGCAGCGAGGACAGTCATCTCTCGGTCGGGAGCTCGCCGAAGCGGCGTTCTCCGAAGACCGTGGCAGTCCCCCGGTCGCGTTGACTGTTCTCTCAGCGAGACTTGTGACTGGAGATATCGAAGGAGCGGTATCGGTCGCATCCCAGCTCGAGGCACAGGACGAGTCAGCAGAAGCGGCTGCTCTCGGCCAAGCCATCCGGCTGACACTCGAAACCTCCCTGAACGGAGATCTTGAAGTCGCGGTGAACGCGCTCGAGTCGGCCTTGAGGATCCTTCGACAACGGGGCGGCTTGCACTATATCGGCGTTGGCCTTTCCAACCTCGGGTACCTCAAGAAAGCCCAAGGCGATGCATCGATCGCGTTGGCGGCGGCTGACGAGGCGATCGAGCTGTTGGAGGCGACATCAGCGGGCAGCGAGCTCGTCTCGGCGCTTCTATTGCGAGCATGGGCAGTCGCTCACCTAGGAGACCTGGTGAGGGCAAGATCAGCAATCCGGGAAGCCGCAGAGACAGCGCGTGGCGACCAAGTCCTTGAGGTCGCCTATGAAGGCGCGGAGGTGGAGGCACTCTATGGAGACCCAGACAAGTCACTCACTCTCCTCGATGGCGTCGACGATGTAATTGAAGGAGGAACGGATCGGGGTGAACAGGCACTTCTCGCGCGGATACATGCGTTCATAGCTCTTGGGCGCTTTACGGATGCTCAGGACGCGATCGCGATGCTGAATTATGGTGCGCGTCGCTCAGCGGTTGCCTTCGAGGCACGCCGTCATCTTGCGGCAGCATCACTTGCGGTTCTCACGTCGAGTCCCGATGCCTTCGAGATTGCGCGAACCTCGCAATCGATCTGCGAGCGACAGGGTGCCAACCTGTGGGCTGGAGTGTCTCGGATTATCGCAGCCAGCGCGGATCGCGAAGAGTTCCTGCCGACGATTCGTCGAGAAGCGGCCCGCGACATCGCCGCAGTTTCGATCGCAGCCGATGTCGTTGCCGGCCACCTCGATTGGTTCGATCAATCCACGAAGGACCGAGTCGCAGACGAAATCAGACGACGCGAGGAGCGGTGGCGGGCGCCGTTACGACGGGTCGCGACTGCTCACACAGGGGCCTCACAAGCGGAGGCGGCAAAGATGTTGGATGAAGTTGGAACCCATGATGACGTGACCCTCCTGCGCGGTCTCGCACGAGCCTCGAGAGGCTCGATCTTCCCGGCAAACGCAGGCCGCGCGTTGGCTCGCCGCCTAGCCCCAACGGTCTTTGTCGAAGACCTGGGTCGGGTGAGGTTGTCCATCGGCGGAAGAACTGTTGATGGGGGGACGATGCGGCGTAAGGTCCTGGCCCTGCTCTGCTTTCTGCTCACGAAGCCAAGATTCGCCGCCGCGCGCGACGAGGTCCTCGAGGCGATGTGGCCAGACTTGGAGCCATCCACCGCGCAGAATTCGCTCAACCAGACCGTATATTTCCTGCGCCGTGTCTTTGAGCCACAGTTCGCAGAAGACACCACGCCCGGCTACCTCGGGCAGGACGGCGAGACATTGTGGCTTGACTTGGAGCTCGTACAGAGCCGCAGTCGGCTATGCCGTGAGCTCGTCAGAACCATGTCGAACCCAGCCGAGCCCCAGATGGTCATGGATCTGGCCGTTTCCTATCACGGTCGGTTTGCCCTCGACTTCCTATACGAGGATTGGGCTGCTCAGTACCGGGACTCTCTTCATGCCGCGTACCTGAGAGTCCTGGAAGGCTCCCTGAGAGCCGACACGGACTCGGGCCACTATGAGCGTGGGATCGAATTGGCGCAGTTGGCCGTCGAAGCCGACCCAGAAGCGGAAGAACTCCAGATGGCCCTGACGCGGCTCTATCGCTTGTCCGGCTCGCTCGCAGCCGCGTCAGAGCAGTACCAGAGCTACGCTCGATCGCAACGAGAACTCGGGCTCGAGCCGGAGCCGATGGACCGACTTTAGGGTCGGCTCTGGGGCGATAGGTACACATCCGTATTGACCGGTGTAGTCCGGGGTACCTATAGTCCGGCCTCTTCGTAGTACTTCGGTACTAGGAAGGCGAGTCAAGAACGCTCGGACGCGCTGACGCTCCACCTGAAATGGGCACTTAGGGTGGAGCAGAGCGAGTAGTGCAACCGACCGACCATGTGTCTGGTCGGTTTTCGTGTCTTCGGGCACGGAGGCCGCAAGGAGGAACGAGCGTGCAGCCGGATAGCACCCTTAAGGGATTCTAGGTTCTCATGAACGCCATGAAGAGCCGACTCACGCGGCTCGCGATCACGCTTGGCGCGATCGCGGCGACCGCCCTCGCAGGGGGAGCAACCCTCAAGGGCTTCTAGTACCTCTGATCAGTCGTGTTCTGGGCCCGAAAGGGTAAAGTGACCAGACATCGACCGACAAGGACGAGGAGCACGTGACAAGGTCGCTCAGGATCTACATCACTTGGCTCGTGGGAGCAGCAGCGCTCGCGCTGCTGGCCACGGGCCTTGTGATTCCCATCGATGGCGCCATTGCCCTTGACTTCGACCCCGCGCCTCAGGTGACGACCGCTGAGATCTTCGCGGGCGTGGCATTCTGGACGGTCGTAACCCTATTCGCGTCGGCATTGCCAGTGACCTTGAGCGAGGGTGTCCAGATCGCTGTGTCCACGGCGCCGCTCATGGCTGCGACGACCCTCGGGGGACCCACAGCTGGCGCGCTCGTGGCGGTATTCGGCACGTTGGACATGCGCGAGGTCCGCGGCAAGGTTCCCTGGTATGGGACCCTAACGAATCACGCGGCCATTGTCCTTCCGGTCATCGCCAGCGGACTCGTCATCAGGGTGCTCAGGGGCGGGGAGAACGCCCTCGCCCAAGAGTTGCTCGCTACCCTAGCCGGCTCCCTCGTCTACTTCACCCTCAACCTTGGGTTCGTTTCGGCCATCGTTTTCTTTCGAGGTGGTCGACGTATCCGCGAATTCCTCGACCGCGCCGAAACAAGGAACATCTTTGTCAATCTACTGACTCTTGCGCCACTAGGCTGGCTCATGGCTCGAATGTACGAGCTCAAGGATGCTGGCTGGTGGACGACCCTGCTGTTTGCGTTGCCGCTGTACACGACGCGCGTGGCGTACCACCGGTTCGTGGAGATGCGGGACATGTTCACGCAGACCATCGGCGCCCTGGCCGAAGCCGTGGACAAACGGGACCCCTTCACCAGCAAGCACAGCCAGAACGTCCGGATGATCAGCGTGGATATCGGACGCGAGATGCGCGTCGGGGCGAGCGACCTCGAGGCCCTCGAGTGGGGCGGGCTACTTCACGACGTCGGCAAGATTGGCGTCCCGGACAACATCCTGCTCAAGCAGGAGCGACTGACGCGCGAGGAGCGCATGGTCATGAACGCGCACCCGGTCCTCGGCGCGGAAATCATTGCGCCGGTCGCCAAGCTGGCGCCCGAGCTCCCAATCATTCGACACCACCACGAGTGGTACAACGGCTCGGGATACCCGGATCGCCTGATGGGCGACGAGATCCCACGACTGGCGCGCGTGCTGCACGTCGCCGATGCGTTCGAGGCCATGACTGCCGCCCGGCCGTACCGCATGAACCCCCTGACCAATGAGCAGGCCCTCGCGGAACTGCGCAAGTTCGCCGGCATCCAGTTCGATCCCGAGGTCGTGGACGCCTTCGTGCGAACGCGCTGGGCGAACGACGTGCGCGACCCCGGCCGCCCCGTTGAGGCACGGCCGATCCCGCTTCTCGGCCAGCACGGCGGCCGGTCGGCGCAGCCCGCCTTCGACGGCCCTGCCCCCGGCTCCCCTGCCGCCGATCTCGGCTGAGGCACCTTGGCGGCACGTCGGACGCGTGCCGCCCCGCGCCCGGCTCGCGCAGCCCCGCGCGCGCGTGCCGCCCCGCGCCCGGCTCGTGCAGCCCCGCGCACGGCTGCTGCGCGCGACCCATCGCCGAAACCGCAGAATGGCCGCGTGAGCGTTCCATGCCTTCGTCCAGGCGCCTCGGCCGTGGATCCGGCTGAACGGGTGAACCGCGCGTGCTGATTGGCGGCATTGCGCTCGGGCTCATCCTCGGCTTCCTGGCCGGCGGACGGGTCGACAATCTCCTGTCCATCCGGATCCGCCTCGTCCAGCTGACGTTCCTGGGGCTATTCCTGCGGGTTGCCACCCAGGTGGCCATCGAGCAGGGCAATGCCCCGGTCGAGGCCCTCCGCGCGCCCCTGTTCCTGGCCGCTTTCATGGCAATCCTGGTCGGGCTGTGGGCGAATCGCGATCAACCGGGCCTGAGCCTCGCGTTCGTGGGTGTCCTGCTCAACACCATCGCGGTTGCCGTCAACGGCGGCCACATGCCGGTCTGGCAGCCGGCGTACGATGCGGCCGGCTTCGGGCCGGGCGAGTCAATCGGACCGTTTGCGGTGATCCTTCCCGGGACGGATTCGGCGTCGTTCCTCCTGCGGGCGGGCCCCCTCGGCGACATCCTGCCGATCCCGCTCCCGTTCGTTCGCAACGTGGCCAGCATCGGCGACGTCTTCCTCGCCGTCGGCCTCGCCTTCTTCCTGTTTGCCAGCACCGTCCGCACGGCGATCGAACTCGACGCCGCCAGCAAGGCCGCGATCCGGCGCCGTCTGACATCGATCGGTCCGTCGCGCGGCAGCATCAATGCTTCGACGGGGATGGCCGTCACGGGTCGCGGCCTCGGGGGAACGGCGACCCTCGGCGGACCGGCGACCACCACGTTTCCCGTCCCGGCCGTCCCGCCGATCCTGGATCGCGTTCGGCGCCACCCATATGTCCGGCTGTCGCTGGATGGCTCCTTTTCCGCGCTCTGGACGGGCCAACTGATCTCGCTCATCGGCGACCGGATCCACCAGGTGGCCATCGCCTTCGTCGTCCTGTACGCCACCGGGTCGCCGATCGCGGTCGGCATCGCCTTCTTCGTCGCCACCGTGCCGAACCTCCTGTTCGGCGCCATCGCCGGCACCCTGGTGGATCGCTGGGATCACCGCGAGGTGATGATCGTGTCGGATCTTCTCCGCGCATCGCTCGTGCTCCTCCTCCCGATCGCGGCGTCGGTGAATCTCCTCCTGATCTACCCGATGGTGTTCCTCGTGACCACGATCTCGGTGTTCTTCCGGCCGGCGAAGGGCGCCGTCCTTCCGCGCCTGGTCGCGGCGGAGGACCTGAACGCGGCGAATTCGGCGATGTGGATCGCGGAAACGTTTGCGGATATCGGAGGCTACGCGGTGGCCGGCCTGTTCGTGGCGCTGCTTGGGCCGCAACTCCCGCTGGCGTTCTGGGCGGATGCGGTCACCTACATCGCCTCGGCGATCCTCATCGCGTCGATCTCGGTCGCACCGGTCAGGCGGGTCGCCGGCGCGGCCGCAGACGCGGGTGCCGGGTTCCTCTCCGAGCTGCGCGCGGGCTGGACCTTCCTGCGCGGGGAGCCGACCGTCTTCGCCAACACGATCCAGGCGACCGTCGCACAGTTCATGCTCGGCGTCCTCATCGCGCTCCTGCCGATCTATGCCGAGCAGAGCATCGAGGGAGCCCCGGTCAGCGCGACCGCGGTCTACGGGTTCCTCGAAGGGGGAATCGGCGCGGGCAACCTCATCGGTGGCTTCCTGATCGGGTTGCTTGGTTCCCGCATCGCCCTCGGTCGAATGGTGATCCTCGGGTATGCCTTCACCGGCGGGTGCATCGCGGCGCTGGCGCTCACCGGCAACTTCGCGGCGGCGATGGCCCTTACGTTCGGAGCCGGCGTCGGCAATCTCGCCTTCGTCGTCCCGAGTCAGACCATCGTCCAGACCCGGACGCCCCCGGAGCTCATGGGCCGGCTGCTGGGCCTGCGTTTCACGATGGTCTTCGGATCCATGGCCATCGCAACGGGCGTCGGCGGGATCCTCGGCGCCACCTTCGGCGTGCCCATCACCCTTGGCTTCTTCGGCCTCGTGACGGCTGGTGCCGGCCTCGCCGGACTGTTCGTGCCGGCCGTGCGGGACGCGTAGGTCGGGCCTTCGCGTACACTGGCCCGCGGTCGGCCCGGTGGGCCTGCAACGCACGAGGAGAACCTGAACCCGCGATGAGCGAGCGACCGAACGACACGCCGGATGCCCAGCCGGACGACCTCTCGGGGCCCCCGGAATCCGTGACGAACGAATCGCCCGAGCCGGACCTCACCCCCATGAGCGACGAACCTGCTCCGGCCGGGGCCGACGAGCCGGGGATCGAGGCGCCCGTCAGGCCGATGAGCCCGGGCGAGCGCCGCGCGGCCCGGTCGGGCCTCAGCCACGGGCAGATCCCGATCGATCCCTCCCTGCGGATCAACGATCGTGCGTCGGCCATCTTTGTGCTCGTCGCCGTCGGCGTGTTTGTCGCCATCCTGCTCAACGCGATGGTCCTGGGCCGCGGCGGGTTCCTCGCACCGCTCCCCACCCCGACGCCCGTACCGAGCATCACGGCGGCCCCGTCCGCGACGCCGGCCCCTTCTGCGACACCGGCCCCGTCCGCCTCCGTCGCACCCACGCCCGCTCCGACGGCCACGCCTGCTCCGACGGCCACCCCGGCGTCGTCCTGATCCGGCGCCCGACTGATCCGTTCGGCGGACCGGCCTGAGCGGTCGGTATACTCGGCGCGCCATGACCCACGTCTTCGTCGCCCCGCACCCGGATGACGTCGCGCTTTCCTGTGGCGGACTCATCGCCAGTCTCCGGGAACTGGGTCAGAACGTCGCGATTCTCACGGTCTTCTCGGGCAGCGGCGACGGTAGTGCGCTGTCGGGCTATCAGCGCGAGGCCCTCGGCTTCGGATCGAAGGCCCACTGGCCGAACACCGAGGCGTTCAATCGAGCATCGATTCGCGCCGACGTGCCGGCCGGCGACCCGGCAACGGCACCGCCCTGGGCAGCCACGTCGGACCGTCTCGATGCAACCCAGGAGGACGCGGATGCCGCAGCGAAGCGGTTCTGGCAGCGCTCATCCTGGTACCGACGCGCCAGCATCCGCAACAAGGCGCTCGCGGGCCAGGCGCTGATCGACGACCTGCCGACGCAGGGCGCGGTGATGACCGAAGAGGTGCTCGAGGCCGTCGCCGCGGGCGGACTCATGGCGCAGCGGCGGCTCGAGGATGAACGCTTTGCCTATTTTGCCGAGGCCTCGGTCGTCTTCCTGGACCTCGCGGATGCCGTGTTTCGCGGCTATGCGGGAGATGAGGAACTCCTTGGCACTCCCCGCGCCGACGATGTCGCACCGAGCGACCTGATCCGTCGGGAGATTGAGCGACTGGAGCCGCAGGCGGTCTATGTCCCGCTCGGGGTCGGCAACCACGTCGATCACCAGCTGTGCCGGCAGGTGGGCATCGACCTCCTGGCCGAATCACGGCGCTGGGTCATGCCCGGCCCGGACTGGGCGGGCCAGGTGGTGTTCTACGAAGACTTCCCGTACGCCTGGTGGAGTGGCTTCGATCGCCTCGAGGAGTTGCCGGTCGGGGCGCTCGACGGACTCGACCGCGATCTCATCCTGTCGCCCGAATATGCCAACGTGGCCGACCAGCTGGAGCGCAAGATCCGCGGCATCGCCATCTACGAGAGCCAGCTTGATCGCCTCTTCGGCGGCGAGGCCGCGATGGCGGCGACCGTTCGATCCTACGGCGCCAGGATGGCCGAGCTGGGCGGCACCGGCGGAGCCGCCGAGCGGTACTGGCGCAGCCTGCGCGCCTAGCACCCCTCCCCGACATCGCCGTCGTCGCCTCGACGCGTCAACGTCGATGCCCGGCCCGGGCACGACCTCGAAGGCGGCATCGCTCCCGATGGCTCAGTCCGTCAGGGGATGCCCGGCGAGCGGGACCGATGGAGCGACCGTATCCAGACGGCGCCGTCCGCGTCGGCGAAGGCGACGGCCCAGCCCGACGAGGCCGCCAGCGCGGAGGCGAGCCGCGACGCGGATCCCTCGGTGACGACGATCGTCACACCCGCGCGATCGAGGACCCCGGGCCAGCCGGCGGCCGCGGCCGCGACCAGAGCCGCATCCACCCAGACCTGCGCGGGGATGACCTCGATCCGGGAATCAAGCGCGTAGGACGGGGCAGGCACGGCGAATTCCAGCCACGATCCCCAGATCTGCGGGTTCCAGACGCGGTCGGCCGGCGTGGCAATCGCCCGCAACGAGGCGGTGATCCCCGACGGCGCCTGGTCCAGCAGCCCGGAAGGAGCCTCGAGCCCGCGATCCACCGGTCGCCACGCAGGGACCAGGGCGATCCCGGCGGTGAGGAGGCCGGCACCAAGCAAAGCGTTCAGCCGGTTGCCGCGCGCAAGGGGTCGGGCCGTGGTCGAGGTACGGTCCGCCGCGTCCGGCTGTGCCGCGAGTCCGGCGATCGTCACGACGGCGACGCCCGGCCACCAGGCGATTCCACGGGCTGCGATCGCGCCGAGGGCGGCGAAGGCAATGAGCCCGAGCAGGCCGGGCCACGCCAACCTGTCCCGTCGCCGAACCAGGACGACGGCGCTCACCGCGACGAGCACGACGCTGCCCCAGAACAGGAGTCCGGGCACGTCGGTGAGTGCGGGAGGCTGCCATTCGGAGATCTGCGCGGTGATCTCGCGGTTCGTCGCGAGACCGGCTGCATACCTCCACGCGCCGATCCCCGACGGCGTGCCGACCGTCGCGAGCATCGTGGCGAATGTCACGAGCCCGGTCGTCCGGGCCCGCGGCGAGCGATTCGCAGCATCGTCGAGCCAGGCGAGGCCAACGAGGACGGGCGCAAGGACGAAGCTGCCGTGCAGATTGGCCCACACGAGCGCGACGATCGGCAGCGTCCACACCAACCACGGTCGGCTCCTCCGTAGGGCGAGGATTGCAAGCACGAGTGCGAAGAGCGCCATCCCGAGCAGCTGCGGTCGGAGGGCGAGGGCCGGCGCCATGACCACGAACGCCGAGAGGCCCAGGAGCGCGGCGGTTCTTGGGGGCAGGTCGGGTGCCCGCGCGCGAATCGCGGCCAGGATCAGTCCGCTGATGCACCCGACGAGGGCGGCGCGGAACATCGCAAGGCCGGTCCAGCCAAAGGCACCGTGGATGGCGGCCAGGATCACCTGCGCGGCCCACTGCTGATCCAGCCACGGCATCCCCGCCGCAGTGAAGGTCCAGGAATCGACGGTCGGGATTCCCTGCCCGCCCAGGATCTCGGCCCCGGCTCTGAGCTGGTAGGCGAGATCCACGGTCGGGATCGTGGCGAGGAGCGCGGCCAGCACCGGCAGCGCGATCGCGAGAAAGGTCCAGAGTTCGGACATGGTCGGCCGGAGGACTCGCCTCTGCACGGCCCATCGATCGGTGGTGGCGCTCACGGGTCGGTCGGCGCCGATGCGCCTGGGCGGAGGCCGAGGCGAAGGCGATAGCGAGAGCCGAGGCGGGGCCGGTGGCGGAGGGTGGTGAGGCGGATCGGCGTGATGCCTGCGGTCATCGCACCATCGTAGGGGCGGCGCCGGGAGCCCCGCAGGGCCCGATCGTCCTAGCCGGCGAGTTCGTGGACCCCCAGAAGGGCTCCGTCGTAGATCGATTCGACCGCGTGAACCATGAGCTCCACGCAGAATCGCTCGTGGACGAGGTCGTGGCCGGCCCTCCCCAGCGTATCGGCGAGCGGATGGTCGCGAAGCAGGCGGACGATCGCGGCGGCCAGGGCCGGTGCATCGTGCGATGGGACGAGCAGCCCGGTCTTCTCGTCCTCGATCATCTCGGGGATCCCGCCGACGTTGGATGCGACCACCGGTCGCGAGAGGGCCATGGCCTCCAGGATCGTCAGGCCCTGGGCCTCGCGATAGGACGGCAACACCGCGACGTCGAGCGACTTGGTCACGGCCGGCACGTCATCTCGACGGCCCGTGAAGATGACCGACCGCTCGATGTCGAGGTCGCGGGCCTGCCCGGCCAGCGCTTCGTGGCGACTGCCCTCCCCGACCACCAGCAGGGTGGCGTCGGGGAACGCGGACAGGACCGACGGCCACGCTTCGAGAAGCGTCGGGTGGCCCTTCTCCGGCTCCAGCCGCGCCACGACCCCGACGATCGGGCCCTCGGCCGGCAGGCCGTACTCCTCGCGGAGCGTGCAGCACGGGAGCAGGGTGTCGTACCGGGCGAGATCGACGCCGTTGTAGATCAGGCTGACAGGTGCCCCATGGCGACCCTCGTCCTCGATCTTGCGGACGATGGACGTGGACACCGCGATGACGTGATCCATGCGCGGCGTCAACCGCCGGAGCAGCGCCACATCCTCCTCCGATCGGATCCGCGAGGAGTGCACGGTGCCGACCACCATCGGCCGCGGCAGGCCCGCCTCGGCGACCCGCAGGGCTGCCTGTGTCCCGATGACCTCGGCGTGATACATGTGGTTGTGGATGACGTCCGCCCGCACCGCGGCCAGATGGGCGGCCACCGATTCCACGGCATCGGCGTCGTCGGCGGCCTCGATGACGCACACGGGGATGCCGGCGCGCTCGAGTTTGCGGACCGCGCTCCCGGCCGTGAGCGAACAGACGGAGACGTCGTAGCGTGCCGGATCGATGCGGCTGACGAGGTTGTACACGTGCTCCTGGGCGCCGCCGTTCGAGCCCGTGGCGAGCAGCTCCACGACCCGGATCCGGTCGCGACCTCCGGGGAGAGGCAGGCGGCTCACCGGCTGGTAGCACGGATCGTCGGGCAGCTCGACGGCCGTCACGCTACCTGCCGCCTGACCAGGAGCCGCTGGATCGGCTCGTCCAAGGCGCCCCATTCGTACTTGTAGGGCTCGTCGCCACGGAGGAAGTCCATCGAACGCCGGCCGCGCTCGATCGCGTGCCGCAGGTAGCGCTCCACCATCACGACGCCGGGCGACAGGTCGCGGGCGTCCGGATCCACACCGGCGTTGTAGTAGTAGAGGCGATCCGCCGTCTCGAAGGTGACGCCCGCGGCGATCGTTCTGGCCCCCACCGTGAGGAAGCTGAGACGAAGCGGGCCGCCCGGCCCGAAGCATTCGAACAGGCGTCGGAAGAGCACCCGACTCTGCGCTCCGCCCGGGGTCGCCGGGAAGAGGCCGTCGTCGCCCCAGCGTGCCTGATGGAGGTCGATGAAGGCCTCGAGGTCGGTCAACGGGTCCGCGGATTCCGTGAGCACCACCTCGCCGACGGCCTCGGCGCGGCGGACCTTGCGCCGGATCTCGTGCCGCTCCTTGCGGTCGAGCGTCCCGAGGTGGTCGTCGATGGTGCCATCGACCGGCAGCGTCACCACCGGGCAGACATCCTCCCGTTCCACGTTGAGCGTCCACCCGGCGTCCACCTCGACGCGCCGGAACGCGACGGCCAGCGCGTCCACGGCCGGGTCGCCGCAGCGCAGGCGCCGCAGATCCACCGCATCCCAGTCGGCGCGCGAGTCGGCTCGGCGCCGCAGGTCTCCAACCAGGGCGTCCGCGACCGCCGACAGGTTCGCCGGCGCGGTCAGGATCGTGGCGTAGTCGGCGTGGTAGGAGGCGCCGAAGAAGACGGCGGTCGCGGTCGCAGGAACGGGCGTCAGGCCCTGGTCGTGGCCGTGGCGGAGCGTCGTGTGGCGTTCGGCGTCCGAGGGTTCAACCTCATGTCGATGCATCAGGGGGAGGATGGCGACCGGATCTGCGGCTGCTCCGCGCGTCGGGTCCAGGACCACGGCCGTTTCATCGTGGGCGTTGTCCCCGTAGGCGTCCCACCAGGCGCGATGGAACGCCCAGTCGGAGAACGGCGTTGCCCACGGGGTTGCGGCGGCGAGCCGGTCCCACGTGGCCCGAGGGATGTCACCGACGGCGCGGCGCTCAAGGATCAGATCGCCGGTCGGGACGGAGGTGCCGGTGGAGTCGCTCGGTGGCTCCGGACAGGCAGGCTCCGCTGCAAGGGACATGAGGGTCACGGTCGGAGCATAGCACCGGTTTCGGCCGATGCTTGCGGAGGCAACGTCTTGCGCCGGCGGTCCCAGCCCTCGCGGACGACCATGCCCAGCGTCACCCAGTAGGCGAGTGGGTACGCGAGGGGCGGGATCGCGCCGACGAACACGATGGACGTCGCGAGCGGGATTACCACCGTCCATCGCCTCCCGCGTGACACGAGCCATGCCACCGGCACCAGGAGCACCAGCGCATAGTGGTCCCAGAGGATCGGTGAGACCAGCTGGGTTGCGACGACCACGGCCAGGTACGAGGCGACCGGCGAGCAGCGGACCATCGCGACGAGCACGACGAGTGCCACCAGAGCCCAGTTCGCGATCTGGATCGCCCAGGCCAGACCCTGGCCGAGACCGGCTTCGAAGGCGAGACGGCCGGGCGTCATGTTGTGGGGCGTATCGATGGGCCGGCTGACGCGCGCGAGCAGCGTTGCCTGATCGATCCACGAGCTCGGACCGGCGACCAGCGTCGCAGCGAGCGCGAGGACTGCCAGGATCGCCGCGCCGGCCACGACTGCCCGACGGCGACCCGTGACGAGCGCCCAGGCGAAGAGGAGCGCCGGCTGGATCTTGATCGCGGTTCCGAGGGCCGTCGCGGCCCCGAAGCGCCAGGGCCGGTCCATCCATCGCCAGCCCATCGCGAAGGTCACCAGCAGGATCGGTCCCACCTGGCCCAGTTTGATCGCATAGACCAACGGCCACGAGATGGCTCCCAGGAGCAGGATCAACCAGCGGGTTCGTCGATCCACGGGCAGCAGGGCAACACCGACGGCAAAGGCCGCGACGAGGGCGGCAGTCCAGATCCACGCCGCGAGCATCGGCTCGAGCACGGCCAGGGGCGCTGCGAACAGGACGAACGGGGGCGGGTAGTAGAAGAGCCCGAACGCGCCGGTGTAGTCGAAGGCCTGGTCGTACAGCACGCCGCCGTCCAGGAACCGCCGGACGGCGAGGTCGTAGGACAGGAAGTCGAAGCCGAGGGTCCCCGCCCGTGCCGATGACAGGGAGGCCGCGGCGACCACCGTGACCAAGGCCACGATGGCCAGACTGGGCAGGGCCGCCGCGAGCAGGCGGTCGCGAGGCGGCATCAGCGTCGGTCGCGCAGGTGCTGGAGCGGGATCCGGAACAGGTCCCATGCCACGCGCAATGCAAGGCCCGGCCCGGGACGCATCCGGGATCCGCGGCGATCTTCCCACTGGATGGGGACCACGGTCATGCGATAGCCGAGCCGTCGGACGAGGTAGATGAGCTCGACGTCGAAGACGATGGAGGTGACCGTCTGCCGGCCGAAGACCTCCCTCGCCGCGGCCAGCCGGAAACCCTTGAAGCCGCACTGCGTGTCCTGGATCGGCCCAACCACCCAGATCGAGGCCAGGCCGTGGAAGAGGCGCCCCAGCATCCGCCGATACGCCGGCTGTGTGGCGCGCATGTCCGAGCCGTCGGGCTGAATCCTGCTGCCGAGGGCCACGTCGGCCGAGCCGAGCGCCTTGACCAGCAACGGCAGCTGGTCCGGCGGGGTGGCCATGTCGGCGTCGGCGAAGGCCACGATGTCCCCGGTCGCGGCGAGCATCCCGGCGCGCACCGCGGCACCTTTCCCGGCATGGGGAACGCGGAGCATCTCCAGACGACAGGACGCCTCTTCGGGTCGCGAGGCCTCGGGCCGATCCAGCACGAGGTGGGCCGTCCGGTCCGTGCTGCCGTCATCCACCACCAGCACCCGGATCCGGGCCGGGAGCGCCGCCGCCGAGGCCGGCGAATCGAGGTAGGTGAACAGTTCGTCGAGCGCCGGCCCGATCCGCTCCGCCTCGTTGTAGGCCGGCAGGACGAGCGTCAAGCTCACGAAGTCACGGTCCGCTGTCGACTGCGAAGGTGAAAGCGTCTCCATCTCGCGGCAGTCTAGTCGCACGGGATGAGGCTCCGATCCCCCGATGGTCCCGGGCCACGACCCCTGTGACGACCCTGGGCGACGCCCCGGGGCGATGCGCTCCGAAGCTCCGTCGCCTAGGCGGGCGTCGGTCGCGCGGCGCGGCGCGGTCGGACGTCCAGGATCAGGGCCAGGGCCACGAAGACCAGCAGGCCGCCGCCGAGGAGCGTGGGCGTGACCGCCTCACGGAGAAATAGCGCGCCCCACAGGACACCGAAGATCGGGTTCAGGAAGGGAATGGTGCTCGTCGCCAGCGGTCCAACCTGCCGGTTCAGCCGGAACAGGAGCGGCCAGGCAATCGCTGTCGAAACGATGGCAATCCCGAAGATCGCGGCGGCAGACGCCACGGTGGGGTGGGCCTCGCCGGCGGTCAGGAGGGCGAACGGAGCGAGCAGCAGGGCACCGGCGGCAAGCTGCCCGAAGGCCAGCGCAACGGGCGCGTGTCCGGACATGTGGCGCCGCGCGAACGTCAGGCCGATTCCGTAGAGCGAAGCTGCGACAGAAGCCAGCCCCACCCCGGTCCAGGCCTCCGGCCCGATCCTGAGGCCCTCGGTGCCGACGATGACCGCCACGCCAGCGAAGCCGATCACGATGGCGGCGACCCGGGCCAACGTGAGGGGCTGACGGAGCCAGATCGCGACGATCAGGACGGTCCACATCGGGGTCGTGGCGTTGAGCACGGCTCCCAGCCCGGCGGTGATCGTCTGTTCCGCGGCCGCGAACAACAGGAACGGTCCGCCCGTCATGAACACGCCGAGGAAGGCGAAGCGGCGCCAGTCCCTGCGGAACGCCTGGAGCGCGGTGGTCCCCGAGATCAGAAGAAGGACGGCGGCGGCGATGCTCACCCGCAGGAACGCGACGGCCGGCGGGGGCAGGTCGGGCGCCGCGATCCTCATGAACAGGAACGAGCCGCCGAACGCCGCCCCGCAGTACAGCATCGACAGGATGACACCGGGGGTCACGTGGCCTCCTCGTGGCTGGGACGCGTCGGCCTGATCATGCCGTCGACTGGAGCAGGATGGACTCGACCGGCCCGGAGGGCAACGGCGAGGAGGATCAGCGCGCCCGCCGTCGGGAAGCCGCGATTGACGATCCAGGACAGCTCGCCGAGCGCGGGCTGCTGCCCGCCCGACATCAGCAGGTACGCAACGGCGAGCCATGCCGGCGCGCCGCGATCGGGCAGGAGGAGGAGGAAGGGCAGCACCATGATGGCCAGATAGTGGTGGTAGAGGGCCGGCGCCACGAGCACGGACAGGATGACTGCCACTGCGAAGCTCGGTCGAGCCGGGAGTCGGCGGGCGGCCCAGAACAGGGTGACGACCGCGGTCGCCGTCACGACCATCCGGGCACCGCTGAACCCCACGACCGACGCGAGCCAGACGGTGGGTGCCAGGGTGTCCGTGGTGTCCGATGGCGCCGAGAGATTGAGCAGGGCCGCGGGATAGTCCAGCCACGGGGCCACCCCGGTGATCGGCAGGGCCAGGGCGACGGCCGTGAGGACACCGATGACGGCCCATCCGGCGGCCCGGCGACGACCGGTGAACAGGAACCACAGGACGATGAACGCTGGAAAGACCTTGACGAGGGCCGCGATCCCGACGGCGAGACCGGCCCATCGATCTCCGACGGCATCTCCCCTCCGCACCCCGAGCCAGGCGACGGACAGGAGCCCGAACAGCAGGAGATGGACGTTGCCGAGAACGAGCTCGCCGACGACCGGCGGGAACGTCAACGCCGCCACGAGGAGGATCCACGGGCCGAGTCCGGAAGCCCCGCGAATGCGCTCGACCAGACCGCCGGATCGGGCGACCGCAAGGGTGCCGACGGCCAGGACCAGCGCCCCAAGGGCCGCCCAGATCCAGGCGGCAGCTCGAACGTCGGTCGGGAACGCAAGGGCGAACGGAATCATCGCGGCCGCGAACGGCGGTGGATAGAGGAATCCAGCCTGCCCCTGCGGTACGTAGGGGCCGACCAGCTGTTCCGGAGCGTAGATCGGCAAGCCATGAAGGAGGTCCTGCGCGGCTCGCCAGTAGTAGGCGAAGTCGTACCCCCACTCGACCTGCGAGGTGAAGGCGGCGAACTGGGCCAGTCGAAAGAGCCCGAGAATGATCGCGAGGAGGACGACGGCGAGGCGCTGGAACCGTGGGTCGCGCAGGGTCCGGACGCCGAACGATGACGAATGCACGTCGGCAGCATACGAGTCGGCGCATGGTCGATGGCCGCCGATCGAGGCGGCGACCGTGGCCATCGGGCGTCGTACGATAGCCCGCGATGCAGCCCGACCCCAGGCACCGGGACACCGATCGACCGTGGCGGCAGGCGCTGCTGGTCATCGTCGCGACCTTCGTGGGCTCGCGGCTGTTGCTGGTCCTGATTGCCGCGCTGGTCGAGTTCTCGCTCCCGACGTCGAATGTCCGACCGACCTTCTCCGACATCCCGATCCTGGCCAGTCTCACCGGCACGGATTCGGTGTACCTGCTGGGTATCGCCGCCGACGGCTATCACGCCACGCCGGTCCAGGATGTCTACCTCGATTGGGCGTTCTTCCCGCTCTATCCCATCGTCACCCGGCTGTTCTCGTTGTTCACGCTGGGCAACATCGCCCTGTCCGGGGTTCTGGTCGCCAATGCCGCGACGCTTGGCGCCGCGTGGGTCATGTACCGTCTCGGCGAGCCCACGTTCGGCCACCGGAAGGCCCTGCTGGCCGTCGTGTACCTGCTCATCGCCCCCGGCGCAGTGGCCTTCGGCATGGCGTATACCGACAGCCTTTTCCTGCTTTTCGGCCTGCTCGCGTTCCTCGCGGCACACCGGCGGGCGTGGGGGTGGATGGGCGTCGCCTATGCCCTGGCGACGCTGACCCGGCCGCCTGGAATCCTCCTTGGCATTCCGCTCCTCGTGCTCGTCGCGCAGTCCGACGGTCGATCGTGGCGCGCCATCCTGCCGCTCGCGCTGGGCCCCATCGCCCTCGCGGGATTTACCGCCTACCTCTGGGGACGCTTCGGCGTGTTCCTTGCCTACCTCCAGGCGCAGAGCGCGTGGAACAACCCGTCCCATACGGTGGTGAGCGGAGGCCTGCCCGTCGGGACCGAACCACTGGTGGTGATCCTGATCGGCACGCTGCTCTTCTACACGTTCCTGCTCGTCTACGTGCGCGCCGACCGTCTCGACGCGCCGTCGGTCGCGTTCCTGGCCGTGGCGCTGCTCACCGTCATCGGATCTGGCCGCCTGCTGTCCGTGGGCCGATACCTGGCCGTTGCCTGGCCGTTCTCCTGGCTGCTCGCTGGAAGGGGTGGTTGGGTATCGGTGCTGTGGCCGACGGTGTCCGCGGCGCTGTTCTCGCTCCACGCCGTCCTGAACTTCACCCAGGCGCTCGCACCGTGAACGGATCCGCGACTCGTCGGCGCGAGTGAAGTCCTCCGGCCGGGGTGCGGTCGGACGGCACCGGCCGAAGGCGCTCGATGGCGGGGATCGCGGCGAGGATGGACAGCCCGGACAGCCAGAGCACCGGCAGGGCCAGGGCGGCACCCGCCGGCAGGACCCAGGTTCGATCCGTCCGGGCGCCCCACGCAACCAGGAGGGCCGCCAGCGGCAGCCGAACCAGGAGCGGGATCCCGACGAAGAACTGTGCGACTGGCCCGCCGGTCACGGGCAGGAGGCCCTCCACGATCCACTCGCGCCAGAGCCGCCCATCGATGACGAGGGAGGTGGCCACGAGCGCCACGGTCACGCCGAGCGCCATGCCCAGCTGACGCCACTCCCGCCGGACGAGAAACCAGACCAGACCGACGCCCGGCGTCACCTTGGTGACCAGGACGAAGGCCCAGGTCCACGGGTAGCGCAATCCGAGCGCCACCGCCGCCGCCAGGAGGAGGTGGATGTTGCCGTGGTACAGCTCGAGCGCGACCGGCGGAAAGGCCAGAACCAGCAGCGCCCGTCGCCACCCAAGCCAGATGGCGGTCCCGATCAGCAGCGCGGTCCACAGCCACCAGAAGGCCGGCCACGGGAGCAGCGCCGCCGGGGCGAATAGTCGAGCTGCGATCGGCGTGTACGGGAAGGCTCCCAGCTGGCCGGCAACCTGTCGATACGGGTGCTCGAGGTTCACGGACCAGTACGCAAACGCGTCGAATCCCACCGTTCCGGCCTGGGGCGCCACGATCACGAACAGGTAGGCCGCGAACAGGAGCCCTCCGATCGCCAGCCCATCGCGAAGGGCACGGCGGCGGGTCATCCGTCGGGCTCGACGCGACGGGGCGAATCCACCGGTGCCACGATAGCCGTCAGGGTGCTCAGGCCATGGAACCAGACCACCGGGTACGCCATCGTGACCGCAATCGGGGCGAGACGAATCCAGCGGATGGCCGCGAAGGCCAGAACCCCGGCGATGCCGAGGCGGAGCCACACAGGCACCGAGGCCAGCACGTTGTAACTGCCCGTCGGCGCTGACGCTGCCGCGAGGAGCGCGCGGTAATCGCTCCAGGTTCCGGGCGTCAGAGCAATCGATATCGACATCACGAGCACGAGGACCGCGCCACCCTGCAGCAAGGATTCACGCTCAGGATGTGGCGCCCCCTGCGGCTGAGTGGCATGCGCGGATAGTACGGCTTGGCTCCGGGCGACTCTGGCGGTGCCGAGCGCCCGCCGCTCGGCCGTCGGGGGCGCGCCCGGCCGTCGGGGACGCGCGCGCGATGCGACTCGGCGCATCGGTCCCGTGGCTCGGGCCAATGCGCCAACGCCCCGATGCGGCGGCGTGCATCGCCGGGTAATCAGCTGGCAATCGGCGCGCAAGCGCACTGCGCTTCAATGGGGCATGCCGTTTCAACTTGAAGACCTCGACCCCGCCACACGAGCCGGCCTCGAGACGCTCGGCGCGGCAATGGCGAACCTGCGGGGGTCACGTGGAATCAGCCAGCACCTGCTGTCGAGACGAAGTGGCGTGTCGCAATCATCGATTTCACGACTCGAGGCTGGCAAGGCTCCGTGGATGCGCGCGAGACACCTGGCCCGGATGCTCACGGCGCTCGGCGTCGGACCGCTCGAAATCGACTTCCGTCCACCGGATGTCAGAGTTCCTTCGAGAGATCCGATTCTCGAATTCGTCGATCGTATGTACCGTCGGGATAACACCAGGCGGCGGTGATGCGCCGAGTCGCATCGCACGAGGGCGAAGACCTCCCGGCCGGGCCCAGGCGCGGCGGGGCGGAGCCAGACAATCCGCACATGGCGCCGGATGCTACGCTCCGAAACCGTGCGGACCCCCATCGCGCTGTTCGTGCTTGCCCTGCTGGTCCGCCTAGCGCTGATCGCGATCTACCCGGACGCCGCCTACCCGGATTCGTACTACTACGCGGATGTCGCCCGGGCGCTGGCCGCCGGTCGCGGACTCAGCGTGGACTTCATCTGGATCTTTGCCGAGGTCGGCAACCGCATCCCGGATGTCGCGACGCTCCCGGTGCCGTCGAATGCGCACTGGCTGCCGCTGGCGAGCCTGGTGCAGGTGCCGTTCATCGTGCTCCTCGGGCCGACGGCGCTCGCGTCGGCGCTGCCGCTCGCGATCATCGGGTCACTCGCCGCCCCGCTCACGTGGGTGATCGCCCGCGATGCTCGCGCCGAGCCGCTCGTGGCGGTCACGGCGGGCGTTCTGTCGGCGGTGCCGGCGGCGGCCACTGTATTCATGGCCCAGCCCGAGAACTTCGCGATCATGCATCCGCTCGTCGCCGCAGCGATCTGGCTCACGGCACGCGGCCTCAAGGGCGACAACCGGGCCTACGCCTTCGCCGGCCTGCTTGCCGGTCTGGCGTCCCTCGGTCGCAACGACGGGGTCTTCCTCGGCGCGGCCATCGGCCTCGTCTGGATCGTGGATCGCTGGCGCTGGATGCGCGGCCGACGGGGCAGCGGGAGCTGGGTACACGTGGAGGACCGCCGGCCGATCGCGTTGTGGGCCGCGGTCGGGTGCCTCGCGCTTTTCCTCCTGGTCATGGGTCCCTGGTGGGTTCGCCAGCTGGCCGTGTTCGGTTCCATCTCCCCCACGAGTTCCAGCGGCGCGGCGCTCTGGATCCGCTCGATCAGTGAGTGGAACTCCATCACCGCCCAGCCCAGCCTGCAGCAGTTCCTGGACCAGGGCTGGGGCGCGATCATCGCGAGCCGGCTCGACGGATTGTGGTCTGCCATCGGGAACTTCGTGGTCGTCATCGGCTCCGTGGTGCTGGTGCCGTTCATGCTGGTGGGTGCGCTCGGACGGGCTCGATCGCGCGATTTCGGCCCGTGGTTCCTCTTCACCGGGATCGTCTTCCTGTCCGCCACGGTCCTCTACCCGCTGCACGTCCCGGGCGGCGCGTTCATCCACTCGGCCATCGGCCTCGCTCCCCACGCGGCGATCCTGGCCATGGAAGGCGTGCTGCTGCTGGTCCGCTTCATCGCCTCGAAACGCCGATCCTGGGATGAGCGCTCCGCGAGCGTCGTCATGGCCTGGGGCGTGGCTGGCCTCGTGATGGTGACCGCGGTGGTCTTCGCCCAGCCCGTCCTCAGGCGCTGGGATGAGACGCGCCAGCCACGGATCCAGCTGGCCGCCGCGCTGGATCGAATGGCGGTGCCGGCCACGGATCGACTCATGACGATCGATGCCGCCGGGTTCAAGTACTGGACGGGCCGGCCCGGCGTCGTGAGCCCGGACGATCCGATCGAGACGATCGAGGCCGTGGCGCGCGCCTACGACATCCGCTGGCTCGTCATCGAGAGCGACGACGCGGCGCGCGCCCTGGCCCCGGTCCTGCGCGGCGAGCTCCGCCCGTCGTGGATTGGTGCTGCGACCTTCAGCGTGACCGACGGAACGGCAATTCCGCGCCTTGCGCTCTATCCCGTTTGCACGCGCGCCGGTGATTCACGGTGTGGAGCGGAAGGGTGACGGCCATGACATCCCGGGTCGCTCGATGACCCGTCGCGAAGCCTGGCTGTCCGTCCTGCTCGTGGCCGTCGCGGCGCTCGTGGTCCGGACCTGGGCCGCCACCGTGATCACCTTCCCGCGACCGGAGGACACGGCCTACTACGTGGGTGTGGCCCGCAATCTCGTGGACGGCCGCGGCCTCGTCACGAATGCCATCTGGAGCTTCGGCACGCCGCCCCTGGCGTTTCCTCGACCGGCATTCGAGGTGTGGCTCCCGCTGCCGTCCTTCCTCGCCTCGATCCCGATGGCCATCCTCGGCACGTCCTTCGCCGCGGCCCAGTGGTCGTCCATCGTCGTGGGCACGCTGGTCGCCGTGCTGGCATGGCGGCTGGCGGCCGACGTCGCCGCGGAGCGCGACCTGCCGGGTGGGCGTGCCCGAACGCTCGCCCTGGGTACCGGTCTCACGGCGGCGGTGTTCCTGCCCCTCGTCCTCCATTCCGTCCTCCCGGATTCGACGATGCCGTTTGGGGCACTCGTGCTCATCGTCTGCCTGCTCGCGGGTCGGATTGCACGCGATCCGCGAGGTGCGCGCATCGTCGATGGACGCCTGGTGGCCCTCGGACTTGGACTGGGACTCGCGGCGCTCACGAGAAACGAGGCCGTGTGGCTGGCTCTCGGTTGGGCGCTCGTGGCTCGGGGGATCGCACGGAACGCGGGAACGGGCACCGTGGGCTGGGTCAGGCTCGTGGTCGGCGCCGGGCTCCCGGCCCTCATCGTGTTCGCGCCCTGGGCGATCCGCGATTGGGCCGTCTTCGGCAGTCCGTTTCCCGGCCAGGCGCTGTCCAACGCGCTCTCGCTGAAGGGGACCGACGTCTTCGCCTGGAGCCAGACGCCCAGCGTCGAGCGATACCTGGCGGCGGGCCTGCCGACCCTCGTGGGGCTCCGGTGGACCGGCTTTTTCCACAACCTCGTCAACGTGCTCCTGCTGCCCGGGATCCCGGTGGCGGCGATCGGCATTGCCGCGCTCCCGTGGGCGGCTCGAGGAGCGGCTCTCCGCCTGGTGGCGACGTTCTCCCTGCTGACCTTCGCCTCCACCACCCTGGTCTTCCCGGTGGCGACGACCTGGGGCACCTTCCTCCACGCGTCGGCGGCGGTCCAGGTCCTGCTGATCATCTCCGCGCTGGTCGGCCTGGACGGGCTCATCGTCGCGGTGGGTCGGCGACGCGGGTGGACGCGTCCCGCAGCGTGGCTCGGACCGTTCCTCAGCATGGGCGCCGGGGTCCTGTTCAGCGTGGCCGCCCTGCCCGCCTTCGGGCGGGACGGCAACGTCGTTCGCGACCAGTACGCGGCGCTGCCGGCGGCACTTGCGGCGGCGGGCGTACCGATCGCCCCGAGCGCCGGCCCGGTGATCACGCGCTTTCCGATCTGGCTGGCCGAGACGACCGGTGTACGGACCCTGGCCCTCCCCGACGAGTCGCCGGCCGCCGTGCTGGACCTCGCCCGGGCCTTCCCCGGGACGACGCTCGTGATCCTGGGTGCCGCCGATGACGGGCTCTGGCCGGAAATTGCGGGCACGGATCCCGTCGGCATCCGTTGCTTCCAGCCGGTGACGCTGACCGACCCGGGGTCCGGCGTGCTCGCCGACATCCGGGTCTTCCGCATCGTGTGCCCGTGACGGATGTCGAACCGCGATATCGGTGGAGGGTGCCGAATCCGTATACTCGCGGCTCATGACTGGCCTCGCCAAGACCGATGCACCCGGAGATCGAGCGCCAGAAGCGGCGCGCTCGGAGAAGCCCGAGCGTCAGTCGTCCCTCGAGATCCAGCGGCGGGTCGTGGAGGCCCAGGAGGCCGAGCGATCGAGGCTCGCTCGCGAGATCCACGATGGCCCGGCCCAGGCCCTTTCGAATGCCATTCTCCAGATCGAGATCGTCGAACGCCTCATGGCCCGCGATCCGGCCCTGGCGGGCGCCGAGCTGCGACTCCTGCGCGACGTGCTCCGCCGCGAGCTCGGGGACGTGCGGTCGTATATCACCCAGCTGCGCCCGCCGATCCTGAGCGACCTGGGCCTCGCCGGTGCCATCCGCGACACCGCCGAACACGTCGGCGGGATCCTGGGCCTGCCGATCACGGTGGATCTGGATCCGTTGGTTGATACCCTGCCCGGATCCGCCGACATGGTGGTGCTGCGGGTCATCCAGGAGGCCCTCCAGAATGTGCGCAAGCACGCGCACGCGACACGGGTCACCATCCGGGCAGCACGCGAGGACGACGACGTCGTCGTCGAGATTCGGGACGACGGCCGTGGTTTCAACACATCAGGCATGGAAACGACCAGCCCGCGGTCGTTCGGAATCCAATTCATGCGGGAACGCGCGGAATCGATCGGCGCGCGATTGGAAGTACGATCTCAGCCGGGTGACGGCACCGGAGTGCGTCTTGTCATCCCGGGCGGAGAAGAGGAGACCACATGAGCGCGATGGAGTACAGCGGCCCGGAACGCCGTCGGCGCCCCGGTGAAGAGCGGACGCGGATCCTCATCGTGGACGACCACGTGCTCTTCCGCGTGGGCATCGCCCAGATTCTCTCCCGGGAGGGAGATCTGGAGGTGGTCGGGGAAGCCGAAGATGCCCGCAGCGCCATGGAGGCCGCACTCGACACGTCGCCCAGCATCATCCTGATGGACCTCTCGCTGCCCGCTCCCGGCGGGATCGAGACCACCCAGCGGATCAAGCGCGAACTTCCGTCCGTGTCGATCATCGTGCTGGCGGCCCAGGAGGACGAGGACGCGCTGTTCGATGCGATCAAGGCCGGGGCCGCGGCATTCATCCTCAAGGACATCAGCCCGGATGATCTGATCAACGTGATCCGTCGCGTCGCCAACGGCGAGTACCTCATCAACGACACGGTCTTCGCCCAGCCCTCCGTGGCCTCCCGGGTCCTCAAGGAGTTCCGGGAGCTGGCCGTGTACGGTCAGGAGGCGCAGCCGATCTTCGCCCCGCTCTCTCCGCGCGAAGTCCAGATCCTGGACAACATCGCGCAGGGAATGACGAACAAACAGGTCGCCTACACCCTCACGATCAGCGAGCAGACCGTCAAGAACCACATGAGCTCGATCCTCCGCAAGCTTTCCGTCAACGACCGGACCCAGGCCGTCGTCTATGCGATGCGCCAGGGCTGGATCAAGATGCCGGAGGATTGAACCTTCGCCCGGTGCCCCTGACGGCCCACCCATGACGACGCAATCCGAGATCGCAGACCAGCTGCTGGCCGAGGCCGCCGCCCTTGATCGTGAGATCGAGGAGATCGACATGCTCGTCGCCCAGGCGAAGACCGAGGCCACGCGGCATGAGACACGCCGGCTGGCCGCCACCGACAGGCTCGCGACACTGACCTCCACGGCAACGGTGAAGGAAGTCGTGGACCTCGCCAACCAGGCGGTGATCCTGACTCGACGGGCGGCGCTCATGGACGCGCAACTGGAGATTCTGGAGGGCAAGAAGCGATCCGCCGCGCGCCTCAAGGAATCCATTCGTGCCGGAGCCGGGAAGGTGCAGTCCATCGGTGCCCGAGGTCCCAGCGGAGACGCCGGCGAGGCCGGCCCGGATTCGCCGGGCGAGGACGACATCGGCGAAATGCCGCCGGCTGTCTCCCGGCTGGTCCTCTCCGCCCAGGAGGACCTCCGCCGGGAGATCGCCCGGGCCATGCACGATGGGCCCGCCCAGAGCCTGACGAACATCGTGCTCCAGGCCGAGATCGTCGAACGCCTCGTCGGCAGGGACCCGAAGCTGGCGGCCGACGAGGTCCGCGAGCTGGTCGCCATGGTCCAGCAGACGCTCGAGGCCACCAAGACCTTCATCTTCGACGTGCGGCCCATGGTCCTCGACGATCTGGGGCTCGTCCCCACGCTGCGGCGGTCCGCCCGTGACCGGGGACAGCGGGCCGGCATTGCGGTCGAGTTCGAATCGGTCGGCCTGGATCGCCGCCTCCCAGCCGAGACCGAGAGCGGCGTGTTCCGGATCGCCGACGAGGCCCTGGCGGCCTACCTGGCCGTGAAACCGGACCGGGCCACGCTCGGCATCGACTGGGGTGAATCTCTGGTCCTCACGGTGCGCGCGGAGCGGGCACCGAAGACGGTGCAGGCGTCGGACCTCCCCGAGGACACCGAGGGCCTTCCCCCGGCGCTGGCCGAGATGGTGGCCGACCGTCGCAGGCAGCACGACACCAACGTCGAGCGCGCTCGAGTTGCGGCACAGGTCAAACTGCCGGCTCGGCTGGTGCGAGAGCTGAAGCAGCGAGCCGCCACCCTCGGCATCGAACTCGAGGTCCTCGAGGACGGCGGGTGTCTGCGTCTGTCGGCGCCCATGGCCGACGCGCCGGCGATGCCCGAGCCCGCCTGAACGCCGCCCTGCGCACCAGGCACCTCCCGTTGTTGGGTAGTCCCATGACGATTGGTACGGTTGACACGGCGCCGAACGGACCATATGTTGAGCGCCGCCTCCGCTGGAGCGGGGAGCCTGAACGGGAAGGGGGTGTTCACACCATGTCGTACTTCTCTGCACTTATCGCTTCGTTCCGTCGGGATGAGGAAGGCCAGGGACTCGCGGAATACGCGCTGATCCTCGCTCTCATCGCGATCGTCGCGATCGTGGCCCTGCTCTTCCTGGGCGGCCAGATCAGCTCGATCCTCAGCACGGTCGGCTCGTCCGTCTAGGCAGTCGTTCCCGAACTTCTTCGTACGGACCGCCGTGTCCCGGGATCGGGGCCGGCGGTTCGACGTCTCGGGCGGGAGCAACCTCCAATCTGGACCGGAAGGAGGTGAACGCACCATGCTCTCTACCTTGATCGGACGGGTCATCGCCATCGTCCGGGCCGAGGAAGAAGGCCAGGGACTCGCGGAATACGCACTCATCCTCGCTCTCATCGCCATCGTCGCCATCGTCGCCCTGCTCTTCCTGGGCGGACAGATCAGCTCGATCCTCAGCACGGTCGGCAACGCCATCTGAAGCACCGTAGCGCTCGCAAGAGACGACGGCCCGTCCCTCGGACGGGCCGTCGTGATTCATCGGCCAGTTCTCCGGCCGAGGTCCCGTCAACCTTGCGGCCGACCTTGCGCCAAGCAGCAAATCCTGCCGGAACCTACCAGTAGTCCTAGCCCATTGGTATAGTCGCGCGGCACCTGGGCGGTGCTAGAGTGGTGCCACCTGTCACACCGTCTACTCGGGGGAGGTTCGTTCCTTGAAGCGCTCAAATCGGCTGGTTCTGCTCATCGGTGTCTTCCTTGCCGCGCTGGCGTTCGTCTTCGTGGTCATCCTTCTCGGCAACGGGACCACCGGGACGAGTCCCAACGCCAGTGCGCCGCCCGCCAAGATCGCGACGGTCGTCGCCGCGCGCGATGTCGCCCTGGGCGTGACGATCACGAAGGACATGCTCAAGACGCAGGAATTCGCCCCGGACGTCCGCCTGCCGGGTGCCTTCGGGGACCCCAGCCAGGTCGTCGGCAGCGTCACCCGGGTGTCGATCAAGTCCGGCCAGCAGATCACGGCGGCCACCTTTGCCGAGCAGTCGGGCGCGAACCTCCAGGTCCCGGCCGGCTTCACCGCCATCGCGGTCCAGGTGGACCAGGTGTCCGGTGTCGGCACGCTGATCAAGACCGGTGACTACGTGGACATCGTGGCGGGCGTGAGCACGGGCGAGCAGAAGTTTCCGATCCTGCTGCCGGGTCCCGGCACCTGTGCCGTGCCGGCTTCCACCGACGGCCCCAAGCTCCCGGATGAGTGTTACGACCACACCAGCGTCAAGGTCCTGATCCAGGGCGTTCAGGTCATCACCACGCTGCTTCCACCGCCCCCGACCACGGAGACCGGTGCTCCGGCGCCTGCGAGCGGCACTTCGCTCAACGGCCAGCAGGAGATCGTGATCCTCGCGGTCACGCCCCAGCAGGTCGAGGTCATCAAGTTCGCGCAACTGGATGGCAGCATCACCCTGGTGCTGCGCTCACCCGCGGACTTCGTGGACGAGAACGGGAACCCGATCGTCCCGGAGACGGTCGCCACCACCGGCGTCATCCTCAAGACCCTCGTCGACGACTGGGGCGTCCTGCCGCCGAGCGTGATCTTCACCGTCATTCCGGCCCCGTAGCCGGCCGTCGAATACACAGGCACGGGATAACCACCGAACCATGAGTGACCGAATCAAGGTCCTGATCGTCGACGACATCCTCGAGACGCGTGACCACCTGTCGAAGCTGCTCAGCTTCGAGGCGGATATCGACGTCGTGGGTGTTGCCGCGTCCGGGGCCGAGGCGATCGAGCGCGCGGTGGCGCTCGCGCCGGATGTGGTCCTCATGGACATCAACATGCCCGACATGGATGGAATCGCGGCGACCGAGCTGCTGGCGGCGAAGTGCCCGTCGGCCTCGGTCGTGATGATGTCCGTGCAGGGAGAGGCGGACTACCTCCGCCGATCGATGCTGGCGGGAGCGCGCGAGTTCCTGGTCAAGCCGTTCAGTTCCGACGAGCTCAATGCCTCCATCCGACAGGTGTGGACGCGAGAGCGGGACAAGATGTCGCGCATGGGGATCTCGGCCGCCGCGGCGGCACCGCCGCCACCGCCCACGCCACGTGTCGATGCCGGCCGGGTCGTGGCCGTGTTCAGCCCGAAGGGAGGCGTCGGTCGGACCACCGTCGCCGTCAACCTCGCGGTCGCAGCGGCATCCATGGGCGGCAAGCGTGTCGCCCTCATGGACGGATCGTTCCAGTTCGGCGACGTGGGCGTTCTCCTGAACCTGAACCCGAAGAACAAGTCCATTGCCGACCTCGTGCCCGAGCTCGATGCCGGCGAGATCGAGTCGATCGACACATTCATCATCGAACACTCGTCGGGCGTCCGGGTCCTGCTGGCCCCGCCGACGCCGGAGGCCGCCGAGCACGTCACCGCCAGCCACGCCAAGCGTATCGTGGAGCGCCTGCGGGCCGAGCATGACCTGACGGTGGTGGATTGCCCTGCGACCTTCAACGATGCGACGCTTGCCATCCTGGACGAGGCGGACGTCATCCTGACGCTCCTCAGCCTCGAGATCACGAGCATCAAGAACATGCGCCTGTTCATGGAGGTTGCGGAGCAGCTCGGATACGGCCCGAACAAGCTGCACATCGTCCTGAACCGGGCCGATTCGGCACTCGGGATCCGCGTTGCGGATGTCGAGCATTCCATCGGCCGCAAGGTGCAACACTCGATCGTCAGCGACGGCCGGAGCGTGGTCTACGCGCTCAACCGCGGCGTGCCGTTCTTCCTCAGCAATCGCGAGGCCCTTGTCTCGCAGGACATCTTCCGTTTGGCGACCGCGCTCGTCGGCTCGGACAACCCTGCCGGCGTGACCACAACGACCACCAAGGCCGCAGCGAAGAAGTCGCTGTTCGCGTGGCGGTGAGCATCAAGACACGGCCCTCGGGGGCGAGGAAGGGGTGGTGGCTATGTCCCTGCTGAAGCGTATCGAGAGCGCGCGACCGGGTCAGGAACCCGGCGCCGGCTCGAATGTGCCCGTACCGGCCGGGCCGCCCGGCGGCAGCGTCAACACGCCGACGCCGTCGCAGTCGCAGCGGCTGTCGTCGCAGGCTCCCGTCCGCGAGTCCTTCCGCGACGTCAAGTTCCGGATCCAGAGCCGCGTCATCCAGGATCTGGATCCCAAGCTCGACCTCTCGAACCAGGTCGAGGTCCGTCGCCAGATCGAGGAGATCTTCGGCAAGGTCATCGACGAGGAGGGCCTGGCCCTCACGCGCGCCGAACGCGTCCGGATGCTGGAGCAGATCACCGATGAGATCATCGGTCTCGGCCCGCTCGAGCCGCTCCTCCGGGACGAATCCGTCTCTGAAATCATGGTCAACGGCCCTCGCCAGGTCTACATCGAGCGCTCGGGCAAGCTCGAACTGACCAACGTCGTGTTCCAGAATGACGACCACGTCATGCGGATCATCGATCGGATCATCGCTCCGATCGGCCGTCGCGTGGACGAGTCGTCGCCGATGGTCGACGCCCGTCTCACCGACGGGTCCCGCGTCAACGCGATCATCCCGCCGCTGTCACTCGTCGGTCCGGTCATCACCATCCGGAAGTTCGCGGCCACCCCCTTCACCGTGGACGACCTGATCCGGTTCGGCACCGCGACCCCCGAGATGTTCGAGTTCCTCCGGGCCTGCGTGGAGGCCCGCCTGAACGGCTTCGTCTCCGGCGGCACCGGGTCGGGCAAGACGACCACCCTGAACGTGCTGTCGTCGTTCATTCCGAACGACGAGCGAATCGTGACGATCGAGGACGCCGCCGAGCTCCAGCTTCGGCAGGAGCACGTGGTGACCCTCGAGTCTCGCCCGCCCAACATCGAGGGCAAGGGTGCCATCCCGATCCGTGAGCTGGTCCGCAACGCCCTGCGCATGCGGCCCGACCGGATCGTGGTCGGGGAGTGTCGATCCGGCGAGGCCCTGGACATGCTCCAGGCCATGAACACCGGCCACGACGGTTCGCTGTCCACGGGCCATGCCAACACTCCGCGCGACATGTTGTCCCGCCTCGAGACCATGGTCCTCATGGCCGGCGTGGACCTTCCGGTTCGCGCCATCCGCGAGCAGATCGCCTCGGCCGTGGACATCATCGTCCACCAGGCTCGCCTGAAGGACGGCACGCGACGCATCACCCACATCACCGAGGTCCAGGGCATGGAGGGTGATGTCATCGTCATGCAGGACGTCTTCGTCTTCGAGCAGACCGGCGTGATCGACGGGAAGATCCAGGGCCGGCTCAAGCCGACCGGCATCCGACCGAAGTTCGTCGAGCGGTTCGAGTCCCAGGGCATCCACCTGCCCCAGGCCGTCTTCGGGTTCTAGGGCAGGTCGGAGGAACATCGAAGTGACCAGCATCACCCTCGTCATCGCCGCCATCGCTGCGGTTGCGATCCTCCTGATCGCGGTCGGCATCGCGTCGAGCGGCAGCGGGTCGGGCGTCACCGCCCGACTTGAGCGCTACGCCTCCGGACGCCCCGAACAGCAGAAGAAGGGCCGGCCCGATGGCCTGGCCGACCTGCTCGCCCAGAGCGCGGCACTCGCGACGCTCAACCGGGCGGTCGAGCAGCGGGACTTTGGTGCCAACCTCGCCCGCGAGCTGGCACGGGCCGACCTGAAGCTCAAGGTGTCGGAGTACCTCGGCATCTGGGCGGCAACCACCTTCGGCACACCGATTGCGTTCTTCCTCCTCGGGTTCGTGATCACGAGCCTGCAGACCCCGATCGCGCTCATCGGCGGAGTGCTCCTCGGGTTCATGGCCCCGCGGATCTGGCTGGGCCGTCGGAAGTCGGGTCGGCTGAACGCGTTCAACAAGCAGCTTCCCGACACCATCACGCTCGTTGCCAACGCGCTGCGGGCCGGCTCATCGTTCCTCCAGGCCATCGAGCTCGTGGTCCGTGAGTCGCGTCCACCGGTCGCCACGGAGTTCGGCCGGGTCATCCGCGAGGTCAACCTCGGTCTGCCCTTCGATACGGCCATGGACAACATGGTCCGCCGGATGCGCTCCGACGATTTCGAGCTGATGGCGACCGCGATCAACATCCAGCACTCCGTCGGCGGCAACCTTGCCGAAATCCTCGACTCGATCGCCTTCACGATCCGCGAGCGCGTCCGGATCAAGGGCGAGATCCGAACCCTGACGGCGCAGCAGCGCCTGTCCGGCTACGTGGTGGGCCTGCTGCCCTTCGGGCTTGCCGGATTCATCTACATCGCGGCACCGACGTTCTTCGATCCGATGTTCGATGACGCGGTCGCGGTGGGCGGGTTGCCGGCCGGCGTGATCATCCTGGGCTTCGGCGTCCTGATGATGATGATCGGCTTCTTTGCCATCCAGAAGATCGTGGACATCGAGGTCTAGCGCGATGCCCCTTGCCCTTGCCGCCGCCGCCCTTGTGGCGATCGCCATCCTGCTCATCGCCTACGGGATTGCGGGCTCCGGGTCCGTGGATCCGGTTCAGGCTCGACTGATTCAACTCGGGACGATGCAGGCCAGGAGCCTCGAGGAGCTCGAGCTCCAGCAGCCGTTCTTCGACCGCACCGTCAAGCCGCTGCTGACCCAGCTGTCCTCGTGGGTGGCGAAGATCACCTCGTCCAACTTCACCGAACGCACGGAGAAGCGCCTGGCCCTCGCGGGCAACCCGGGTGAGATGCGGACCGCCGACTGGCTCGGCATCAAGGCCATCAGTTCCGTGGTCGTGGCCGCGATCCTGTTTCTGCTGTTCGGCCTTCTCGGGCAGAACATCCTCGGGGGCATCGCCCTCGGCGTGGTGGGGATCGGGATCGGCTACATCGTTCCGGAGTTCTGGCTCGGCGGTCGCGTCAAGAAGCGCCGGAGGGCCATCCTGCTCCAGATCCCGGACGCCCTGGACCTGCTGACCATCTCCGTTCGTGCCGGCCTCGGCTTCGACGCCGCTCTCGGCAAGGTGGTCGAGAAGATGAACGGCCCGCTCATCGACGAGTTCCGTCGGGCGCTGGCAGAAGTCCGCGTCGGCAAGGTGCGCCGCGACGCGCTTCGCGACATCATTCCGCGCACCGAGGTTCAGCCCTTGACGAACTTCGTCGGGGCGATCATCCAGGCCGAGCAACTCGGCGTGTCCATCTCCAAGGTGCTCCAGGTCCAGTCCGAGCAGCTGCGAATCGAGCGGCGACAGCGCGCCGAGGAGCAGGCGGCCCAGGCGCCGATCAAGATGCTCTTCCCGCTGGTCGGGTGCATCTTCCCGTCGCTGTTCATCGTCATTCTCGGTCCGGCGATCATCCTCATCGTCGCCAACCTCGGCGCCACGACCCGGTAGCCCGCCATGGGCGCTCACAACCTGACGCGCGGTACCGTCCTGGCCGACCGCCTCGAGGTCGCCGAGACGCTGTGGGCGCGGTTCATGGGCCTGATGGGGCGGCGTTCGCTCCCCGCAGGCGCGGGACTCTGGCTGACCGGCACGAACGGGATCCACATGTTCTTCATGCGGTTCCCGATCGATGTCGTCTTTCTCGGCAGACCGGGGGCCGACGGACACCGCCCGGTCCTGGCGACGCGACGCGCCGTTCCGCCCTGGGTGGGCCTCGTGCCCCTGATTCGCGGCGCGGACGGCTGTCTGGAACTCCCGGTAGGCACGATCGACGATTCCGGAACCACGCGGGGGGATCGCGTCCAGATCTCGTAGCGGCAGACGGAAGGAGGCCTCGCGACGGATAGCAGGAACGGGCCCCGTGCCTCCGAGCCGGCCATTCGGTGGCCTCGGCCATCGCTCACGATCCTCGTGCTCGCCGTCATCGGAGCCGTGCTGCTCACCGTGGTCGCCGTCACCGCATGGCCGACCTTTGGCGACGAGCAGGCGTATTGGGCGGCGGCCCAGCGCCTCGTGGCCGGTGAACCACTCTACGACGTCAGCGCCGCGGCGAACCAGCCGTACGCTTTCTGGTATCCCCCGATCGTTGCCCAGGTTCTGTCACCCTTCACCCTGATCCTGTCGCCGGCCGCGTTCACGATCCTGTGGACGGGTCTGCTGCTCGCCTGCATGTGGCTGCTCGCGGGTCGCAACGTGTTCGTGGCCCTTGCGCTCGTGGCGTTTCTTCCGGTGGCCCTCGAGCTTCGCGTGCGCAACGTTCACATCGTCGTTGCGCTGCTGACAGTGCTCGCGCTTCGCCGGTCGTGGGCGTTCTGGATTCCGGCGGTTGCCTTGAAGATCGCTCCGTTGGTCGGACCGATCTACCTGCTGGCGGCAGGGCGTCGCCGTGAGGCGGCCCTGGCGACCGCGCTCGGGCTGGCCGTGCTCGCCGTGAGCGTGGCTCTTTCACCCGCCGCGTGGGTCGATTTCGGCGCGGTCGTGTCCGGACGTGCCGGCTCCGACATCGGAGGTCTGCCGGGCCTCCCCTATGCGGTTCGGCTGGCGGCGGGCATCCTCCTGGCCGTGATCGCGGGCAGGCGTGGAGGCCGAGCGGGCGAGATCGGTGTGGTGATCGCGATCCTCGTCGCCAACCCGACGCTCTGGGCGAATGCCTTCAGCCTGCTGGTCGCTATCGTCCCGCTGGCACGGAGCCCCCGACGGGACCGCATGGCGGAGACAGCCACCCGGTGATCGCCGGGTAATTGGCGGGTGATCGACGGTTTGGCGGCCCGAGCGATGATCCGTCGATGTCGGCCTTCGGGGGTGTTTGGCGTCGTCTCGGCATCGCTGCCGCTCGGGCCCTGGATTTCGCGCTGCCGTCGGTGTGCGCGGGCTGCGGGCGCGAGGGCGACGCGCTGTGCGACGGCTGCGCGCCCGCCCTCGACATGCGGGCGTCGCTGCCGGCCGGCGTCCCGATCGGGATGCCCGGCGAGGTCGCGGCGCCCCTCGTCCAGGTGGAGTGGTGCGCCGGGTTCAACGGCACGACGCGCCGGGCACTCCACCAGCTCAAGTACACGGGCGATCGACGCATCGCCTCGCCCCTCGGCCGGGCCATCGCCCGACGTTGGGCTCGGGCCGGAGTCGGCGGTGACGTCCTCGTTCCCGTGCCGGCCTCGGCCGATCGGGTCAGGGATCGAGGCTACGACCAGGCAGCATTGCTGGCCCAGGTCGCCGGAGCACAGCTCGGCCTGCCCGTGCGTGACGACCTGCTGGCCCGTGGACGGCACACCACGGCCCAGTTCGACCTCGACCGCGCCTCGCGGGCGCAAAACGTTCGCGGTGCGTTCCACGTGCCCGCGGGCGCACGTCTGCCGTGTGGGGCCGGACCGGGTGGCGCCCCCTGGATCGTGCTCGTCGACGATGTCCTGACGACGGGGAGCACGCTCGCGGCATGTGCCGCGACACTCCTCGCTGCGGGGGCGTTTGCCGTCTCGGCGGTCACCGTGGCACGAGAGCGCTGAGGGGACGCCGCCGGGTCCCGGGCTATACTCGAACGGCGGGCGCGGGCGGGTTGTCGCCCTTCCGCACCCGAGCCGGTCCGATCACAGATGCAACCGTGCAAGCTCGGGAGGTCCAGCGATGAGAACCATCGTCAAGGGCAAGAACTTCGACGTCCACGACAGTGACCGCGAGTACGCCGAGCGCAAGTTCGCCCGGTTGGCGCGCATTCTGGATGACCGGAGTGATGCGCTGGTGGAGTTCTCGCTGGAGCAGCACCGAAGTACGGACGCCTCGCACATCGTGGATGTCACCCTGATGATCGATGGTCGGGTCCTGCGCGGGCGGGCCGCGGCCGCGACACATCGGGCCGGCATCGACGAAGTCCTGGACAAGGTCGAGCGGCGCGCGGTCGACTTCAAGGAGAAGCCCCGCGTCCGGGCACGACCAGAGCAGGAGAAGGCCATCCTTCGGCGAATCGCCGATGGCGAGGCCGACGGCCTGCGGGCTCGACGGATCGTGAAGGTCAAGCGCTTCGATATCGAGCCGATGTTCGAGGAGGATGCCGCCGTCCGGATGGACGAACTCGGGCATGACTTCTTCGTCTTCATGAACGCGGAAGACGAGCGCGTCGCGATCCTCTACCGGCGACGCGACGGCGATCTCGGGCTCATCGAGCCGATGAGCGGCGGGCACTGATTCGATCCAGGGGCGCCGCTGGACGGATTGGTGGAGCGGGCTACCGTCGGGGGACCGATCGCCGATAGGCCATCCCGTCCCGCGACGCGAGTCCGAGATCGATGAGCCCCCGACGGATGGTCGCAACATCCGGATACCAGAGCGCCAGGCGCATGTTCAGATCGCGCTCCTGCACCGTCTCATCCGGATCTGGAAGGACTCGCTCCAGCAGGTATCGGTAGATCACGTGCTTCTTGCGGTCGCGGGCGGGTATCGAGGCAAGACGGCCGTCGCGGATGAACGCGCGGATGACGTGCGCCTCGTAGTCGGCATCGTCCGGATGCCAGGCCGGCGGGACAGCGATGGAATCACTGCCAGCCGGGTCGTCCAGCCTGGCCGGTTCATGCGGCATGGGCGGCATCGTACGATGTCCAGGTGCTTCTTTACCCAGCCCTGACGGGCGGCCTGCCGCCGACCCGTGTCCTGGACACGCCTTCGACACGGTCGGCCGAGTGACGGGATCGTGAGCGTGAATCGCCGTCCGGTCCGCCGGGATGGGCGGGCGGGATCAGGCCGGAGCGGCCGCGGCGTGTCGTCGGGCACGCCGATCGTTCCGGATGAGCTGCAGGTGGACCGTCGGCCCGTGGTTCCCAGCGGTGGTGGCGGGCCGGGTTCGGGCCACGGGCCCGGTTCGGGCGGCGGGCCGGGTTCGGGCGGCGGGGCGGGTGGCGGGGCGGGTGGCCGGCTCGCGCGGTTGGCGCAGGCCGTGCTCATGCGCGACCGGGTTGTGCTCGCCGCGCTCCTGACGCTCGCGGCGCTTGCCCGATTCCCGGGTCTGGCGGGGCGCGGCGACTTCGACGGAGACCAGGGCCACGACATGCTGACGCTGCTCCGGTTCGTGCGGGATGGGCAGATCCCGCTCCTCGGTCCCCCCACCTCGATCGGGGAGTTCCACCACGGCGCGGCGTACTACTTCCTCCTCGCTCCGTTGGCGTGGCTGTCCGGTGCGGATCCGATCGCCGTGCTGGCGGGCATCGCCGGGCTCGGCACCGCGGCAGTCGGCGTCACCTGGTGGCTTGCGCGCAGCATCGGCGGGCGCGTTGCCGGCCTCATCGCCGGATTGCTCCTGGCGGTGTCACCTGCGGCGATCGCGGAATCGACGTTCATCTGGAACCCGAATCCCATCCCGTTCTTCGCGGTCCTGGCGCTGGCGGCCGCGTGGCGCGCCCGTGTCACGGGCCGGGCGCGCTGGTGGACGCTGGGGATTGCCAGCGCCGGCATGGTCGCCCAGCTCCACGTCCTCGGGATCGTGTTCCTGCCCCCGGTCATGGCCCTCGGGATCGTCGAAGCGGCCCGCGCATCCCGGGCCGGCGACCATCTGCGCTTGAAAGCGATCCTCACCGGCATCGCCGGTGGCCTTGCGCTGGTCCTGCTGCTGTTCGTTCCGTTGCTCGTGTACGAGCTCCAGTCCGGGTTCCTCGAGACGCGCCAGGTCATCGGCTGGTTCACGGCACCCGGCGGTGATCCGGTGGGCTTCCTCGATCCATTCGAGGGTTTCATGGTCACCGGCCTGCGCGTCATCGGCTGGCCGCTCGTCGGCCTCGTGACCTCGGCTCCGTTTGCCTCGATCCTGATGGTCAGCATCGCTCTCGTGCTGGGCCTCTGGCTGATGGTCGAGGGACGCGGCGACCAGCGAACGGCGGCGCGATGGCTCGGATTCACCATTGCCTGGAGCACGCTCACCCTGTCCCTGCTGGCACCATCACTGCGGTCGGTGGTTGCCGGACTTCCCAACGACCACTACCACGCGTTCGTTGATCCAGCGGTGGTGATCTTGCTGGCGCTGTCGATACGGGCGCTCGCGGCGGGCGCGGGCCTGCACCTGGCCGTGGATCGCGCCGCCCGCGCCCTGCTCACCGCGGCGTTGGTGGGTCTCGTGCTGTTTGACGTCGGACGATGGCCGCCACTGACCCAGGCGAACGGCGGCTGGCAGCTGGCCAGGGAGGCCGGCGAGCGGATCGTGAGGGCGGCGCCTCGGGCCGCGTTCGACGTACGGGGTCTTCCGGTGTTCAAGACAACCGAGGGGATCGGGTTCCCGATCATTGCCGCCGGAGGAACGGCCGAGATCGCGACGGGTCGGGAATCGTCGCGCCGACCGCTCGCGGAGGGAACGACGCTCGTGATCGTCTGCGATCGTCTCTTCGAGCAACTCATCGGCGATGCCTGCGGCGGACCGGCCGAGACGCGCTTCCTCGTAAGGCTCTCAACGAGCGGAGCGGGCAGCGGTGAGCTCGTCCTCGTGGATCGTTTCAACGCCTCGCCCCGGACCTCGGTCTCGATCTATCGTCGCTAGCACCGGTCCGTGGCCGGAATCGCGAACGCCGGCGCCCCGAACGCCGGCGTTCGCCGTCCCCGAGACCCGGACGTGGAGGCGTCCAGGTCGTGTGCGAAAGGCAGGTCAGTACCGGTCGGGCTTCCGTCCCGGTGGTCTCGTGAGCGTCGAAGCGCCGGACACCCGAGCGGTGACGCCCGTCTGGCCCATCCCGCTCGAGCGGGGAGGCAGATGCGCGTAGCCGAGCGGGCGCGAGCCGGCAGGCAAGGGTTCGATCCGGGCCGGGCCGTTCGGGTGACTCCGCTGGGGTCCCAGGGGTCCCGCGGAGCGGCTGGACGACATTCGGTCGGTGTCGGTCCCGGCGCGAGGCGCGAGCGATCCGTCCGGGGCCGACGCGTCCGGCGTCGTCCCGTTGGTCATCCCATCCCCGCCGTTGAAGGCGCGTCCGAACCGCCGCATCCGCACCGCGAGGTAGTACTCCATGATCTGACGAACCTGCGCCTCACCAAGAAAATCGTCCGAGCGCAACGCGTACTCGACTCGCGCGGTCGGATTCTGGGCCCCATTGGTCACCAGGCCCAGGTACTGCGCCGCGTCGGCGTCGTCGCGAATCTCACGCAGCCCGCGGGCCAACGCCGTCGCCGTGCCCAGCGATGGCATCCGATCGCCGCGAATGAGTCGGGAGATCGTCGAATGATCCACGCCGGACTGCTGGGCGAGCTGTCGCTGGGACATCTTCTTCGCCTTGAGCTGTGCGCGAAGCCATTCGTTGAAGGCTCGGCCGGTCTGAGTCGTCATTGGTTGCTTTCAGGCGCTCCGTTGGGCTGCAGATGCAGATGCGCGATATCCGGACTATCGGATCGCAGCGCCCGATTCCCTATCACCCGTTGGTACCCGGATCGCCCGGGCGCGCGCCGCCCGTTCTTGTCCGGTCCGGTGCGGTTCCAATCGGTTGTGATCAGTCGGTAGTACCGGGACCGTCACTCCCGGATGAGACGCGGCTCCAATCCCGAGCCGCGGCGCTTGCCGGAAAGGGCATAGGCGATCGTGCCGAACACGATGATCGTGAGGACGGAAATCGTCCGATCGACGACCGTGATCGCAAGCGCCTCGGTCTGCGGGACGCCGTACACCAGGGTCAGGAGCCCGACAACCGCACCCTCCACGAACCCGAGCCCGGCCGGCGTGATGGGGATCGCCGTGAGGAGGGAGGCCGCCAGCGCGATGAAGAACGCGCCGCTGATCCCGAGGTGCACGTCGGGCAGGCCGAGGGCGATGACGACGAGGAACAGGCGCGTCGCCTCGGTTGCCCAGATCAGTCCTGTGACGATCACGAGGCCCGGTACGGCGCGCAGTCCGAGCGAGGCGAAGACGCCCTCCTCGAACCGATCGTAGAACTCGACGATGCGCTCGGGAAGGGGCAGGCGGACGATGATCCGGCGGCCGAAGTTGCGCAGGGTCAACAGGCCGATCGCGAGGATGACCACGAACACGATCCCGGCCCCGAACACGACCTGGACCTCGCTCGGCAATCCGGACCGGAACGACACGAAGCCCGCGGCAAGTCCGAGAACCACGATCGCGAAGAGGTCCAGGACGCGTTCGATGAACACCGTCCCGAAGGTCCGGGACAGCGAGACCGGACTGTTGATCTTGAGCAGATAGGCGCGGTAGACGTCCCCGAGCTTGGCCGGCACGAGGCAGTTGACCAGCCACGACAGGAAGATGATCTCGGTGGAGTCACGAACCCCGAGCGGGTACCCCGAGCGGCGGACGAGGATGGCCCAGCGCAGGCCGCGGAGCGGAAAGCCGAGATAGAAGACGCCCAGTGCGAGCAGCAGGATGGAGAAGTTGGCGCCGAGGATCTTGTCGGGCAGCTCGTCCAGGCGGAACCCGGGAAGGCTCCGCACGAAGAGCCCGAGCAGCACGAGCGGCAGAACGATCGAGATGATGGTTCGGGGCTGGCGGAGCCGTCGCACCAGGGAAAGCTGATCGGCGGACACCTCGGTGTCGGGTTCGCGGCTCATCACGATCCCGCCCCGGGACGCACGCGTCCCCGTCCGCGGACACGATTGACGACCTTCGCGACCGGAGTCACCAGCCGCACGTACGCGGATGCGCGGCCCATCACCAGCTCCGACCCGGCGATCAGGGCGGCACGGAGATCCCCGGCCGATTCCGGTGCTCCGCGGACGACCGTGTAGGCGACGCCGATCTCGGTGGCCGTGTGCGCATCCGAGACCGCGACGCCGGGGACGCCGGCTGCACGGGCGAGCTCGGCCGCATGGTCATTCCCGTTGCCGAACATGAGCCGGGCGTTCCAGGTCTCGATCCAGTCCACCGTGCCGGCAAGCGCCTCGAGGCTTCGCGGCGTCCCCTGCTTCGCGAGGGAGCCGCGAAACCGATCGAAGGGATGCGGGATCCCCACCAGCCCGCCCTGCTCGCGTACCGCGGCGATCGTGTCCGCAGCGGACATACCCGGTCGCACCGCCGCCGAGAGGAACAACCCGATGAGATCGCCGTCCCGTGTCCGGATCTCCTCGCCCACCAGGACGGTGAGCCCATCCGGAGCGAGGTCACGGGCAGCCAGCGCGCCATCGATCCGATCGTGATCCGTGATCGCCAGGTGGGTCAGCCCGCGCTTGACCGCGGCCGCGACGACGCTCCGGGGCGCTGCGAGCGAGTCGAAGCTCGCCGACGTGTGGCAGTGGAGGTCGATGAACGACCGGGCTGCGATCACCGGCCGCCTGTCGCGGCTACAGCGACTGGACCAGCGACTTCTTGAAGAAGCCGTAGTGCTTGAGTGCCTCGCCCGTCCCGAGGGCCACGCAGTTCAGCGCGTTCTCCGCGACGTGGCACGGCACTCCGGTCACCTGCGTCAGGAGCTTGTCGATGTTCCGCAGCAGCGATCCGCCACCCGACATGACCATGCCCTTGTCGATGATGTCGGACGAAAGTTCGGGCGGGGTCTGCTCGAGCACGTGTCGGACCGCGGCCACGAGCTGCTGGAGCGGGGCCTCGATGGCCTCCATCACCTCTGACGAGGTGATGGGGATGGTGCGCGGCAGACCGGCGATGAGATCACGGCCGCGAACCTCCATGGTCAGCTCGCGCTCGAGCGGAAGGGCAGTCCCGATCGTGATCTTGACCTCTTCGGCCGTGCGCTCGCCGATCATGAGGTTGTACTTCTTGCGGATGTACGACGCGATGTGCTCGTCGAACTTGTTGCCCCCGACCCGAAGGGAAGTCGACACGACGATCCCGCCCAGGGCGATGACGGCGATCTCGCTGGTCCCGCCGCCGATGTCGATGACCATGTTGCCGGAGGGCCCGCTGATCGGGACGTTGGCTCCGATCGCCGCCGCCAGTGGCTCCTCGATGAGGTAGGCCTCCTTGGCACCGGCCTTCAGGGCGGCATCACGAACGGCGCGCTTCTCCACGGAGGTCACACCCGCCGGGACGCTGATCATGACCTCGGGGCCGCTGAACATGAACTTGCCGCCGGTCGCCTTGTTGATGAAGAAGCGGAGCATCGCCTCGGTGATGACGTAGTCGGCGATGACCCCGTCCTTCATCGGACGAATGGCCGTGATGTTGCCCGGCGTGCGGCCGATCATCTCGCGGGCCTCCTCGCCGACCGCACGAATGCGATTCTCGTCGTCGACCGCGACGACAGAGGGTTCCTGGATGACGATGCCCTTGCCCTCGACGTGGACGAGGACGTTGGCCGTGCCGAGATCGATGCCAATCTTCATGAAGGTGTGCCGGGATCCTCTTCCTGAACGCGCTCAATCCTGGCGCCGAGATCCAGGAACTTCGCCTCGATGTTCTCATACCCGCGCCGGACATGGTGCCCACCGTGAATCGTGGATGTCCCGGTGGCGGCCAGGGCGGCCAGGATGAGGGATGCACCGGCCCGCAGATCAGAGATCTCCACATCCGCTCCCCGGAGGCTGACGGGGCCGTCCACGATCGCGTGATGGGCGTCGGGCAGCTCCACCGATGCTCCCATCTTGCGCAGCTCGGTCATCCACTCGAGGCGATCCTCGAAGATCGCCTCGTGCACCGTCGAGCGGCCGTTCGCCTGGGTCAGCAGGACGCTGGTGGGCGGCTGGAGATCCGTGGCCAGGCCGGGGTACGGCGCCGTCTCGATCCTGGCCGGGCGGAACTGGCCCGGCCCCACGCCGGTCGCGTCCACGGTCAGGGTGTCGTGTCCGCAGTCGACCACGAGGCCCATGGATCCGAGGATCTCCACGAGCGCGTCCAGGTGATCACACCGGGCGCTCGTCAGCGTGATCCTGCCACCGGTCATCGCCGCAGCGATCGCGAATGTTCCAGCCTCGATCCTGTCCGGCACCACACGATGGTCGGCACCCCGAAGGCGCTTCTTCCCATGAACCTCGATCGTGTCAGGGGCCGTTCGCTGAACATCCGCACCCATCTTGCGCAGGAAGTCGATGAGATCGTCCACCTCGGGTTCCCGGGCCGCCGGGCGGATCACGGTGTGCCCTTCGGCAAGAGTTGCCGCGAGCATGGCGTTCTCGGTGCCCATCACCGACACGAACGGGAAGGTGACCTCACCGCCCCGGAGCCGGCCGGGAGCCTTGGCGTAGTAGTAGCCGTAGCGGTAGCTGATCTCGGCCCCGAGGGCGCGCATGGCGTCGACGTGGAGATCCACCGGCCGCCGACCGATCCGGTCGCCGCCGGGGTTGCTGATGATGACCTCGCCGAACCGGGTCAGGAGAGGACCAAGGAGCATGAAGCTGGACCGCATCTTCGCGGCCGCTTCGAGCGGAACGAACAGCCAGTCCACGTCGCCGGCCGAGATCTCGTAGGTGTTCGGTTCCGGGTGATCCACCACGACCCCGAGGTCTCGCAGGGTCCCGGCCATGGCGCGGACGTCCTCGATCTCGGGGACGTTGGTCAGTCGGCAGCGCTCGCCCGTCAGCACCGCGGCGGCGAGCAGCTTGAGCGCGGCGTTCTTGGCACCCGCGACGGTCACGGTTCCATGGAGCGCCGCGCCACCGGTCACCCGGAACGCCTCCCGCGGGACGGGCTGCGGAACGTACTCCCAGTGAAAGGGTCGGGGTTCGGCCACGTGGCACTACCCGCGGCGGCGGGGACCCTCGCGATGGCGTCGTTCGGCGACGCGCTGGCGCAGCAGCGCTACCTGGAGCGCAGCGCGGGCCGCCGCCAGGTCGGCACCCTCGTGGAAACCACCCTCGAGCGCCTTCTCAGCCTCACGTCGGGCCTCGGCCGCCTTCTCGAGATCGATGTCCGACGCCATGTCGGCCATCTCCGCCATCACCACGACCTTGTCTGGCCGTACCTGGAGGAACCCTCCGACGATGGCGAAGGCTTCGACGTCGCCGCCCTTCCGAATCCGGAGCTCGCCAACGCCGAGCATCGAGACGAGCGGTGCGTGATGGGGCAGCACGCCGAGCTCGCCCTCGCTTCCCGGCAGGACGACGGCGTCCACCGTGTCGCTGTAGGCAAGCTTCTCGGGCGTGACGATCTCGAGCAGGAGGGACATCGGATCAGCCTTCCAGCTTCGCCGCGTTGGCCCGCACGTCGTCGATCGTCCCGGCCAGGAAGAAGGCCTGCTCGGGCAGCGTGTCGACGTTGCCGTCGAGGATCTCCTTGAACGACGCGATCGTGTCCTTGATCGTCACGTACACGCCGGGTCGGCCGGTGAAGACCTCGCCGACGAAGAACGGCTGGCTCATGAAGCGCTGCAGTCGGCGCGCCCGGGCGACCGTGGCCTTGTCGTCCTCGGACAGCTCGTCGACACCGAGGATGGCGATGATCTGCTCGAGGTCCTGGTAGCGCTGGAGGACGCGTTTGGTCTCCTGGGCGACGTCGTAGTGCTCCTGACCCACGATGAGGGGGTCAAGAACGCGCGATGTCGAGGTCAGCGGATCGACGGCCGGGTAGATGCCCAGCTCCGCGATGCTCCGCTCGAGGCGGATCGTCGAGTCGAGGTGTCCGAAGGTCGTGGCCGGCGCGGGGTCCGTGTAGTCGTCGGCGGGCACGAAGACCGCCTGGAGCGACGTGATCGAGCCCTTCTTCGTCGACGTGATCCGTTCCTGGAGCGCGGCCATCTCGGTCGCAAGGTTCGGCTGGTAGCCGACCGCGGACGGCATCCGGCCGAGGAGTGCCGACACCTCGGAGCCCGCCTGGGTGAACCGGAAGATGTTGTCGATGAACAGGAGGACGTCGCGGCCCTCCTCATCGCGGAAGTACTCGGCCATGGTCAGGGCGGTCAGGCCGACGCGCAGGCGGGCGCCCGGCGGCTCGTTCATCTGCCCGAAGACGAAGGCCGTCTTGGCGATGACGCCCGAGTCGGTCATCTCCTTGATGAGGTCGTTGCCTTCGCGCGACCGCTCGCCGACGCCGGCGAAGACGGACACGCCGGCATGCTCCTGGGCGACGTTCCGGATCAGCTCCTGGATGATGACCGTCTTGCCGACGCCGGCGCCGCCGAAGATGCCGATCTTGCCGCCCTTCCGGAACGGGCAGATCAGGTCGATGACCTTGAGGCCCGTCTCGAAGACCTCGACGTCGGTCGATTGCTCGTCGAAGGCTGGCGCCGACCGGTGGATCGGGAGGGAGTGCCTGGCCTCCGCGTCGCCCTTGCCGTCGATCGGCTTGCCGAGGACATCGAAGACGCGGCCGAGGGTGGCCTCGCCGACCGGGACCGTGATCGGCGCCCCGGTGTCTCGGACCGCACCGCCACGCGGCAGGCCGTCAGTGGTGGTCATCGCGACGGCGCGGACCCAGTTGTTGCCGAGATGCTGCTGGACCTCGCAGACGAGCGGATCCTGGCCTTCGCGCTCGAGCTCGACGGCGTTGAAGATGGCCGGGAGATGGCCCGCCGGGAACTCGATGTCGACGACCGGTCCGGTGATCTGGATGACGCGGCCGAGGCCGGTGTCCTTGGCTGTCTTCGTCGCGGTTGCCATGTGGTCGGGTGCCTCCTGATACGGCGCGGTCAGCGCGCCTGCGCGCCGGTTGCGATTTCGATCATTTCGCGGGTGATGTTGGATTGGCGGACCTTGTTGTAGGCGAGGGTGTATTCATCGATCAGGTCGTCGGCGTTCTCGGTGGCGTTCTTCATCGCGACCATCCGCGACGACTCCTCGGACGCCTTCGCCTCGAGCACGGCCTGGAAGAGGCGCGTCGCCACGTACCGGGGCAGGAGCCGTTCGAGGACGGCGCCCGGATTCGGCTCGAAGATGAACTGGTTGCCCGGGATGCCCTCCGCCGTGTCGTCGGCGGGCTTGATCGGAAGGAGGGCTTCGACACTCGGGCGCTGGACGAGCGTGGACACGAAGCGTGGGTAGACGATGTCGATCTGCCCGAACTCGCCGTTGACATAGCCGTCGGTGATGAGCCGCGCCAACGGGATGATGTCGGCGAACGTCGGGCGGTCGCCGAAGCCGGCGAAGTGGGCCTCGAGCGGGACCCGGGCGCGTCGCATCGCATCACGCCCCTTGCGGCCGACGCTGGCGACCGTGATGTCGCCGCTGTGGTCGGTGATGGCCCGGGCCGCGAAACGGATCGTATTCGTGTTCAGCGGGCCCGCCAGCCCTCGATCCGAGGTGATCAGCACCAGGAGCCGCTTCCCGCCCTCACGGGGCGCCAGGAGCGGATGCTCGTCCGTCCCCAGGACCGCGGCGAGGTCCGCGAGCACCTCGTCGAGCTTCTGAGAGTACGGGCGCGACGCGAGCGTCGCATCCTGGGCGCGCTTGAGCTTGGAGGCGGCCACGAACTGCATCGCCCGGGTGATCTGCTTGATCCGCCCGACGTCGCGAATGCGGCGGCGCAGGTCGCGCTGGCTGGCCACGGGTCAGGCCTTGTCCTTCGCAGTTGCGCCGGCGTCGGATTCGGCGGTGGTGGCCTCGGGCTCGCCCGCCACATCGTCGGCGGCGGCCTCGGGCTCCTTCGCCGGCTTCTTGCCGGGCTTGCCGGCGCCCTCGCGCGGCTCCATGCCGAAGCCCTCGACCCGGAAGGTCTCGATGGCGTCGTCCAGGGCCGCCTTCAGGTCGTCGGTCAGGACCTTGCGCTTGCCGAGATCCGTGAGGATCGACGGGCGCTCCGTATCGAGGAAGCGATAGAACTGGGTCTCGAACTCCCGGACCCTCGGCGTCGGGATGTCATCGAGCCGGCCGGTCGTCGCCGCGTACAGGATCGCGACCTGGTTCTCCACGGGCACCGGCTGGTACTGCGGCTGCTTGACGACTTCGGACAGCTTCTCGCCGCGGGTCAACTGATCCCGGGTCGCCTTGTCCAGGTCCGAGGCGAACTGCGCGAACGCGGCCAGGGAGCGGTACTGGGCGAGGTCCAGCTTGAGCGGCGCAGCGACGCTCTTCATCGCCTTGGTCTGGGCCGCCGAGCCGACGCGCGACACCGAGATGCCGATGTTCAGGGCGGGCCGCTGCCCGGCATTGAACAGATCCGTCTCGAGGAAGATCTGGCCGTCGGTGATCGAGATGACGTTCGTCGGGATGTAGGCGGACACGTCACCCGCCTGGGTCTCGATGATCGGCAGGGCGGTGATCGAGCCTCCACCGTTCTCGTCGTTCAGGCGCGCGGCACGCTCGAGGAGGCGGCTGTGGAGGTAGAAGACGTCGCCGGGGTACGCCTCGCGGCCCGGCGGACGGCGCAGGAGGAGTGCCATTTCGCGATAGGCCCAGGCATGCTTGCTGAGGTCGTCGTAGACGCACAGGGCGTCCTTGACCAACGCTCCGTCGATCGTGACGCCGACCTCCATGACCTCTTCGCCCATGGCGACCCCGGAGTACGGGGCGAGGTACTGGAGCGGCGCGGGGTCCTCGGCACCGGCGACGACGACGATCGTGTGGTCCATCGCGCCGTATTTCTCGAGCGTCGCGACCGTGTTCGCGACCGTCGACATCTTCTGGCCGATCGCCACGTAGATGCAGACGAGGCCCTTGCCCTTCTGGTTGATGATCGTGTCGATCGCGATCGCGGTCTTGCCCGTCTGTCGGTCGCCGATGATCAGCTCGCGCTGGCCCCGGCCGATCGGGATGAGGGCGTCGATCGCCTTGATGCCGGTCTGGACCGGGGTGTCCACGCCCTTGCGGACGATGACGCCAGGGGCAATCCGTTCCACGGGCCGGGTCTTGGTCGCCTTGATCGGGCCCTTGTCGTCGAGCGGCCGCCCGAGCGGGTCCACGACACGCCCGATGAGCGCCTGCCCGACGGGGACCTCGACGACGCGGCCCGTCGTCTTGACGATGTCGCCTTCCTTGATCGCCGTCGCGTCGCCGAGGATCACGGCGCCGACTGTTTCCTCCTCGAGGTTGAGGGCCAGGCCGCGGACGCCGTCGGGGAACTCGAGGAGTTCCGACGCGAGGGCGCCGTCGAGCCCGTAGACCTGGGCGATGCCGTCGCCGACCTCGACGACCGTGCCGACGCTCCGGGACTCCGTTCCCTGGTCGAAGGTGTCGATCGCCGACTTGATGATGCTGACGATTTCGTCCGAGCGAATGGCCATCGGTTCTCCGTAGTTCGGGCGACGTCGGCCCGCTTGTTCCTCGCCGGGGCGAGGTGGTTGGGCCTAGCGCGAATCCGCCACGAGCCGCTCGCGCAACCGCTCCAGGCGGCCGCGGACACTCGCGTCGAGCAGTTGATCTCCGACCTTGATCGTGAGGCCGCCCATGAGCGATTCATCGACCCCGGTCCGGAGGTCGATGCCGGATCCAGTCATCGCCTCGAGCCGGGTGCGGATGGCCCCGGATTCGGTGGCGCTGAGCGGAGCCGCGCTCGTGACGACGGCCTCCACGATGCCGTTGCGACGATTGAGCAGGCGGGTGAACTCCGCAGCCACGGCCGGGAGGCTCTCGAACCGGCCGCGCCTGGCGAGCAGCCGGGCGAGGTTGAGGACGCCGGGCGCCACACGATCCTTGAAGAGGCTCGAGACCGCGGCCTGCCGGTTGTCATAGGGAATCGCGGGGTTGTCGGCCATCCGGGCGACGGACTCGTCACTGGCCACGCCGGCGACCAGGGCGAGCCCCGACGCCCAGACCTCGAATGCGTCGTCTCGCTCGGCGAGCTCGAACGCTGCCTCGGCGTAGCGGCGCGTGGCGGTGGATGGTCGGGCCATCAGTTCCGCGTGTCTCCGGTCGGGGTCGCGAGGAATTCCTCCACGAGCCGCCGTTGGCGCGCGTCATTCATGGTTTCGCCGACGACCTTGCCGGCCGCGGCGAGGGCGAGGTCCGCGACTTCGGCCCGCAGATCCGCGAGCGCCCGCCCCTTCTCCGCCTCGATCTCGGAGGCTGCCCGGACGCGCAGACGCTCGAGTTCCTCCCGGGTCGCGGCGATATCGGCGTCCCGGGTTTCCTGGGCCACCTTCTGGGCGCGGGCGAGGATCTCGTTCGCCTCCCGACGAGCCTCGGCCAGAGCGGTACGACGCTCCTGCTCCGCGCTGTCACGATCGCTCCGCGCCTGCTCCGCGTCCTTGATGCCCTGCTCGATCCGCTCTCGCCGCGTCGACAGCATGCTGCTGATCGGCTTGAATGCGACGAGCCAGATGATGAACAGGAAGAACAGGAAGTTGGCGGCCGAAACGATGATCCAGAAGCCGTTGATCACCAGGCCGGGGCCTTCCTCGGCCTGGAGGGCACCTGCCCCCTGGGCGATTCCGCCGGCGATGGCGTACAGATCCACGGTGGGGCTCCGGTTCCGCTGCGACTACTTGATGAAGATCGTCAGGATGCCGACGACGATCGCGAGCACGCCGAGGCCTTCTGCGAACGCCGCGAGGATGATCGCCAGGCCGCGGATCTGGCCGGCCGCGTCGGGATTGCGTCCGATCGCGCTGCTGGACATGCCGGCAAGGATGCCGATGCCGATGCCGGGTCCGAGAACGCCCAGAGCCGCGAGGCCCGCTCCGATGTTTTCCATGTGGTGCATTCCTCCTAATTCCCGGGGGGTGCCCGGGCGCATTGAGACCGGATGGATGGGGAGCGCTTATCGCTCCAGGCTGGGGTGGGGAACGGGAGTCGCGATGGCCATCTCGTCGTGACCGCCCGGATGCTCATCCGAATGATGGCCCTCGATCGCGGCGAGCGTGAACATGAGGGTCAGGACGCTGAAGATCAGCGCCTGGACCGCGTTGAGGAAGACCTCGAGGCCCACCAGGGCCACGGGGATGATCGCGACGGTCAGGGCGGTCATGACGCCGAGCGCCACCTCCCCGCCGAAGATGTTGCCGAAGAGTCGCATGCTCAGCGTCAGGGGCTTGACGAATTCGAGCAGGAGTTCCATCAGGCCGACGAACATCGCGATGGCCCCGGCGCCGATACCGTTCCTGAATTCGCCGACGGGCAGGAACTTCCCGATGTAGCCGCGGACACCGAGCGCGCGGAAGCCCTCGACCTGGAAGAAGGTGAAGCTGACGAGCGCGAGGCCGATCGTCACGTTGACGTCACTCGTGGGCGCCCGCAGCAGCTCCAGCTTGCCGACGGGCGGGATCAGACCGCTCCAGTTCGAGAAGAGGATGTACAGGAAGAACGCCGCGAACAGCGGGACGTACCGCGCAGCCGCCGGGCCGCCGAGCGAGGTGGCGAAGTTGTGCAGGGACTCGTACGCGAATTCGACGATGTTCTGCGCCCGTCCGGGAATCTCGCGCATGCCGCGAGTGGCCAGGATCATGATGGCCAGCACGACCGCGATCACGATCCATTGCGTAAGGATCGTCGATGTGATGCTCGGGTGGAACTGGACGATTCCGGACGCCCCGGCTTCCGGGGCCAGGTCCCAGATGACGTACGGAGCGGGGAGCTCGAGGTTGGCCGCGATGCCGTCGGCCGGGAAGGCGAAGGCATCACCCGGCGCACCGCCCTTCGGGAAGGGGGCGACGAAGATGGCGGCCAGGACATCCAGCACGACCACCGCGACCAGCGCGATCAGGATCTTCTTCCGGTTGGACATCGGGGCGGCCGCCTCGGCCGTCCGCTCGTTCGTCAACGCTCGCTCCACACACAGGAGCGCGGCATCTGCCGCGCTCGTTGAGTTTCGTTGCCGCGCGTTCGTGCGCTCACGTGTGATCATCCATCGAGGCCAGAAACCGGCTGACGAGCAGCCAGACCGCCCGAGCCCCGATCCCCATCCCCACCAGCAAGCCGATGAGCACGAAGACGGGGATGGTCCCCAGTCGCTGGTCGGCCCAATAGCCGATGCCGACGCCCGCCAGAGTCGTCACGAGCAGGACGAACCCGATCTCCGAAAAGAGGGCGAGATAGGCCGCTCCGCGGCCCGGCTCGATCATCGGCACCCTGGCAAAGCCGCCGGAGTATACCAGAGGGTCCCTGCGAACCGCCGTGCGTAGGTTGCGGGACGGTTGCAACCGGGCCCCATGCTCAGGTTCCGGCCGTCTCGAACTACGGGCTCGCCGCGGCCCAGGACGACACCGCGCAGATGCCACCGCGTCCACTTCACAAGGGTGTTGCTCACGCAGTCGGGATCGGAACCGGAGTGTCGGTTGGAACGGGTGCCGGGGTATCGGTTGGCGCAGGGGTGGGGGGGTCGGTTGGCGCGGGCGTCGGGGTATCGGTTGGCACGGGTGCCGGGGTATCGGTTGGCACGGGCGGCGTGGGGGTCGGCGTGGGAGTCGGCGTGGGGACGGGCGTCGGGGCCGGCGTGGGGGCAGGCGAGCCTCCGGGACTCGGAGCGGGGCGCGGTGTCGGCGCGAGCCTTCCAGTCGGCCTGGGTGTCCCGGGCGCGACGGTACCCACGGGAATCGGCGTCGGCGTGGCCCCGAGTCCGGGCAGCAGACCGGGGTCGATGACCGGACCGATCGGTGCCGTGGAAGGCCCCGAACCAGGGGTCGCGCCGCCCGCCACGTCCGTCGCCCCCGCCACCTGCCCCGGCTGCGCCGTCCTCGTCACGATCTGGCCACCATTGTTCGACACAAGCTGCGAGACGAGGACGAGGCCCACCACCAGCAGCAGGACGGCGGACGTATCGCGCCACAGCGCCGCGCGCCGCGTCCTCGAATCGGTGATCGGATGTGCGTGGGGCGAGCGGCCGCGAGGCGGAACCGCCCGGGTCGAAGCGATGACCAGGTTCTCGGGCAGCTCCTCCGAGCGCGGCTCGGAACCTTCCGGACGCAGGTCCGCGGCCCCGATGCGCCAGGCAAGATCCTCGGGCGAGATCGCCGGATCCCGATCCTTCGGACTGCGGAGGCGGTTGCGCCAAGCCTTCACGCGTCATCCCCGGCTTCGTAGGATTCGGACTCCAGCGCCTCCCGGGGTCCACGGGTCAGCAGGAACAGGACCACGCCGAACGCCATCAGGGCGCCGAGAAACGCATAGATCTGGGTGGCGGTCGACACGACCAGTGACAGCGCGCCGAGCGTCGCGCAGATCGCGTAGATCAACACGACCGTGCGTCGATGGCTCAGGCCCAGGTCGAGGAGGCGATGGTGGATGTGGCCACGATCGGGCGTGAACGGCGATCGGCCGTTCAGGAGACGGCGCACGATCACCCAGAAGGTGTCGATGATCGGTACGCCGAGGACCAGGATCGCGACGACGACCTTGGCCGCGCCCAGGATCGAGAGGATGGCGAGGGTGTAGCCCATGAACATCACGCCGGAAGTCCCCTGGAAGATCGAGGCCGGCTGGAAGTTGAAGCGCAGGAACCCGAGGAGGCCGCCGGCAAAGGCGATGCACATGACGGCGACGTAGGGCTGGTTCACGAGTGTCGTGAGGCTGAGGATCCCGAGGGTGAGCGCGGCGATGAACGCGATCCCGGTCGACAGTCCATCGAGGCCGTCGATGAAATTCATGCTGTTGAGCATCCCGATGATCCAGACGAGCGTGAATGCCACGGCAAACGGGGTCGCGAACACGATGGTCCCGGGCCCGAATGGATTGCTGACCACCACCACACCGATGCCGAGGAGGACCGCGAACACGGCGAGGCCGATCTGGCCGAGGAACTGCCATCGGGCCCGAAGATCGAAGACGTCGTCTGCCGCTCCGATCAGCGCCGCCAGCGCTCCGCCGGCAAACAGGGCCCCGAGTTGCCCCCCGGTGATCCCGACCGGCGCGGGCATCAGGGAGACTTCTCCACGAACCAGCGTCAGCCCTCCGCCAACCACCAGGAACGCCGCCGCCACCGCGACCCCGCCGCCGCGCGGGACCGGGCTCGTGTTGACGCGGCGATGGTTCGGCGCATCGACGATCCCGCGCCGCCCCACGAGGGTGCGGACCACGGGTGTGAGCACGAGGGCGATCGCGGCGGCGGCGGCGAAGGCTCCGACCAGGAGGGGCAGCGTGGCGGCGGCACCGGGAATGAAGGTCATGCCACCTCTGCCGGGAGCCCCGGAACAGGAAAGCGCTCCACGATCGAGCGAACTTCCGCGGCGAGATCGGCGCGACTGGCGTCGTCATCCCGGCGCTCGATCGCATCGGTGATGAGCCGCGCGATGGTGCGCATCTCGTCGGGCCCGAACCCACGGGTCGTGGCGGCAGGCGTGCCCACGCGGATCCCGGACGACGTATTCGGTGGCAGCGGATCGAACGGGATGGCGTTCTTGTTCACGGTGATGCCGATCTCGTCCAGCAGGTGTTCGGCCTCCTTGCCGGTCACACCCAGTGGGGTCACGTCCACCAGCATGAGGTGGTTGTCCGTGCCTCCCGAGACCACCCGGGCCCCCCGATCCGAAAGGGCCGCCGCCAGGGCCGCCGCGTTTTCGACGGTCCGGCGCTGGTCCTCCTTGAAGGCGTCTCCCGCTGCGAGCAGCAGTGCGACGGCCTTCGCGGCCACCACGTGCATCAAGGGGCCGCCCTGGACTCCGGGGAAGACCGTCTTGTCCACCTGGGCCGCCAGCGTGGTCCTGATCATCGGGAAGTCGGCCGGATCGACGGCATCGGGGAGATTGGTACGGCTGAAGATCAGCCCGCCGCGTGGGCCCCGCAGGGTCTTGTGCGTCGTGGTCGTCACGAGATCGGCGTGAGGAAACGGACTCGGGTGGACGCCTGCGGCGACGAGGCCGGCGATGTGCGCCATGTCGACGAAGAGCAGCGCGCCGACGCCATGGGCAATCGACGCCATGCGCTCGAAGTCGAAGCGTCTCGGGTACGCGGACGCGCCTGCCACGACCATCTTCGGACGCACGTCGCGCGCGATGGACTCGAGGGCGTCGTAGTCGATGCGACCGGTGGCCTCGTCCACACCGTATGGGTGGACCTCGTAGAGGCGGCCCGAGAAGTTGACCGGCGACCCATGGGTGAGGTGGCCGCCGTGGGCAAGGTTCATGCCGAGGATCCGGTCGCCGGGCCGCAGGACGCTGAAGTAGGCCGCCATGTTGGCCTGGGCGCCCGAATGGGGCTGCACGTTGACGTGCTCCGAACCCGGGAACAACGCCAGGGCGCGCTTCTGCGCAAGCACCTCGGCGATGTCCACGTACTCACATCCGCCGTAGTACCGCTTGCCGGGCAGACCCTCGGCGTACTTGTTCGTGAGCCACGACCCCTGCGCTTCCATCACGGCAGCGAAGGTGTAGTTCTCGCTCGCGATCAGTTCGATCTTGTCTCGCTGGCGGTGCCGTTCCTGGACCATCGCCGACCAGAGCTCCGGATCGACCTCGGCGAGCGGAGCCCAGCCGAGTGCCTGATCCCTGGCGACTGTCATGGCAAACCGCTCCTTCCCGATCCATCCCGATTGCATCGCGGGCCCGCTCGGCCCTGTCCTGCCGAGCGTCGTGGGCCTGGATCACGTCCTCCACCGATCCGATGACGACGCTATCGTCCCACACTCGTCGCGCCACTCACCGCGCCTCCCGCCCGGTCCGTGCCTGCAGGGCGCGCTGGATTCGGGCGCTCCCCAGGGCGCCTTCACGGAGCACCAGCGGCGGCGACACGGTGCAGTCCACGACGGTCGACGGGACGACGCCGCGCGTTCGCCCCCCATCGAGGATCAGATCCACCCGGGCGCCCAGCTGCTCGACGACCATGTCCACGTCCAGCGAATCCGGCCCGCCACTGCGGTTGGCCGATGTGGTCGGGAGTGGTCCGAGCGCCGCGGCCAGCGCCCTGGGGCAGGCGTGGTTCGGCAGTCGCACGCCAACGGTCGGATTGCCATCGGTCAGGACGGCCGGAAGATCGGCACCGGGCCGGCGCGGAAGCACCAGCGTGAGCGGTCCGGGCCAGAACGCGGCCGCAAGGCGCCGTGATGCATGGTTGGGAATGCCGACGACCGATGCCTGCTCCGCCGTCGCGAGGAGCAGGGCGATCCCCTTCTCCGGTGGGCGATTCTTCACGTGAAACAGTCGCTCGATGCCGCCCGGACTCGTCAGCATCACCGCGATTCCGTACACCGTATCGGTCGGCAGGGCCACGACGCCGCCCTTTGCCAGCACGTCGATCGCCACGGCGCGGCCGATGTCATCGTCGGGCAGCACGATCGGGCGCTCGGGCTTCGGCGGAATGGTCATCTGCCGGAACCCGGCCAATCGACCGAGTCGACAGCCGATCCGGCCCGGAGCGCCGTCGCCACTTCCTCGAGCTCGACCTGGGCGGACGCCGCGTCGCGCGGACTCGCCAGGGCGAGTCGTTCGATGATCTCCGCCGCTCCCTCCTCGGTGAGCGATGGCGCGACGTACCGGCCGGCGGCAATCACAGCCGCCGGTGCGGACGGCATCGCCACTCCATGGCCCACCGCGGACAGCATCTCGAGATCGTTCAGCTGATCCCCGATGGCCAGGGCATGCGCCAGGTCCAGGCCGCCCCGGCGGGCCAGCCAGCGGACGGCCTCGCCCTTGGAGACGCTCGGCGCCACGAACTCGAGGAAGCGCGGGTGCGCGACGGTGACGTCGGCCCGGCCGCTGAACGCAATCCTCGCCGCGGCGAGGAGTCCCATCGGCAGGCCGGGGGGTCCGACGGCCACGATCTTGGTCACGGGGTTGCGGATCCATCCGGCGAGGTCGGGAACGCGCGTTGCGCGGGTGCCGAGGAACGCGGAATAGTCGTCCACCCGCGGGTCGTCGGCACGGATGACCAGCCGCTCGAGGTGGTTCACATGCGGATCCAGTCCTCGCTCACGGCTCCATGCGACGGCGGCTCGGGCCACGATCGGATCGAGCGGACGATGTCGGAGCATTCGGCCGACGCGGGGCGGATGGTCCGGCATCTCGCGTATCAACGCGCCCTGGTAGCCGATCACGGGCGTCGCGAGACCCAGGGTTTCCGCGAATCGAATCGCCGATGACGTCATGCGTCCCGTCACCAGCGACACGTGGATTCCGCGCCGGGACGCGTGGCGGATCGCGGCGACCGTCCGGTCTCGAAGGACCAGGTCCTCGTCCACCAGTGTCCCGTCGATGTCCAGGGCGATCATCCGAATCGGCAGCGCGGCGGGCACCGACCGCGGGACGAACCGGTGCGCCATGGTCCTCAACGCTCGATCCGGGCGATCCGCGACAGCCCCGCGAGATCCCGTTCGACCGCGCAGGTCCATCGACCCGCCAACGCGACGACCAATCCCGAAACGCCGCCTGCCTGATCGGCACCGATCTCGAGCAGAGCCAGCCCGTCCCGGGCAAGCACCTCGGGGAGGATGGCCACGAGCCGGCGGATCACGTCCAGTCCGTCCTCGCCGCCATCGAGGGCATGACGAGGCTCAAACAGGATCGGGGCCGGCAGGTGGGCCATGTCGGCCGTGCTGAGGTAGGGCAGGTTCGCGAGCAGGAGATCGAAGGCGGGTTCCGAGAGCGGGACGAGATCCGCCTCGGCAAAGCGCATCTGGTCCGCGACGGCATGGGCAACGGCGTTCTCCTTCGCCAGGTCGAGCGCCGCGGCATCATCATCGATCGCCAGGATGTCCACCTCATCGAGCATCCGTCGCGCCCGAAGCCGGGCGGCCAGGGCGACCGCGATCGCGCCGCTGCCGGTCCCCACGTCGGCAATCCGGATCGGTCGGGTCCCGGCCGATCGAGGCGCCGACACCAGGCGCCGCGCGACATCCGCCTCCGCGAGCTCCACCAGGCGCTCCGTTTCGGGCCGGGGAATGAGGGCCCGTTCATCGGTGGCGAGGGCCAGGCCCAGGAATTCCCGGACGCCACGAAGGTAGGCAACCGGTTCGCCGGCCTCGCGGCGCGTGACGGCCTCCGCGAAGCGGGCCAGGTGGCCGTCCCCCACCGGCACCTCGGGATGGGCAAGAACGCCGGATCGGTCGATTCCAAGCACGTTCGCCATGAGGAGTTCCGCGTCCAGCCTTGGTGATTCGGCGCCCGCCGCGCGAAACCGCTCCGCTGCGTCGCGCAGGAGCGCCCCGACAGTCGCCACGGTCCCGCTCAGGCGTCCGCGGACGCCGGCTCCACGAGGTCGGCGAGGCGCTCGGCCTGATCCGTGGTGATGAGCGTGTCGATGAGCCGGTCCAGATCGCCGTCCATGACCCTCGGCAGGTTGGACAGATCCACGTTGACCCGATGGTCGGTGAGCCGATCCTGCGGGAAGTTGTAGGTCCTGATCTTGTCGGCTCGATCACCAGAACCGATCATCGAGCGGCGGGCGGCGGAATCCGCCTCGCGCTGGCGCCGACGCTCGGCGTCCTGAAGGCGGGCCCGGAGGACCGCCATGGCTTTCGCCTTGTTCTTGTGCTGGCTCTTCTCGTCCTGGATTTCCACCACGAGGCCCGTCGGCAGATGCGTGATGCGAACGGCCGAGTCGGTCGTGTTGACGGACTGTCCGCCGGGCCCCGAAGAGCGCTTGACGTCGATCCGCAGGTCGCGCTCCTCATCGATCTGGATCTCCGTTTCCTCCACCTCGGGCATGACCACGACGGTCGCGGTCGAGGTGTGCGTCCGCCCCGATGATTCCGTCGCCGGGACCCGCTGGACGCGGTGCGTCCCGCCTTCGAACTTGAGCCGCGAATACGCCCCGTCGCCGGCGATCTGGACGATCGCCTCCTTGACACCGCCGATGCCCGTCTCGTTGACGCTCATCACCTCCGGAGTCCAGCGGTGCCGCTCGGCGTAGCGGAGGTACATCCGGAGGAGCTCGGCGGCGAACAGCGCCGCTTCCTCCCCACCGGCGCCGGCCCGGATCTCGAGGATCACGTTGCCGTCGTCGGCCGGGTCGCGCGGCAGCAGCAGGAGCTTCAGCTCCTCGATCAGGCGGGTCTCGTTCACCTCGAGGCGATCGACCTCATCCCGCGCCATCGATCGAACGTCCTCATCGCTATCGGAATCGCGCATCTCCCGCGCTCCGGCCAGCTCCGCACGGGTATCGAGGAGCCGGCGATACGCGGCGACGACGGGCTCCATCCGGGCGAACTCCCGTCCGAGTCGGCGGATGGCATCGGGGTCGCTGCTCGTCTCGGGCAGCGCCAGTTGCGCCTGGAGGTCGTCGAACTGGACGGCGAGCTCGGCGAGCCTCGCGTCGAGCTCGCTCATGCCGAGGAGGTGGTCGCCGCGATCGGATCCAGCGGTGTGCGGTCGGGCTGATCCGAACCCGTCGGGACGGCCTCTCCATCGGCGTGGAGCGCCTGTTCCATCGACACGATCGCCACTTCGATCTGATCGTCCGAGGGTTCCTTCGTGGTGATCATCTGGACGAGCATTCCGGGCCACATGATTGCCCGAACCATCGGGTTGGCGCGATGCCGCGCCCCGAGGCGCAGGATCTCGTAGCCCACCGCGGCGAGGACCGGGATCAGCAGGATCCGGCTCCCGATCATCACCAGGGGTTCCTGCCGACCGACCAGGCTGAACGCAATGATCGACAGGGCGATCAGGACGACGAGGAATTCGGTACCGCAGCGCGGGTGGGCGGTCGGGTGGGTGCGGACGTTGGCCGTGGTCAGCGGCTGGCCGGCCTCCAGGGCGTGGATGGTCATGTGCTCGGCACCGTGATACTGGAACACTCGACGAATATCCGGCGCACGCGAAATCAGGGTCAGGTAGCCGAGGAAGATGGCCACCCTGACGACACCTTCGACGAGATGCTGGACGAAGCCTTGCTCGATGTTCGCCGTCGTCACGCTGGCAATGACCAGCGGGAGCAGGAAGAACACGCCGATGCCGAGGAGGAGCGTGATCCCGAGCATCAGCGCAACGGATCCGCGACCGAGTTCGGCCCCGTCCTCCTCTGCCTGGATGTTGGCGCTGCGGATGAGCCAGCGCGTCCCGACGATGAGCGTCTCGTACAGGAGCACGAGGCCGCGGACCAGCGGAGCCGTGGCGAAACGCCAGCCGTGGGGCCCCGTCGTGAGGGGCTCGGATGCCCAGACGATGTGCCCCTCGGGGTGTCGAAACGCAACGGCGATCGCATCGCGACCGCGCATGAGGACGCCCTCGATCAGGGCCTGACCACCGTAATTGAATCGTGCCATGGGTGGAAGTCTACCGGCGGCCCCGGGGAATCACGACGGCGGGCCGTTTTCGGGCCCGCCGCTGCCTCCCGCTGAACGCCGCCGGGGGCGTCAGCCGGCGCGTACCTGACGCTCGAGGCGTTTCTGGAACCGCTCGACCTGACCGGCCGTGTCGATGATCGTCTGCTTGCCGGTGAAAAACGGATGGCAGTTGCCGCAGACGTCGACGCGAAGTTCGGTTCGTGTCGACCCGACGCTCCACTCCGTCCCGCAGGAACCGCAATGAACCGCCGCCTGATGGTATTCGGGATGAATGTCTGGCTTCACTGGTGTTCTCCTCGACGCCGTCCGTATGGGGTCGCCTTGCCCCTTCGGTGGTCGCCGCTCTGTCGATTCTCGGTCAGGCTTCAGCCGCGACGGTTTCAGCCGCGACGGTGGCTTCGAGCTCAATGACCCTGACGCGCTTCCTGGTCCTGGTGGCGTGCTCGAACTTGACGTTGCCCGGCACCTTCGCAAAGACCGTGTAATCGTCGCCGAGGCCCGTGCCCTTGCCGGCGAGGAAGGTCATGCCGCGCTGTCGGACGATGATCGTGCCGGCCGTCACGAGCTGGCCGTCACCGGCCTTGATGCCAAGCCGCTGGCCGACGCTGTCGCGACCGTTCTTGGATGTGCCGCCGGCCTTCTTGTGGGCCATCTCGACTACTCGTCCTTCTTCGTTGCGCGAGCGCGCCTGGGCTTGTCGACGGGAGCCGTCTGCTCCGACCCCGTGGCCTTCGCGGCCCTGGGCTTCGTGGTCTTCGCTGCTGCGGGCGATGCTGTCTCCGTCGTCGCGGCGGGAACCGCCTTCGCCTTCGCAGCCGGGGCGGTCCTGGTCGGTGCCGGGGCTGCCGCCTTCGCGGGGGCTGCCGCCTTCGCGGGGGCGGGGGCTGCCGCCTTCGCGACCTTCGTCGACCTCGCGGGCCTGGCGGCGGTGCTCGCTGCCCCGGCCTTCGACCCGGGCGCGAGCTTGGCGGGCGCGAGCCTGGCGGCGAGGGCCGCGTCCGCTTCGGCCTGCTTCCGGGCGGCGTCCTCAAGGCGTTGACGCTCGGTGCGCCTGGCTTCCACGGCCTTCGCGGCGTCAGCCGCCGCGCTCCGCCCTCCGAGCACGATGTCGCTGATCCGGAGGACGGTCAGTTCCTGACGGTGCCCCTTCTTCACGCGGCGTCGCGCCTTCGGGCGGTACTTGAAGCTGATGACCTTCTCGCCGCGAATCTGGCCGACGACTTCGGCCGCCACCGTGGCGTTCTCGACGAGGGGGCGACCGATCTCGGCCACATCGCCGTCGGCGATCAGCAGGACCCGATCCAGGGTGATGGCGTCGCCGGGGCTGACTTCCAGGAGCTCGACCTGAAGCTCGGTGCCGACCTCGACGCGGTACTGCTTCCCGCCGGTCTCGATGACTGCGTACATGGATCCTCTGCGGACGTGCTTGGCGGTCGCGCGGTCGGATGAGGACCGCGAGCCTGTGAGACAGGAGTAGGCACCCCGAATCTGGTCGGGGCGCGAACGGGGAGTGTACGGCGACCTGCCACGAGCGTCAATCGCCCGATGCCAATATGTGTCGAGGGACAGCGATTCTGTCCGGGCTAAGGGGACAGCGACTTTGTCACTCTC
>JAZJZX010000023.1:0-8565 GCA_040389445.1 Chloroflexota bacterium
GGCGGATTTTGGTCCGTACGGATCTATGGCAAAAAACGATCTTGAGATCGTGACCCACGGTGACGACCAGGAGTCGTCCAGGGAGGCCCGACATGCCCGCGATGCCCAAGCGCAACCCTGCGCGCCGAAACAAGTCGACCACCCGCGCCACGCTTCAGGCCGTTCACGACATCCAGGCGCCCCCGCTGCCCGAGGACCGGGAGTGGCATCCGCAGACGATCGCCTGGTGGGCGGACGTGTGGGCGTCGCCGATGGCGCCGGAGTATGAGCCGTCGGACCGGCACGGCCTGTTCGTCCTCGCCGTGCTCGTCGATGGGTTCTGGCTGAAGCCTCATTGGACTGCCGCGGCTGAGATCCGGCTCCAGCGGCAGTGCTTCGGCCTGACGCCGATCGACCGCCGCCGGTTGCAGTGGGAGATCGAGAAGGTCGATGAGGCGCAGGACCGGGGTGCTCGCCGCCGGGCGACTCCGGCGAAGGCTACGACGACGGGCAAGGATCCGTTCGCGGCGCTGCGCGCCGTGTGAGCACGTTCGTTATCCCGTCGCTCGATGAGGAACCGTGGCCGACTCTCGGCCCGCAGGTCCGGCAGCTCATCGAGGAATGCGCGATCCACGGCCCGGGCGACTTGCGGGGCCAGAAGCCGGTTATCGACGTCGAGAAAGCGGCGCTGATAGACCGGATCTACCAGGTGTACCCGCATGGGCATCCGCGGGCCGGCCGGCGCCGGTTCAAGCGGGTCGCGATTTCGCTGCGGAAGGGTTCGGCGAAGACCGAACTGGCCGCGTGGGTGATGTTCGCCGAGCTCCACCCCGAGGGACCTGTCCGCACGGATGGGTGGCGCAAGCAGGGCAAGCTGTACGTGCCTGTGGGCGCACCGGTACGGGACCCGTACATTCCGATGATCGCGTACACGGAGAAGCAGACCGAGGAACTGGCCTACGGGGCGCTGCTGTGTATGTGCCAGGAAGGCCCGGACGCGGAACTGTTCGACGCCGGGTTTCAGCGGATCACCCGCGCCTACGGCGACGGCAAGGCCGAGGCGCTCGCGACCGCGCCCGACAGCGCGGACGGCGCCCGGACGACATGCCAGCACTTTGACGAGACCCACCGCATGACTCTGCCGCGCCAGAAAGAGGCCCGGCAGACGATGAAGATGAACATCCCGAAGCGTGTCATCGCGGACGCGTGGGAGTTCGAGACGACGACGACCTACGCCGAGGGCGAGGGGTCGGTCGCGCAGGACACCCACGACTACGCGGACATGATCGCGAAGGGCAAGGCGAAGGACGCCACCCTGTTCTTCTTCCACCGTGAGGCCCCGGCCCGCGACGATGAGGACCTCGAGGATCCGGTCCAGATCCGCGAGGCGATCCGGGTCGCGTCCGGGCCGGCTCTGGCGAAGTGGGTCGACTTCGAGGGCCAGGTCGACTCGATCGCGAACCTGTACATGCAGCCCGACACCGACCGGGCCTACTGGGAGCGGGTTTGGCTCAACCGGCGGGTGTCGGCGTCGAGGCAGGCGTTCGACCCGATCCGGTGGAAGTCGCTGCGGCGCCCGGATGTTCGGGTCGATCGCGGCGAGCCGATCACGGTCGGCTTCGACGGCGCCCGGTGGCGTGATGCCTGCGGGTTCGTGGCGACGCACATCGAGACTGGCTTCCAGTGGCCGCTGGCCGTGTGGGAGAAGCCCGAGGGCAAGGCCGGCGACGACTGGGAAGTCACCGACGAGCAGGTTGACGGCGTGATGGCCGACACCATGGCGGAGTACCAGGTGGTGCTGGTGTATGCGGATCCGCCGCGGTTCGAGGCGAACGTGGCGAAGTGGTCGGGCCGGTACGGCGAGAAGCGGGTGCTGGAGTGGTACACGAACAGGCCGCGGCAGATCGGCCAGGCGATGCGGGCCTACCGCACCGCGCAGACGTCGGGCGCGTTGACGCAGTCCGGGCATGAGGCGTTCGCCCGGCACGTTGGCGCGGCCCGTAAGGGTGATCTGCACCAGCTCGACGATGACGACACACCGCTGTGGACGATCTACAAGCCGCGTCCGGATGCTCCGCTCTACATCGACCTGGCCATGGCCGGGTGCCTGTCGTGGCAGGCCCGCCTGGATGCCCTCGCGAAGGGCGGCTGGCAGCGCAAGGCCCGCCGCAAGCTCATCGTCATGCAGTGAGGGGGTCGCGTGCTCCCCACCTCCGATGACGAATGGGTTGCCCGCCTGTCCCAGTTGCACGACCGGGAGCGGCCCGGGCTGGTGACGTTGAACAACGAGTACGAGTTGCTGTCGAGCAGGGCGTACATGCATCCGGAGATCTTTCGGGAGATCGGCGACCGGCTGCAGCAGGTCGTGATCGCGTGGCCTCAGCTGGTGGTGGACTCGGTGGAGGAGCGCCTGGACCCGGAGGGGTTCCGGCTGCCGGACCAGTCGGACGCGGATGATGACCTGTGGCGGGTGTGGCAGGAGAACAACGCTGACGAGGGTTCGCAACTCGGCCGTGTCGACGCGCTGGTTATGAAGCGGTCCTATGTCTGCGTGGGGACGAACGCCGACGACCGGGATACTCCGCTGATCACGTTCGAGTCGCCGCTGGAAATGTATGCCGACATCGACCCCCGCACCCGCAAGGTGCGGGCGGTGCTGCGGCGGACCGTGGACCCGGAGGCGTCGCCTTCGACCACGATCCAGACACCGAACGGCATCGCGCCCGGCAACGGCGTAGGGACGCAGTACGCCACGCTGTACCTGCCGAACAAGACGCAGTGGCGCGAAAACGGCATCGTCATCGATGAGGACGTCCACAACCTGGGCGAGGTGCCGGTCGCGCCGGTGGTCAATCGGGCGCGCCTGTCGGACCAGTTGGGTCGGTCGGAGTTGTCGCCGATCCTGCCGCTGGCGCAGGCCGCTAACAAGATCGCGACGGACATGATGGTCGCCGCCGAGTTCGTGGCGCTGCCGTTGCGGGGCATCTTCGGCATCGGCCCCGATGACATTGAGGACGCGAAGGGCAACAAGCTCACCGCGTTGCAGGCCATCCTCGGCCGCCTGCTGGCGATTCCCGACGATGACGGCACGGCGAAGACGTTCGAGTTCGCCTCGGCGAACCTGGCGAACTTCCACGAGACAATCAACCAACTGGCGCGGCTGGTCGCCAGCATCGCCGGTCTCCCGCCGCACTACCTCGGCCTCACGACGGAGAACCCGCCCAGCGCGGACTCGATTCGGTCCGCCGAGATGCGGCTGGTGAAGCGCGCCGAGCGGAAGATGGTTCCGATCGGCGGCGGGTACGAGCAGACGATGCGGCTGGTTAAGCGGCTCCAGGAGGGCGACTGGGATCCGCGGTACAAGCGGCTGGAGACGATTTGGCGGGATCCGTCGACGCCGACGATCGCCCAGAAGGCCGACGCCGCGGTGAAGCTGTACAACCTGCCGAAGCCGATCGTGCCGCTGCGGCAGACCCGTGAGGGTCTGGGATACACCGACGCGCAGATTGCCCGCATGGAGGAGGCCGACAAGCAGGCGGCCGTCGCGGATCCGTTGACGCAGATCGCCAACCAGTTGTCGGCGCGTCCGACGGCGCCGGCGTTCTCCGATGCCAGCGCCAACTGAGGTAGCACAGGCCCACTACGCCGCCCGTCAGGTGCTCGTGACCGCGGCGGCGGCGGACGCGGCCCGCAGGTGGGCCACAGTGGATCCGCAGGCGATCGCAGAGACGTGGCAGCGCGGCTCGGCCGCCGTGGCGGTCACTGTGGCGGGAGCGCAACTCGCTGCCGCGCAGCAGGCCGACCCCTACGTGCAGGCGACCCTGGTCGCCGAGAGCGTTCTGCCCGCGACTGGATATGCCGTCGCGGCCGGCGCGTTCGCTGGGGTCGCGGCTGATGGCCGGGACCTGATGTCGTTGCTCTACCAGCCGGCCATTGTGGCGTTGGTGGGGATCCAGGGCGGCCAGCCCGCCGAGCGGTCCCTGGCCGCCGGGTATGCCGCGCTGGACACTATGGTGCGGACCGAGGTCGCTGACGCCGGCCGCGAGGCGGACCTGGTCGCGAACACCGCCCACGGGGTCGGCGGCTACATCCGGCATGTGGTGGGCGCGACGTGCAACCGGTGCATCATCCTGGCCGGCCGCTGGTACCGCTACAGCGCCGGCTTCCAGCGGCACCCGCGGTGTGACTGCGTCATGGTGCCCGCGGTCGAGGGCGAGCAGCCGACGGTGAACCCGGAGCAGATCTACCGCGGCATGACCCCGGCGGAGCGGAGTGCGGCCGGCTGGTCGAAGGCTGAGCAGGAGGCTCTGAACCTGGGCGCTGACATCTCGCAGGTCACCAATGTGCACCGCAAGGGCTCGATCTATGTGGCCGGCGGCCGGCAGTACACCCGCGAATCGACGTCGCGGCGTGGTGCGGCGCCGAAGACGGCACGGCCGACACCCCGCCAGATCTTCGCCGATGCCCGGGGCGACCGGGGTGAGGCGATCCGCCTGCTGAAGCGCTTCGGCTACCTGAGGTAGGGGGTACGCAGATGGGCGTTCACCCGGGGCAGAAGCGCGGCGCGAAGGGCACCAACCTCGGCGGCGAATTCGTCGGGCCGAAGAGCATCGCGAAATTCCTGGCGAAAATGCTCACACCCTCCGAAGCCCACGCCCACGACAAGAGCATCGCGGCCCGGAAGCCGTCTGCGCCGCCGAGTCGCGCCCTGGGCCGCCTCCTGGCCCGGCCATCGGCCGCCGAGGCGAAGATGCACGCCGCAGACCGGGAGCACGCCGCCCGCCTGTCGACCCGGGCCTCGACTTTGGAGGATCGCCTCTCGGCCCGCCAGTACGGCCACGGCCCCATGTCGAATGCCGGCGCCCGCGAGACCGCCCGCCAGAAGCTGGCGGCGACCCATACAGAGTTGGGGCCTATACAGGCCCGGGTGGATGCCCGGCACACATCCGCGGCCGAGGACAAGGCGTTCTACGGCGACCACATGCCCAGCGATTCGCTCGCCGGGGCACGCAGCGCGGTTGCCCGACTCCAGGCCAAAGTCGCCCCGTCGAGTGCACCGGAACCCCGGCCGCCGACGAATCCGCGCATCGCGGATGTCGTGCGCGCGAACGGCCTGAACCACCCCGTCACCCACAACGCCGCGAACTCCATCGGCGCGGCCGAGCGGAGTTTGCGGGCCGGCCACGACCCGGCCGACGTCGCCGCCCAGCTACGCGCCGAAGCCGATGACCTGGCGCGCGACAGGATCGGAATTCAGGACGCACAAGACGCCCGCGACCGGACTCCCGCCGAGCTGCGGGATGTTCAGGCCGCCGACGTGTCGATGCTGCGGAAGCTGGCCGCCGCCCTGGAATCCCCACCCGACCCGCCGTCGGCGCCGAGCACGCAAACCGACACCGGCGGCCGGATCACCCGCGAAGAGGCCGGCCGGCGGATGCTCGGAGACGCCGAATATGAGCGGCGGAATGCGGCAGCGCCCAAGAAGAAAACGGCGGCGGGCAGGATGACGGCTGGAGCCCCGGCCGACCTGAGTCGCATGCCCGTGGCCGATCTTCGCAAACTGGCCACTGAACGCAAGATCCCCGGCCGGTCGAAGCTGAAAAAGGCCGAACTCATCCTCGCCCTGGGCGGATAGCCGCAATGCCCGGCAGCCACCAGTTCGCCAGCAAAGCCCAGTGGCGGTGGGCGTTCGCCACACATCAGCCGTGGGCCCGGCGCCATGCCGAAGCCACCGAGGTAGGTCGCGGCTACAAGACGCTGCCGGCCCGCAAGAGACCACCGTCGCCGAGCAAGGCGCTGCGTAAGTTCGCCTCGCGCTGACGGCCCATCAAGTGCTCCAGGAGAGCAGATGACCGCACCAACCGAACCGGCGCCCGTGGCCCCGGAAGGTACCCCCGCACCCCCACCCGCGCCGCCTGCACCGGCGCCATTCGATGTGAACGCCCTGCCACCCGAGGTGCAGGCATACATCAAGTCCCAAGTGGATGCCGCCGACCTGAAGGCCCGAACCGGGTCGAAGGCGAACGCCGCAGCCGAGGCACGCAAGGAACTGACCGCCCAGATCGCCACGGCGCTCGGACTGGCCGGAGATGAACCGCCCGACCCGGCGGCCCTCACCGCCCACCTGGAGGCCGCGCGCGACGCAGCGTGGGCATCAGGTGTGGAGCTTCAGGTGTTCCGGATCGCCGGTCCGCTCGGCGCGAACCCGGACTCCCTGCTGGACAGCCGCGCTTTCATCGCGTCGCTCGACGACCTGGTCGATCTCGACCCGAACTCGGCCGAGTTCCGCACCGCACTACAGGCCAAGGTCCAGGAGGCCGCAGCCAAACACCCCGCAACCACTCCCGCATCGGGCCAGGCGCCCAGCGGTCTCCGCCCAGACCCCTCGCAGGGGCCGCGCGGGACACCACCGGCCCCGAGGCCGACCTCACTCACTCAGGCGTACCGCGCGCACTACGAAACCAAACGCGCCGGACGCTAGACCTCCTGGAGCAGTCATGCCCGTAACCCTTGCTCAGGCGCAGGTCAACACCCTCAACGATGTTGACTTCGCCGTCATCGACAACCTTCGCCGTTACGGTGGCTGGCTGCTCGACCAGATCGTCTTCGACGACACGGTCACGCCGGGCACGGGCGGCGGCTCGCTGACCTACGGCTACACCCGGCTCACGACCGCAGCTGGCGCGAGCTTCCGCGCGATCAACACGGAGTACACGCCCGGACAGGCCGCGAGGACCCGGTTCACTGTGGACCTGAAGCCGCTCGGCGGCGCGTACACGATCGACCGCGTGCTGGCCAACCTCGGCCCCGCCGCGTCGGCGGAGGTGGCGTTCCAGTCCCAGCAGCTGCTGACGTCGATTCAGACCCGGTTCGCGCAGGAGGTCATCCTCGGCGACACCGCCGTGGACGCCAACGGCTTCGACGGTCTGTCGAAGAGTCTCACCGGCACCACGACCGAGTTGACCACGGCCACGAACTGGGCAACGGTCGCGACGCAGATCGCGGCGAACCAGGAGCTCGACAAGCTCGACGAGTTGCTGTCCCGTGTGGTTCCGTCGCACACCGGCGGCGGCGACCAGGGCGCGCCGGGCGCACTCCCCCCGGGCCGCAAGGCGATCCTCGGCAACACCAAGAGCATCTTCCGACTGAAGGCGCTGGCCCGCTGGGCGTCGCTGAACACGTCCGTGAAGGACGACCTCGGCCGAGAGATCTCCATGTACGCCGACTGGGTGCTCGTCGACCTCGGCGACCGTGCCGACGGCTCGGGCCCGATCATCCCCATCACCGCGAACGTCACCGACGTCTATGCCGTCACCTTCGGCCTGGACAGCTTCCACGGTGCGACCGTCGCGAACTCGCCGCTGATCACCAACATCCTGCCCGACTTCGGCAACTCCGGTGCCGTGAAGTCCGGCGAGATCGAGATGGGCCCGGTCGCGATGTGCCTGAAGAACACCAAGTCCGCGGCCGTGTACCGCAACATCACGGTGCAGTAATGGCCCTGGTCAAGGTGACCACCCCCGTACCGGACTACTCCGGGTCGGTCGGTGGCGTGCATTTCGCCGACGGGCAGGCCCTCGTCGACGACGAGGCGCACGAGGCGGAGTTGGGGTACTTCCGGCGCTCCGGCTACACCGTCGAGGACGCGGCCACCGCTGCCCACCTGGTCGACGACGAGCCGAAGGAGTCGGCACCCATGCCGGCCAAGAACGGCTCTACCGAGGCGTGGCGCGGCTGGGCAGTCGAGCACGGCGGCATGTCGGTCGACGAGGCCGACGCACTTACCCGCGACCAGCTCGTCGAGCGGTTCGCAGATTCCGAGGAGAACTCATGAGCCAGCTCGGCCTGTTCACCGGCAACATCCGCGACGCTTTGGCGCCGTGGGATGCCGCCCTGCCGTCCAGCCCGTCCACCTTCTACCGCGCCAACCAGCCCCGCCTGGGGCTGTACGACGACGCCAGCGACACCGGCAGCGTCTCGCTGACCACCCAGGTCATGACCTCAGTCCCGATCAAACTCGCGGCCGGGGACATCATCACGAACATCTCGTTCGTATCCGGCGCAACCGCGGCGGGCACCCCGACGAACTGGTGGTTCGCCCTGTACTCCAGCGCGGCCACCCCGGCACTGCTGGCCCAGACCGCGGACCAGCTGACCGGCGCGTGGGCGGCGTTCACGGTGCAGACCAAGGCCCTCGCCACGGCGCAGACCATCTCGTCGACCGGCATCTACTGGGCGGCGATCATGGTGAAGGCGACGACGGTGCCGACCCTGCTCGGCTCGCTCGGCGTGAAGCCCATCGTCACCGGTGAGCGGAACCTGTCGCAGTCCTCCGGTGCCGCGCTCACCACCACGGCCCCGGCGACCATCGCGACGCCGACGGTGAAGAACTTCGTCCCGTACGTCGTCCTCACCTGATCGGCGTGAAGCGCGGAGGGAGGTCCTGTGGCTGACCAACTGGCGACGTTGCAGGACCTCGCCGATGCTCTCCAGGTTCCGCTGGCCAGCGTCCCGACCGGAACCGGGACGCTGCTCATCGAGTGCGCGACCGCCGTCGTCCAAGAGGCCGCCGGCGGTCAACGCATC
>JAZJZX010000024.1:0-1862 GCA_040389445.1 Chloroflexota bacterium
GGTGTTCAGCTGCGCCGTGTAGGGCCGCTCGCCGAGCGCCAGGACGGAGGCGCGGTTCGTCGACCTCGCGGTCTCGCCGCCGGTGCGCGTGACCGCCGCAGTGTTGCTCGGCGGTGCGGGCCTCCACCTCGCCGGCGGCGTCAGCCAACCGTGCGGGATCTGCGTCGGGGTCGGCGGGTACCCGCCCCACCAGAAATCGCCGAGCGCCGCATCGAGGCCGCTGCCGTTGGCCGTCTCCTGACGGACCGGGTACCGCAGCCCCTGCGCGCTGACCATCCCGGACCGGATGAGGCGGCCCTGCCCGGTGCTGCTCATCCCTGGCAGTAGGTCAGGGTCGCGTCGACCGCGCCGATGGCCGTGCCGGTGAGCCGGTACAGCAGGAACGGGACGGTGTTGTCGTAGAGGCGCGGCATGCCGAGCTGGATGGCGTCGAGCCGGGTCGCGATGTTCGCGGTCGGGACCGGGATCTTGGCCAACACCCTGAACACGACCATGTGCACGGCGCCGGTGACGAGCGACGTCCCGAGCGTCACCGAAGCGAGCGCCCGCAGCCCGCGGTCGCCGGCGGCGAGGTTGAACACCGAGACGTGCCCAGCCACAGCGGAGGCGGGGAAGGACGTCACCGTGGCGGTGTTGCCGGTGTTGCCGGCCTCGTCGGTGTAGGACGCGGTCATGTTGGTGACCGCACCGCCGTTGGTCGTGGCCGTGGACACCTCGATGCCGAGGCGGAGGCCGAGCCCGGCTGTGGATCCGGCCGAGTCGCGCGCAGGGAACGCCGGCGTTGTGATGGCCTGCGCGCCCGTCGTCGTCACCGTGAGACCGGAGTTGTGCCAGAGCCGGTCGCAGATCCAGATCTCGCCTACGCCGCCGGCCTGGCAGGCGTCAGCGCCGGCGAGGTAGACGTTGTCGCCCGTGACTGCCGCAGGGAAGTCGAGCTGTCCGGCGTACGTCGTCAGCGCGGCGCCGTTCACACCCGGGGACGGCACCGCGGCCGCGCCGGGCCAGCCGGCCGTGTAGAACGGCGACCACAACTCGCCGGCGGCCTCACCGGTCGATGAGGTCTTGAGGACGTCGACCGGGGCGAGAAGCCCGGCGACCATCTGGTCCAGCGAAGAGATTGCCACCGTGTCCCCTTAAACGTTGTAGACGCGGTCGCGGGAGTGGAACGTCGCGACACCCTCGCCGTTGAAGAAGAACCGGCCCTGTTCCGTCTGCGTGGCGTCGTCGATCAGCTCGCCGGGTTTCCGGCCGCCGAGGTTGGTTGCCTGCATGTACGTCACGCCCTGGTCCAACTGAGCGGGCGGGTTCCCGGCGTACGACAGGATCGTCGCCACCCGCTCGTCGGTCCGCTGCCCGTACAGACCGTTCAGGCCCATCTCGTACTGGGCGACGAAGTCGTCGTGGGTGAAGTTGCCGACGTGGACCTGGAAGTGCGACAGCGAGCCGCCCATCGCGCCGAGCGTGAGGTCGGAGAGCAACTGCGGGTTGCTGGCTGTTCCGGTTGGTGTCGATGACAGGAACTCGTCCCGGCCGACCCAGAGTTTCAGCGAGTTCGGCGAGTAGCTGATCTGCACCGCGACCGGGAGCACCGAGCTGCCGGTGCCGCGCAGCGGCAGCTGCGTCTGGGCGTCGCCGGCCAGGGAGCCGCCGAAACTGTCGAAGACGAACGCGTCCAGCAGTCCGGCCTGAGCGCCCATCGAAGAGTGGAACATGAGCCGGTTCAGGGTCAGGCTCGCGAGTTGGGTGAAGCCAACGTTGCGGAGCCCGAACGAGAAGACGCCCTCGAAGTCGTTCGGATCGGTGATCGAGACCCACGTGACGATCGTCAGGAACTCGCCCGGGGCGAGGTGCGGGCTCGTCGC
>JAZJZX010000025.1:0-14157 GCA_040389445.1 Chloroflexota bacterium
CGGCGGGGCCCGGGGCGGCGCGACGGGACGGCGCTCGGGGCGGCGAGGCCCGGGGCGGCGGGGCCCGGGGCGGCGCGACGGGACGGCGCTCGGGGCGGTTCGGCGGGGCGTTCGCGGCGGGCGGTTCGGCCACGTCCGACCATTGTGACGGGCTCCCAAGCCCGGTGCCCACCGCGGCTGAGTCGTTTCAGAGCGCATTCTTCGCTCGAGCACGCTCGCCACGCAGCCGAATCGGTCGATATTGATGGTCCGCCCAGCACGCTCGAGGCCGAAATGATGCGCCGAACGATGCAGCGGGTCGAGGCAGCGCTCGACCCAACGGTGCGGGGCAGCGTGACGGGGCGGGGTGACGGCGCGGCGCCGGGGCGGGGTGACGGCGCGGCGCCGGACGACCTGACGGTCAGGTACGGATGATCGGCGCGGCGCCGGACGACGTGACGGGCAGGTACGGGCGACGGGGCAGCTTGACGGGGCGGCGCCGAACGGCCTGACGGGCAGGGCGCGGGCGATCAGGTCCGGGCGACGCTCAGGTCCGGCGCGGGAAGGGCGGCTTCGGACGCCAGCAGCTCCGCCTTGTCGGTGCGCTCCCAGGGCAGATCGAGATCGAGGCGTCCGAAATGGCCGTAGGCGGCGGTCTGCCGATAGATCGGACGCCGGAGGTCGAGGGCCGAGATGATCGCCGCCGGGCGCAGATCGAAGTTGCGCGCGATGAGGGTCTCGATCAGCTCGTCGGGAACGTGGTTGGTGCCAAACGTCTCGATCGAGACGGACAGCGGACGGGCGATCCCGATGCCGTAGGCGACCTCGATCTCGAAGCGGTCGGCGAGCCCGGCTGCCACGACGTTCTTGGCCACCCAGCGCGCTGCGTACGCGCCCGAACGATCGACCTTGGTCGGGTCCTTGCCGGAGAACGCTCCCCCACCGTGCCGGGCCATCCCGCCGTACGAGTCCACGATGATCTTGCGTCCGGTCAGGCCGGCATCGCCCATGGGGCCACCGAGCACGAACCGTCCCGTCGGGTTCACGTGCATCACGGGATCCCTGTCCCGGAGTTCGGCCGGGATCGTGGGCATGATCACCGAGGCGATGAGGTCGTCCCGCAACCGCTCGGCACGGACGTCGGGATCGTGCTGCGCAGAGACGACGACGGTTCTGACCCGGACCGGCTGGCCGTGCTGGTACTCCACGGTGACCTGGGTCTTGCCGTCCGGCCGGAGGTACGGCAGCTGCCCCGACTTGCGGGCCTCGGCGAGCCGGCGGGCCATCCGATGGGCAAGCGCGATCGGGAGCGGCATCAACTCGGGGGTCTCGCGACAGGCAAACCCGAACATCATGCCCTGGTCGCCGGCGCCGAGCTCTCCGACGGACACTCGTTCTCCGCGGACCTCGAGGGCATCGTTGACGCCGACCGCGATATCCGGCGACTGCTCCTTGATCGAAACGAGGGTTCCGCAGGTCTCGTAGTCGAAGCCGTAGTCCGATCGGGTGTAGCCGATCTCACGGACCGTGTCACGGACGACGTGCTGGAAGTCGATGTACGTGGTCGTGGAGATCTCCCCCAGGACGATGACGAGGCCGGTGGTGGTTGCGGTCTCACACGCCACGCGAGCGAGGGGGTCCTCGGCGATGATCGCGTCCAGGATCGCGTCGCTGATCTGGTCGCACATCTTGTCCGGATGACCTTCGGTCACCGATTCCGAGGTGAACAGGTACTCGGGCGCGTCAACGATGCTGGTCACGCGGTCAACTCGGTCATCGGTGTGAGCGTAGCACGAGGAGCTCGTCGCCCTCGGGCGCGGGACGGGGTACCGGGAGCCGCGGGCCGCATCAGCCGCGGACGGGACCCGACCCGCGACCTCGCACCGATCCAGGCACGGCTAGACTGCCGACGATGGACCCGACGAGCCTCCGGCACGCCCAGTCGCTCGACGCTGCGGACCCGCTCGCATCCTTCCGCGATCGATTTGCGATGCCCGATCCGGGCGTGGTGTACCTCGACGGCAACTCGCTCGGCAGGCCGCCCCGCGCAACCGCGGAGGCCATCCGTCGCGTGGCCGACCAGGAATGGGCCGGCGAGCTGATCCGCGGCTGGAGCCATTGGCTCGATGCGCCCGTCCGGATCGGCGAGCTGCTCGGAACCAGGATCCTCGGAGCACAGCCCGGCGAGGTCGCGGTGACCGACTCCACGACCATCAACCTGTTTCGCCTCGCGTCGGCGGCGCTGGACAATCGGCCGGGACGCCGGGCGGTGGCCATCAGCCCGAGCGAGTTCCCGACCGATCGGTACGTCGTCGAGGGACTCGCGGCGGCTCGCGGCCTCGAGATCCGATGGATCCCGGAGGACGCCGTCGAGGGCGTCGCGCTCGCCAACGTCGAACGAATGCTTGACGACGACCTGGCCCTGATCGTCCTTTCCCACGTCAACTACCGATCGGCCGCCATCGCGGATCTGTCCGGCATCACCGCTCGCGCTCGTGAGGTTGGTGCGCTGGTCCTGTGGGACCTCTCGCACAGCGGCGGGGCACTCCCGGTGAACCTGACGACGAGCGGCGCGGATCTCGCCGTCGGCTGCACCTACAAGTACCTGAACGGCGGGCCTGGCGCGCCGGCGTTCCTGTACGTCCGTCGCGAACTCCAGGACGAACTGCGGCCTCCGATCCAGGGCTGGTTTGCCCAGACCCGGCAGTTCGAGATGGGCCCTCGGTTCGAGCGCCGCGCGGGGATCGCCGGCTGGCTGGTCGGAACACCCGGGATGCTGGGTCTGGCTGCGGCCGAGGTCGGCATCGCGCTCTCGGCCGAGGCCGGCATCGAACGGATCCGGGCCAAGGGCATGGCCCTCACCGCGTACGCGGTCGCCCTCCTCGAGGCATGGCTCGCGCCGCTCGGGTGTTCCCTCGGGTCACCGCGCGACCCGATGCGGCGCGGCAATCACGTTGCCATCCTCCATCCGGAGGCCCGGCAGCTGACGCTCGACCTGATCGCCCGAAACATCATCCCCGACTTCCGGGCTCCCGACTCCATCAGGATCGGTTTGGCCCCGTTGTCGACGTCGTTCGCGGACGTGCACCGCGGTCTCGCGGCCCTTCGGGCTCTCCTCGAGACCCGCCCGCTCAGCCGCGGGCGGTGAGGAACGCGTCCAGGAACCTGACCTCCAGACGCTCGATCTCATCGGCGGGCGTGAACCCGAAGATCTGTCCGTAGAAGGACAGCTCGGCGCTGATCGAGCGGATGATCGCGTCCCGGCCCCGGAAACCGTGATCCTCGCCGGGGAACAGGAGGTAGGCATGTGGCACGCGCCGCTCCCGAAGCGCCGCCACGATCCCCTCGGCCTCCGAGGGCGGGACGATGCGGTCCTCGGCGCCCTGCTGGACCAGTACCGGCGCCACGATCTGATCGGCGTGGAGCGAAGGCGAGCGGTCGCGGTAGCGCTGCTCGCTTGCCGGCCACGGCCCGACGAGACCCTCCAGGTAGCGCGACTCGAACTTGTGGGTGTCCCGGATGAACGAGCGCAGGTCGCCGATCCCGAAGAGCGTCGTGCCGGCGCTGAAGGTCCGCCTGAAGGCAAGCGCGGCCAGCGTCGTGAACCCGCTCGCCGAGCCACCCCGGATCGCCAGCCGGGTCGGGTCGGCGAGGCCCTGGGCAACGAGCCATGCGGCCCCGGCGACGCAGTCGTCCACATCGACGATGCCCCATTCGCCGTTCAGGGCCTTGCGATAGTCGCGCCCGTACCCCGTGCTCCCGCCGTAGTCGACGTCGAGCACGGCATAGCCGCGACTCGTGAAGATCTGGAGGCCTGTTGCCCAACCGCTGAACGCGTTGGAGGTCGGACCGCCGTGGGAGGTGACGATGAGCGGCGGCAGTTCGCCGTCGGGCGCCCGGAATCCGGGGTTGTGCGGGGGGTAATAGTTGGCGTAGGCGGTGCGGCCGCCGGTCGATGCGAACGCGATGTGGCGCGGAACGGAGACATCGGGCGGGTCCGGCTGGAACGGCGTGGCTCGCTGCAGAACCTCGACTTCCCCGGTCGACGTGTCCAGGGAGATCGCCCGCGCCGGCTGGAACGGCGACACGACGCGCATGACCACGATGTCGCCATCGACGGCCACCGATCCGATTTCCGTGTCGGCGAGGTTCAGGGTCTTCCACGAGCCGTCGCGCGCCACTTCGTACAGCTGATCGCGGCCGCCGCGGCGGCCCACGGCCAGGATCCGGCCATCCGGCAGGAAGCCGTATTCGGCGTTCCCGAAGTTCCAGTCGGGCGAGGCAAACTCCACCGCCATCGGGGCGACGGGCTCGATCCGGCCGTCCACGAATCGCTGGAGGTTCATCCAGCCGTCCGGCTCCGCCACGAAATGCAGGATGCCGTCCGGCGACCAGCGAGGCTGGCTGATCCAGTCATCGGCGCTGCCGGCGATGACTGAACCCGGCCCGACCGATCCGTCCGGGCCGACCGTGGCGAGGCGCAGCTCGGTGCCGTCCCAGGGCATGTTCGGATGGCGCCACTCCAGCCAGGCGAGTGCGCGACCATCCGGTGAGAGGCGTGGTGCCGCATAGAAGTCTGCGCCGCCGGCGATGACCGTCATGTCTCCCGTCGCAAGATCGATCGAGACGAGGTCGTTGACCCACTCCCCATGGGCGGCAACGACGTCGGGTTCGTGGTCCTCGCGAACGGCATAGATCCGTCCGCGGGTGGCGTCATGGACCATGTCGGCGAACCGCCAGGCCTTCTCGGGGGTGAGCGGCACGAGTTCACCGGGTCCGGTGACCCGGTGGAGTCGACCGGTGCTGAAATCGGACACCACGATCACCTCGCCGGAGACGAGCGTCGCCGCGCCGCCGTATTCGTGGACGCGCGAGCGGGCATTGAAGCCCTCGGGCGTCAGGCGGATCGTCCGCCCGTCCGGATCGCGGCGGATCAGCGCCTGGCGGCCCCCCTCGGCAGGACGACCTTCGAGCCACCAGCACACGCCGCCGGCCCGGCGGACCTCGCCGATGAAGACCACGCCATCCGTCAGGCGCTCAATCGGAAATGGAGAGGCCCAGCTCCCGTATGGCGCGACCGTCCACTCCGTCACGGGCGTCAGGTGCCCTGGCGCCACGACGCCACGTAGGCAGCCTGTTCCGCGGTCATCGCTTCGAGGGTGATCCCGAGCGCAGCGAGCTTGAGGCGGGCGACTTCGGCGTCGATCGCCTCGGGAACGACATAGACCTGCGGCTCCAGCTCCGCATGGTGCGCAACCGCGTATTCGGCCGCCAGCGCCTGGTTCGCGAAGCTCATGTCCATGACCGCGGCGGGGTGGCCCTCGGCGGCGCCGAGGTTGACCAGGCGCCCCTCGGCGATGAGATGGACGCGCTTGCCGCCGATGTCGAACTCCTGGACGTTCTCGCGGACCTCGCGGACGTGACCCTCGGCCATCGCGCGGAGCGCGGCGAGGTCCAGCTCGGCATCGAAGTGGCCGGAGTTGGCCAGGACGGCCCCGTCCTTCATGGCTTCGAAGTGCTCGCGGCGGAACACGTTCACGTTGCCGGTCGCCGTCACGAACAAGTCGCCCCAGCCGGCGGCCTGCCCCGCCGTCATGACCTGGAACCCATCCATGAGTGCCTCGAGCGCCCGGACCGGATCCACCTCGACCACCGCGACGTGGGCTCCGTGCCCGTCCATCCGGGAGGCGATTCCGCGCCCGACCCATCCGTATCCGGCCACGACCACGTTCCGGCCGGCGATGAGCAGGTTCGTGGCCCGAATGATCCCGTCCACCGTGGACTGGCCCGTCCCGTACCGGTTGTCGAAGAGGTGCTTGGTGAGCGCCTCGTTGACCGCGATGACGGGGTAGCCAAGGGCACCATCGGCCGCCATCGCCCGCAGGCGGATGACGCCGGTCGTGGTCTCCTCGGTCCCCGCCAGGACGCCCTTGATCTGCCCGGGGCGCTCCTGGTGGAGGAGCGACACCAGGTCGCATCCATCGTCCATCGTCAACTGCGGCAGCGAGTCCGCCACGGCGTTCAGGTGCGCGTAGTACGAATCGCGATCCTCACCTCGGCGCGCATAGGTCGAGATCCCGTATTCCGTGACGAGGGCGGCCGCCACGTCATCCTGCGTCGAGAGCGGGTTCGACGCTGCCAGGATCACCTCGGCACCGGCAGCCTTGAGGGTCCGCATCAGGTTGGCCGTCTCGCTCGTGACGTGCAGGCATGCCCCGACCCGCAGGCCGGCAAGCGGCCGCTCAGTCGCGAATCGCTCACGGATCAGGCGGAGGACCGGCATCTCCCGCTCGGCCCATTCAATCCGTCCGACACCTTCGGCGGCGCGGCCGAGATCGGTGACATCGTGGGGCGGGACGGCACCGGGCCGTGAGGCACTCATCTGGACGGAGGCTCCTTCCGGGGACTGAATCGACGACGGATCGTCTGGGCGAGATCGGACCACGGCGACCCGATGCGATGGGCCAGCCGCTCCTCGAAACGGATGTGCTCGGCGTACCCGAGATGGCGATACGCGCTGATGGCCGGCGGGTTGTCCGCCCGGACGTTGAGGGCGACATGGTCGCACGACTTCAGCAGTTCGGCTGTCACGGCACCCGTCACCGCGGTGGCATAACCACGGCCCCGGTAGTCACCGTGGGTCAGCACGTTCCCCACGACGGCGAGGCGGGCGGACGGACTCACGACGTGGGTGCCGGCCGCGGCCACCAGGCGGCCGCGCACGCGCAGACCGTAGTAGACACCCTCGCTGATGGCCTGCGGCGGCAGCCACGCCCCGAAACCGAGCTGATACAGACGATTGAGCTCCATGGCGTCGGATGGCACGAGTCGTTCGACGCCCGGGTCGTCGGCAGACAGGAAGGTCTCGCGGGCGACGGCCATCCGCACCATCTGTGGGCCCGCATCCAGGCGGTAGCGACGCTGGATGGTCGGCAGCATGTTCGGGAGGGCTGCCACGTAGGCCAGGCGCGGGCGAATCACGTCCCGCAGGATCGCTTCGATCCCTTCGTCGCGGCCCAACAGGAAGAGGGGCTGCGGCGATCCGCCCGAATACTCGAGCACGACGGCGATGATCGATCCGCCGGACCATGCCGCACCCCAGCGCGTGCGCGGAAACTCCCGGTCGTCCAGATCGCAGATCGCGTACGCGGCGAGCAGCGGGTCCTGGTCCAGGAAGGCTCGGAGTTGCCGCCGATCCGTCGTCAGCGACGCCGTCACGCTCACGGCCCGGCGCTGGATGGCGACGGAGGTCATGCCGTTCCTCCGGTTGCCGCTCGCCGAGCAATGCGGCCGGCCATGGCACCGGCCAGGGCCGGCCCGTACGGCGCCCGCAGGACACCCTCATCGGTCACGATCCCCGTGATCAGCCCGGCCGGTGTGACGTCGAAGGACGGATTTCGGACCACCGTATCCGGGGGAGCAATGCGTCGACCGCGGATCGTGGTGACCTCGTCGGCCGGCCGCTCCTCGATGGGGATCGCGGAACCATCGGGCGTCGCGAGATCCACCGACGACAACGGCGCACAGACGTAGAACGGGATGCCGTGATGTGCGGCGAGGACCGCCAGCGAATACGTCCCGACCTTGTTCGCGGTGTCGCCGTTGGCGGCCACCCGATCCGCACCGACGAGAACGACATCCACCTCGCCGCCGGCCATCAACGATCCTGCCGCAACATCCGGGATGAGGGTATGGGGCACGCCCGCCTGGGCCAGCTCCCAGGCCGTGAGTCGAGCGCCCTGGAGATAGGGCCGCGTCTCGTCCACCCAGACGTGGAGGGGACGCTCGGCAAAGTGCGCCGCCTGGACCACGCCGAGCGCCGTCCCGAACTGCCCGCACGCAAGGGGTCCGGTATTGCAGTGCGTCAGGATGCGGAGCTGACGGTCGCCGACATCCGGGAGCACGGCGAGGCCGGCGTCGGCGAGACGACCGTGGTCATCGGTCGCCTCGGCCACGATCTCTTCTGCCGCTGCGCGCATCCCCGCGGCGATTTCCGGACCCGGCGCCTTGGCCGCGTCGAGCGCCTCGAAGCGGGCCATCACCCGACGGACCGCCCAGCCCAGGTTGATCGCCGTTGGGCGGGCCTCGCCCAGGCTGCGGGCCGCGGACTGGACCAGGGTTCGGCGAACGTTCGGCGGGGCGTTGCGGGCCAGCCATCCGCTGAGGGCAAGGCTCAGGGCCGCCACCTGACCGATGGCCGGCGCACCTCGAACGGCCATGTCGCGAATGGCCCGGGCGCCGTCGTGGGCACTCATGATCGGCAGTTCCACGAGCGTATCGGGCAGGGCGCGCTGATCGATGACCAGCAGGATCTGGTCCGATTCGAAGCGAAACGGCGTCCGGAATCCCGTGGGATTGGGGATGCCCGCGGCCCTCGGAGGGTCGGCGGACGGGCCACCCTCGGCGGCGCTCGGGGCAGCGCCCCGGAGCATGGATTCTGCCCCGGCCGCGGAGCGGTCCCGGACGGCGCCGACCGCCCCCACGACCTGGGCGGCACTCGAAACGACATCGCCGGCGAACTGCCGAAAGAAGCGCCGACGCGAGGGATCGGGAGGAGGGCCGCTCAAGGCGTCGGTCTCATCCGGGTCGGTGCTGGCCGTGGCCGGTCAGTACCGGATCACGCTCGTGACGCGCCGGCCGTCGAGACGGTCGCGCCCGTGCAGGAAATCGAGTTCCACGAGGAACGCCAGACCGACGATGTCGCCCTTGAGGCGCTCGATCAACTCGATCGTGCCGTGGACCGTGCCGCCGGTGGCGAGGAGGTCGTCCACCACGAGGACTCGCTGGCCCGGCTGGATCGCATCCCGATGGATCTCGAGCGTGTTGGATCCATATTCGAGGGCGTACTCGACGCTGAGGGTCTCGGCCGGCAGCTTGCCCAGCTTTCGTACCGGGACCAGGCCCGCTCCCAGTTCGTAGGCCATCGGCGCGCTGAAGATGAAGCCGCGCGATTCCATCCCCACAACGAGGTCGATCTTCTCCCCGCGGTACGGCTGGAGCATCTCGCCGATCGCCTCGCGATACGCCTGAGCGTCCTTCAGGAGCGTGGTGATGTCATAGAAGAGGATCCCCGGCTTCGGGAAGTCCGGGATCTCGCGGATCTTCTCGCGAAGCGCCTCGACAGACATCGGGGTAGGGCCTCCAGGTTCGCTGTACGGCTCGGCGACGATCGCGTCACGAATCGATCGCATGATGATCGGGCCGTCCGATCGCCGCTGCGAGTCTAGCGTACGGTCGCGGCCGACTCCCTCGTATCGCGGGCGGTCGCCGGCCGCGGTCGCCACAGCCGGGGCGCGGCGAGGAACCCGAGGAGCGCGACGAAGACCCCCATCGCGATCGCGGCACCGAGGCCCGGCGCGGCGCCTGCGTTGGCGCGGACGCCGGCCGCGATCAGGGCGCCGGCAATCCCGGTACCGAGAGCGGTACCGAGCGCATCGGAGAGCGAGATCGCGGCCGTCGCGGTTCCCTGCTCCTCCGGCGGGGCGTCACGCAGGACGATGATCGCAAACTGCGAATAGCTCAGGCCCATCCCGAGGCCCGCAATCGCGAAGAACGGGATCGCGATCCAGGCCGGCACCACCGGGAGCAGGGCGAGGGCCACGCCGGCCATGCCCACGGCCACGACCGGAAACCCGAGGCGCACGAATCGTTCGGGCCCGGTTCGCACGGAATGTCGCGACTGGTACCAGGCCCCCACGCTCCAGGAGACCGTTGCGGCGGAGAGCGCGATGCCCGCCCCGAACGCGGACCATCCGCGAACCTCCTGGAGCAGCAGGGTGATGTTGGCGTCGACCGTGAAGAAGGCGAAGGTCAGGACGCCACGAAGCAGGACGGCGGCCGGGAAGCCGCGCGCCAGCCGGAGCGTCCCCGCGGGCGTCAGTTGGTGGAAGGCATACCCTCCGATCGCGAGACCGAGCCCGGCCATCGAGATCAGGACAAGGAGGTCCGGCTGGAGCAGGGCCGTGGTCAGGATGCCGGTCCCGACGGCCGTCGCGACGGCCAGCAGGTACCGCCGTGTCCACCCGCGCCGGCCGATTCCGGGCTGGACGCTCGGGCCGTTCGTCTCTTGGGGCAGCCGCCGCATGGCGCGGCTTGCGATCGTGCCGGCGATCGCGATGAGCGGCAGGAGGCCGAGGAAGACGGCTCGCCAGTGCCACGTTTCGGCGACGAAGCCGGCGATCGCGGGACCCACGAGTCCGGGAACCACCCAGGCGCCGGAGAGCGTGGCGAACATCCGCGGACGCAGGTGCTCCGGCAGGCTTCGTCCGATCGCGACATACGCCACCGGAGGGACCGTTCCACCACCCACGCCCTGGATGAACCGGCCGACCACGACCATCGGCATCGAGGTCGCAAACCCGCTGATGAACAGCCCGATGGCGAACAGCCCGAGGCCGATGACGAACGGGAAGGCGACCCCGCGCTCATCGATGAGACCTCCCACCACCGTGATGCCGATGAGGGAGCCGAGGAAGAATGCGGCGAAGACGGCTCCATAGAGTTCGAGGCCGCCCAGTTCGCGGGCCACGATGGGCATGGCCGTGGACACGGCCAGCGCCTCGGCAGCGACCAGCGTGATGGTCAGGACGAGGCCGACCGTCAGCGGGCGCCGATCCGGAGTCCAGAGCGAGTCGGGTCGGTGGCGGGGGCCTGCGGGCAGGCTGGTCTCAGGGCGCGGGCTGGTCACCCGCGGAGTATGCCGGTCGTGGTCAGCCCTTCAATTCCACGCCGATGACGACGAGCGGACCGGTACCGGTGTTCTCCAGCGTGTGGGCACCGTTGCCTTCCGACCAGAGCACCGGCGGCATCACGAACGGCGGGTTCATCGCTCCGGTATCCAGCATGACCGCGCCGTCCGGATCGCGGCGGATGAAGCTGGTTCCGGACACGACGTACATGACGGTGGGGGCCCGGTGGGTGTGGACCGGGGTCGTGTCGCCGGGGGAGATCGTCGTCTCCACGACTCGAACCCGCTCGTTCTCCCAGAGGACGCGATGGTGGTCCGGCGCCGCCGTGGGTCCGTCCAGCGAGTCCGGCCAGGGCCAGGGATCCGGCGGCTTCGTGGTCATCGCGGTTCGTCTCCACCCATTCGTTCGACAAACGCCGATCGCCAGGCCGGCGCCTCGAAGGGCTCCGCGAAGTACTCGGTCTCCCGGTAGACCTTCCCGTCGCGCAGCTCCACGAAAGCCGCGTAGAACCAGGTGGCCCCGTCCGGGTATCTGATCGTCCCGTCGGCCCACCACGAATCGCCGCTCCCGACGATCCGCTGGACGGAGTACAGCGGGGTCATGACCCAGCGATCCTCGCTACCGATGAGGCGCCCCGTCCGCACTTCCGGCAGCCCACCCGGAAAATGGTCGACGATCTCGCGCATGTTGGCATCACCGCGGATCCGTTCACCTGACTGTGGCCACTCCGATGTCCAGTCCGTGTGCCGGAGCTCAGCCAGCCGATCCAGATCGTTGTCGTTCGTGGCTCGCATGTACGCGCGGACGATGTCTTCGTTGGTCGGGTCGGGCATCCGGCTCACCTCAAGGTCATGACAGTCGGGTCGGCGTGTTCGTCGGGCACCAGCCTACCCCTTGATCCAGGGTCCCGGAGCGCTACTCCGATCCCTTGAGCGTGCAGGTCGTGGTCGTCAGCGCCGCCCAGGACATCCTGTACGCGTGCTGCTGCGGCGCGTCCCTGGGCGATGCAGTCGGGCACTCCGGCGCCACGGTACGACGCGCCTGCCAGCACGAGGTTCGGCATCCCGGCGAGCGCCTGGACCGCCGCGGCCACCCGATCGAGATGGCCCACGGTGTAGTGCGGCATCGCGGCGTGCCAGCGCGCGACCCGGGTCAGGACGGGCTCGCCGCGCACGCCCATGGTCGCCTCGATGTCCCGCCGGGCGGCGGCCGCGATCTCGGTATCCGGGCCGGCCAGGAGCCGCTCTCCATTCGACCCGATGAACGCGCGCAGGAGAACCATCCCGTCGGGCGCGCGGCCGGCCCACTTGCCCGAACTCCAGGTGGACGCCCGGATCGACAGCGGCTCGCCGCCGGCGACGAGGAACCCGTGGCCGGCGAGTGGCTCCGGGAACTGGTCGGCTCGGTAGCCGAGCGAAACCACCCCGGTCGAGCCGTGGGGGATGGTGCGGAGGGATCGAGCCGCATCGGCCGCCATCGAGTCGAGGAGGCCGGCGGCGATCGGGGCCGGCGCCGTCAGCACGACCGCGTCCGCGTGGAGGCGCGCGCCACCGGCGAGCCGGAGTGCAAACCCTGGAGCCTGCCGCTCGAGGTCGGCGACCTGCGTGTTCGACCGGACGGTGACCGACGGCATCGCCTCGAGCGCTCCCACGAGCGCATCCGTCAACTGGCCCATCCCGTCGGCGAGGCTGAGGAATGGCGACCCGCCGCCCTCGTCGTCCCCGTCGCGCTGCTTCCGGGCATGTCCCTGGGCCAGGCTGGCGAGCAGCAGCGAGCGGTGGTCACGCTCGGCTTCGCGCAGCTGGGGGACGACGGCGTCGAGGCTCAGCTCGTCGATCGGGGTGCCGTAGACGCCGCCGAGGAGCGGGCCGGCCAGTCGCTCCACGAACGCGCCCCCGAGCCGACGGCGCAGGAACGCGCCGACCGCGACGTCGCCATCGTGCCCGTCCCGCGGGAGCATGAGGTCCAGGCCCATGCGCACCTTCTCGAACGGTGAGAACAGGCGGGTCGTGACGAACGGGCGCAGCCTCGTCGGGAGGACGAGGCCCATCCCGTCCGGCAGCCGGACGAACCGTCCCCGCGTCCGGACGTTGACCGCCCGCGGGTCGGTCGGCCGGATGATCGCGTCACCGAGACCGAGCTCGCGACACAACTCGAGCGCGGCCGGGCGGTACGTGACGAACGAATCAGGGCCGGACTCGACGAGGAACCCATCGACGCGCTCCGTCCGGACCTTGCCGCCCAGCCGATCGGTCGTCTCGACGAGCATGGTCGGGATCCCGGCCCGGCCCAGCGCGTAGGCCGCCGTCAGTCCGGTGATCCCGCCACCGACAACCGCGACCGTCATCGTTGACGCGCCCGTCATCGTCGACGCGCCCGGCTCATTGCTCCGGGTTGCCGGCGAGCGGCGGGACGAACGGGCAGAGCGGATCCGACTCGAGGAAGTCGCCCGTCCACGCGTACGCCCGAGCCCGCGAACCCCCGCACACGCGGGCGTACTCGCAGCGACCGCAGCGACCTTTGTACGTCGTCACGTCGCGCAGGCTGGTGAACACCGGATGCGTCCGGTAGAGCTCGACCAGGTCGTCGGTCCGGACGTTCCCCGTCCTGACCGGGAGGAACCCTGAGGGGTGAACCGATCCGTCGTAGGCGATGAACATGATCCCGTTGCCGTCCCGGACGCCGAAGCCGCGACCCACGGACGTCGCCGCGACCGCCGCCTCGTCCCTGCCTTCGGCGACCATCTTCCGGATCGCGACCCGCCGATAATGGGTCGCCTCGGTCGTCTTGATCTGGAACGGCGCCGTCTTTGAGAGATCGTAGAGCCAATGGTTGAGCCGCTCGGACTCGGCCGGCCGGATCTCCCGGAGGCTGGCACCACGGCCCATCGAGATGAGGAAGAACAGGCTCCAGCGCAGGATCCCGAGGGTCTTCATGAGCTCGTAGGCGGCCGCCAGGTCGGGCAGGGTCTCGTCGGTCACGAGCGTGTTGATCTGCAGCGGCAGGTCCAGCCGGTGCGCCCACTCCACGGCCCGCATGGTCATGTCGAACGTGCCCGGCACCCCGCGGAATCCGTCGTGGCGAGCGGGGTCGGAGCCGTCGATGCTGAGCGACATCGTCTGGATCCCGGCGACCTTCAGGGCCGCCAGCCGCTCGATCGTCATGTCCGGGGTCACCGCCGGGGCGAGCGACGCCCCGATCCCGCGCTCCGTCGCGCCCGCGACCAGGGTCTCGAGGTCCGGGCGGCGCAGCGGATCGCCGCCGGTGAACACGACGTGCGGGTACGGTCGCCCGAAGCCGGTCACCCGGTCGAGGAGCGCGACGCCCTCCTGGGTGGTCAGCTCGGCCGGATCCCGTTCGGGCATCGCCGTCGCCCGGCAGTGCCGGCACGCGAGGCCGCACGAGAGGGTCGTCTCCCAGTAGACGAGCATCGGCGCGCGGTTGTAGACGTAGCCCTCGGGCCGAACGGCCCCGACAGCGGTCGGATGGC
>JAZJZX010000025.1:14257-19507 GCA_040389445.1 Chloroflexota bacterium
CGCCGGGATGGCCGCCGGGATGGCCGCCGGGATGGCCGCCGGGATGGCCGCCGGGATGGCCGCCGGGGTGGGCAGGGCGCTCGACGACCGGGTCTTCGATCAGCTGGCTCATGGTCGACCTCGTTGTCTGGTGGTGGTCGGTCAGGACACGCCCGCCGGCTCGGTGGACGCATCGTCGAGGGCGGCTGCCGCGACGTCGGCCAGCCCGGCGACGAAGATCGGGTCGTCGTTCATCGAGCGTGCTCGCTCAAGTCGGACGCCCACGGATCGGGCGACACCCTGTGCCTCGATATCGATGTCGTAGAGGACCTCGAGGTGATCGGCCACGAACCCGACGGGACGGACCACGATCTCCGTGACGCCGGCCGCTGCGAGTCGCCGGATCTCGGCGAGGATGTCCGGGCCCAGCCATGCCTCGCCGGTCCGCCCGGCGCTCTGGTAGGCGAACGCGTAGTCGGTCAGGCCAAGCCGCTCGGCGACGAGGGCGGCCGTCCCGGCAAGTTCGTCCGGGTACGGATCTCCCTCGGCCACGACCCGTGCCGGCAGGCTGTGGGCAGTGAACATCACCAGGACGCGCGCCCGGTCGGGGAACCGGGCCAGCGCCTCACTCGTCGTCGCGGCCAGCGCCTCGATGAAGCGCGGCTGGTCGTACCACGAGTCCACGAAGACGGCCGAGGGCGCCCCCTCACCAAGGTCGGCCAGCGCGGCATGCACGGCTCGCCGATAACCCGTGCCGTTCGACGACTGCTGGGGAGCCAGGGCGATGGCGACGAATCGCTCGACACCATCCTCGGCCATCCCCTCGACGATCCGGCCGATCCGTGGTTCGATGTGGCGCATCCCGGCGTAGACCCGCACCGGCCGATCACGAGTCGCCAGCTCGGCCTCGAGGGCGGCCCGCTGCGCCTCCACGATCCGTGACAGCGGTGACCCACCGCCGATCGCCCGGTAGCGGCCGACGAGTTCCTCCAGGAGATCCGGCGGCGGCGGATTGCCCCGCCGGATGTCCGTGTAGTAGGCCTCCACCTGGTCGAGGCGGTTGGGGCTGCCATAGGCCATGAGGAGAACGGCGTCGGCGCTCACAGGGCCTTCCTCCGGGTGTGTGCTCGTGGACCGGCCGGGAAGGCACGGACCGATCGTGCGCCTGCGCGCAGCGACAATCGTGTGACGTCCGGGTCCGAGTTGGGAGGGCCGGTCGGCCCTGTTCGGCGAGCCATAGGCCCCGCCGGGCCCTCGTCGGGCGCTCGTGGGGCGCCCGGGTTCAGCCCCGCGGCTCACCGAGCGTCGCAGGAGGGAACCCGGTCCGGTGCCAGGTGTCCTCGAAGGCCAGCAGCTGGGCGTTCGTTCTTGCGGCCCGACTCGTCCTTGAGGATCACGTTGTCGTCCCGGTTCGAGTTGAACGGCGGATCGAGGTAGCCGAGGTCCACAGACCCATCCGGGACGTGCTTCGGTAGGGTCTCCAGGTTGTAGCGGTAGTAGAGGACATCGGTCTCTGGTGCGGCCGCGATCGCGGTCAAGGGCTTGGCTGCCTTCGCGGCTTCGCTCACTCGACCGTGGCGACCTCCGTCACCAGCCGCGCCACCACCGCCTGCGTGAGCCCCCAGCCCGTTTTCGGGTCCTTCGGCAAGCGGATCCGGACCTGGTTCGAGGCGAAGGTGACCTCGGACGGGCGGACGCCCGGCAGTGCGCCCGGACCCAGCAGCCGCATCGCGGTAGCACGTGAGAGCCCCGCCCCAAATCGGACCACCAACTGGCCGTCTTCGCGGGAAATCGAGGACACGCCCGCGGCCTCGGCGGCCAGGCGGAGCTCGGCGACCTCGGTGAGTCGCAGCACGGGCGGGGGCATCGGGCCAAATCGATCGGTGACCTCCTGCCGGAAGGCGGCGATATCGCCGGCGGAGCGGGCGCGGGCCAGCCGTCGGTAGAGCTCCAGCTTCTGGGCCACATCCGGGACATAGTCGTCGGGCAGGTTCGCCTCCAGCGGCAGGTCCACGACCGCAGACGGCGCCTCGACAACCGCAACCCGCCCCTCGCGGGTCGCTTTCCCCTCCTCGACCGCTTCCGCGAGCATGCGCGAGTAGAGATCGAAACCCACGGCGGCCATGTGGCCGGACTGTTCGCCACCCAGGATGTTCCCCGCCCCCCGGATCTCCAGATCGGACAGGGCGATCTGGAACCCGGCGCCCAGCTCGGACGCGTTGAAGATCGCCTGGAGCCGCTTGCGCGCGTCCTCGCTCATCCGCTCGCGCCGCCGGTAGAGCAGGTACGCATAGGCGCGCCGGGACGACCGCCCCACCCGCCCACGGAGCTGGTAGAGCTGCGCGAGTCCAAGCGTGTCCGCCCGATCGATGATGATCGTGTTGGCGTTCGGGATGTCCAGGCCGGACTCGATGATCGTCGTGCAGACGAGGACATCGGCGGCCCCGGAGGCGAAGGTGAGCATCACCTTCTCGAGCACGCCCTCGGGCATCTGGCCGTGCCCGACCACGACCCGGATGTCGGGCAGCATCGTCCGGAGCTGCTCGGCCTGGGCCTCGATCGTCTCGACCCGGTTGTGAACGTAGAAGACCTGCCCGCCGCGATCGAGCTCGCGGAGCATGGCGTCCCGGACGAGTCCGGCCGACGCCTCCGCCACCCGCGTCTGGATCGGGAGGCGGTCCTCCGGCGGCGTCTCGATCACGCTCATGTCCCGGATTCCCGCCAGGGCCAGGTTGAGCGTCCGTGGGATGGGCGTGGCGGAGAGCGTGAGCACGTCCACCTCGCGGCGCATCTGCTTGAGGCGCTCCTTGGCCGCGACCCCGAACCGCTGCTCCTCGTCCACCACGAGCAGGCCCATATCCCGGAATCGGACGTCCCTGGACAGGAGCCGATGGGTGCCGATCACGATGTCCACGGAACCATCGGCAAGGCCGGCGAGCGTCCGCTCCTGCTCCCTTGCCGAGATGAACCGTGACAGGATCCCCACCTTGAGCGGAAAGGTCGCGAACCGGGCGCTGAACGTGGCGTGATGTTGAGCGGCGAGGACCGTGGTCGGGACCAGGACCGCGACCTGCTTCCCGTCCTGGATCGCCTTGAAGGCGCCGCGCAGCGCAACCTCCGTCTTGCCGTAGCCGACGTCGCCGACCACGAGCCGGTCCATCGGACGACCCGTCTCCATGTCGTGCTTCATCTCGAGGACGGCCCGGAGCTGATCCGGCGTCTCCTCGTACGGGAAGGAAGCCTCCAGCTCCGTCTGCCACGGCGAATCCCCGGCGAACGCGTGGCCAGCGGCGTTGGCCCGTGCCGCGTACAGCCGGAGCAGTTCCTCGGCGAGATCGGCGACCGCCTTGCGGACACGCTGCTTCGTCCGCAGCCACTCGGTGCCGCCAAGCTTGCTGAGCTGCGGCCGCTCCCCTCCCGAATAGCGCGTGATCCGGGCGATCTGCTCGACCGGGACGTAGATCCGGTCGCCCGATGCGAAGCTGATCTCGAGGTAATCGCGCTCGTCGCCCTCGCCGGCGCTCCGCCGGAGCATCTGCTCGTAGCGCGCGACCCCGTGATCGATGTGGACGACGAGGTCCCCGGCGGTCAATCGTTCGAGGATGTCCCGGGGCACCACCCGGCGCATCGCCTTGGGACGACGAACGCGGACGTTCCCGAACAATTCCCGATCCGTGATGAACAACAGCCCATCCGGGCCACCCGCGAAGCCGCCGTTGAGGCTGCGCTCCACGAGCACGACGGCACCCGGTGGCGGCGGCTCGACGACGGCGCCGGTGACCCCCGCCGCGTGGCCCGCCTCCGCAAGCAATTCGGACAGGCGCGGTGCCTGGTCGGACGCGATCACGATCCGCGGTGGCGTCCCGGCCCCATCCGGCAGCGCGGCCCCGTCCGGCGTCCCGGCCCCGTCCGGCGTCCCGGCCCCGTCCGGCGGCGCGGCCCCGTCCGGCGTTCCGGCCCCGTCCGGCGTTCCGGCGCCGGATCGCGGCGCGGCGCCGGATCGCCAGTCATCCACGGCCCTGCCGAGCTGCGCCGCTCGGCCGATGGGCAGGGACGGTTCCGACCAGCCGAACAGGTCGCCCGAGGACAACCCGCCGCGTGCGATCGACGCGTCGGCCGCAGCCACGGATTCCCAGGTCAGTTCCAGCGTCCGGGAGGCGAGCAGCCGCGCTTTCCAGTCACGCCGCGTCAGCAGCGTCGCCGGCCATCGGCGCGGCAGATCGCCGGCATCGATGAGCTCGGCTCGGCGCTCGTCGGCCTGTCGCCACAGGAAGTCGGCAGCCTCGAGGAGATCGCCGGGCTCGTCGAGCACCAGCAGCGTGCCCGGGTCGATGTGGTCCAGCCCCGTGTGCGGAGCGAGAATCGGGGCCCAGACCTCGGCCGCGTCACCCACCTCGGCCGCGCGCGATCTCGTCGAGGGCCCGTCGCGATGCGTCCCCGACAGGCGATCCAGATCGCCGACCATCCGCTCCGGGAGTGACCCGGCCAGGGAACCGAGTCGGGACCCCAGGGCCCCCGATCCATCGGCCGGAAGAAGGAATTCAGACGCCGGCAATAGAGATACCGCGTCGACCGGTCCGACGGTTCGCTGATCCGTGGGGTCGAACATCCGCACGGAGTCCACTTCGTCGCCGAACAGCTCGATTCGGACCGGGAGTGACGCGGACGGCGGAAAGACATCGACGATCCCGCCGCGTCGAGCGAATTCGCCCTTTCCGGCGACTTCCAGGACCGGGCTGTAACCCAGCTCGAGGAGATCGTTGAGCAGCACGGTCTGGGTCACGCGGCTCCCGACCCGAAGCTCCCGCGGCGTGGACGGCAGGTCATCCGGCGCGATGGTGTGCTGGATGAGTGCCTGGACGCTTGCGACGAGGATGCGGGCGCGGCCACTCCGCCAGGCGGCCAGCGCCGCGACACGCGCCGCGGTCTCGTCCGCGACCAGCTCGCTGCGCTCATAGGCCAGGGCAGTGCGCGGCTCCAGCGTGACGACGGCACCGGGGTCGCCGACCCACGCGGCCAGTTCCTCGGCCACGCGATCGCCGATTTCGGCGTCGCGCGCCACCCACAGGACCCGCTCCCCCACGGACAGAACGAGCGCGGCCGCGAGATAGCTCTTGGCCCCGTGGGGAACCTGCGTCAGCCCGGCGTGGCTCCCGCGGGCGCCTATCGGGCTCAGTCCGGGCTCGCCGAGTCGCGCACGGAGTTCCTGAAACGCACCGGATGGCGCGAGCAGCGGTGGAAGGCCGGAGAGGTCCGGGAGGCGCCGACCGG
>JAZJZX010000025.1:19607-71073 GCA_040389445.1 Chloroflexota bacterium
CTCCGTGGGGAGCACCGGCTCCGTGGGGAGCACCGGCTCCGTGGGGAGCACCGGCTCCGTGGGGAGCACCGGCCGCCCGAGCCTCGACGTCGACATCGGCGGACGCGGCGCGCGCGCCTGATCGGTTCGCGGTGGCCTGCTCGACGCGCTCGTCCACCCGACGCTCCCAGCCGCGTCGCCCGCGGCGAGGCGCCATGGTCATGCGGGAGCCTCGGTCGTCACTCCGGAGCCTCGGTCGTCACTCCGGAGCCTCGGTCGTCACCCGGGGACCTCGGTCGTCACCCGGGGACCTCGGTCGTCACTCCGGAGCCTCGGTCCGGATCTTGCGCCAGCCCGTTCTTGTTCTTCGAACGCCATCCTCACCGGGAGGTCCGCCGACCTCGCCGGGCGGCGCGAGAAGATCGGCATCGGCCGGTCGCAACTCGAACGCGTTGTGCCGGTTGGCGGCCTTGTTCAGGCCGTCGCGCGCCCAGGCCTCGATCGCGTCAGCAGCGGCATCCAGGAGTTCGTCCAGCCTGAGTCGCTCTTCCGGCCCGAAGGTGGAGAGCACGTGGTCCACGAACCCGCGACCCGGTTCGCCGATCCCCAGGCGCAGCCGGCTGAAACGCTCCGTCTCGAGCTCGTCGATGATGGAACGCAACCCGTTGTGGCCGCCGGGGCCGCCGCCCTCGCGAAAGCGCAGCTTGCCGAAGGGCAGTGAGAAATCATCGACCACCACGAGCATGTCGTGCAGCGGCGCTCGTTCGCGGGCCAGGATCTTGCGCACCGCGATACCCGACTCGTTCATGAACGTCATGGGCTTGACGAGGAGCAGGTCGAGGCCCTTGTAACGACCGCCGAGGGTCGCCGCGGCATCCCTGTTCCGGGCACGGCCCGACCACCCGGCACGGTCCGCCAGGCGGTCAACGACCATCCAGCCGACGTTGTGACGGGTCTGCGCGTACTGCTGGCCGGGGTTTCCCAGCCCGATCACGATCTTCGAGGGCACGACTGGGCTGATGGTACTCGGCGGCGCGATCTGGGCGCCGGACGCCGGCCCGTGTCGGGTCCGCGTCGGCCCGCGTCGGGTCCGCGTCGGCCCACGTCGGGTCCGCGTCGGCCCACGTCGGGTCCGCGTCGGCCCGCGTCGGAGCTCGTGGCGACGATGTTCGCGGCGGGCGGCGGCAAGGTGACGCGTGAAGCCCGCATTTCTGTGTCAGATCGACATCACGAGAAGATCAGGCCAACTTCAGGCCCGTCCGTCGCCGATGAAGTCAGTGTGGCGACCACCTGTCGTGCTCAGGTCCGGCGCTACAACTGCCCTGGCCACTCGGAACGGAGCCGCCGGATCGCAGAAGTGTGGCCAAAGCCTCTGGTGATGTCGATCTGACACAAATCCGGCACCACCAGCCGCGTCGGGACCACCGGCCGCGTCGGGCGGCCGCGTCGGGCGGCCGGATCGGGCGGCCGCGCCCGGGTACAGGCACGCCCGGGTACAGGCCGCCCGGGTACAGGCACGCCCGGGTACAGCCATGCCCGGGTACAGCCACGCAGGGCGCACCACGATGCAATCGCCCGTTCCGCGAGCGGCCGCGGGTGGTGCACCACTCGCCGGCATGACCTGTACCAAGGGCCAGAAGGTACGCCCTCCACCCGAGGAGAACTAGCTCTGGCGAGGCCCCGGACGACGCCGCAACTCGTTTTCCAGCGCGCGCATCGCGGCTTGCTCTGCCGGTTCCGCATGGTCCCAGCCGCAGATGTGGAGCGTGCCGTGGGTCAGGAGCAGTCGGAGCTCATCGGTGGCCGACCATCGCACATCACCCGTCTGACCACCCAGGCCTGCCTCGGCCTGGGCTACCGCCCGCTCGATCGAGACGGCGATGTCGCCCAGATGAACGCGGCGCCGGGGCGGCAGCACGAATGCCGCCGCTGACAGACCGGCACCGGCCGCCGTCCGGCCGCCCTCTCGTCCGACATGCGGCGGGAATGCGTCCGGCGGCAGAAGCGGGAATGACAGGACGTCGGTCGCGCCCTGGTGGCCGAGGTGTGTCTCGTTCAATGCGGCCAGCTCCTCGTCGTCGGTCAGGACGATGGACAACGAGGCCGGGCTGGGGGCCCCGGCCGCCCGCAGTGCGGCAGCGACGGTGCGTGCGATCGCGGTGCGCGGCAGCAGCGACGGAACGCCATCACGGATCGAGATGTCGATCCGCCACCCGTCGATCAGGTGGGCTCGCGTCACCTGCCGCCCGACGGAGGCTCGGATCTGCCGGAGGTTGCGTCGCCGCCGGACCGTCCCGGCCCGGCGGCCCCGCCGCGGAACCGGTCGGCCGCCGACCCCGCGCCACCCGCTGCCGCCCGGCGCGCCTCGAGCTCGACGATCTTGCTCTGCGGGTAGGCCACCCGCTGGTGGTACATCCCGAGGAGCTGCTGGACGAATGCCTCCTCGATGCGATCCAGGTCCCGGAACGTCAGGTCACACTCGTCGAACTGCCCATCGGCCGTTCGGTCCTCCATGATCCGCGCAACCATGCCCCGAATCGCCGTCTCGTCACGCGACGTCAGCGAGCGAACGGACGCCTCGACGCCGTCGGCGAGCATGATCAATGCTGCCTCGCGGGACTGCGGCTTGGGTCCGGCATGACGGAACCGTCGAATGTCAACCGCGTCGGCGGCGTGCTTTCCGGCCTCCGTCTCCAGGCCGCCGTAGGCCTCCGCGGCCGCCTCCCGGGCCTTCGCGTAGAAGAAGCTGATCATGGCCGTCCCGTGGTGCTGCGGGATGAAGGCGATCAACGCCTTGGGCAGCCGTCCTTCGTAGGCGATATCGATGCCGTCGGCAACATGGGCCTTCAGCAGCTGGGACGAATCCTCCGGCGAGAGCTGATCGTGAAGGTTCTCGCCGCCCGCCTGGTTCTCGATGAATCCGTGCGGGTTCGCGAGCTTGCCGATGTCATGGTAATAGGCCGCCACTCGGGTGAGCAGCGGATCGGCACCGATGGCCTCGGCCGCCCGTTCGGCAAGGTTGCCCACCATGAGCGAATGGTGGTACGTGCCGGGTGTCTCGATGAGCAGGCGTCGAAGCAGCGGCTGTGACGGGTTGGCCAACTCGAGGAGCTGGAAGACGGTCAGGATTCCGAAGACGTTGCCGAGGACGGCAAAGCTGCCGACCGCGGCCACGGCCGCCCCGCCGGCGCTGAGCGCCGCCGCGCTCACGAGCTGCACGATCCCCGTCACGTCGCGCTCACCAAGCAGGGAAAACGCCGTGACGACGAGCGCCTGGACCACGAATGCCACCGCACCCGCCTGCAGGAACATCTGCAGTCGATCACCCCGGCGAACACCGAGCACACCGGCGAGCCCGCCGAGGAAGACATAGGCGGTGAGCTCGAGGGACGGGCCGTTGACGGCTCCGGCCACGACCGCGATCAGGGCGCCGAGGACGATGGCCACCTCGGCGTCGAGGAGCACCGCGATCAGGATCGGGATCGCGGCCAGCGGCAGCACGAACGGCAGCGCGGCTCGCCCGGCCGTCAGCTGGAGCGCAAAGGTCGAGAACAGCAGCAGAAGGCTGATGAGGATGAGCACGTTGTTGCGATGCCAGAAGCCTCGGCGGAAGCGCCAGATCCAGCCCAGCAGCAGGGCCACCAGGAGTGCGCTCAGGACCAGCCATCCGGCCAGCCCGGCGATGTTGGTGGAGGCCTTGTCCAGTCCGAACGCGGCAAGGACCATCGCATCGGCCTCGGTGAGCTTGGTGCCGCCGCGAACCAGGATCTCCCCCTGGAGATAGGTTTCGGTCACGGGCGCCACCGCCGCGGCACGGCGATCGCGCTCCTGCTGGGTCAGTTCCTCGTTGAATGAGCTGTTCGGGACCACGAGAGGCGAGATCAGCGCCGCCGCCAGGCGCCGCTCCGGCTCGGACAGACCGCCGGCCATCTGCTCGGACAGGCGCGCCTGCACGATGGCGACCTCCGTGTCGCGCAGCTCCGCCCGCTCGGTGATGTCCAGCACGCGAGCCGCTTCCATCCGGATGGCCAACCAGCGCGAGGCCTCCATGCTCCGCAGGAAATCTGCCGACGCGGCGGGCAGGTCGGCCGCGACACGGTCCAGGATCAAGCCACGCTGGACATCGGTCGTCGCCGGATCGAATGCTGTGTCGAGCAGGCGGACGGCACCGGCAAACGCCTCCGCCTGCGCGGCGGCGATGGTGATCGCACGCTCGCTCGTGAAGTCGTATTGCGGGGTTACGGCGTCGGCTGCCGCCTTGCGGGCAGCCGCAGTGAGCGTTTGGCTCTCGTAGGTCATCGCACGCGGTGCGACGATGTCGGCCGGGACGAGGTCGCCGACCTGGACGGTGATGCGCTGGGGCGAGAAGTCCGCTCCGAGGATGGCCGTCATCGCGACGATCAGGGCGATGGCGGCGACAGCCAGCCGACCGGCCTCGCGCCGGGTCAGTCGGACTGCCTCGCTGCCGCGGTGGGCGAGCACGTCAGGCCGTTCCAGCCTCGGGGACATGATCCGCGTCATCGTGCCCGGCCAGGTCGGCCTGCGCGAGGGCGCTCGCGACCATGCCGCTGAGCACGCGACCATCGGCGCGGCCACGCGTCCGAGGCGTGAGCCAGCCCATCATCCTGCCCAGGTCGCGTGGCGACGTGGCGCCTGTGGCGGCAAGGGCCTCGCGGACGAGCGCCGACAGCTCGTCCTCGGACAGGGCCCGGGGCAGGAACTCGGCGAGGATCTCGATCTCGGCCGCTTCCCTGGCCACGAGGTCGGGACGGCCACCCTTCTCGAACGCCTCGATGCTCTCGCGGCGGGTCTTGACCTCCCTGGTCAGGATCACCGCGACCTCGTCCTCGGCGTAGGTGCGCCCGTCACGCTTTTCGGCGTTATAGATGGCGTTGATGGCCATCCGCAGGGTATCGCGGCGCAGCGTGTCGCCCGACCGCATCGCGGCGGTCGTTTCGGCGCGGAGCCGATCTCGAAGAGTCACCGGAAATGGCACCTCGGGCGGGAACACCCTCGGGGCTTCGGCGGGCGGGGCCGGGGTTCGTCGGTTCGCTGAGCCCCCGGGCTCCGATGCGATCAGGCATCGGCGGGGACGCTCGCCCGGACGGTCCCGGCCGTCCGGCCGATCAGCCCTGCGGCGTTCGGGCGTTCTTCTTTCGCTTTGCTTCCTTGCGCTTCCGCTTCACACTCGGCTTCTCGTAATGCTCGCGACGGCGAGCTTCAGCGAGGATGCCTGACTGCTGGATCTTCTTGTTGAAGCGGCGCAGGGCGCTCTCGAACGTCTCGTTCTCGCCCACTCGGACTTCTGCCAATCCGGATACACCTCCTCGGGCTGATCGTTTCGTGTTCGCAATCTCGGCGTCGAAACCCAACGACGCCCGATGCGTGCTCATGGTTGAGGTGCGCGGTTGCACCGCCCGCAAGAGCCGCCGGAGTGTCGCACAGGCCGTGCGGGGGGTCAAACGCCACCCGGGGGGTCAAGCACAAGGGGCTTCGGGCCGAGACCTAGTTCGGGACGGGTACTCCGAAGCCGAGCGTGGCGAGGGCGGTCGCGACGGCGGCCGCCTGCCCAGGGTCCGGCGCGTTGGCCGCGGACCAGGCGTAGAAGACGACCGTCGAGCCCACGACGCGGAGCGCGAACTGAGTCTGCGGCGGGAACTGCACGAGCCCGACGCCGCTCGCGACGTAGGACGCCTGTTCCTGGGCCGCGACCGTCGCCGCGGCACTGTCGAGGAACTCGTAGATCACCACCCGCCCGTGATCCGGGTCGGCGGCAATGACGGCCCGCACGACGATCCGTGGCGCGGCCGCGAGTCTCGGCGCTTCGGCGGGACGATAGGGCGAGACGACATCCTCGGCCTGCAGGCCCTGCGCAGCGAAGGCGGTCACGATGTCCGCGCGCGTCGCCGCAGCCGCAGCGCCCGCGGGACTCGTCGTCGATCCGACCGGGGGAAAGGTCGGCGAGCGCGGCGCGCCACCGGGACCGAACGCGAGGGCGGCGACCGCGACGAGGGCGATCACCACCAGCATCGTGATCACGACGGCTCTGCGGTTGGCCGACATCCGGCCGGGCAGGCCGTCATCCGGCGCATCGCCGCCGTTCCCGACCTCCGGGGGCGGGGCGAGATCAGGGCTTCGATGGCGTGGGTCCGGCTCCTCCGGAGGTCGCGGCGGCCAGGGATCGCTCATCCCGGCGGCCACTCGAACGGCCGTCCGCCCATGAGATGGAAATGGAGGTGGTCGACGGATTGCCCGCCCCAGGTCCCCACGTTCGTGACGATCCGGTAGCCCTGTTCGGCGATCCCCTGTTCCCTCGCCAGGCTGGCCCCGACCGCGAAGATCCGGCCGAGCAGCTCTCCGTGCGACGACGTGAGGTCGGCAGCGGAGGCAATGTGAACCGTCGGCATCAGGAGGATATGGGTGGGCGCACGGGGCGCGATGTCCCGGATCGCGAGGACGGCATCGTCCTCGAACACCCTCGATGACGGCAGCTCACCGGCGACGATCCGGCAGAACAGGCAATCGACGACGCGCGACTCGCTCATCGACTCACCAGAGCGCCGGTTTCGCGCTCATGAGGAAGCCGATCGTCCCGATCATTCCTGCCATGACATACGAAACATAGCGCTGTCGGCGCGCGCGGGTCGCCCAGACCCGGTCGTCCACGGCGGCGCGGATCCCGAGCAGGGGTCGGAGATTCGGGCGCTGGATGAAAAACGCGACAACGAGGTTTGCCGCGTAGATGAGGAGTGCGACCAGCAGCCACGGTTGGCTGAGCAGGGTCAGTCCGAGCGTCGAGACGAGGGCGAGACCGGTGAGCGCCAGGCCGAGCCCGATGAGGGTGGTGCCCCGCGCCTGCATCGCCAGCAGCACGCGCACCGTCCGGCTGGTCGATTCGGCGGCCGCCCGGCGCGTTCGGAGCGCGAAGGGAAGGAGGACCGACGGCAGGAAGAGCGAAACCGCGAGCACGATGTGCACGACGAGGACGACCGGAAAGAGGTTCGAAGGCATCGCCGCGATTGTACGGGCGGCCTCTCAGATCGACCGACGAGCCGCCAGCGCGACCCAGTCGCCCTCGATCGTGCGTTCGAACGTGGCGAGTCCGGCGGCGCCAAACGCCTCGTCGACCTCCGCTTCGCGATCGGCGAAGATCCCGGACGCCAGCAGGACGCCCCCGGGTCGGAGTTCCCCGGACAGCTGCTCGGCCAACGCCATCAGCACGCCGGCAATCAAGTTGGCGAGAATGAGGTCGTGTGGCGGCTCCCCGGTCGGCAGCGACCCGGCGCGCGCCTCGATGCGCCGGGCCAGGCGATTGCGGCGGGCGTTGGCAAGGGTCGCCTCCACCGCGATCGGGTCGATGTCGACGGCCAGGACGCGCACGGCGCCGAGGCGCGCGGCGGCAATCGCGAGGATCCCCGACCCGCAGCCGACGTCGAGGACCCGGGCACCCTCGACCTCGCCTCGGTCGGCCGCCCGCTCGATTGCGGCGAGGCAGAGCCGGGTGGTGGGATGCAGACCCGTGCCGAAGGCCATCCCCGGATCGAGCGCAAGGACGAGGTCGCCGGGCGAGCGTCGATGTCGCCGCCATGTCGGTCTGATGACCAGCCGCGAGCCGACTCGCAGCACCGGGAAGTGCGCCTTCCAGGCGTCGGCCCAGTCGGCCTCGTCCACCAATCGCGTACGCAGTTCCCCGATGGGGCGCAGTCCGAACACCTGCAGATGGGCGAGTGCGGCCTCGGCCTCGCGAGCGGCGCGCTGCGCGCTCTCCGGGTCGGCGGCCGGCACATAGGCGCGGACGATCGCCGGGCGGGTCGGGTCGATGCGGGCACCGAGTCCCTCGTCCACCAGCTCGAACGCCGGCTCGACGCTCGTGCCGCCCGGCGCCAGCCGACCCAGGATCTCGCTGACTGCCTCGACGGCTTCGATGTCGGCTTCGACCGCAAGCTCCAGCCAGGCCGCCGGCACCGGCGTCGAGCGCGTGGCCATCGTGGGCCCGGACTCGCGTGCGCCCCGCGCGCCGGCCGCCCACATCCCGGCCGAGTCGGGCGACGGCATCCGGGCCGAGCCGGGCGACGGCGCCCTAGCCGAGCGCGTCACGGACGCGATCGAGAATCCCGCCGCCATCGGCCACGATTTCGCCGGATGCCTCCGCGTAAGCGTGCAGCGCCTCGCGCTCGGCCCTCGACAGGCGCGTCGGAACGGCGACGTCCACGATGACGTGGAGGTCGCCGCGCGATCCGGACCGACGGAGGTGTGGCACGCCTCGACCCCGAAGACGGATCTCGGTTCCCGGCTGCGTGCCGGCCTTGACCTCGACGTCCTCCTCGCCTTCCACGGTCGGCACGAGGATGCGGGTGCCGAGAGCCGCCTGTGCGATGCCCACCGTGGCCTCGTAGTAGAGCTCGGTGCCGTCCCGCTTGAGTGTCGGGTGCGGCGCGACATGAACCGCCACGTACAGGCTCCCGGCGGGCCCGCCGCGTGGCCCGACCTCGCCCTCGTTGGACAGGCGAATCTGGTGCCCTTCGTCGATGCCGGCCGGGATGGACACGCGCAGGACCCGCTTGCGCTCCGTGCGCCCGTCGCCTCGACAGGTCTCACAGGGAGTGTCGACGATCTTGCCGTCGCCCTGGCAACGCGGACAGGCCGTGACGTTGACCATCTGCCCGAGCATCGTCTGACGCACGGACCGAACCTCTCCCCGACCCTTGCACTGGGTGCAGACGACCGCCTCCGTTCCCGCGCTGGCGCCCGAGCCGTTGCAGGTTTCGCAGCGACTCAGGACCGGGAACTCGATCTCCTTCTCGGTGCCGAGGACCGCCTCGGTGAACGTGATCCGCAGGTCGTAGCGGAGATCCGAACCGGCGGCCGGGCGACCTCGACGGGCGGCCCCGCCTGCCGCCCCGCCGAAGAACGCATCAAAGATGTCGGCGAAGCCGCCGAAGCCGGCCATGCCTGGATCGCCCTCGACCCCGGCGTGGCCGAAGACGTCGTACCGCTGTCGCCGCTCAGGATCCGACAGGATCTGGTAGGCCTCGTTGATCTCCGTGAAGCGCGCATGGGCTGCGGGATCGCTGTTGACGTCCGGGTGCCACTGCTGGGCGAGTTTCCGGAACGCCTTCTTGATCTCCGCGTCCGTCGCGCCGCGGTCGAGGCCGAGCGTTGCGTAGTAGTCGGTGGTCGTGGCCATGCAGTCGGAAGTCTACGGGAGGTTGGCATGGCCACGGAATCGTGGGCCGGGCGTCGTACCATCCGTCTCGTGAACCTGCCTCGGCTGACCGTCGCGCTGACCTTCGATCACGATGCGATTTCGGACAGCGTGCGCCGCCGGGACCCGCCGGTGAAGGTCTCCCATGGCGAGTTCGGACCGCGAGTGGGCGTGCCGCGAATCCTCGACCTGCTCCGTCGCGAGCAGATTCCCGCCACCTGGTTCGTGCCGGGTCACACCATCGAGACCTTTCCGGAGACGATCAGCGCGATCCTCGCCGATGGCCACGAGCTCGCCTGTCACGGCTGGTTCCACGAGGATTTCTCGGAGGTGCCGCCGGACGAGCAGCGCTCGATCCTCGACCGATGCGTGGCGGCGGTCGTCGAGGTCTCCGGACAGGCGCCGCGGGGCCACCGAGCCCCATACTGGGCGCTCGGTTCGCAGACCCTCGCTCTCGTCGAGGAGGCCGGGTTCACCTACGACTCATCGTTGATGGCGGACGATTACCGCCTCCATCGGGTGCGCCACGGAGACACGCACGACGCGACATCCGGCACCAGGTTCGGCGCGGAGGGCAAGCTCGTGGAGGTCCCGGTCTACTGGGCACTCGACGATTGGCCGCACTTCGAACCGTCGCCGGGCCGGGATGGTCTGTCTGCTCCATCCCGGGTGCTGGAGATCTGGACGGGCGAGCTCCGCTACGCGTACGACCATGCTCCCGGCGGCCTGCTGACGGTGACGATGCACCCGGAGTGCATCGGCCGAGGACATCGAATGGCGATGCTCGAGCAATTCGTCGAGACCGCGCGATCGATGCCGGGCGTCGCCTTCGAGCGCCTCGATGCGTACGTCGCGCGCTGGCAAGCCGCGGCGGGCTGAGGACTTCGACTGAGCCCGACGAACATGGTTTCTGAATGCCGGTCGCCGGGTGCCGTGGGACAGGCTGGGCAGCGGCCGATTCGGGTCAGCGACCTGCCAGCTCCCTGGCTCTGACGAGCACCTCCCGGAACATCGCGGGGGTCAGCCTCCCGGTGAACGTGTTCTGCTGGCTGGGGTGGTATGAACCGACCAGGATGCGGCTCCCGAACACGACCTCGGCGCCGTGCCCGAACCGCGGTCGCGGCCTGGGGAGCATCTCGCCCTGCGCGGCGAGGGCTCGGAGCGCGGCGTCCCAGCCGAACTGCCCGAGGGCAAGGATCACGCGCACATGGTCGAGCAGCGCGAGCTCGCGGCCGAGGAACGGGGCGCAGTTGTCCCGCTCGTCGATCGTCGGCTTGTTGGCCGGCGGGGCGCATCGCACCGCGGCCACGATCCGAACGCCGTACAGCGTCAGCCCGTCGTCGGCACGCCGGCTGGACGGTCGATCGGCCAGCTCGACCGCGTGCAGCGCGGACCACAGGAAATCCCCGGACGCATCGCCGGTGAAGACGCGCCCGGTGCGGTTGGCCCCGTGGGCCGCGGGCGCGAGGCCGATGATCAGCAGCCGCGCCGCGGGATCGCCGAATCCGGGTGCCGGACGCCCCCAGTACGTCTCGTCCCGGAAGCGCGCGACCTTTTCGCGGGCGACCTGCTCCCGCCACTCCACCAGCCGGGGGCAGCGACGGCACTCGATGATCTCGTCGCGAAGCTCGTCGAGGGCCGCGTCGCGCACGGGGTTGTGCGGTACCTGGGGCACCTGCCCGCGCAGCGTCTGGCGATCCTCGCCGGCCGTCATTTCAGGAGGATTCGATCGAGGCGCCGTGAGGTGATCCAGAGGCCGATGAACCCCATGATCAGCAGGTACGCGACGTGGAACACCATCTCGGGTCCGACGACGCCGACCGTGAGCCCGCGGATGAGCGCGACGCCCTGGTACAGCGGCGTGACCGACACGATCCCGCGGATCGCCTCGGGGTAGGTCTCGATGGGATAGAACGTGGCCGAGAACAGGAACATCGGCAGGACGACGATGTTGATCAGGTCGAAATCCTGGGGCGTCCGCATGAACGAGGTGGCGGCCATCCCGACCGCGCCGGCTGCAAAGCCGAGGAGCAGGGCAGCGGGTACCGCCAGGATCGCGAGCGGTGAGGTCACGAGGCCCAGCACGGTGATCACGGCCATGAACCCGATGGCATAGAGGCCGCCCCGGATGAGCGCCCAGGCGATCTCCCCGGTCGCGACGTCGCGCACCGATAGCGGCGTTGCGAGGATCGACTGGAACGTCCGGTTGTAGTTCAGCTTGAAGAAGAAGTTGAACGTCGCCTCGGCCACCGCTCCGTTCATCGCTCCCGTGGCCAGCAGCGCCGGCGCGATGAACGTCGCGTACGGGATCGGTTGTCCACCGGGCCCGGTGACGTCGCCGACGAGCCGACCGAGGCCGAACCCGATCCCGACCAGGTAGAACAGCGGCTCGAAGAACCCGGACACGATGATCGTCCACGTCCGGCGATAGACGAACAGGTTGCGCTCGATGAGGTGCCACGCCCGAGGGACAGAACGCCCGGGGCGCGCCACGGCTGCGGATATCGCGCTCATCCGACGCCCGGTCCGCTCATGCCGCCAGCTTGCGGCGCACGTTGCGAACGAACAGCGAGCCGCCGATAGCGACGAGGACGAGGAGGACCACCAGGTGCCCGAGCCCACGAACCGGATCGTCGAGGAGCGTGCCGAGCATCGCGCCCCTGGTCAGCTCGACGCCGTGCCAGAGCGGTGACAGCCACGCGATCGGCTGGATGGCCGGCGGCAGGCTGTCCACGGGAAAGAACGTTCCACTGAACAGGAACAACGGGGTGATGACCCAGCGGAAGATCGCACTGAAGGCATTCGGATTCCGCCGGGTGGCCATGAACGCCCCCATCCCGCCGGCGAAGGCAAGGCCGGTCAGGACCGCCGCGGGGATCCCCAGCAAGGCGATCGGCGACGCAACGGCACCGAACATCCAGCTCACGAACGTGAAGACGGTTGCGATGAGGGTCAGGCGAAACGCGATCCACATCAGGGTGCCGACCGCGACGGCCCGCGGGCCGATGGGCGTCGCGTACATGGCGTGGAAGATCCGACGCCAGACGAGTCCAATCATCACGGGGAAGGTGGACTCGAAGATCGCCACCTGCATCGCCGAGCCGGCGAGGAGGCCCGGGGCGAGGAACTGCAGATACGTGACACCGTGAAACGCGTCCGGGTTTCGGGCGTTCACGTAGCTCCCGAGGCCGAGCCCAATCGCCATCAGGAAGAGCGTCGGGTTCACGAACGAGGTGAACACGGACCCGCGCCACGTCCGCCGATATTGATAGGCCCGGTGCTCGAAGACACGGCCCGCCGCGGCCCACGCTGATGGCGGCCCGGGACGGTCGAACAACGACGGCGGCACGGCGGAACCCGGCACGGGGGAACCCGGCACGGGGGAACCCGGCACGGGGGAACCTGGCACGGCGGATCCCGGCGCGGCGGCCGCGCTCAACGTGGCCGCCGGTTCAATCGACCAGCGTCCGGCCGGTCAGCCTGAGGAACACGTCCTCGAGCGTCGACCGTCGCACGAGGACCGTCTCGGGCCGGAGGCCCCGGGCGTGGACCGCAACGGCGACTGCCTCGCCGTCCTCCGCGTACAGCAGCAGCCGGTCCGGGAGATGCTCGATGCGATCGGCCAGCCCGTCCAGCTGGCGATCGAGGGTCTCCTGGACGCCGACCGGGAAGCGGAGTTCGGCGACCTCACGCGTGCTGTGCTGCTCGATGAGCGCCCGCGGCGACCCCTCGGCGACGATCCTGGCCTTGTCCATCACGACCAGCCGATCGCACAGCTGCTCGGCCTCGTCCATGTAGTGGGTCGTCAGGACGAGCGTGACGCCGCGCTGCTTGAGGCGGTACAGCCGATCCCAGAGCAGATGCCGAGCCTGGGGATCGAGACCGGTCGTCGGCTCGTCGAGCAGCAGCATGTCCGGCTCGTTGATCAACGCCCGGGCGATCGTGAGGCGTCGCTTCATGCCGCCGCTGAGCAACTCGACCCGGCTGTCCCTGCGCTCGGTCAATTGGGCGAAGTCGAGCAGTTCGTCCGCGCGCCGTCCACACTCCGAGCGGCTCAGCCCGAAATAGCGGCCATAGATGACGAGGTTCTCGCGCACCGTCAGCTCTTCGTCGAGCGTGTCCGCCTGCGGCACGACACCAAGACGGCCACGGATTTCCGGGCCCTGCGACTCCGGGTCCATGCCGAGGACCGTCAAGGTGCCGCCGCTCGCCGGCGACGTGCAGCCGATCATCCGCATCGTCGAGGTCTTGCCGGCGCCGTTCGGGCCCAGAAACCCGAATGCCTCGCCCGGTGCCACATCGAAATCGACGCCATCGACGGCAGTGAACGAACCAAATCGCTTGGTCAGCCCACGGGCACGAATGAGCGGACGGTCTGGGCTGGTCATGCGTCCGGGATCGTACCCCACGGAACCGGCCGGGAGGTAGTGCGCAACGTGCCCCGCCGCGGATCGCCGGCGTCAGCGCGGTCCGACGGTCCCCACGTGCAGCGTGACGATCCCGCCCGAGAAGCTCTCCCACCGGACATCGATGAGCCCGGCGTCCCGCATGATCTCCGCGATCCGGTCCGGTGCCGGATAGGCCTTCACGCTCCGGACGAGATAGGCGTACGCGCCGCCTTGCCCGGCGAGGCGCCCGATCGCTGGAACGATCCGGTCGAACCACCACTGCAGGACCCGGGCGAGCCGGCTGCGCGGGCGCGCGATCTCGAGGCACAGCACCCGGCCGCCCGGACGGACCGAGCGGGCCATCTCGGCGAACCCCTGCCGGTAGTCGGGCAGATTGCGCATTCCGAACGCAATCGTGGCCGCATCGAAGCCTCCGTCGTCGGTCGGCAGGGCCAGGGCGTCGCCGACGACGAATGCCAGACCCGGGCGATCCGCGAACCGGCGCGCCGCGACATCGATCATCCCGGGCGAGAGGTCCACCCCCAGGACGTGGCCACCGGGTCCGACGCGGCGGTGCAGGTCGGCGGCGACCTTGCCCGTCCCGGTCGCGACGTCCAGCGCGCGACCACCGGTCTCGAGTCCCGCTCGCATCACGAGGCGGCGCCGCCAGCGGGGCTCCTGGAATGCGGAGATCAGGAGGTTCATCGGATCGTACACGCGGGCGATCCGGTCGAACATCGCCCGGACCTCGGTCGTCGGGGCGGCGTTGCCCCGCTCGGTGGCGGCGCCGGACGGGGCGTCCGAGTTGGGTTGGGTCATCGGGCTGGCTCCATGGCTCCAACGGAATGCAGCCGGGCGCCCATGCCGCCGGCCTCGGTCAGGGCCCCGCGGATGGCGGAGGCGACGGCCGCCGGATCCGTGATCGGTCCGGCATGGCCGAGTCCCGTGACGCGGATCCGGCGCGCGCCGGGAACCCGGGCGACGAGCGCGTCGGCGATCGGGGCGTAGAACGGCTCGCTCGCGTCGCCGGTGAGGACAAGCAGGGGGACCACGATGCGGCCCAGGCCGGCCGGGTCGAGGCCGGTCAGGAGGACGTCGGCGAGCGCCCCGTCGCCCTCCTGCTCGATAAACGCTCGGCTGCGCGGCGAGAGCCGGTCCCACGCCGCGTCGCCGGCGACACCGCGAAGGAATGTCTCGGCAGCGCGGGCGGGTCCACCCGCACGATGCGCCGCCTCGGTGGCGCCGGCGATCGCCAGGAGCCGTGCCTGCGTCGCCGCGTCGGCAAGCGGCCGGTACGGCGGCTCCCAGGCGACCACCGCGCGGACGCGCTCCGGGTGCCGCGCGGCGAGTTCGAGCGCAAGCACGCCGCCGTAGCTGATGCCGACGACGATGGCGGCACCAATCCCCTCGACATCGAGGATCGCCACGAGATCGTCGACATGGACGCCGATCTCGAGCGGCCGCGGGCCGACGATACGGCTCGCGCCGCTGCTGCGGCGATCGACCGCGAGGACCCGGCTGCCCCCGTCCCGGGCAAGCTGGGCCGCGAGAGGGGCGAGCTGCCGACCGTTGGACAGCGTGCCGTGCAGCAGCAGGATGGGATCCGGTCCGTCGCCGGTCTCATGCCAGGCGAGCCGGACGCCGTCGGGACGGTCGATCCAGCGCGGCCCGGGAGGCTCGGCCGACTCGGGAGGCTTGGCCGGCTTGGCCGGGTTCCCTGCCGGGGCCCCGGCGATGCTGGCTCTGAGTGCGCCGCGCCGGAGCTTGCCGGACGCCGTCCGTGGGAGCGAGCGAAGCCGGATGAACGCGGCCGGTACCTTGAACCCGGCGAGGGCAGCGCGGCAGTGTCGGGCCAGGACCTCGTCGCCCGGATCGGCGGCTCCGTTTCGCAGGACGATGGCCGCGACCGGCACGTGGCCCCACATGGGATCGGGCCGACCGACGACCGCCGCGTCGGCGATGGCCGGGTGGGCGAGGAGCACCGTCTCCACTTCCGCCGGCGAGATGTTCTCGCCGCCGCGCACGATTCGGTCCGTGCGGCGATCGACCACCGTCAGCCGCCCACGGTCGAGCCGACCGAGGTCGCCGGTCCTGAGCCAGCCGTCGGCGTCCAGCACGGCGGCCGTGTCTGCTGCGTCGCCGAGATAGGCCGAGAACCGGGCCGGGGTATGGACGACGATCTCACCGATGCCGGCCCCGTCCGGGTCGCCGATCCGAATCTGCACGCCGGGGAGGGGTGAGCCGGCGCTCCATGGGTGCGTGGCAGCTTCGGCGGTCGTCAGGACCGTGACACCCGATCCGGCCTCACTCAGTCCGTACGTCGGCAGGACCGGCCAGCCAGCGCCGATCGCACGCTCGACGAGCGTCGGCGGGATGGCACCCCCGCCCAGCAGGACCGCGCGAAGCGACGGGGGCGGCGGCCCCACACCTGCATCGAGGAGCTGACTGAGCTGCGTCGGGACGAGCGAGACGTGGCTCGGGACCGGCGGGGTCCGGAGGGCGACGAAGAGCGCGACTGGATCATTCCGCGGGACGATCCGGACCGGCACGCGCGCGGCGATCGCTCGCCAGACGACCCCGAGCCCGGCCACGTGCCCAAGCCCGACGGCGAGGACCCACCCGGTGGAAGGCGGCAGGGCGGCGCGCCAGGCATCGGCGCTCGCGGCGAGAGCCTCGCCGGACAGCACCACACCCTTTGGCCGGCCGGTCGTCCCGGACGTGAGGACGATGACGGCCGGGTCGGTGGCGGCGCGAGTCGTGGGCACCCGGGTTGTCGGCGCCTGGGCGAGCGTGGTCGGGGCGAGCGTGGTCGGGGCGAGCGTGGTCGGGGCGAGCGTGGTCGCATCCAGCGCCTCGAGCCGCAGCCGCCGGCCACCGATCATCGTGGCAGCCGGTGCGGCGCCGGCATCGTGCAGCACGAACGTCGGGCGCAGGACCGCTGCGGCAGCGGTCAGCTCCCGCTCGGTGAGGCCTCCCGGGATCGGTGCGGCGACCGCCCCGACCCGGAGGATCGCGAGCAAGCCGGCAACCGCGAGCGCGGAAGGCTGGCCGAGCAATGCGACGACGGCGCCGGCCGCGACGCCCGCCCGATCCAGCTTGCCGGCGATCACATCGACCTGCTCGTCGAGGGCCGCCCACGTCCAGAGGACCCGATCGTCGGTGATCGCAGGATCGGCCGTGGCCTCCCGGGCGTGCACCCGGACCTGTCGGTCCGGAAACCACATGACCATCAGCCGACGACCCCGACCGACTCCACCCGGAACCGGCCCAGCGCCTGCTCGTCGATCGTGATCCCGAGACCCCCGGACGCCGGCCCCCGCGGCAGGCGCATCCGCCCGTCCTCGACAACCATGCTCTCGACCAGCAGGTCATGGCTGAGGAGCCCGGCCGTGGCCAGCCCGTGATCCGGCGCCCTCCCAAACGGCAGGCCGTCGACGTCGGGCAGCGACGCGGCCGCAGCGAGCGCCGCAGCGATCCCCGCCCCGGTCTCGAACAGCGTGCTCACGACAACCGGTACGCCGAACCCTGCCGCCAGGGCGGCGATCTCGGCCGTTGGCGCCAGTCCGCCGACCCGTGCCGGCTTCACCACGAGGATGTCGACCGCCTCGGCGTCGAGCAGTGCCCGGGCCGCCCGAACGGACGTCACGGCCTCGTCCACCGCCACGGGGATTTCGATCCGCCGCCGGAGCTCCGCGAGGTCCTTCGCATCGTCGCCGTCGAGCGGCTGCTCGACATACTCGATCCCGAATCGGCCGATCGCCGACAGCCGATCCGTCGCCGTCTCGAGGTCCCACGCGCCGTTCACGTCGAGCCGGAGGCGGACATCGGGCCCGACCGCCGCGCGGACGGCGCGCACGCGGGCGACCAGCACCTCGGTCTCGACCTCGGCACCCGCCTTGAACTTGAGGGTCCTGAAGCCCGCCTCGATCGCCTGACTCGCGGCCTCGGCTGAGGCCGCCGGGCCCAGCGACGGGATCGTGGCATTGACCGCGACCCCTGCCCCACTCGGCGCGAGCAGCCCGGCGGGTGCCTGCTCGAGGTCGAACCGGGCGGCCTCGAGCGCCGCCCGCAGCGCGCGGCCCGGCGCTCCGTGCCGCTCCAGCTCCTCGGCCGTCGGGAGCGACCCGTCGGCGGCCATCGTCACGGCCTCACGGACGAGGCGGTCGAGCATCATCGCGGCCGTCTCGCCGTCGGCCGGCTCGAGGACCGCTTCGCCCACTCCGATCCGCCCGTCAGCGTCGATGAGCCGGACCAGCCAGGCCTCGCGGGCGAGCCACATCCCGGCGGCCGTCGCGAACGGGCGGCGGAACGGCACCCGCACCTTGTCCGCGCGGAGCGACGCGACGGCGCTCACGTCCCGACCGTGACGACGCTCACGCCCTGACCACGACGAGCGTCACGTCGCCGTCCCCGTGGCAAGACCGGCCGCAAAGAGCAGCCCGTAGACCAGGGCAAGGCGGGCCGTGCCTTTGAGTACCGGATTGAGTTCACGCGGGTCCGCGAATCCCCGGACCGTGCCGAGGAGCGGCATGACGAGCGGGAACGCCGCAAGTGGTGCGAGGACCCAGGGCTGGCGCCCCGCCGCGGCCAGCACGAGCGGCACGGCGAAGGCAACCCCCAGGAGCAACGCGTATTCGAGCTTCGTGGCCCCGGCGCCAAGGATGACGGCGAGGGTTCGCTTTCCTGTGGCGCGATCGGTCGGAATGTCGCGCAGGTTGTTGACGACGAGGATCGCCGTCGTGAGTGCCCCGACCGGGATCGCCGCCGCCACGTACAGCGGCTCGACGCGCGCCGCCTGCAGGTAGGCTGTCCCGACGACCGCGGCGAGCCCGAAGAACGCGAACACGAACACGTCCCCCAGGCCGTGATAGCCGTACGGCCAGGGCCCGCCCGTATAGGCAAGCGCGGCAAGCACGGCAAGAATCCCGAGCCCCAGCAGCAGCGGCCCACCGACGAACACGAGCCACAGCCCGACGACGCCGGCGAGGCCCACCGTGATGGCGATGGCAAGCTCGAGCTGGCGCTCGGTCACGAGCCCGGCCGCGGCGACGCGGACCGGGCCGGAACGGACCGCGGTGTCAGCCCCGCGCCGGAAATCGAACAGGTCGTTCGAAAGGTTCGCGGCAATCTGGAGGAGCAGCGCGACCGCGAGACAGGCGGCAGCCGTATCGATCCGGAGTGGGGCGCCGCTCCCGAGCGCCGCGCCGACCCCCACGACGACGCCGGTCACCGCAGCCGGCAGCGTGGCGGGACGGACGGCCATCAGCCAGATCCGGAGGCGCGGCGGCCGGGCGCCCATCGCGTCCTGTGCGGCCGGGGTCACCGTCGCTTGCGGGGGCAACGTCTCTAGCGGGTTCATCGGGCCGGGCGGCCGATCATGGCCGCCTCGGGAATGCCGAGAAGTCAGGCTTCCGCTTCTCGAGGAAGGCGCGCGACCCCTCGTGCGCCTCGTCGGTGGTGTAGTAGAGGCCGGTCGCGTTGCCGGCGAACTCCTGGAGGCCGGCCAGTCCGTCCGTGGCGACGAGGAACGCCGACTTGAGGAAGCGGATGGCGGTGGGACTCATCGCCAGGATCTCGTGGGCCCAGGCGACGCCTTCGGCTTCCAGATCGGCCAACGGCACCACCCGGTTGACGAGGCCCATCTCGAGCGCCTCGCGGGCGTCGTAGCGGCGGCACAGGAACCAGATCTCCTTGGCCTTCCGGTCGCCGACGAGACGGGCCAGCAGACCGACTCCGAACCCGGCGTCGAAGCTCCCGACCTGCGGGCCGACCTGGCCGAAGATCGCGCTGTCGGCGGCGATCGACAGGTCGCACACGACGTGCAGGACCTGGCCGCCGCCGATCGCGAAGCCGTTGACGAGGGCGATGACCGGGATCGGCAGGGACCGGATCTGGCGCTGCAGGTCGAGTACGTTGAGCCGCGCGAGGCCGTCCCCACCGATGTACCCGCCGCGACCCTTGTGGCGCAGGTCACCGCCGGAGCAGAAGGCCTCGTCGCCCGCGCCGGTCAACAGGACGCACCCGATCGAGGCATCGTCGCGGATCCGCGCGAACGCATCGATCAGCTCCTGGACCGTCTCCGGACGGAATGCGTTGCGCACCTCCGGGCGGTTGATCGTCACCCGCGCGATCCCGGTGCCGGAGTGCTCGTACTGGATGTCTTCGTAGGCAACGACGGGGGTCCACGCGACGGCGGCGTTCATGGGGCTGGGTCCTCCTGCAGGAACTCGAGGGCGAGACGACGAAACTGGAGCGGACGCTCCTCGTGGGGGGTGTGCCCGGCGCCATCGATGATCGCCAGGCGCGCGGCCGGCATCGCGGCGGCGACGGCCTCAGCGCGGGCGCGGCCGGCCGCATCGAGCGCTCCGGCGATGACGAGCGCAGGGGCCACAACGGCGTGGAGTCGGTCGTGGAGCGGCTCCATGGAACCCTGCCCGGCCGCCCGCAGGCTCGCCGCCAGTCCCGCGGCGCGGTTGTCCAGCCGGCCTCGCCGGATGCGGGCACTACGACTGGGTGGCAGCGCGGCGTGGCTTGCGAAGATCGGCTGTTGCTCCCAGGCATCGACGAACGACTCGATCCCGTCGCGTTCCAGGGCATCCGCCAGGGCGGCATCCGCGCGCCGCCGCGACCATTGTTCGGCGGCCGACGCCAGACCCGCAGACGGACTCTCGAGAACGACCCGGGCGACGACATCCGGGTGCGCGACGGCGAGCCGGAGCGCGATCCGCGCCCCGAGCGAGTACCCGAGGATACGGGCCGGAACGGCTCCGAGGCGGACGAGGATCGAGGCCAGGTCGTCGGCGGTTCGCTCGATGCCCATACGGACAGGATCGTCGTGGATCCCGGTCCGCCCGTGCCCCGGAAGGTCGACGACGATCGTCCGAAAGGAACGGGCGAACACCGCCGTATGCGTCCCCCACGCCGTCCCGCGGCCGGTGAAGCCGTGGAGCAGGAGCAGCGGGTCCCCCACCCCGCGCGCGCGGACCTCCCACCGGAGACCGTCGATCACGAGACCGCTCATGCGGGTCCAGGCTCAGCGGCGAGGGCGCGGGCCAGGGCACGGGCGACGACGCCGGCCACCTCCCGATGGAGCTCGACGTTGCGCGCGCGGTTCGTCCGCAACTCCAGGACCCGGACACCCAATCGCCCGATCGAATCCGCCATCGCATCGCCCAGGTCGGCCGCTTCCACCTGCCGATGTTCCCCGCCGAGGGAGGTCACGATCGGACCGACGTCGATGCCGTGCGGAGTCCCGTACAGCTCCTCGTAGTGCTCCGGAAGGCCCAGGCCCGGCGTGGCAACCGTGGCCTGGGGCAGGAACGAGAAGATCCCGCCGCCGTCGTTGTTGACGAGCACGATCGTCGCCGACAGGCCGTGGAGCCGGGCTGCCACGAGGGCATTGAGGTCGTGCAGGAAGGACACGTCGCCCACAACGAGCACGACCGGACCCGCGGCCGCCGCGGCCGACCCGAGCGCGGTGGACACGACGCCGTCGATCCCGTTCGCGCCGCGATTCGAGCGGACCGTGATGGATCGCTCCACTGAACCGAACCATCCGTCGAGGTCGCGGACGGGCATCGAATTGCCCACCCAGAGCACGGACCCGTCCGGGAGAAGATCGGCGAGGACAGGGAACGGCGATCCTTCGAACGGCTCGGCCAGCCCGGCGAGCCAGCCACGCATCGCGGCGTCGGCGGCGCGATCCGCGGCCAGCCAGGAGGCGCGCCAAGCACCGTCGTCGCGGGCAACCCGGCGGGACCCGATGATTCCGGCCAGGGCGGCGGCCGTGACGGCCGCGTCGGCGTGCACGAATGTCACCGGCAGGAGTGCGGCCTCGCGCCAGCCCGCGTCCGAGTCGAGCACGAGAAGGTCCGGGGCGCTCGCGACGAGGAATTCCAGGACCGGCTTCGAGGTGGGCATCGCGCCGGTCCGAAGGACGAGGGTCGGGCGGTGCGCGGCGCTCCAGGGCCCGGGTCGGGTGAGCTGGTCGGCGTGGATGACGACGCTCGAGCGATCGTGGCGTCCGGCCCGGAGCCCGGAAAGCGGGTCGGCGATGATCGGGAACCCCGTGGCTGCGGCGAGCGAGGCGAGCCCCTCGGGCAGCGCCGGGTCGTCGTCCGGACCGGCAAGGATCAGGCCGCGCTCCGCGCTCCCGATGCGGTCGGCGAGTACCTCGAGCATGGACGCGTCCAGCGACCGACGGCCCGCGACGACATCCGTAAAGGGCGCAGGGACACGAACGGCGCCGGGCGCCGCCCCGGCCGCCGGCACGAGCGGAGCGTCCGGCACGAGCGGGGCCTCCGGCACGAGCGGGGCGTCCGGCAGGAGTGGTTCCCGGAGCGGGATGTTGAGGTGGACGGGACCGGCCGGACCGGCCGCGGCGGTCGCCACCGCCCGACCGGCGATGGACCGGACATGGGTGGTCGTCGCCGGGGCGCCGTCGAACAGGGGCAATTCCGTGAACCACTTTGCCGCCCGGCCGAACAGGTGATCCTGGTCGATCGTCTGCGGGGCGCCGCGATCCCGGAGCTCGACGGGGCGATCCGCGGTGAGGACGAGGAGCGGTACGCGCGAGAGCGACGCCTCGACGGTCGCCGGCCCGAATTCCACCGCCGCCGTCCCGGATGTCGACAGCAGCGCCACTGGACGGCGGTCGGTGCGGGCGAGGCCGAGCGCAAAGAACGCTGCGGAGCGCTCGTCCAGCAGGACCCTGACGCGGATGCCGGGGGCCGTGCGCAGGGCAAGCGCGAGGGGAGTCGACCGCGAGCCCGGACAGACGACCGCGTCGCGTACGCCCGCCGCGACGAGCTCTTCGACAAGGGCGCGGAGTGTGGCCGCGTCGCTCACGTCTCGTCCTCCAGGCGGCCCAGCGCGGCTGCCACGGCCCGCAGCTTGATCCGCGATTCCTCCCATTCCTGATCCGGGTCGGAGTCGGCGACGATCCCGCACCCGGCGAACAGCGTCGCCCGTGTCCGGTCCACGATCCCGCAGCGGAGCGCGACGCACAGCTCCCCGTCGCCGTCCGCCCCGAGCCAGCCTACCGGGCCGGCGTACCACCCGCGATCAAAGCCCTCGTGCTCATCGATGAGCGAGAGTGCCAGGGCCCGGGGCTCGCCGCCAACGGCCGGCGTCGGGTGGAGCCGCCCGGCGAGCGCGAGCAGGCCGTGGGCCTCACGAACCGTCCCCGTCACCTCGGTGACGAGGTGCTGGATGTGCCGCAGCGTCATCACCCCCGGCCCCGGGGCAACCTCGAGCCGCTCCGCCACCGGCGCGAGCAGCTGCTCGAGCGCGGCCACCACGATCGCGTGCTCCTCGCGGTTCTTCTCGGAGTCGAGGAGGGCCTGCGCGAGCACCGCGTCCTCGGCCGCGTCGGCACCCCGGCGGATGGAGCCGCCGACGGCGACGGTGCGGAAGTCGTGGCCCTCGGTCCGGACGAGGCGCTCTGGCGTCGCCCCGATGAACGTCCGGCCTTCCCGCCGGAATGCGTAGGTCGTACTCTCGGGCGCACTCAGCGCGAGTCGGCGGACTGCGTTCGGAACGTCGAGCTCCACCGATGCGCGGAAATCGACACGACGCGCCAGGACGACCTTGTCGAGCCGGCCGCGCCCGACCGCGCCGGCGAACATTCCGACCAGCCGCCGCCAGGCCTCCCGCGCCGGCTGCTCGGCGACGATCACCAGCGGGGCGACGACCGGCCGCACGATGATCCCCGCCGGGTTCGGGGCGAGCGAGCGGGCGCGATCGGCGAGGCGCTCCCAGCGGTGCTCAAGGGAGCCGGCCGACCATGGACCGACGGCGTCCGCGAACAGCGAACCGGTGACGCTCGAGCCGTTCGGTGTCACCGCGAGCAGGAGCTCCGGGAGCACGAGTGACGCCGGCCCGAACGGTCCCCAGACGTCCGCTTGATCGGGGCGTCGCCCGTTGAATCCGAGCCCGCCGAGGAGCACCGGTCCGCCGCCGTAGCGCGACGGCGGACCATCGATCGATGCGTCGGAAATGAGTGCCTGCCAGGCCGAGGCGGCGGCATCGAACCGATCCGGACCCTCCGGTTCGACAGCCCACGCCCGACCGATCCCCACGTAGGCGGTTCCCTCCGACGGCTGGAGCCAGAGGGCCGCCTCGAGGTCCGCCTCGACGGCCGCCGCATACACGGCGATCGGGTCCGCAACGGGCACCTCGATCGTGGCCGCGACCAGGGTCGGCGCGCCGCTGCCGGCGCCGACGAGCAGGCGGTGCAGCCGCTCCGCGAGGCCGTCGTCACGCTGGTCCGCCGGACCGGCACTCGCCGCACCCGCACTCGCCGGACCGGCACTCGCCGCACCCGCACTCGCCGGACCGGCACTCGCCGGCGGCCGAACCGCGGTCATCGCGGCGCTTCCGGGAACTCGCGGTCCATGAGCGGCAGCGGCGCGGGTCCGATGCGGGACTCCGGAACCCCCACGCTCCGCAGGAGGACCGCGCGCAACGGGGGGTAGGCGTCCTCGAGACGACCGGCGTTCTCGGCGAGCAGCCAGCGGGCGACGACCTCGTTCAGGGCCCCGAACCAGGCGACGCTCGTAAGCCGTGTATCGATCGGCGGGATGACTCCGGCCTCGACCGCCTCGTCAAGGTGACCCTGGATGAGGCGACTGAATCGTTCGTGGAGCGCGTTCGTCTCGGCCTGGAACACACGGCCGGCCCCGATCGCGTCGAGAAACAACAGACGGGCCATCGTCCGGTGACCCGCGAACGTGGTCAGCACCGTGCGCAGCGCGGCCTCGGCGCGGGCGATCGGCTCCGTCTCGAGGGCGACTTCACGCTCAACCCGGCCGACAAGCTTGTCGGCGGTCGTCCGCATCAGTTCGCGGAAGATCGCCTCCTTGGTCGGGAAGTGAAAGTAGATGCCGCCCTTCGACGTCTCCGCAGCACCGGCAATGTCGTCGACGGCCGTCTGGCGATACCCGCGGGTCGCGAACGTGTGGAACGCTGCGTCGAGGATCTGTTCACGACGCGTTCGACTTCGTTCGGATTGGGTCTGACTGCCCTGTTCGGGGCGGCTCATCGCGCCTCCGGGATGCAACCGACCGGCCAGTCGGTTTCATCATCCTACTCGGCCACGCGATTGCGCGTCCGGTACCGCCGGGAACGATCGGCCCAGCCGGACCTGGAGCTCAGACCTCCTTGAACTCGCCCTCGACCGTTTCCTCGCCGTCGGCACCGGCGGCGCCGTCGCCGCCTGACCCGGACCCGTCGGACGCGGCACCGGGCGAACCGGCTCCGCCCTGGCCCGTGGGATCGAACCCGCCGCTCTCGTCTCCGGCTGCCGAGGCTGCCTGGTACGCGGCGGCGCCGACGCGAGACAGCGTTTCGGCAAGAGACTCGGCACCCGCCTTGACGGCATCGAGGTCATCGCCTTTGAGCGCTTCGCGGAGTGAGGCGACCTTCGCCTCCACATCGGCCCGGTCCTCGGAGGACACCTTGTCGCCGAGATCCTTGAGCGTCTTGTCCGCCTGGTAGGTGAGCTGCTCCGCCTGGTTGCGGGTCTCGACCTCCTCGCGCCGCTTCCGGTCCTCCTCCGCGTGCTCCTGCGCATCGCGGACCATCTGGTCCACGGCCGCCTTGTCCAGCATGGACGAGGCCGTGATCCGGACCTGCTGCTCCTTGCCGGTTGCCCGGTCCTTGGCCTTGACATCGAGGATCCCGTTGGCATCGATGTCGAAGGTGACCTCAACCTGCGGGATTCCCCGCGGAGCAGGCGGAATGCCGTCGAGGATGAAGCGACCCAGCGTCTTGTTGTCCTGGGCGAAGTCGCGCTCGCCCTGGAGGACGTGGATCTCGACCTGGCTCTGGTTGTCCGACGCCGTCGAGAACGTCTGCGACTTGGAGGTCGGAATGGTGGTGTTGCGATCGATCAGCCGGGTCATGACCCCGCCGAGCGTCTCGATGCCCAGCGACAGCGGCGTGACGTCCAGGAGCAGGACGTCCTTGACTTCGCCGCCGAGCACGCCGGCCTGGATCGCGGCGCCGACCGCCACGACCTCGTCCGGGTTGACGCCACGGTGCGGTTCCTTGCCGAAGAGGGTCTTGACCAGCTCCTGCACGGCCGGCATGCGGGTCATCCCGCCGACGAGGATCACTTCGTCGATGTCGGCCGGCTTGAGACCGGCATCCTTGAGCGCCGCGAGGACCGGGCCCTTGGTCTTCTCGACGAGGTCGCCGACCAGGTCCTGGAGCTTGGCTCGCGACAGCGTGATCACGAGGTGCTTCGGACCCGTCGCGTCCGCGGTGACATACGGGAGGTTGATCTCCGTGGACATCGTGGAGCTGAGTTCGATCTTCGCCTTCTCGGCCGCCTCCTTGAGGCGCTGGAGTGCCTGGGCGTCCTTGGCGAGGTCGATGCCCTGGTCCTTCTTGAACTCGGCCAGGAGCCACTCGATGACCCGCTGGTCGAAGTCGTCGCCGCCGAGGTGGGTATCGCCGTTCGTGGCCTTGACCTCGAAGACACCATCCCCGAGCTCGAGGATGGAGATGTCGAACGTGCCGCCGCCCAGGTCGTAGACGGCGATCTTCTCGTCGTGCTTCTTGTCCAGGCCGTAGGCGAGAGCCGAGGCCGTCGGCTCGTTGATGATCCGCTTGACATCGAGTCCGGCAATCCGGCCGGCATCCTTCGTCGCCTGGCGCTGGGTGTCGTCGAAATAGGCGGGGACGGTGATCACCGCCTCGGTGACCTTCTCGTTCAGGTACGCCTCGGCATCCGCCTTCAGCTTCTGGAGGATCATCGCCGAGAGCTCGGGCGGTGAGTACGCGTTGCCGTCCGCGAGCTTGACCCGGATCCCGTCGGTCTTCGCATCCTTCTCGACCGTGTACGGGACCAGCTCCTTGCTGCGCTTGACCTCGGGGTCGTCCCAGCGGCGGCCCATGAAGCGCTTGATCGAATAGACCGTGTTCTCGGGATTGGTGACCGACTGCCGCTTGGCCAGCTGGCCGACGAGTCGTTCACCGGTCTTGGTGAACGCCACGACGGACGGAATCGTGCGCCCGCCCTCGGCGGACGCGATGACGGTGGGCTCCCCGCCCTCCATGACGGCAACGACCGAGTTCGTCGTTCCGAGGTCAATGCCGATGATCTTTCCCACGTGCTGGCTCCTGTTCGTGATCGAATTCAGTGGACGGGTTGCGTGGAGTTGGGTCCGGCGTCGCCGGGCGGGGCCGTCGGATCGACACCTGCGGCCACCGCCACGAGGGCCGGGCGCAGAATGCGGTCCCGCAGGCGGTAGCCGCGGCGGATTTCCGCCACGACCGTTCCCTCGGGATGGTCGGTGCCGGGCACGCCGGCCACGGCCTCATGTTGCCGGGGATCGAACGGCGTCCCCGCGACCGTCGTGATGGGGGAAACGCCCTCGCTTTCGAGCAACTGGCGAAGCTTTCGGTCGATGGCCACGATGCCTTCGACCCAGGGGTCCTCGGCGCTCGATTCGGGTCGTGCCTCGATGGCCCGGTCGAAGTCGTCGGCCAGGGTCAGGACCTTGTTGATGAGCCCCTCCCCCGCGAGGCCGATCATCGCCTGGCGCTCCTCGGCCGTCCGGCGCTTGTAGTTCGTGAACTCGGCCCGCTCCCGCTGCAGCGCGAGGAGGAATTCCTCCTTCTCCGCCAGTGCGGCGTCGCGTTCGGCGGTCAGGCGCTCGATCTCGGCGAGGAGCCTGGTCGGGCTGATGTCAATCTCGTCGGCGCGCTGTTGGGCGCGGGTCCTTCGGTCCATGGGTTCTCGGGCGCTCCTGGTGTCAGGCGTACAGGTGATCGACGAGTTCGTTCATGAGCCCGGACACGAACCGGACGGTCCCGATGGCCTGCGGATAGGCCATGCGTGTCGGACCGAGGACGCCGACCACGCCGACCGCGCCACCGGGCCGCCCGTACGGGGCCAGCACGAGGGCGACCTCGCGCATGTCCGCCGGCACGTTTTCGTGACCGATGTAGACGCACACGTCCCCGGTGGCGGCCACGCTGCCGACGAGTTCGCCGAGATAGGTGCGGTTCTCCAGCGCCGAGAAGACGCGCCGCAGCTTGTCGCTGTGGGCGAATTCCGGCGCGCCCATCACATTGAGCAAGCCGTCGCTGAAGATGTCCTCCACGGCCGAGGCGTCGTATTCGCGCAAGGTCCGGACGATGCGGTCGGCGACCCGGCGGATCAGGTCGACATCCGGCTGGTCGTCGCGGAGACGTCCCGTGGCACGCTCGATGTCGTTCGCGGTCCGGCCGTTGACGAGCTCGTTGAGGGTCGCCGCGACGGCCGTGAGAACCTCCTGTGTCGTACCGACCTCGATGTTCACCAGGACCTGCTTGAGGGCGCCCTCCCGGAGGACCAGGACGAGGCTGGCGAGGCGCTCATTGATCGCCACGAGGTCCACGCGGCGGACGTGCGCGGCGGCAGGCTTGGCCGGCGTCGCGATCCCGGCCTCCTGGGTGATGGATGCGATCGTGGACGCCGCGAGGCGAAACCAGTGCTCGCTGGCATATTCCACCTGGCCGAACTGGTGTCGAATCATCAGCTGCTCGACTTCGGGCATCAGCGAGGACTCGAGGATCGTCTCGACGTACCAGCGGTACCCCTCGTCCGTCGGAATCCGACCCGCGGAGGTGTGGGGGTGGGTGAGCAGGCCGGACAGTTCCAGCTCGGCGAGAATGTTGCGGACCGTTGCGCTGGACACGCCGAGGCCGTAGCGCTCCACGAGGGCGAGGCTGCCCACGGGGGTCGCCGAGGCGACATATTCGTCGATGACGGCCCGCAGGATCGCATGTGCGCGGTGGTCCAGCGGGCCGGTGGAGCGGCGGACTCGACGCACCAAGGCCTGTTCTCCCGTTGCGGATCACGGTTAGCACTCTCCATGCCAGAGTGCTAACGACACCCCGGATGGTAGCAGCGGCCGATGCGAGCGTCAACGGTTCGCCCACGTTCCGTGTGGACGGCCCAGCGACACGGGCCCCCGTCGTTCGGGCCGGCGGCGCCATCACGGGCCCGCGTCGTTCGGGCCGACGGCGCCATCACGGGCCCGCGCGCGGATCAGATGAGTCGGACGAACAACTCATTCGACAGGAGCCGGCCCCGCGCCGTGAGGACCAGACGATCTTCCGGTGTCGGCTCGAGCAGCCCCGTGCCGATCGCCCACCCCAGGTGTTCCGCCAGCGGCGGGCGCTCGCCAGCCTCCACCGGGATCCCGCGCGCCAGGCGCAGGCCGAGGATCACGGATTCCGCCGCTGCGGTCAGTGCGTTGATCGGGTCGTCGCCGCCGGGTGGCAGGTGCCCGGGCGACCCGTCGTCCGGCGTCAGGGCCGCCAGGTAGGCGTCCAGCCGGGCGGCATTCCAGCGCCGGGTCGCGCCGTCAAAGGCATGCGCCCCCGGGCCCACCGCGGCATGGGGCCGCCGCGTCCAGTAGCCGAGGTTGTGGCGGCTCTCGTGGCCCGGCCGCGCCCAGTTACTGATCTCGTAGCCGTGGAAACCCGCCGACTCGAGGCGATCGACTGCGTGCCGGTACATGTCCGCGGCGCGGTCGTCGTCCTGGCGGGGACGTGCTCGGGCGCGCCAGCGTCGGGCGCCGCGGGTCACGGGCAGGTGGTCGCCCGTTGCGCCCGTCAGTCCCTCGATGTCGGGGTCATCCAGGGTCAGGGCGTACAGCGAGAGGTGGTCCGGTTCGAGCGCGAGCGCCGCCTCGAGCGCGTCTGCCCACCCCGCGAGCGTGGCGCCGGGCGTGTCGTACAGAAGGTCGAGGCTGACGGAGTCAACCTCAGCCTCGCGCGCCGCGGCCACGGCATCCCGGACATCGCCGACCTCGTGGCGGCGACCCAGGGCTCGAAGCGTCGCGGAGTCGAAGGCCTGGGCGCCGAAGGAGAGCCGGGTCACCCCGGCCGCCACGAGCGCCCGCGCATCGCCGCGCTCCTCGGGCCCGGGATTTGATTCTAGCGTGATCTCCGCGCCCTCGGTCAGACCGAATCGGTCGCGAACCAGCCCGATGAGATCGGTGAGCACCTCGCCCGGCAAGAGGGATGGCGTTCCGCCACCGAAATAGAGCGACCCGAGAGCCGGTCGAGGCCCCCTCCCAGGCGGACCCCAGAGCGCATCGAGCGCCTCGGCCCGGAGTTCCAGTTCGCGCCGAAGGGCAGCCACGAAGGCGCCGATCCTGTTCCGTGGTCCCCGAGCTGCGGAACCCGCCACCACCACGAAGTCGCAATACGGACACAGGGACAGGCAGAACGGCACGTGGACGTAGAGCGCCTCCGGCGGGCCGGGGTTCGGTGCTGGATCTGGAGTCCGCCGGGCCGGGCGCGCCTCCGATGGCATCGCGACGGCGGCGCCCGGGATCACCGTCGCTCTAGCGATCGTGGGTGGCGTCCCGGCCGGAGACCACCCGCCAGCCGTCGGGTGCGCGGCGGCGATGCTCGACTTCCTCGACCTCGGCGCCGCGCGGCGCCGGCTGCCCGGCGTGACCGGTGGTCAGGAAGACCGCGACCCGGGTCACTCCGTGCCCGAGGAGCGACGCGGCGATCCCGCTCGTCAGGAGCGTCGCCCAGCCCGCAACCAGCCCGATCACGAGGGACAGGAGGAACATCGATCGGTCGCGGCCCGGCGCGCCGAGGCGCGTGGAGAGCGAGTAGGTCGCCGCCTGCGCCAGCACGGCAAGCAGCGGATCGACGCCGCCGATGATGAGGAAGCCCAGGAAGGCGCCGCGAAACACCACCTCGTCGAAAAGCGCGGTCGCCACCTCGTTCAGGAGGGCGCCTGGGTACTGGATGAGATCCGGCAGGCGGACGTGGTGATAGCGCAGCCAGGCGAGCCCGACGGCCAGACCGACCCCGATGGCCGCCAGCACGAACCCGAGCAGCACACCCCCAGGGTCGCCGCCGGTGACGAAGAGGTCTCGGGCCGGTGCCGGATGAACGACCAGGATCGCCAGGACACCGGCCAGGCCCGTCACGTACCAGGCCAGTCGGCGGATGATCGAGCGTGGGCGCCCGGCCAGGGGCTCGTCGTACTCGGCGACCCCGAATCGCTCGGCCTCGAACCGGAGCATGACGAGCAGCAGGGTCAACCCGAGCGCCACCAGCGTGCGAAGCGCCTCTTCCACGGCCTAGCTTTCGTCCGTTCGAAGCATGGCGAGGAAGGCCTCCTGCGGGATCTCGACCGATCCGACGCGCTTCATGCGGCGCTTGCCCTCCTTCTGCTTCTCGAGCAGCTTGCGCTTGCGGCTGATATCGCCACCGTAGCACTTGGCGAGGACGTTCTTCCGCATGGCGCGCACCGATTCACGGGCCACCACGTTGGAGCCGATGGCGGCCTGGATCGGGATCTCGAACATCTGGCGAGGGATGAGCTGCTTGAGGCGTTCGGCAAGCGTCCGTCCGAGCGAGACCGACTTGTCGCGATGGACGATCATCGAGAGGGCGTCCACCGGCTCGCCGGCCACCAGCACGTCGAGCTTCACGAGCTGCGCCGCCCGGTAACCGATCTCCTCGTAGTCCATCGACGCGTAGCCCGCCGTGCGCGTCTTGAGCTGGTCGAAGTAATCGACGATCAACTCGGCCAGCGGCAGTTCGAACTTCATCAGGACCCGGACCGGGTCGATGTACTCGAGTCCGACGAAGCTGCCGCGCCGGTTCGTCGAGAGCTCCATGAGCGGGCCGATGTAGGTCGATGGGGTCACCACGGACAACAGGACCCACGGCTCCAGGATCTCCTCGATCTCGGACACAGGCGGCAGGTGCGCCGGGTTGTCGATGGTGATCGTGCCGCGCCCGTGGGTCATCAGGACCTGGTATTCGACCGACGGAGCCGAGGCGATGAGGTCCAGGTTGAACTCCCGCTCCAGCCGTTCCTGGACGATCTCCATGTGGAGCAGGCCGAGAAACCCGCACCGGAAGCCGAACCCGAGCGCGACCGAACTTTCCGGCTCGTAGGTGAAGGACGCGTCGTTGAGATGGAGTTTCTCGATGGCATCGCGGAGGAGCGGGTAATCCTCACCGCTGACCGGGTAGATGCCCGCGAAAACGAGGCTCTTGGCCTCCTGGTAGCCGGGCAGGGGTTCGCCGGCGGGGGAGGCAGCTGCGGTGATCGTGTCGCCGACCTGCGCCTCACGGACGTTCTTCAGGCCGGTCGCGACGTAGCCGACGTCGCCGGCATGGATCTCCGGAACCGGCACGAGCGCGGGACGGAAGAAGCCCAGTTCCAGGAGATCCGCCTCGGCGCCCGACTGCATCAGCCGGATCCGATCGTGGCTGCGGAGCGTCCCCTGGGCGAGGCGGACGTACACGATGACGCCCTTGTACTGGTCGTAATGCGAGTCGAACACGAGCGCCTGGAGGGGCCCGGCCGGGTCGCCCTTCGGGGCAGGAACGCGCGCCACGATCGCCTCGAGGATCTCCGTGATCCCGATCCCCTCCTTCGCCGACGCGAGGATCACTTCCTCGCGCGGAATGGCGAGGATGTTTTCGAGCTCGTCCATGACCACCTCCGGCTGCGCCGACGGGAGGTCGATCTTGTTGAGCACGGGGATGATCGTCAGGCCCTCCTTGAGGGCCAGGTGGACGTTGGCGAGGGTCTGGGCTTCGATGCCCTGGGCCGCGTCGACCACGAGAATCGCGCCCTCGCACGCCTGCAGGCTGCGGCTGACCTCGTAGCTGAAGTCGACGTGGCCGGGCGTATCGATGAGGTTGAGGCCGTAGGTGATCCCGTCGGCGGCCGTGTATTCAAGGCGCACGGCACGCGCCTTGATGGTGATCCCCTTTTCGCGCTCGAGGTCCATCGAATCGAGGACCTGGCTCGTCATCTGCCGGGGATCGATGGCATGGGTCGCCTCGAGCAGCCGATCGGCGAGCGTGCTCTTGCCGTGATCGATGTGGGCGATGATCGAGAAGTTGCGGAGACGGGCTTGCGGAATCGACACAGGGCGGGAGTCTAGCGGGTCGGCCTCGATGGCCCATTGTCGAGCGCCAGGCCAGGGCTGTGCTCGTGCTCGCCGCCCGGTCGCCTGACCGCCCCCGGCGACACGCCATCGACGGGATGGATTAGGATCGGCGACCGTAGGAGCTACCCGACTTGCATTCCGGCCTGCCCGCCCTCCCGTCCGATCTCATCGACGGATATCGCCGCTTTCGATCCGGTCGGTACGCGGTCGAACACGAGCGCTATCGAACGCTCGCGGCCGGCCCGCAGCGTCCGGGAACGATGATCATCGCGTGCTCCGATTCACGGTCGGCACCCGAGGCGGTGTTCGATGCGCGCCCGGGCGAACTGTTCGTCGTGCGGAATGTCGCCGCGCTCGTGCCGGTCTACGCGCCGGACGAGCGGGCTCATGCCGCGAGCGCGGCGCTCGAATACGCGGTGCTGGCCCTCGGGGTAGCCTCGATCATCGTCATGGGCCACGGCCGGTGCGGCGGCATCGCGGCGGCCCACGCCGATGCCGCGCCGCTGTCGTCAACGGATTTCATCGGAACCTGGGTCCAGGGCATTCGGGCACTCGTCCCGGACCACCGGGCTGCTGCGTCCGGAGACCCGGCGGCGCTCAGTCTGGCCCTCGAACGCGCCTCTGTTGAACAGTCGATCGCGAACCTGCGGACGTTCCCCTGGATACGATCGCGCGAGGCCTCGGGCACGCTCGCGCTTGCCGGGGCGTGGTTTGACATTGCCCTCGGCGAATTGCATGGTCTCGGGCCTTCCGGCTGGGAGCGTATCGACGAGCGAGATTGACGTCGAACAGGGAGGGGCCGATGGGGCGCCCACCGGACAGACCGCCGCCGGAACCGCTCAGGCGCGGACGATGGCGAGGACGGTCACCCCGATGGCGATGACCGTGATCCCGGCCAGCTGGACCCGTGCCAATCGCTCACCGAACAGGACGAAGGCGGACAGCGCGGCGATCGCCGCGAACTGGGAACTGAGGACCGCTGCCGTGGCCGGGCTTGCATGCGCTCCGGTGATGTAGAGGGCTGAGCCGAGTGCCTCCAGAGCGCCGGAGATGACGACGAGCGGCAGCGCTCGGCGCGAGAGGCGAAGGCGACCACGTGCCACGAGCGGCAGGGCAATGAGCACGACGCCGACCGCGCGTGAGGTGAGCAGGATCCAGCTGATCGGCACATCGCCCAACCGGGCACTGGTGATGAGACCGATGGAGAAGGCCGCGGCGGCGCTGATGGCCAGGAGCACGCTCTTTCGAGTCGCGGCGGCATCCTCCCGCCCGTGTCGAGGTGCCGCGGCCGGTTCGGGGGCGGTGGGCGCCGGGACCACCGCCAAGGGATCGTCCGCATCGAACGCGACGGCCGGCGCGCCGGTGGCCGCGACCTCGTCCGCCCGCCGGTCGATCGAGGCAAGGACGACACCGATCGCAATCGCGCCGAGTACGAGCGCCGTCGGTACACCGAGCGCCTCCCCGAGGACCACCGACGCGAGCGCCGAGACCCCGCCCTCGGTCGAGACAATCGGCGTCACGATGGAGACACGCCCGATGACCAGGGCCTGGTAGGCGAGCAGCAGGCCGCCCGTGTAGGAGAGGCCGTTGACGACCAGCCCGAGGATCTGCGGAGTCGACATCGGCGCGAGCGTCGGCAGCGAGGCGATCGTGGGTGGGATGCTGACGACGAGACCGACGATCATCACCCAGGCCAGGACGGACATCGGGCCGATCAATCGACTTGACCGCGACGAGCAGAGTGTCGCGATGGCCCAGGAAATCGCGGCCCCGAGGCCGCCCACAATCGCGATCATCATGTGCAGTCTGACAGGGCGGCGGGCTCCTGCGCCGCAGGCTCCTGCGCCGCGGGCTCCTACCGCCGCGGGCTCCTACCGCCGCGGTGTGCCACCCCGCCACGATCGTGCGCCGAACCGCGAGAGGCGCCACGACAGCAGGGCCATTCCGGACAGGACGACCAGGGTGACCAGCAGTTCGAAGCCGGCCCTGCTCGACGCCTGAGCGCCGTTGTCAAGGCCCCCTGGCGGCGCAGGCGAGTCCGACGGTGTCGACGTTTCCGCGAGCACCCGCTGGACGCCGACCCCCGCAGAATCGCCGGAAGTCCCCGTCTCGTCGCTATCGATCGTGGCCACGTTCCTGAGGGGCTGCGGCAGGTCGAACGACCCCGCGGCCACCTGGACCCGGTACGTCAGGGAACCATTCGTCGTGGCGCGCGGAGCGGTCCAGCGCAGCGTCAGCGTCCCGGGATCGTAGCCCTGGAACGCGAACTCGGTGCTCGCGGTGGCGGAGCCGGCGATGTACGCAAGCCCCTGGGGCAGTACATCCGTGATCACGGCGTTGCTCACCGAGGCACCCGCGACCCCGTAGGCAAGGGTGAAGGTGAGCATGTCGCCGACCTTCGCGATCCCGGTCCCGGCAGCCGATGTCCCGGCCCCGGAGTCGTTGGTCCAGGTCTTCACGATGCTGAGTTGCGGGATCGTGGTCGGGGCCTGGTCGACCGTGTGGCCGATACTCGTGGTGCTGCCGTTGAAGCCGGCCTCCCCGCTGTAGTCAGCGGATATCGTCCTGGCGCCGGGGCTCATGGAGACGAGGCTGCAGGAGCCTGATCCGTTCGCGAGGGCGATCGTGCAGTTCGCGCCTCCATCGGAGATGGTGACCACGCCGGGCGGGATGCCTGCGCCCGGAAGGTTGGCGGAGACAGACGCAGCCACGGCGTAGGTCTGACCGACGACGGTGTTCGTCGCGCCGAGTTCGAGCGCGTTCGTGATGACCACGGTCGTGTCGGCCTTGTCGACGATCTGGCCACCGACAAGACTCCGGGCGGAGCCGACGACCTTCGAGTTGCCGCCATATCTGGCCGATACCGTGTGCTTGCCGACCGGGAGAACGGACGTCGAGATCGATGCCCGCCCGCGCACGAGCGCCACCGAACCAACCGAAACCCTGTCGATGAAGAACTCGACCCTCCCGGTTGCGGCGCGCGAACCCGGTCCGCCGATCGTGGCCGTGAAGGTCACGCTCTCGCCGAATACGGAGGCATTGCGACTGCTCGAGACGGAGGTCGAAGTGATGGCCCGGCCGACGCTCAGGCTGCGGCTCACTGGTGGGGCGGGGGCGTAGGTCGCGTTGCCGCCCTGGGTCGCCAGGATGGAACAGGTGCCGACCGTCACGAGGTGGACGGTGGTTGCCGTGGGCATCGTGCAGACCAGCGGAGTGGTCGAGGCGAAGGTGACGGGCAGGGTCGAGGATGCGGTCGCGCTGACGGAGAAGTCGGGGCTGCCGTATCTCCTGTCGGCGAGGGCCCCGAACGTGATGGTCTGGCTCCGCTTCCTGGTATCGGGCCCGGTTGGGGTCCCCGGCCTGATCGTCATGGCCAGCGTGTCTGAACCGATTGGCGCGCTGGCACGAATGGTGTGATCTCCAATCGACCAATTGCGGTAATAGAAGGTCGCGACGTGCCGTTCGTCGGACGCAGACGATGCATCGCTGAGTACGATCTCGGTGATCGGTGCGCCGGCGGCGGTGGCGGAAAAGATCCCTCCGGTCCCACCGTCGGAGAGAGCGACGGTGGCGTTGGCTCGTCGAGCCGACGAGGAGACGCCGGGCATCGTGCACTCCTCTTCGGACGTCCCGCGCGAAGCCAGGATCCGGATCTTCGTGGAGTTCGCACCCGCTGCGATGGTCTGCGCAGGCGTCGTGAACAGCAGGTTGTCGCACGTGTCCGGCGTCTCTTCGGGCGAGAAGGCCGGCGAGCCGGTGCCGACGGACGGGTCCATCGAGGCGTTGCCCGCGATCGCCTGGATCGGCGAGGAAGACGCGAGAAGGAGCAGGGCCGGGAACAGGAGGACAAATCGAAGCCCGGGCGGCGAGTGCCGAACGCTCGTCGAGCGTCGGACACTGGTCGAACCTGGCACCTGAAGGTCCCTCGATTTCTTCTGGACTGCCGCCGTGGACGGCCGGATGCGCATTCAGTCTTGAGGGGCTGATCGGACGACCGGCTCAGGGTCCCAGCATGGCCGATGGTACCCCGGGACGGGCCCCGGACGCACTGTCCTCCTCGCTCCATGACGCGCAATTCCGAGCGAGGGACGACCCCACCCTGCTCTGGCTCGACCGAGCAGGATCGCTGTATCTTGCCGCGGGAGTCCTGGTTTCGAGCCGGCCGAACACGGATTGCGGAGGCGCTCCCCACTCCGATGACCGACAACGCGACACTCTGGTACCATCCCCGTTCGCGCCCGGTGCCTGTGCGCCCGCGCCATCGACCCAGATCACGCATGAGAGGTTTCGCACCTTGGCCAAGACGCCCCGGACATGGACAGGCGCTCGCTCACCGTCGGGCCTGAAGCGCGTCCGAACCGCAGAGCGCCGGCACGCGATCCTCGGCCCCCGCCGCACCGCCGCCAGGACGCTCGTGAAGAACGCGCTGACCGCCGCGATCGCGCCGACCGAGGGCGTCGACACGCAGACAGCCCTCACTGATGCCATCAGCGCCCTCGATCGAGCGGCGAAGGTCGGCGCCATTCACCCGAACGCGGCCGCGCGCCGAAAGTCACGTCTCGTCCGCAAGGTCAACGCCGCGGTCGGAGGATCCACGGCAGCGTCGTCCCACGTCGCCAAGACCATCGGCAAGGCCGCTGCGCAGAAGGCTGCCAAGGCGCGCATCGCCGCCGGCAAGGCCGGCAAGGCAAAGGGCGCCCAGACCGCGGCGGGCAAGGCTCGTGCGGCGCTGAGCAAGTCCAGCCGGGCCGAGGCCGCAGCGGCCGCAAGTGCCGCAGCCGCGAAGGCAGCCGCCGCAACGGCAGCGCCGAAGGCCGCGGTCGCCAAGCCGAAGGCCGCCAAGGCGAAGGCTGCCAAGGCAACCCCGACGCCGAAGACCGCGAAGGCGACCGGAACCAGGACGCCCGCGGCCAAGGCGACGGCTGCCGGGAAGGCACCGGCCGGGAAGGCCGTCAAGGCCTGACCTCGAGTCCGGGGCGGCTCCTTCGCCGACCCGGGCAACGCTTCGCGGCCCGGCCTCAGCGCTTCGCGGCCCGGTCAACGCTTCGCCGCGGCGTTCCGTGCAACCGGGCGCGGATTCTCCAGCGACGGTCTACGCGGTCCTTGGTCGGGTGATCCCGTACAGGACGCCGCCCGCGACGCCAAACGACGCGGAGAGCAGGATCAGCATCGAGGCCGTGGACCACTGCTGGGTCCAGTAGTACGTGGAGAATGCGGCCGCATCGGTCACGCCCGCCCTGATCAGCGTTTCGCTCTGATCCTCGAGATAGCGCCGGTACACGCAGTCCGCCCCCGCCTGGCACGAGATGCGGCCACCCAGGCCTGGATCCCGGTAGCCATCGTCCGCGGCAAAGAACAGCGCCTTCACGCCGATGAGCAGCGCCGCGAGCGTCAAGCCCGTGAGGACGCCGGCGAACACGGCGTTGCTGAGCATCCGGAGCCACGCGCCGCGGGCCGTACCCGACCGGGCGTTGGCGTAGTACCCGATCAGGAGGCCCGTCGGGACGGACAGCACCCAGTACACCGGCTCGATCGGTATGACGAGCAGGAAGCTCACCCCGATCGTGACGGCCATGCCGATCCCGACGAAGGCGGCCGTGATCGCGCCGCGATCCACGACGCGACGCATCATGGCGTGGGGCTGCTCCAGGTCGAGACGCTCACGCGCCGGCCAACCCATCGGGAGGCAGGCCTGCCAGCGCCGCGCGGCCCAGGTACACCGCGCCGTCTCCTAGCTCCTCCTCGATCCGGAGAAGCCGGTTGTACTTCGCGACGCGCTCGGACCGCGAAGGAGCGCCCGTCTTGATCTGCCCCGTGCCCATCGCGACGACGAAGTCGGCGATCGTGGTGTCCTCGGTCTCGCCGGAGCGATGGGACACGACCGCGGCCCAGCCGGCTCGGCGCGCGGTCTCGATGGCGTCGACGGTCTCGCTGAGCGTCCCGATCTGATTGAGCTTCACCAGGACCGCGTTCGCCGAACGCTCCCGGATTCCCCGCCGGATTCGTTCGGGATTCGTCACCAGCAGGTCGTCGCCGACCAGCTGGATCCGGCCGCCGAGGCGCTCCGTGAGCGCCGCCCAGCCGACCCAGTCGTCCTCGGCGAGTCCATCCTCGAGCGACACGATGGGGTAGCGCGCCGTCCAATCTGCCCACAGGTCGATGAGCTCGCCCGAGTCGAGCGTTCGCCCCTCCCGCTCCAGGACGTAGCGCGTCGGGGCGCCGTCCTGCCCGCTGCCCGGCTCGACCAGCTCCGTGGTTGCCGGATCCAGGGCGATTGCGACGTCCTCACCGGGACGATAGCCGGCGGCCTCGATTGACCGGACCACGATCTCGAGGGCCGCCTCGTTCGACGGCAGGGACGGCGCGAAGCCGCCCTCATCACCCTGGCCGGTGGCGTGACCGCCGTCGCGAAGGAGCGTCCGGAGTGCCGCAAAGATCTCGGCCCCGGCGCGGAGCGCCTCCGCGAAGGTCGGCAGGCCGACCGGCATGACCATGAACTCCTGGAAGTCCGTGGAGTCATGGGCGTGCTTCCCACCGTTGAGGATGTTGAACATCGGGACCGGCAGGATGCGGGCACCGACCCCGCCGAGGTAGCGATACAGCGGGAGGTCCAGGGCAGAGGCGCTGGCGTGGGCGCACGCCAGCGACACGCCGAGAATCGCGTTGGCACCCAGGCGGCTCTTGTTCGACGTGCCGTCGAGATCCATCAGCACCCGGTCGACGCCGGCCTGATCGGCAGCATCCAGGCCGACCATCGCCGGGCCGATCTCCGCGACGACGTGCTCGACCGCCTTTCTGACGCCCTTGCCGCCGAACCGACCCTTGTCCCCGTCGCGAAGTTCGACCGCCTCGTAGGCGCCGGTCGAGGCACCCGACGGAACGGCCGCCCGACCCACGGACCCGTCGGTGAGGAGCACGTCCACCTCGACCGTCGGGTTGCCCCGGGAGTCCAGGATTTCGCGCGCCTCCACGAGCGCGATGGATGTGTCGACGCTCATGCGGCACCTCGATCGGGAAGGACGGCGACTCCCGGCAACTCGCGACCCTCGAGGAATTCGAGGCTGGCGCCGCCTCCGGTGGAAATGTGCGTGAACCGGGAGGCGAGTCCCTGCTGCTGGATCGCGGCGACGGAATCGCCACCACCCACCACCACGGTCGCACCCTCATCGCAGCGCTCGGCCAGGAATCGGGCGATGGCCTTGGTGCCGTGAGCGAACGACGGGATCTCGAACACCCCGAGCGGTCCGTTCCAGAAGACCGTCTTCACATCACGGAGCGCGTCTTCCATCAGCTCCAGCGTTGCGGCCCCGACATCGACGATGTGCCACGAGGCCGGGATCTTGTCCGCGAGGAGCGTCTTGTACTCGGTCCCGCGGGTGACCTCCTTGGCCACGATGACGTCCACCGGCAGGATCACGCGAACGCCGTGGGCCTCTGCGGAGGCAAGCACGCGCGTGGCCTCGTCGACCATGTCGTGTTCGGCCAGACTCTTGCCGATCGACTTGCCCTGGGCGAGCAGGAACGTGTTCGCCATGCCTCCGCCGAGCACCACCACGTCCACCTTGGACATCAGGTTGTCGAGGATGTTGAGCTTGCCCGAGACCTTGGCCCCACCCACGATCGCGGCGAAGGGACGGGCCGGCGCCTCGAGAAGATTGGACAGCTGCGCGATCTCCTGCTCCATCAGGAACCCGGCGTACGCCGGCAGGAGGGTCGCGATCCCGACCGTGGAGGCGTGGGCGCGATGGGCCGTGCCGAACGCGTCGTTCACGTAGATGTCCGCGTAGGCCGCCAGTTGCGCTGCGAATGCCGGGTCGTTCTTCTCCTCCTCGGCATGGAAGCGCAGATTCTCGAGGAGGATGAGTTCACCGGGGCGCAGACGCTTGATGGCGTCCACCGTCCCGACCCCGAGCGCATCGCCGGTTACCGAGACGTTCTTCCCGATCAGCTGCGTCAGCCGCTCGGCAGCCGGCCGGAGGCGCAGCCCGTCGTGCACCTTGCCGTTCGGACGCCCGAGGTGACTGGCGAGGATCACCTTGGCGCCGTGGTTCAGGAGGTGGCGGATCGTGGGAAGAGCCGCCCGGATCCTCGAATCATCGGTGATCTTCCCGTCCTCGAGGGGGACGTTGAAATCGACGCGCAGAAAGACCCGTTTTCCGGCGACATCGACGTCGCGGATCGTCAGCTTGTCCATGTTGTCCCTGCCCGTGGGCGTGCGAAATGTGGCGGTTGCGGAATGCCGAGGCTCACGCTGCGGCGGAGGCCGGGAGCCTGGACGCGATCAGTGCGATGAGGTCGGCGCAACGGCAGCTGTAGCCCCATTCGTTGTCGTACCAGGCAATGACCTTGATGAAGGTGCCGCCGAGGACCATCGTGCTCGCCGAGTCGATGATGGAGGAGCGCGAATCGCCGCGGAAGTCGGAGGAGACCAGCGGTTCGTCCGAGACACCGAGGATACCCGCCATCGGGCCGGCCGCGGCGGTCCGGAAGGCGGCATTCAGCTCGTCGGCCGAGGTGTCCCGCCCGATCGTCGCAGTGAAATCCACGACGCTGACCGTCGGGGTGGGCACGCGCAGGCTGAAGCCGTCGAACTTGCCCTTCAGGTCCGGGATCACGAGCGCCAGCGCCTTCGCGGCCCCCGTCGTGGTCGGGATGATGTTCTGCCCGGCGGCCCGGGCGCGACGGGGATCCTTGTGGGCCACGTCCAGGATGCGCTGGTCGTTCGTGTATGAGTGGATGGTGTTCATCAGCCCGCGCTCGATCCCGACAAGGTCGTGGACGACCTTTGCGGCCGGCGCCAGGCAGTTGGTGGTACAGCTCGCGTTGCTGATGATGTGATGGCTGGCGGGGTCGTACTTGTCATCGTTGACGCCGAGGACGATCGTGATGTCCTCACCCTTGGCGGGGGCACTGATGACGACCTTCTTCGCACCCGCGTTCAGGTGAACGCGCGCCTTGTCGGCGTCGGTGAAGATGCCGGTTGATTCAAGGACGATGTCGACGCCGAGATCGCCCCACGGGAGAGCGGCTGGATCGCGTTCCTTCAGGACCTTGATCTCGCGGCCGTCGATGATCAGTGCGTCGTCGGTGTGGTCGACGGTGCCCGGGTAGGCCCCATAGGTGGAATCGTGCTTGAACAACAGGGCGTTCATGCTCGTTTCCACGAGGTCGTTGACGGCCACCACCTCGACGTCCGGAGCGCGCTCCAGGATGGCCTTGAGGGATTGCCGTCCAATCCGGCCGAAGCCGTTGATGCCGACGCGTACGGTCATGATGGAACCTCCGCAGGGGGGCCCTCGCTCCATGTCGAACCGTGGCCGCGCCCTGGATGACAGACGTGATTTCGAACGTTCTGATTCTAGCAGAGGGCCCCCGGTCTCCCGATCAGGCCCGGTCGGGTCGGGCGCAGCGGGCGCGGATCAGGCGCTGAGGGCGCACAGGGGCACGGCACCGAGGAGCCCCACGTCGTCGCCGAGTTCGGCCGGCACGATGCGGACTCGACCTCGAGGGATCCGGAAGGCGTTCGCCGCCACCGCATCGCGAATCGGGCCGAGGAGGCGCTCGCCCTGACCCTGGGCCACGCTCCCGCCGATCACGATCAACTCGGGGTTGAAGGTGTTCACGAGCCCCACCATCAGCTGGCACAGCGCCCGCCGCCCGTCCTCGATGATCGTGACCGCGTCCGGGTCGCCGTCGTCGGCGAGTTCTGCGACGTCAAGCCCGGCAAGCTCGACGGGCGCGATGGATCGGGCCCGGACAGCCAGGCCGGGGGCTGCCCCACGAGCCACCAGATCTGCCGCCCTGCGGGCCATCCCCGATCCGGAGGCGAAGGCCTCGACGTGGGCCACGCCACCGCAACCGCAGACGGGGCCGTCGAGCGCCACGGGGATGTGGCCCAGCTCGCCGGCGACCCCATCCGGTCCACCGTAGATCCGCCCGCCGATCACGATCGATCCGCCGATTCCCGTCGAGATCGTCAGATAGAGGAAGTCCCGTGCTCCGCGCGCGGCGCCGAACGCGAGTTCTGCGAGGGCCGCGACGTTCGTGTCTCGCTCAAGCGCCGCCGGCAGTCCGAGCGCGGCGGCAATGGGGTCGCGGAACGGAACGTCAAGGAAGCCCGGTCCGAAGTTCGGCGGCTCCACCAGCACACCCGTTTTCGGGTCGAGGGGTCCCGGCGACGCGAGGCCGAGTCCCGTCAGGGACCGGCGAACCTCGGGCGAGACGGCCCCTGCCGCGCGCTTGAGCTCGTCGATGCATGCCGCGATGACCGGCCCGGGCCCGGCATTCACCGGCGTGCGACGGTCGGTCCGGGCAATGATCCGGCCATCGCCGCTCACGACAGCGGCCCGGATCTGCGTGCCGCCGAGGTCGAGGGCGAGGACGGGGCCTGGGGTCGCGCTCATCGACAGAGGATATCTCCGGACATGCGGAACCCCCCGCCGGTTCCCGACGGGGGGTCCAGGATTCAGGACGCGGGGGCGTCAGCCGCCGATCTTGAACACCTTGGTGCCACACTTCGGACACGTGCCCGAGAGCGCCGGCTTGCCGTTCTTCATCGTGATCTGAACGGGGTTCTGGACTTCGACTTTCATCTTGTCCTTCACGCAATAGGCCTGTGACACGTTCAGTCCTCCTCGGGCTCCATGCGCCCCGGACGTCCGTCCGGAGTCGCGATCTTGATTAGGCGCCGAGTGACGGTCGCCAGCGATCCGCCCCGGCTTCGACCCTTCGACGGTCCATGTCGGCAAGGATACGGAGTGCTTCCAGCCCCGTTTCCACGCAAGCATGTTCCGCCGCCAGCTTTGCGTCCCCGGTGACGAAGTCGCCGGTGGTCCGCTGAGCAAAGACTGCGCACACGACGCCGGCCCGACATCGAGCAAGCCCCGCGAGCACCAATACGGCCGATGCCTCCATTTCGAAGTTCATGACGCGCTGGCGCGCCATGTCCGATGCGAGGTCAGGGTATCGGATGGGAAGCTGCGGGATTGGACGTCCCTGCGCACCGAAAAACCCTGGGGCCGTGGCTGTGATCCCGACATGGTGACGATGGCCGAGTCGATGGGCGGCCTCGATGAGGGCACCGACGGCCTCGTGGTGGGCGACGGCCGGGTAGCCATCCGAGACGAACCAGCTCGTGGTGGTCTCGAGCCGGACGGCTCCCGAGCTGATGCACAGGTCGCCGGGCAGGAGCTCCGGCTGGAGCCCGCCACTGGATCCAACGCGGATGAACGTGGGCTGCTCGGTGATCGCGAGGATCTCGGCGATGGCGATCTCGACGTTGTCGGCGCCGATGCCGGTGGAGACGATCGAGACGCGGAGGCCCTTGTAGACACCGGTCACCGAGGCGAATTCACGGTTCCGGCGCTCGAACTCGATCGACTCGAGGCGAGTCGCAATTCGGGCTGTTCGATCCGGATCGCCGGGGAGGAGGATGTACTCGGCCAACTCGCCAGGGCCGAGATCGATGTGGTACTGCCGTTCCCCAGGGGGGAGTGCGACGCGGCTGTCCGCGTTCGGCAAGCCCATCTCTCCTCGTGCGTGGCGCCTGCCTCGCGGCGCGAGGCTCGGGCAACCATAGACGCGCGCTCGAACGGGCGTCAAGCACGGCTGAGCGTGCGTCGAGTGCGCGACCTGTTGTCACGATACGAACTCGGACGCTCCGGGGCCCGATCGGAGCGTCGCCAGGCGACCCGACAGTCGCGCCAGCAGGCGCCGATGGGCGCGCCGACGTCGATGGACCGACATGGCCATGGGCGCCACGACGACGGTCAATACCACCCCGAGCAGGAATCGGCCGTCGGCTGATCCGGAGCCGTCGGGTTCGTCCATGCCGGCAGCGCCGGTGGTCCCGGCCGCTGGATTCCCGGCGGCCGGGGGAGCGATGGCCGCAATGGGCACCACCTCCCCGAGCGCCCCGAGCCGGACGACCCCGGCCGGGTCGTCAACCACGATTCGAGGCCCGGCCGAGTCGGCCTCCACGCGTCCGACCAGCCCGATGGCGTCGCCGCGGTGGAGCAGGGGCAGAAAGGACGCGGCTTCGCCGGCCAGGCGAACCGAAGCGACGGCCGTGCCGTCGTCGAGGGCAAACGATCCGCGCATGACCTCCTGAATGAGACCCCCGACGCGAACGAGCGCACCGATGTGGTCGCCAAGTGTCGCGAGATCGACATCGGACGGCGACCCGGCATCGGTTTTCGCGCCGAGATACGCCGTGGCTGAACCGGGCGCGGGCGGCTGGATCGTGCCACGCGAACCGGTGGTGCCACGCGTACCGGCTGCAACGCGGGGCCCGAGGGCGATGTCCCACGTCCCACGCGGTGTCACGGCCCAGCGGCGGTCCGTGGCGGTCGGATAGGGCCGATGGACGAATCCGGTGATCGTGGCGGCCCGCCCCTCGACCAGCAGGGTCGAGGGGATGCCACTGCCGCTGAGGCCGGCGATCAGGACGCTCTGCCCGCCCACCCGGAGGTCCGCCTTCCAGCGGTCTCCGAGCCGGGTCACGTTGGTGACCGTCCCGGCAACCCGAACGAGCTGCCACTCATGGGCCTCGCCCGGCATCGCGGTCACGAGGATCGCTGCAACCTCCGCCTGGGCGTCGAGGATCGTGACCGTGGTGGCATTGATCCTGGGGGCATCCCACGCCCGACGGACGGTTCCCTCCACCCGCAGGCGATTCCCGGTCGTGACACCACTGGAGCCGGCCGGAAGCAGGACCTCGATCCCACCCGTGGCGTCCTGGATCACGACGCGCCGACCCTCGGTGTCGAGCAGCCCGGGGCCGACGATCACCACCCCGATCACGACGGCTTGCCCCTCGCTCATGGCGCGCGCGGCGGCGATGGTGAGGGCCGGCTCCCGACCCTCCGGCGCTCCCGAGCCGGTGCCGGGGCTCGGCGCGTCGACCACGGGACTCGCGATGTCCGAAGGGTCGCGGAGCCAGATCCGGTAGCCATCGAGCGCGCCGCGCCTCGTGGCCCGTTGACCGACGATCCCGGTGAGGCGGTACGTGACGCCTGCCCGCAGATCGCCAACCGTGATCCGGCTGGATCCGTCGGCCATGATCCGAGCCCTGGTGCCCGCCCCATCGACCACGTCGACGGTGATGTCGCCGGTCACGCTCCTGCGCGCCTGACCGAACTGGGTAGCCACGATCGCCACGAGCCGGCCCTCGGTCCCTTCGCCGAGTTCCGCACCGGTGATCGGCAGCGCGTCCGGAAGGGCTCCGAGTCCGAGATCCACGACGCCGATCTTCGATGGCCGCACTTCAAGTTGTCCGTACGGGGCGGCCGTCGCGCCCGTGATGAGGAGAAGGCGCCCGCGCAGGGGCGGCTTGGTACCGTCCGGAAGGCGTACCAGGATCCCACCCGTCGCGTCGGCGATGGCGATGACCGGCCGGGCACCGAGCCGACCGGCCTCCGCGGTGACGACACCGCGGACGGTCACGCTCGAGCCGACGGGCACGGACCGCGCCTCGGCGATCGAGATGACCGCGGCCGCTGGGGTCGGCGCCGGTCCAGCCGACGGCGATGGCACCGGTGTCGGATCCGCCGTGGCGATGGGTGCCGACGTCGCGACCGGTCCGGCCGACGGGCTCGGGGACGGGTGCGGCGACGGAAATACGGAGGGAGGCACGGATGGAGATACGGAGGGAGTCGGCTCGGCAGTGGGCACACCGCCCGGAGAAGGCGTGGGCGACGGCGCGGGCGTCGGAACTGCCACGAACTCGCCGGCCAGTGTCGCCTGGATTCGATAGCCGCCGAGCCCGGTGCCGGTACTGTCGCGCTGATTCACGGGTCCGGTCGCAACGACCGACGTCCCGGCGGCGAGGCTCGACCCTCCCCCGGCGAACTCGCTCACGATGATCCGGACCTGGCCAGATCCGTCGTCGACCAGGTACCCGAGGCCGTCCGAATACGTGGTGGCCGATCCAACGGTCACACCGGCGACCGTGACGCGCAGGCCTTCGAGAGGTTCTGCGACGGCACCGGCAGGGGCGATTGCCGGTGGCGGAACCCCCGGCGTTCCAAGAACCGTCACGGCGGAGGTCGCAATGCGCATCGTGCGGGCGCCGTAGCGCTCGTCAATCGTGCCCGAGACCCGCACCTGGGTGCCCGCCGGAATCGGCGTGGCGGGCGTCACGTCGACGTACAGCGCGATTCCGGCGGTGCCGTCCTGGACGAACCCCACGCGGCCGGATTCGATGGCCGGGAGATCCGTCGTCAGCGTTCCCTCGATCGTCGTGGTGGTGCCGGTCGAGAGGGCACGGGCGTCGACGACGGCGAGTGTTGTCGGGGTCGGGGCCGGCGATCCTGACGGGATGGGCGTGGCGGTTGGTGCCGGTCGAGAGGGCACGGGCGTCGACGATGGCCCTGGTAGGGGCGGCGCGGTCGGCGAAGTCGACGGAGTGGTCGGGGGCGTCGGCGGCGTGGTCGGCGGCGTCGGGATCGCGGATCCATCGGCGGGCGGCGAAGGCGTCGGTGCAGGCGAAGGCGTGAGGGACGGACTCGGCGCATCGGACGGCGCCGAGGACATCGTCGACGTGGGTTCGGCCGACGGTGCCGCGCTCGCGTCGAAGGTTGGTTGCGGTGTCGGCGCTGGTGTCGGCGCCGGTGTCGGCGCGGCGGTGGCGTCGGGGCTCGGCACAGCGGTCGGACTTGGTGACGGTGCGGGTGCCGGGACCGGCGGCGCGGCAAGACTCTGGGGGTTCGGTACGGTCTGGACGAACCAGTCCGCCGCGTTGTCGTTGGAGTCCATCGTGTTGCCGGCCGCGCCGCCCGGGCGTCGTTCGATGCTCTTGCCTGCCGGCGGCGCCGCGGCTGGGCTGCCTTCGACAAAGGCATTCGTGGCATCCCCCCAGCCCAGGGCATCGATCGGCGCTCCTCCGATCAAACGAAGGACGAGCGACCCACCGGTTGCCGCGAACCCTCCGCTGTACGCGGCGTCGGCGATCGAGATGTAGGCCCCGGACGAGTTGGCCACCACGAGGTGACGGCCGGCAGCGAGGATCGTCGTCGAAGGCCAGCTCGCCTTCCTGGTCACGGTGCCGCCCGTCGAACTGATGTACACGAGTTCCATGCCGACCAGATCGAGGTCGACCGGACCGACGTTGGCGATCTCGGCGAATTCATCAGATGCCGACGCTCCGCCCGTCTGGGCTTCCGAGATCACGAGCGTTGCGGCCGGCCAGGTCACCGCGGCCGCGGCGCTCATGGCCTGAAGGATCGGCGCCGCAGCGACGAGGGTCACGGTCGTCCCCGCGAGCATGACGAAGAGAGCGGTCACGACCGCCAGACGAGCGCGTTCCACCGAGCGACCTCCGGGCGGGTTGGCTGGCGGGTTGGCTGGCGGGCAGGGCTGGCGGGCAGGGCTGGCGGGCAGGGCTGGCGGTCAGGTTTGGCGAGGCAGCGGGCCTGTTTTACCAGCGGTCGCTTGGCGGGCGCTCAGCGCTCGCTTGGCGGTGCCTCATCGTTCGCTCATCGCCGGCTTCGCGGGGGCTCACCCCGCGATCGCCGACGCCACCCGGCAGGGGCGGGGCGATCCGCGTACGATGCCCACCCCAACGGGGGCATGAAACGCCCGACCACCATCTGCACTGCGAGGAGAGCCCGTGGCCCGTGCCAAGCGCACCGACCGCGCCGACGCCCGTCGCCGCTATCGCCTGACTCACGACGAGACGGACATGACGGAATCGGAGGATCTGGAGCCTGTTCCCAACGTCCTGGCATCCAGCCGCGTACCGACGAAAGGGCCGGTCGCGGCGCGCCCGATGAGCTTCACCGACTCCATGCGGAATTCGTGGCATCGGCCGGACGTTCGAGCGGACATCGAGGCGCTCCCCTGGCTGCTCCGCTCGCGTGCGTTTCTCGTCCCGCTCGCGCTGGTGGTCGTCGGGGTCGCGGCCCTCACGGCCGCGCCCACCAACCCGGCCGCCGGACTGTTCTTTCAGCTGATGGTGCTGCCGCCGGCGATGGCGCCGATCTTCATCACGGGCTTTTTCGCCAAACGGGCCAGCTACCTGCTCGGCCTCATCATCGCCGTGATTGATGTCGCCGGGTATGCCGTGTTCGTCTACAGCGCACTGCCGGCGTTGAGCGGAGATCCGGTCACCGCAGCACGACAGCAGGAGCTGGTGTTTTCGGCCGTCGCGGTCGGGCCTTTGTCCGGCATCTTCTTTGCAGCCGGTGCGGCGTGGTATCGACGGTTTCTCGCGTTCTCGAGCGCGCAGCGTGCGCGCAGCCGCGGGGCCGATCGCACGAAGGCGAAGCGCCAAACCCGGGGCTGACCAGGCGCTGCCTCACCAGCCCAGGCAGCGGGGCCAGGTCCGCCGAGGCAGCGGCCTCGTCAGCCCAGCCGCCGCATCCCGGCCTGACCCATCTGGCGGACGCCTTCCGGTCCGTCAGGGGCGCCGACGGTCGCCACCACGTCTTGAAGCGGCCTGACCTCGCGAGCAACCAGGTTCACGACCGAGGATTCGCGCTGCAACTCGCCGTCTACCAGCAAGAGTGCGTGCCGGCGAACGACGCCGCGAAGCCGTGCCCATGTATCCGGCCAGAGCGTGACATTGACCATGCCGGTCTCGTCCTCAAGCGCCAGGAAGACCGTTCCTTTCGCCGTCATCGGATGCTGGCGCGTGACGACGAGGCCGCCGATCCGGACCGGCCCCGGGCGCCGGTCGGCAAGGGCAGCGTTCGTCACCGCCCCCAGGCGATCGAGTGCCGGCCGGAACAGCGAGACCACCTGGCGACGAGCATCCAGCCCGACCACCGCGTAGGCATCGCCGACCCGCTCCGATTCGGTGATTGCCGGGAGTGCCGGGGCGTCAGTCGCGGGGAGACGCAGGTCTATCGGTCGGCCGGCCGCTGCAGACCGCTTTCCACGCGCTCTCCCCCCTCCCCGGATCGTCCGCCCACCCGCACGACCGCGCGACGCCCCGGCGACCTCGCGCAGTTGCCAGAGCAGCTCGCGCCGCGGCCGGCCGAAGGAGTCGAGCGCACCGGTCCGGACCAACCGCTCGATCGTCTCCTCGGGCAGTCCGGTTCGCTCGACCACGTCGGCGAGCGACACGTACGGACCCTTGGCCAGCTCCCGATCCAGAAGCGCCTGGTGCTGCTCCCCGATCCCCTTCACGAGGTGCAGGCCGAGACGCACTCCCCAGCCGATGGCGCTCTCGGCGGCCCACCGATCGCGTGCCGCGGCGGCCGGATTGAAGCAGGCTGATGACCGCACCGGCCGCGGCCGGGTCGCGATTCCGGCACCCTCGGGGATCGGCTCGCCCTCGTCCCCATCGTGGGGCCCCGCTTCCCCGGGGGCCGGCGGATCCCCGGCAGCACCCGCGAGGGCCCAGCCGGGCCGGCCGGCCCATTCGGTCGTCGTCCGGTAGCTCGAGGCGTTGATGTCCACCGGCAGGACCGCCACCCCGTGGCGCTTGGCATCGTTGACGAGGACCTCGACCGGGTAGAAACCCATTGGCTGGGCGTTGATCAGCCCGACCAGGAACTGGGCGGGATAGAACAGCTTCAGGAACGCCGATTCGTAGGCGGTCCGGGCGAACGCCGCCGCGTGGCTCTTGGCGAACCCGAAGCTCGCGAACGCCGCGACCCGACGGAACAGCTCCTCGGCGGTCTCCTCGTCCATGCCGGGTTGCCGCAGGCATCCGTCCACGAACTGGCGATGGAGCTTCTCCATCTCGCTCGTCGAGCGCCACGTGCCCATCGCCCGGCGGAAGCCGTCCGAGTCGGCCGGCGTGAACCCGGCGACCTCGATCGCGACCTTCATCACCTGCTCCTGGTACAGGATCACGCCGAGGGTCTCGGCCAGAATGGGCTCGAGGCTCGGGTGGAGGTAGGTCACGGGTTCGAGGCCCTGCTTGCGCCTGAGGTACGGGTGCACCGCGTTGCCCTGGATCGGACCGGGGCGGATGATCGCCACCTCCACGACGAGATCGTCCAGGCTCTGCGGCCTCGATTTCGGGAGGGTCTGCATCTGGGCCCGGCTCTCCACCTGGAACACGCCCACCGTGTCGGCGGCCTGGAGCATTGCGAAGACCTCGGGGATCTCCTCGGGGGTTGCGTCGAGGTCGATGCAGGCGGCGCAGTCGGACTCGATGAGCTGGAGCGTTTCGTCGATCGCGGCGAGCATGCCGAGACCGAGCAGGTCCAGCTTGATGAGCTTGAGCGTCTCGACATCCCGCTTGTCGAACTGGACGACCACACGGTCCGCCATGGTGGCCCGCTCAAGCGGCGCGATGTCGATGAGCGGGGCGGCCGTCACGAGCATCCCGCCGGAGTGGATGCTGAGGTGCCGAGGGAAGCCGTCGATCCGGGCACAGAACTCGAGCCAGCGCTCCCAGTCGCTGAGGCCGATGGTGCTGCCGCCGCGGGGATGGGCGTGTGCTTCCGGCTCGGGCGGCTCGGGCCCGGGCTGGACCAGGGCCACCCTGCCGTGGCCACTCCCCCCGCGTCCCGCTCGCAGCCAGGCGACGCTTGCCGGGGAATCGCCCGGGCCACCCTCGTCGTCTGATGTGCCACCCGCCCGGACGGACGGCCTCGAGCCGACGACCATCGCCAGCGTCCCGGACCCTGGGTTCGGGTCGGCAGAACCCATCGTCGCTGCTTCCGTGCGGACGGCACTTGGTGGATCCGCTGCAGCAAGGCCTCCTGCGACCACCCGCCCATCCCCGAGTGCGGCGTTGTCCCCGGTGATGTCCGCTGCATGGACGCCCACAGGGGAAGGAAGTCGATAACCCTCGGTGCCCGGCACATCACTTCGCGCCGGTCCGACCGTCGAGAGGGTTGGCGAGCGCGGCGCCACGTCTGGCGTGGTGCCCATTCGCCGGGAACCAGCCCTTGTCGTCATCGCCTGTGCGTCGGGTGACCATGCAGCGGACACGGCGGATGATTGGGCGCCGGGGGCGGCACCATGACCGGGGGCGGCACCTGGCCCACGACCGGGGGCGGCAC
>JAZJZX010000025.1:71173-98822 GCA_040389445.1 Chloroflexota bacterium
CGGGGGCGGCACCTGGCCCACGACCGGGGGCGGCACCATGACCGGGGGCGGCACCTGGCCCACGACCGGGGGCGGCACCATGACCGGGGGCGGCACCGCCGCCACCAGCATCCCGCCCCGACACGCGACGCACGTTGCGTTGCCCCATGGCGTCGGTGAGCCCGCGTGTTCCGGCCCGGACGGCCGAGAACTCGGCAGCGCCCCGGGCAGCGGGGTCGGCCCCGTGCGCTCCGACCCCCGGGCGCCGGAAGAACTCGGCAAACCCCCCGTCCGCCTCGAGATCCCGTCGAACCATCACCGAGTCGTACGTCTCGAGCGCCCTGGCTACCCGATCCACGAGCGGCCGCGGGAAGCCGAGCGCATACCCAACTTCCCGGACGGCGGATCGAGCCCGGTACGTGACGAGGTTGCAGACCATGCCGGTGTGCTCGGGCCCGTATCGCTGATAGACATACTGGATCACCTCTTCCCGACGCTCGGATGAGAAGTCGATGTCCACGTCCGGATAGGTGGTCCGGCCCTCGTTGATGAACCGCTCGAAGAGCAGGTTGTGGCGGATGGGATCGACCCGGGTGATCCCGAGGGCGTAGGCAATGATCGAATCAGCCGCGCTCCCGCGCCCCTGGGCGGGGATTCCGCGCTCCTTCGCGAAGCGCATCAGATCCCAGCAGATGAGGAAGAACTCCGCGAGCCCGGTCTTCTCGACGACATCGAGCTCGTGCGCGAGCTGCCGGACGACCGGCGGCGAAACCGGGTGATATCGCCGACGCACACCGGCCTGGCACAGTTCGACGAGATAGCTGAACGCCGTCTCACCGGCGGGCACCGGGAACCCCGGAAATCGATAGCGCTCGAAGCCGAGGTCGACGGAGCACGAGGCCGCGACCTCGACCGCCGTTGCCATGCCCTCGATCCAGGCTTGAGCCGTCGCCGGATCCGCCCGCGCGAACGCCGCGTCCCCAGGCGGCATCGCCAGCAGCTCCGACCCCGATTTCAGGTGCGATTCCCCGTTGGGCCGGCGGAGATCAGCGAGCGTGTCGAGCGTTCGACCATGGGCGATGGCCGTCAGGACGTCGCCGAGTTCGCGATCCTCGGGTCGAGCGTGATGGACGTCGTTCGTGGTGACCACCGGCAGCCCGAGGTCGGCGGCCAAAGCCGCAGTCTCCGCCACGAGCCAGTCGTCGTCGGGGAGGAGGTGATGCGAGAGCTCGAGGAAGAACCCGCTCGTGGCCACACTCTCGACACTCCCCGCGCGCCCACTGCTCCCGAAGATCAGCGCATATCGCTCGGCCACGGCCCGCGCCCCCGCCCGATCCCCCACCAGCAGTCGCCGGGAGACCTCGCCATCCCGGCAGCCCGACAACGCCACGATGCCCTCGGCATGTTCGGCGAGGAGCGCCTGGGTGAACCGCGGCACCCGTTTGGTCCCGGCGAGATTGGCATGGGAAACGAGCCGGCAGAGACTCCGATACCCGCTGCCATCCCGTGCCAGCAGCACGAGATGCGGGCCCCGCTGCCGCTCCCCGATCCCGCGCAGGTCCTCCTTCACGATCGTCCGATGGCCCGGCAGCCTGGCCCGTTGCGGCCGAGGCCGGGCCGGGCTCCCCTCGATCGGTGCCGGCGACCCCATGTCGGATGCCGAACCTGTGGGCCGGCCGCGTCGGGACGGCCGACGGCCCGGGACCACGATCCCGGAGGGGTCGCCGATGGCGGCGTCGAGGAGTTCGACCTCCAGCCCGATGACCGGGTGGAGCCCGGCAGCCTCGGCGGCGGCGGCGAAGCGCACCACCCCGTACAGGCCCAGATGGTCCGTGATCGCAAGGCCGGTCAGGCAGAGTTCGATCGCTCGCTCGACGAGGTCGTCGACCGGCGACGCTCCGTCAAGGAACGAGAAGTTGGAGTGACAGTGCAGCTCCGCGTAGGGGAATTGAGCCATGGCAAGGTCCCGGCATCGGGGGGGCAAATGGAGCCGCATGATAGAACATCTGTTCGAATATGCGAAACGCCCAGGATCACGCAACAACATGAACGGTCTCGGCGTCTGAAGGCCGTGGGAGCAGACCCCCGATCGTTTCGCAGCCTTGCCGCCGTCATGACGAAGATCGTCGCGATGATCGCCATCGTGAGTCTCCTGATCCTCGTCCTCCTCCCGGCGGCACTCGCTGCGCAAGCCGGAGGAGGCTGAATTCCAAGGCACGTTTCGCCCCGGGCGCCAAGCCCGGAGCGGTGCTCGGGGATCGGTACGGCAACCGGTCGTCGATCGGCCGACCACCTGGTGAGCGGGTGATCGGACCACGCACAGGACCCCGTCGCATCTGGGGGCGGCGGGGTCCTGACACGCTCCGGGGTACGATTCAACGATGCGGACACATCTGCCGGGCTACCGAAGCGGTCTCCCGATTGCTCTCGTCGCGGCCGGCCTGACGACATTCCTCCTGATCGGCTGCTCCGCCACGGATGGAACGCCCGCCCCGACGGCGGCGTCGGCACCCTCGGCGACCGCTCCGAAGCCGACGGCCGATCTCACGCTTCTTCCCACTGATCCCGCAGCAACGCCGAAGCCCACACCGCCGAGTCAGACCGACACGCCGTGGGGACGCATCTGGGACGGCCTTCCCGCCGACTTCCCCATCTACCCGGGCGTGCGCCCAACTGAAACCGGTCAGGGGCCGGCGAGCGCCATCCTCGATGCCGGGACGGCAGACCCGGGTATGGTCATGAACTTCTATCAGTCGGCGCTCGAGGCCGCCGGGTGGATCACGGTTTCGTCGTCGGGCCCCCGCGAGGACGGAAGTCGGGAACTCGCAAGCGTGAACATCCATCCAGCCTGTCAGCTCCAGATCACCGTGACACCACTCGGGGGCAGTACGATCGTGACCATCCTGTTCGGCGCCGGCTGCCCGTTCAGCTGATTCGGAAGGAGCTCCACATGGGACCGAGGCCCAGAGACGTGATCGGCGCCGCCCTGCTGACGGCCTTTCTCATCGGGCTGGTTGCGCTGCTGTTCGTCCTGGCCTGGCAAGCGGCAGCCTGAGTCCGACAACGGCGACGACTCCGCGAGGTCGGGCGATATCGAGCGAATATTTGCCACGCACGGCGCTGCATTCGCAGCTACACTCCGTCGAGCGGACCGACCGGGACCGGTTCGACCAATCTCGGGGAGATACGCGGTGCAGACGGCTCAACCACGTGACGTGGGGGCGTTGGTGTTCGTCGTCGGGCTCTTCGTGCTGCTGTTCCTGACCACGGTGCTCGTGCCGGCGCACTGAGCTTCGCGGATCACCCGGCGGCGCGAGCCGGGCCGCAGGAACGGTCAGTCGTAGAGCCGCTCAAGGTGCCATGTGCGGGCAACGCGATCGTAGTAGACGAGCGCGAGCCAGTGTGTTCCGACGACCTTGAAATAGTCCCGTGCGATCGGCTCGCGCCACCAGGCCTCGTCGACCCGCCAGCGATTGCAGACCTCGACCGGCTCCCGACGGCCGGCCCAGCGGATGGCCACGAGGACACCGGCCGGGTCGAGTTCAGCCTCGATGGCCGGGTGGGCGTGGAGGAGCCGCGTCATCGAGAGTTGCGCCCGGGAACCGGGGGGCGCCCGGTGGCCGGTGCGCCGTCGAGGGTCGCCACGGGGCGCCACGCCCAGCGATGCTCGGGCAGGAGCGCCTCTGGGTCGGTGACGACGACGCCCCGGATTCGATCCTCCCCGTAGGTCGTCACCAGCCGCGCGAGTTGCCAGCGCAGGCGTGCGCCGCGGAGAGCCTGGGGGACGAACAGCGGCAACTGCTGGCCCTCGGCCGGCGCCGCGCCGGCCAATTCCAGTTCGAGGCGGGCGACCGGGGCCGCCGGCGGCGTCCGCTCGAGCTTGGCGAGGAGCAGTCGTTCGATCGCCTCCGCGTCCGCGGTCGGTTCCGGGAAGCGCGTTTCCACGATCACCGCGCCGGGCGTGCCCGCGCGCGCGAACGCCAGATCCAGCTCCAGGCGCACCTGCCCGCGCGCGGCCGCGAGGCCCCGGGCGACGAGGTTCGCGGCGAGCGCCGTGGTGATCCGGCGCAGGACGAACCGGACTGCTTCCAGCTCCGCCACGGGCGGCTCGATGGGGAGGGCCAACGCCAGCCGCTCCGGCGCCCGACGCGGCCGGAACGGATCCGTCTCCTCGCCCCGGGCACGGGCGCCGATCCGGGCGCCCTCCGGCCCGAACCGGGCCACGAGCGCGGACGCCGCGAGGTCCGCGACCTGCCCGATCCGACGCAGCCCGAACCGGCGCAGCCGCGCCCGAATGTCCGCGTCCCGGGTCAGGAGCGATGCCGGCATGGGAGCCAGGAAGTCCACCTCCCCGCCGGGCGGGACGGAGACCAGCGCGCCGGGTGCCGCGACCGCCGCCGCGACCATCGCAGCGAAGCGGGTCCCGGCGATCCCGTTGCGCGGCCTTCCGGCGAGGGCCGGCGCGAGCGCCGCACCGATCCGCTCGACGAGCACCGGCTCCGGGCCCCACAGGAGATCGAGGCCGTCGATCTGGGCCTCGAGCAGGCCGAACGCCTGATCCGCCGGGTCCGCCGAACCGGCGATCGCGGGGCTGAAGGTCCCGAGCGTCTCGAAGGCGGCCTCGATGGCCGCCCGATCAGCCTCCGGTTCCGGATCGAGGAAGGTCGCCTCCGGAACGAGCCGATGCGCCGACGCGAGCGGTATCCCGCGCCGGACGCCGAGACGCCTGGCCGAGAGATCCGCGTCCAGCACCGTCCCCGCGATCCACGGCTGGCCCCCGAGGACGATCGGACCCGCCGGCCACGAGCCGGAGGCCCGGCGCTCCCTGGCCAGGTCGAGGAGGAGGTGCGATCGATAGAGATGCAGGAGTCGCATGACGTGTCGTCCCGGGCACTGGAACGGGGGCATGGGCTGGAGTGGGACCGGCGGATGGGGTGCTGCCGGCGCGGGGATTGCCGTGGAACGGCATGACCTCGGCCGGCGGGCCTTCCCTGAGGAGGAGCTCCTGACGGAGACACGCATCCCGATCCCCGCCGTCGGCGTACAGGATCCGGAGCGTGGCTCGTCGGCCGGGCGGACCGGCCCGGCTGCGCGCAACGATCACGTCGGTGGCCTGCCCGACGACATCACGCCCGAGCCGGATCCACGCCCTTCGCTCGAGCTCCAAACGAATGCCCGTCCCCTCCCCGACCGCGGCGGCCACCGAGCTCACGAGGCCCGGCGGTTCGAGGACGAGCAGGGAGATCCCCGCTCGCCGGGCAAGGGCCGCGAGCCGACCGAGCCGATCGGCGAACCGCGACGCCCCGTCCGGACGAGGCGGCAGGTCCATGACGAGGAGATCCACGGTCCGGCCGGACAGGAGCGATCCCGTGATCGCCAGGCCTTCCTCCGGCCCGGCCGGGGTGAGGACCACGAGCCACTCCAGCCGGACGCCGCGGGCCACGGCCTCCACCGGGTCGAATGCCGCTGCGAGGTCCAGCCAGGCGACGATCGCCCCGCTCGCCTGGGCTTCCGCAACAAGCCGGAGCGCCAGCGTGGTTCGGCCGCTCGAGAGGTCCCCGCGAAGCGAGAGGCCCATTCCGCGCGGCAGCCCGCCGGGCCCGAGGATGGCGTCCAGGGCCGGGAAGCCGGTGGAGTAGATGCGGGCGGGATCCGGCCCACTGCCCGCGTCCGCGCCCGGCACGAACACAGGAGTCGGCAGCACCGAGGGTGCCATCGCGAGGGCGCCCATCACCTCCCCTGCGGCGCGTGGCGCGGCCGCGGCTGCCATGCCGGCGCGCGGCGCGGCCGCTCCCCAGCGCGATCGAAGGGTCGCGAGAGCCGCCGTCACGTCCGGGGAAAGCACCGTCATCAGGTGGCCAGTATCGAACATGTGTTCGAATGAATCAAGGACTCAGTGGGCGATCCAGATCCTCCACGCGCCCCCAACCTGCGCGATGACGTAGGCCCTGGTCCCGGCCGAAGCCGCACCCACGTCCGGGTGCGTCACGTAGACGAGATACGTGCGACCGGGAGCGACCCCGGAGCTCGCCACATCCGCCAGGAGGTCAGAGCCGATGTAGCCGGCGATCGTCTCGTCGAACGGGCCCGTGATCGCCTGCCCGACCTCATAGGTCGTTCCACCGGCGTTGTTGTAGGCGGTCTCCGCCGCAGTGAAGTCGGCCAGCGACCCGATGCGCTGCTGGCTGAACGGCGCCAGGTAGCCCCACGCGACGTCCCAGTAGGCCGCCGTCCGGGCATCCTCGTACTTCATGGCGATATTCCGAGCCTCGATGGCGTCCGGGCCCGGGGTCGCAACCGGCGCCGGTGCCGAGGTGGGCGACGGCGCGGGCGGGGAGCTCGGCGCCGGTGCCGAGGTGGGCGACGGCGCAGGCTGGATCGCTCCCGCCGTCGCCGTCGGTGCTGCCATGGCCGGGCCCACCCACACGACGTAGGACAGCTCGGCACTTCGGTAGCGAGCGCCGATCTCCCAGCAGCCGGGTCCCGGCAGGTCGATTCCCACGAGCATCGCCGTGCCGATGTCGCCGGCGCTGGCGTTCGTCCCGGGCCCGAACGTCACGGCGCCGGTCTGGTCGAGCCGCCGGGCCGACACGGTGATGGCCGGCTCGGGCTCGGCTCCTGGCAGCCAGTCGGCGCTCCACCACAACGTCTTCTGGGGCAGGCCGGTGGGCGTCTGCGGCAGGCCCGTCCAATCCTCGCCATCCTCGCGAAGCCACGTCCAGAGGGAGGCGGATCCGTACCAGCCGCGACCGCTGATCAGCGGAGTCGCCGGATAGCCCGCCGGAGGGACGAACGGCGGGTCCGGCCTGGTCACGGGGCAGATGTCGCGTCCTGCCGGGCTCGTCCCTGGTGCCGATCCGAGGGGTCCGCCTCCGCCATCCAGACGCCCTCCCCCGCCGACGAGCGCGACAGCCGCGACGACGATGACCACGGCCATCGCAACGATGCCGCCCGCCGGCACCCGGGCCGTCCGACGGGTCCCGGCTCCGAGCATCTCGACGGGATCGATGGCCGGTTCGCCCGGCTGCCCGGCGCGCCACCGCTCGCCGGCCTCGCGCAGGAGCTCCTCGACGTCAGGCATGGTCCACCTCGAGCAGGAGATGCAGCCGGGCTCGCGCGTCGGACAGCGTCGACTTGACGGTGCCCTCGGCGCAGCCCATCACGGCAGCGGTCTCGCCGACGGAAAGGCCGACGAAGTAGTAGCAGTCGATCGCGAGGCGCTGGCGCGCCGGGAGCTGCACGACCGCGTATTCGATGTCCAGGTGATCGTCGATCGACCGGACCCCACTGCCGCTTCCGAAGAGCGCAAGGGGACGACGGCGACGGTGAGCCTTGCGAGCCTGATCCGCCGTGATGGCGAGGAGCCAGCTCGACGCGGTCCCCCGTGCCGGATCGAACTGCGACCACTTCGACCAGGCGCGGACGAGGGCCTCCTGGACGACGTCGTCGCCCTCGCCCGGCGGCGACAGGCGGGCCGCCAGCCTGGCCATCGCCAGCAGGCTCGGTCGGACCCACTCGGCGAACGCCTCGGGCGTGCGGGGAGCGGGAACCGCGCCTTGCATCCTCATCTCCATGACGGCCACACCCTGTATACCCCCGGGCAGGAGCTTCGGTTGGGTCCGGGCTGCTAGACTCGCAGCCGATCGAGCAGTATCACCTGCTCGGGCGCCACGGTGGGGATGTAGCTCAGCTGGAAGAGCACCGCGTTCGCATCGCGGGGGTCAGGGGTTCGAGTCCCCTCATCTCCACCAACCTCCCTTTTTCATGCTCAACTGGTTCATGTTCTCGTCTGCAGACAGCTACCGGGACAGCTATACGCCAGGAGGGGCCACCGGCGGTCCCATCAAGGATCTCCTGCCGCCTTCGGCGAACCGAAGCACTCGTCTCGATGGCTCGGTGCGTACGTCGCTCACTACGACAGAGCGGCCCACATCGGGGATTGAGCTTGGCCGTGCCAGCCGGTAACCGAACACTGCAGGTCCGGGGGACAGGGACTACCCGAACGGCGGTCGAACGAAGGGACATGCTCGGCGGTCTGATCCACGAGTATCGCTGGGCGGCGTGATTCGGAATGTTGAACCCCTCAGCATTGGTGACCTTACTCGGCGATGTCTCGACGCGCGCCGACGACGACGGCGACTGTGACCAGACCGATCACCCAGGCGAAGGGAACGAGGAGGCTCGAACTCGTCACTCCGAACGGCGGAGCCTCCGGGAGGGCCGCTCCCAGGTCGACCCGTCCCGCAAGGGTCGCGGCGTGGCGGACAAGTTGGATCGTGGACTGGACCGGCAGCAGCAGGACGAGCCCCTCCGGACGCCCGGTTGGCGCCCACATTGGCAGTTGGGCCACGATGTTCTCGCCGGTGATGTATACGAGGGTCACGATTAGACCGAGGACCGGGGATCGTGACAGCGTCCCGAACGCGAGGCCGATGGCGCCGAACACGGCGGCCGAAACGAACCAGGCACCGGCGTAGGCCGCCGCCCCCACCCAGTCGACTGGTGATGCCGTGACCATCGCGACTCCGATGACCGCGGCCACGGCCGGCAGGACGGACCCGAGTGTTACGAGCGCGGCAAGCAGAACCGCCGCGATGACGAGTACCGAGGTCACCTTTGCCAGGAAGAAACCCTCGAGTCGCCCCGCCGTGACGAGCGTGGTCCGGATCGTCGCCCAGCCGAACTCGGATCCGACCAGCAGCGCTCCGAGGACCGCCGATGCCCATGCTACCCAGGCGGCGCTGTCGAGGAGTGATAGGACGCTCTGCGGGAACGCGTCGCGCTCCCTCGCAAGCTGGTGCATCGTGACGAACTCCGGCGGCCAATCGAGCGACGAATCCAGCGGCTGGGCATGCGCGATCGCGCCGGAAAGGTAGAGGAAGGCGCTCGTGGACGGGATCGCAATGACCAAAAGCCAGAACTCCCGGCGGCCGCGAAGCAGAATCCATTGGGCCCGCAGATACCGACGCGCCGCCGCCATCAGCCCGTCCCGCCCCCGGTGCCACTCCGGACCGCGCTGGTGAGCTCGAGGAAGAGCGATTCGAGCGACCGCCGACGAACGGCGAGCTCGGTGGGGTAGATCCCATGATCGGCGAGCAGACGAGCCACGGCATGATTTGTCGCCCCCGACCTGAGGACTAAGCTCGTTCCTTCGTCTGCACCCGATGGGCGGTCCGCAGGCGAGGCGCCCGCGCCGGCGAGCAGCTCACGGGCCCGTTCGCGATCTGCCTTCGAGGCGAGTTCCAGTCGGGTCTCGGGTTGGCCGAGCAGCTCGTCGACCGCACCTTGGGCAATAAGGCGGCCACGGACGACAACCCCAACCCAGGAGCACACACGCTCCACCTCGCCGAGTTGGTGGCTCGAGAGGACGACCGTGGCTCCCTGCGCCTGAAGCTCCTGAACGAGCTCGCGGACGGCGACGATCCCCTCCGGGTCGAGACCCGATGTCGGCTCGTCGAGGATGACGAGCGCGGGTTCGCCGAGGATCGCCAGGCCAATCGCCAGGCGCTGCTTCATTCCCGTCGAATAGGTCCCGAACGGCCGACTCGCCGCCTCTCTCAACCCAACTCGGTCGATCACCGCGTCGATGGCCCTGGGGTCGCGGTAGCGGAAGGCGCCGACGAGTCCGAACACCTCGAGATTCGCCCGACCGCTGAGGTACGGATAGAAGGCTGGGCGCTCGATGGCTGCTCCAATCCGTCGGAGGACCGCCGCGCCACGCTGGACCGGTTCACCGAAGAGTCGCACCGAACCCGTATCGGGTCGAAGGAGGGCGGTGAGAATCCGAAGCGTCGTGGTCTTGCCCGCGCCGTTCGGACCGAGGAAGCCGTAAACGACCCCGGACGGGACCGTCAACCCGATCTGATCGATCGCCTGGACCGGGCCGAAGCGTCGGCTGACCCCGACGGTCTGGACCGCGGGGACCGCGTCGGTTGACATGTCGCCGACAGTATCGCACCCGTCCTGTGGAACTCGAGCCGATGAGCCGTGCCGTCGGCCCGGCTCATCTCGCGCAGCATCGGAATAGGTGCGCCCCTGCTCGAATTTAGTGTCCTCGCGATCTCCGGGCGTCGCTAATTGCAGCAGAAGCCGCTCACGGCGCTGACCGACCCGAACTTGTTAACCGTGTACGACATCCAACCCGGCCGGTGCCACCATGGTGCCGAATACGACGCGATGTAGAAGTCATTCTGAAGCGTCACCGTCGCCGTGTTGTTGTTGATCGTGCCACACCAGTCAGACCCGCCAAAGCCGAGCGGGTAGGACGTCACGTAGCAGTGGCGGTAGTCCTGCTGCCAAGCCGTCGTTCCGTTCCAGCAGACGTAGGCATCGTCGTGCGCCGTATACGTCTCGAACGGTCCGGAATAGATGTGGAGCGCCTTGTAAACGTACGTGCAACTCGTGGCCGCCGCCGCAGTCGCCGCTCCAATCGGAAGCCCAACGCGCGTTGTCAACACGACGACGAGACGGCAGCCCGTGTCGGTCAACTTCGCGATAGCGGCCTGATTCGCGAGTGCCACCTTGTCCGGGTGGGCGCGCACGTCGGCATTGATCGCGCGACACGTCGCCGCGTCGACCGTCCCGATCTCCTTGAGCGTCACGGTCTCGAGCGCGAATGTCGCCGGGACAAAGGTGGCCGCCGTCAGCAGGGTCCCCAGGATGGCGAGCCTGAGGCTCAGCCTGCGTGGCCGCCGGCGGTGGCCAGGAGCACGGTCATCAAGATCGCCACGGCGACGAGCGCAATGATCGCCAGCCGAAATATTTGTCCCAATGTCAGCACCATCTCGAAACTCTCCTTGTCGTGCGATCCCCGTGATTCCCCCATGTTTCGCAGGCGCAGATCGAGTCTGGACCCTGAATCCTGAACCTGTCAAGCCCGGTGAGACAGGGTTGTCCATGATGGTGGACTTCAAGGTTTGCCGATGTCAACTGACCTTATCCACAAATGTCACTACGTCGTTTATCAAGTAAACGGAGTGCGTCCCCGTAAACGGGCAAAGCACACTTGACACGGCTCGGCCTCAGGTACGACCATCGAGTCCCACCGCGGCGCCTGTTCCCGAGGACCACCGGACCCGCGCGAGGGGTACCGGAGATGACGAACCGTCATGACGACCGTGCCCAGGGCGAGCACGGTGTCGGATGAACGACACGTCGCCCGCCCTGGACGGCCTGCATTCCCGGCCCAGGTACTTGTCATGCGACGCTCCATTGCGCTCCTCCTCGTGAGCGGGCTCCTGCTCTTCAGTTCCCTTGCCCTTGCCACCGGCGCTGCGGCGGCCACGCTCGCCGCGACCACGACGTGCAGCAACGATGTCGACAATACCGGCGGCCTCGGGCTGATCTGCGAAGTCACCATCGTCAACAGGTTCACGGCCAGCGGTGGATCCGCCACGGTGACCGTCCGTGAATGCCACGGTGCCGCGGGCGACCCGGCGGCTGCGTGCACGACCAGCACGATGGTCCTGACCGCGCCGGTCACGTCCGTCACCCAATGCAACAGTTCGATCAACGGTGGCGGCGGCACGCTCCGCTGCAGCGTCGTGGTCACGAACGAATTCGTGGGCGTGGGTTCGACGGCAACGGCGGCCACCGTGAACCAGTGCGTCGGTTCCGGCGACGGCATCACCACCGGATGCGTGCCCTTCCCCGCGACGACATCCGGAGCGGCGATCACGCAATGCAACGGCTCGGCCAATGGGGGAACCCTGGTCGGCCTGACGTGCACCGCGACCGGCACGACAGCCTCGGCCCAGACCGTCACCATCAACCAGTGCAACGGCTCGGCCAATGGCGGCGGCGGATTGGTCATCTGCTCCGCCAACGTCACCAACGCGGCCGCCCCAGTCGCGAGCCCTCCCGACACCGACACCATGGGGACGACCGACGGATCTGCCGACCGGATGATCCCGGAAGTCCTCATCGGGATCTTCCTGGCGGCCCTGATCGCCATGGTTGCCTGGCGATTCGGCCCTCGAACGGCCCGGGGTGGCGCGAAAAGCTGATCGTCGGAGCACACCATCCGCGGAACACGGGCGGCGAAGCCAGGTCGGGTGGAGGGCACCGCGACCGGGGCAGGTCCTGGCTCCCGATTCCTCCTGCGGTCATGCGACCCCAGTTCGCCTGCCGGCCCTCCGACACCCTGGTGTGTCGATCACCGCTCTCGAAGCTCGCCGACGACGCTGATCCGCGAGAGAGCCCGCATCGCCACCGCGAGCGCCGCGCCGAGCGCGACCACGATGAGCACGACCATCCCGGCCAGAAGTCCGATCGGGAAGGCGGGCACATCGGCTGGAGGATCGAAGACACCGGCCAGGATCTGGAGCAAGGTGAGGCCCACCAGGGCGCCGGTTGCGATGCCGGTCACGATCCCCGCAACGCCGACAACCAGGGTCTCGCCGAGAATCGAAGCGCGGACCTGTCGGGGTTCTGCCCCGATCGCAATCAAGGTCGCGAGTTCCCGTCGCCGTTCTGCCAGGCCGGCGAGGAGGAAGAGCGCCACGCCAACCGCCGCGATCAGGATCGCGAAACCAACGTCGAGCAGGACGAGACCGGACAGATCCACCGAGGTGATGCTGTTGGCGATCCGGGCAGTCGTGGTTCCGAGATCGGACACCTGCCATCCGGATCCGAGGCGCCTCGTCGCCGCCAGTGACGCCGACGCGAGGTCCCCGTCGGCCCGCGCCAGCAGGAATGAGATCCGATCGTTGCCCGTCTGCGCCGAGACGTAGCCGAGGTTCGCGACGAGGAACGCATCCTTCGGTGCCGTCGGAAACTCGAGGGCGATCCAAGCCATCGTGAAGTCGACGATCTTGAGGTTGCCGTTGGTATCCGGCACGCGGATCCGGATCAGGTCGCCGGGGACGATGCTGTAGTCCCTGGCGGTCTCGGCAGACACGAGGATCGCGTCGGGCCTTGCCCGAAGCGCGTCCAGGGCGCCCGCAGCCGTCGACCCGGAGAAGAATGCATCGGCGAGTGGCACGACGCGCGGTAGCGTTGCCGTGTCGATGGCAAGCAGATCCTGGGCCTCGGGACCCACGTACACGACCCGATCGACAAACGGCGTCGTGGCCGCGATGCCCGGGCCGGCCAGCATCCCGGCCGCGGATGCCGTTGCCGGCTCGGCGGGAACGGCCTTGAGATCCGCACCGAGCGTGAGCTGAGCGTCGACGCGCTGCTGCTGTCGATAGGTGGCGTCGAAGACCAACACGCTCGTGGCAAAGCTCACGGCCAGGGCCAGGACGACGATGACGCGCGATGCCGCGGCCAGGCGCGCCGCGAGCGAGCGTGCGGCAAGTTCGCCACCGGGCCCCAGGAACCGTCCGAGCGGGGCCGTCAGACGCCGGCTTCGCCGCACAACCGCGGTGACAAGGCGAAGCAGGAGGAGCGTCCCTCCGGACCAGAACAACAAGGGCGCCACAAACGAGGTCAGGGCGAGGGTCACCGTCGGGTTCCCCTCGGCATTGAGGACGGGGTGGATCCCGGAACCACCCGCGAGGACGTAGACCATGAGACCCGCCAGCAGCGCGATGACATCGAGAAACAGCCGCTGCCAGAGAGGAGCTCGGCCGCGCTGGAGCTCCTGGCGCCCCATGGCGATCTCCTCGCGAAGCTGGGCGCGCAGGGGCAGGAATGCGGCTGCGGTGGCGAGGACCGCCGTCAGAACCGTCGCGATCGCGCCCGCCCGAAGGAGCCCGCTCACGAGCCCGGCCGAAACGAGGTCGCGCCCGAAGAGGGCGAACCCGACACCCGCACCGGCCGCGACGCCGAGCGCAGCGCCTCCGATCGCCGTCAGGACGGTGGCGCCCACGAACACCCTGCGGAGATCGCCAGCCGTCGCCCCCCGGGCACGCAGGAGTGCTGCATGGCGCCGGGTCGAATCGGCCGTTGCGTCCGCTACCAGGCGGGACAGGGCGAGTGCCAGGGCGATACCGGGCAGGGCAAGGAAGATGAACAGGATCTGGCCCCAGGCAAGGTCCTTGGCCAATGGCTCGAGCGACGCGCTGGCGTCGTCGACCCAACGGAAGCTCCCGGCACCCACGCGCTCGACTCGTCGCCGAACGGTGTCCAACCATGCCTGCGCGGCTCCAGGGTCACCGGGAAGCTGAGCGTGATCGAGCTGGACATGGAGTTCCCTTCGAACGGCCGGGTCGACGGCGAACACCGGCGTGACGCCACCCGCCGGGTTCGCCCCGCCTGCACCTGGATCGGACGCGATGGCCGTCGGCGGTATCGCGGACAGCACCCTTGTCTCGAGGTCCGAAAGCGACATGACGGCGACGTTGACCGGCGCATTTGCCCCCGCGGCGCGATGGGCGGCGTCGATTGGACCGAGGATGAGGTCGGCACCAGCGATCGACACGATCCCCGAGACGACGAAGGTCGCAGAAGCACCACCGGGAAGCGCAAAGACGATCGGGTCACCGGGGACCACCCCGAGATTCGAGGCGAGGTCGCGACTGATCGCGATCTGGCCAGGTTTGACCACCCCGGACGAGAGGCTGAAGAGCCCGGTTGACCGGCTGTAGCCGGGATCCAGGCCCACCAGAACCCCAACGCTCGTTTGCGTGGCCGATCCGTTCCTCGTCGAGGTGGCGGCATCGAAATGAGCGAGATCGAACGGCATTGCCGACCGAACGGCCGGATCGGCTGCCACCGTCGCGGCGGCAGCGCTCGGGCTGGTTCCCTGCTCGAGGACCACCTGCGCGTCGACCCGAAGGTCGGCCAGCGCCCGGCGGGTGACGGTGCTGCCCGAGGCGGTGCCGAACAGCAGGACGCTGGTGATGAGCGCCGAGGCAATCGCCACGCCGATAAGTGCCGCCAGCGAACGCCGCGGCTCGCGGAGGACGAGGTGAACGGTATGGCGAAACAGCTTCATGCGGACGCTCCGTGGGTAAGGCGCCCATCGCGCATCTGGTAGCGATCATCGGCGAGCGACGCGCTCGCGGGATCGTGGGTCACGAGGACGAGACTGGATCCGCGGCGGCGGACCGCCTCGACAAGGAGGCGGATGACATCGCTGCCGTTCGCCTCGTCGAGGCTGCCGGTCGGCTCGTCGGCGAGGATCAGGGTCGGGTCCGTCACGAGGGCACGCGCCACGCCGACCCGTTGCCGCTCCCCACCGGACAACTCGTCGATGCGGGCGTCGACCGCGGCTCCGAGACCGACCTCCTCGAGAACGGCGAGACTCCGCATCCGGCGCTCGCGCTGGAGCATTCCTGCGAGCGCGAGCGGGAGCGAGACGTTGTCCCCGACGCGAAGACTCGCGATGAGTCCGAAGGACTGAAAGACGATCCCGATCTGGCGCACCCGAAGCCGGGCGCGTTCGGCCGCGGACAGCCGGCCAAGGTCGTGACCAAGGACCCTGACCGAACCGGCGTCGGGCAATTCGAGGCCAGCCAGCAGGCCCAGCAGGGTGGTCTTCCCGGACCCGGACGGACCCTCGATGGAGGTGAACGATCCGGCCGTGATATCGAATGTGACGTCGTCTACCGCGTTGACTGGTTCGACACCGTTGCCGGCGAATCGCCGGGTCAGGCTACGGGCTTCGATCACCCTCACGCCGATCGCTCCCGATCGCTGACGACGACTCCGTCGCGGAGGATGACGGTCCGGTCGGCCCGGAGGGCGACGGCCGGATCGTGGGTGGCGACGACGATGGTCACCCGGTCGAGCCGGTGGACCTCGGCAAGGAGATCGAGCACCAGCCTCGCAGTGATCGTGTCGAGTTCGCCCGTGATCTCGTCGGCCAGGATGATCGACGGGCGGCTTGCCAGGACGAGGGCGAGCGCCGCACGCTGCTGTTCGCCGCCGGACAGTTGGTCCGGGCGATGCCGGGCTCGATTCGCGAGGCCCACCCGGTCGAGGATGTCGTGCACCTGGGCTCGCTGGAGGGATCGGCCGGCAAGCGTCGCCGCGAGCTCGATGTTCTCGTTCAGATCGAGGAACGAAACCAGGTTCTGACTCTGGAACACCATCCCGACACGAGCACCACGCAGACTGGCCCGTTCCGTGTCGTCGGCGCGCGAGAGGTCGACTCCGGCAACCATCACCCGGCCCGCCGTCGGGCGGTCAGAACCTGCGAGGAGCTGGAGGAGCGTCGACTTGCCCGAGCCGGACCGACCCATGATCGCCACGAATTCGCCCGCCTGGATCTCGAGGTCCACACCCCGCAGGGCGATCGTCTCGACATCTGCCTCGCGGTAGACCCGGATCACGTCGCGGAGTTCGATGATCGGCCTGTTCAGCGGACCGTTCGTAGCCCGGGACGCGGCCTCGCCGCGGGGGGCCGTCACGCCTACAGCCACTTGAAGCTCTGGATCATCTGCCGGAAGGCGTCGACGTTGTCGACGCCGTCCGGCGTGGACAGGCTGACGATCGCGAGTCCGTTCGGCCCTTGCACGTAGTACCGGTCCACGGTCGACGGCACCCGCTTGCCGGTCACCGGGTCCGGCGGGGCAGGGATATGGAAGACGAGGTGGACGTAGCTGGCTCCATTGACCGCGACGCTGTCCTGGCTGACCAGCTGGAATCCAGCCTCGGTACGCAGCAACGGGAGGTCGACCGTCGAGACATAGTTCGTCGCGTCGGCCGTCCGGGCCACGAGCGCCACGGTCTCGCTGCTGTCCTTGTCGCGGATGACCACGCCGTCCCCCTGTGGCGTGACCTGCCAGCCTTCGACGTATTCGATCGAGAAGGTCGGACTCGCTGGACGATATGTCAGGAATACGGCGTTATCCGGGATGTCCCCGGACGTCGTGCCCCCGCCGGTGTCGGGAGCGGTGGATGAACTGGGCGATGACGAGCCGGACCCGGTCGCGGCGGCCGGAGACGACGTGGCGGCCGAGGTCGACCGGGCGGTCACCGATGCCGACGGCGCGGCGCCGCTTCCAGTTGCGCAGGCAGCGACGGTAACGGCGATGGTGACGCCCAGGACGGAGCCGAGGCGCCGCACCCCGGAGGGAATGCTGCATTCGAACATCGACGGGAGACCTCGTTGGCGCCGGCCGGGCAATGCGCCGACCGATCAGACGAGTTATCGCCCGTCGAGATGAACGTCAGGTGAAGCGGGGGAGGCTGAGCCGAAAGGTCGCGCCGGCGCCCGGCTGGCTGAACACCACGATGGCGCCACGGTTGCGACGGGCGAGGCTGGCCGCGATCGCCAGTCCGAGGCCCGTCCCGGCGGGATCCCCGGCATGCGAACTGACCCGGTAGAACGGTTCGAAGATTCGGTCGACGTCGGCGGCGGCAATCCCGGGGCCCGTATCGCGAACCTCCACGTACACCTCACGCTCGGTCGATCCGGTCGTCACCCTGGGTGATCGGCCCGGTGGTCCGTAGCGGTACGCGTTGTCCAGGAGATTCCCGACGATCCGCTCGATTTCGGATCGATCGGCCGCCACCCGGATGTCGGCTGCCAGTTCGAGGTCGGCCGACGGCACTGCCGGATGTGCGGCCCGAAAGGCCTCAACGGTTTCGGCGACCGTGACCGACAGGTCGATCGCCTCGATGGGCCCGTGTGGCACTTCGTCACTTCGAGCCAGCAGCAGCAGATCGTTCGTGATGCCCGTCAACCGCTCGGCCGAGCCGGAAACCGTCGCGAGGGCTCGACGCAGGTCGGCGGCCGAAGCATCTGCAAGGAGCGCGCTTTCGGCTGAGGCGCGGATGGCCGCCAACGGCGTTCGCATTTCATGCGACGCGTCGGCGACGAAGCGGCGCTGGCGTGCATGCGCCTCACGGATCGGCCGGAGCGTGCGAGCCGCCAGGATCCAGGCCGCCACGCCGACGACCCCGATCATCACGAGGTCCGCGGCGACCAGCGCCACGCCGATCCGCTCGACCGTGGTCCGGTAGGCCGCCTCGGCCACTTGCTCGTTGGTCAGTTCGGCACTGAGATCGAAGGTCGGCGCAAGGACGGTCGCAAAGCCCACGTAGAACACGGCGCTGAACAGGCCGATCACGACCGTGAACAGAGAGATGTACAGGAGCGTGAGGCGAACCCGGGCACGACTGAACATCAAGCCTGGCCCGCCCGCAGCCGGTAGCCCGAGCCGCGAACCGTTTCGATCAGCCCGTCGCGCCGACCCTCGTCCACCTTCCGTCTCAGGCTCCTGATGTAGACCTCGACGATGTTCGACTCAGCCGAGAAGTCGGCATCCCAGAGGGCCTCGATCAGGCGGTCGCGGTGGTAGATCTGGCCCGGATGTCGGGCAAGGAGTTCCAGCAGGGCAAACTCTCTCGAGGTCAGCCGGATTTCGCGGTTCGCGCGCCAGACCCCGTGGGTCGAGGGATCAAGTTCAAGATCGCCGATCGCGATACGGGGCGTCCGATCGTCGAGCCTTCGACGCCCGAGGGCCCGGACCCGTGCCCGCAGCTCGGCCATGCTGAAGGGCTTGGCCAGGTAGTCGTCCGCACCGTGATCGAGTCCGGCGATGCGATCCTCGACCTCCCCGAGCGCTGTGAGCATGAGGACCTCGCCTCCGAACCCCTGCTTTCGCACCGTCGCACAGACGGCGAGCCCATCGAGACCGGGCAGCCCGACATCCAGGATGAGCAGGTCGTAGGAGTAGGTCTGAACCCATGCGAGTGCCTCGCGACCGTCCCCCACCAGGTCCACGGCGTGCCCGTCAGTCATCAGTGAAGCCTTGACGGCCTCGCCGATCGCCGGCTCATCCTCGACGATCAGAACCCTCAGGATCGGCCTCCAGACGTGACGACCTCGACGCGCCCGGGCGGCGGGGCCTCTCCACCGCCATGCCCGGCACCGGGCAGCCGGGCCAGAAGATACAGCGACGGGCCCGGAGCAAGCACGGCCAGTGGCGCCTGAAGTGGCGCTTCGAGTAGCGCGAGCATGCGCGCCGGGATCATCTTCTTCAATACGGCCGACCGGAACAGCGACACCGACCGCCGCTCCATGGGCTCCAGACCCGCGGCACGCAGCTGCCGCTCCACGCGGGCCGGGTGGTGGGCGAAGTGGCCCTCGAGGTACTCATGGGGCCGTTGCGCCTGGGGCATCCAGGCCTGCCGTCGAGTCAGATACCGGACCCAGGCCATCAGGTGGCCCCGGTTCGGAAACTCGATGACGACGTGCCCGCCGGGGCGCAGCACGCGAGCGATCTCCTGAAACACGGGCTCGGGATCAGCCAGGTGGACCAGCAGGCGCACCGCAACGACGACATCGATCGAACTGGCCGCGATGGGCAGGGCTGCCGCCTGGGCCTGAAGGGCGGAGAAGCGGGGGTCCGCCCCGACTCGCTCCCGCGCAGCGGAGACCATGACCGGCGACGCGTCGACGAGGGTGACGCGTTCGAAGGCCCCATATTCGTCGACGAGACGGCCGAATCCTGCCCCGAGATCGAGAAGATGGCCGGTACCACCCCCGAGCAGCGCTCGGAGGGCAATTCGATCGCAGAGATCCTCGTACGCACGGGACTTCCAGAACGTGTCGCGATACGACAGGTCGTAGCGAGGTGGGGCGTCGGGTTGCTGGAGCGCGCGCGATGCTGTTCTCGATCGCCGCACAACGTCGGATTGCTGCACCGAGTGAATGATCGATGCGCAACGTGAATCCGAGATGAATGGAGCTCGACGGCGACAAATCGGCTCATGGCTGAGGCCATGGTCCAGGTGACCATCGTCAGCGGTCCCCGCCCATCGGGCGGTCCGGATACGGCAGCGGTGAGTGATGATGCCCGACGAGAACATCCTTGCCGGGAAGCCGGCGCGCACGGTCGGAGTCTGGCAAGATAGCGGCCGCTCCGAGCCGCCCGGGTTCCCCGATCGGCATCGATGCGGTCACCGTCGTGGGTCGGTCGGGCAGGTGGTGAGCCCAAGGGTCTGTAAAACCCTCGTCTTCGACTGTGGCGGTTCGATTCCGCCCCGGCCCACCAAACATCCGGTGACCAGCAGCGCGACTACCCGCTCCCGCTCCCGCTCCCGTTTCTGTCGTCGTCGTCGTCGAGCGCGGCATGCAATTCGTGGGAATGCGTTCGCAGCCAGCGCCGCCAGCGTTGGTGATCCGGCCGACGTGCCGCCACCAGGCCCCAGAACGCCGGGCCGTGCCCGAACTCGCGGAGGTGCGCGAGCTCGTGGATGACCACCGTCTCGAGGGCCTCCGGAGGCGCGAGGATGAGCCGCCAGGAGAGGGACACGCTTCCCTTCCGCGATGCGCTTCCCCACCGCGAGCGCGTATCCCGAAGCGTGACCCGGGCCGGGGTCACGCCGAGTGCCGGAGTGTGCGCGGCCAATGCGCGATCCACGGCCGCCGACGCACGTTCGCGCAGCCAGGCACGAAGGACGGCCGCGGGCCGACGCCGATCGTGCGGTGCGAGGTAGTCGCGGGGAGCGAGCATCAGATGCAGCTCGTCACCATCGTCCGCCCCGAGTCGCACCACCGACGACCGACGCTCGCCACCGGCGGCCGGCAGGATCCGGAGTCGATGGATCTCGCCGAGATAGCGAAAGGCCGCGCCATCCGCGATCCCGCCGCGCTCCTCGATCACGGCCCGCTGCCGGTCCATCCGCTCCAGGTGGCGCCGAATCCACGGCTCTCGCGCGGCGAGGAAGGGCTCGATCTCGCGCTCCGGGCGTACCCATCCACGCCGGGAGGCGAGGGGAACGGACACCACGACACCGCGGCGCGGATCGATCGTCACCCGCAGTGTCCTCGACCGCGCCGATCTTCGGAGCCAGTATTCCAGCGGCCCGCCGGGCAGCCGGGCTCGGCGCGCTTCGAGGTCCAGGGAGGCGGGCATCGCCGTCGATGGTGCCACGCCGTAACGAAGCGCGATGATCCGTCGTCAGCCGGGCATGATGATGGGACGATGAGGACATGCATGACGGACGGGGTCGCATGACGGGCGGCGGAGGACCGGCCGACGAGGACCTGCCGGTCTTCGACGCCATCGAGCCGGTGCCCGCGCATGTCCATACCGGAAGGCCTCGGGCAAATGCGCCGCGTCTGGGGCCGGGTCGCGGCGCCGGGGTTGCCGCAGCCATCCTCGTCCTGCTCGTGGTCGGCATTGCGGCCGGCAGTGCTTCACTCGTGCCGGACATCCAGGGATCGACCAATCCATCCACCACCGACGCGAACTCCCCGCGACCGAGCGGATCAGACGGCGACGAGGTCTGCCGCCCGCCGCGTCAGGGCCAGTTTCCGGCTGTGACGATGGGCGTGCAGGGATCACGGCAACGGGTCAGCGGCGTTTTCGGCTTCGGCTCCGGCTACGGCCAGCAATCGCAGGAACCAGGCTGGCAGATCCCGTCGCCGGATCGGGGGCTGGTCGCCGCGCCGGGTGACGATCTCGAGCTCGGTGCGAGCTTCGACGTGTGCTTTCGCCACCTCGTCGTGGATTACGCACGAACCCGGATCGCACCCGAGGCAGGCGGCATCGTGCTCCAGAACCCCCTGCCGCTCTTCAACGCCACCATCGCACCGTCGAGTGGCCGGGTCCTCCTCGACGGCCTCCCCGACGGCGACTGGATCGTCCGGGTGACCGCGCACTTCGAGACGCTCGAGACCGTTGCCGACGATGTCGTGACCGTCACCTATTTCCGGATCCTCGCCGGAAAGGGCCCCTTCCTCACGCCCGTGCCCACGGTGGCGCCCGCGCCGACACTCTTGATATCGCCGGCCGTGCCCTGCGGAACCCTGCTGCCCACCGCGAACGTCGGGGTGTCCCTCTTCGTCGCTGATGCCGCCCCGATCGCCGGCGCCGTGGATCGAGAAACGACGCCGCCCGAAGTTCATGCCCGTTCGGGCGATCTGGTCCGGATCATCGTCGACGGTGAGGCCTGCGCGGTCCGCTGGAACATCGAACTGTTCAACGTCGAGACTGGCGATACCACGACGGTGGACGTGATTTCGAATCCGGCCGACGATCCCGCCTATGCGGCCCAGAACCGGTGGACGATCCCGGTTGTCGGCAACAGGATCCTGACGGCGACGCTGCGGTTCCCCGGTGGCCTCGAGATCGTCCGCACGTGGCGGGTCACCGTCGATCCATTCACGGCGCCGGCGCTGTACCTGGTGGGTTCCGACGGCAGGCGGTTCCAGGCATCGGCCGGCTGTGGCCTGTCCGTCCGGCTCTCGAACGGCTACGAGGCCGGCGACGACTGCGGCTCGATCGGGTATGCGCCGGGTCCCGAAGCCCTGATGGTCCGAGCCTACCGGGTCATCCATCTCGATCTCCCGGGCTGGCAGATCATCAGCTGGGGTGCCTCCTGCGGCCGCGTGACCACGGTCGACACGGAGCAGTTCGAATCGCCGGACGGGTGCGGCCTCGGGGGCGGCGCATCCGATGACGCCTCGCCGCTGGTGGATCCCCCGGCGTTCGTGCTCCCGCCGGGCGACACCGTGGTCCAGATCGGGATAGGCGCGATCGACGGGGCCGGCAATCAGTTCAACCTCACCTACTACGCCCATGTGATCGCCCGATGAGACCGGACAGCCTGGAAGCCCCGGTCGCCCCGGTTCTCGGGACTCCACGGCGGTCACGCGACCGGGCACGGATCACCGTCGTGGCTGCGATCGCGGTGGTCGTGCTGGGCGGCGGCATCGGCCTTGCCGGCAACGGGTTCACGAGCCCACCCGCCTCGCCGTCGGTGTCGGCGACCACGGGCCCCACGGCCTCGCCGACCGCGCCCGTCGCGACGCTGCCCGGGCCCACCCCCAGGTTCCCTCCACCGACGCCGAACACCGGCCTGGGCTGTGCGCCCGTACGCCTTGGCACGCCACCGGAGATCCGGCTGGGTTCGGTTCCCGGCGACCCGCTCGCCATTCGCGGCGTCCCACCCGGGAACGTCCCCGGCGACCCGGCATCCCAGCCACCCACCTGGCCCGTGCTGCCGGCGGCGAGTGCCCTTCGGATGTCCGCCCGTTCCTCTGTCCAACTGATCTCGGAGGAAGACGCCTGCATGCGCTACGTGATCGCCGAGTACCAGCCCGGTGCGGCAGGCGTGACGATTCCGTTTCCGATTTCCTTCCGGACGCTCAACGTCAACCCGCCGCGATCCATCGTTCCGCTCGGCGTGCTGCCCGCCGGTGACTGGCTCGTGCGCGTGGTGGCCTACTTCTTCACCGGCACCGCCGGCCAGGAGGACGGGACCGTGGTGGAACGGTTCTTCCGCGTCGCCAACTCGGAAACGGCGGTCCCGCTCCCGACCCCGGTGACGTCGCCCGGTGTACCGTGCACGCCCCCGCCGCCTGGCGGCGTCCCGCCGACGCTCGTTCTGTCCGGCTCCGGCAGCGCTCTGGTCGAAGGGACACCGGGCCTCGTGGTTCCGTCCATCGCTCCGGTCCAGCTCGGCGACCTGATCGAGATCCGCGTGGCCGGGGACGCGTGCGCGATCGCCTGGACCATCGGGGCCACCCAGCCGGAGGTGAGCAACCAGTACGACATCGAACGGGAGGACAACACCGACAACAACCCCTTCCTGTACGCCCAGAACCGATGGCGCCTGCACGATCTGCCGACCGGCCTCCTCTTCGTGACGGCCGCCGTCCGTTTCTCCGCGGATCTGAGGGTGACGAGCCGGTGGCTGCTCGACGTCCGCGGGGCGGATCTGCCGGCGGCCCGGATCGTCGCCCCGAACGGTGCCCAGGTGACCGCCGCACACGCCCCGTGCGGCGCCTCGTGGACCTTCGCTTCCGGAACGGGCGGGTACGAGTACTGCACCGAGGAGGCGATTCCCGCGACGGTGCCGACCTTGACCGTCGCCCCCGAGACCCCCCTGCGAGTGGACGTGCCCGGATGGACGACCATCAGCTGGGGCGGAAACTGCGGACGCGCCGGCGCGCCGAATGGCGCGGCGGGGTTGTTCCTCATCGTCAACAACTGCGACCTCGGCGGACGGTACCCAAATGATGGCTCGCCCGCGCCGGGACCGGCGATCTTCCTGCCCCGATCGGCCGCGCCCCTGGTGCGCATCTACCTTCAGGTTTCGCGGGGCGATACCGTGGTCACCATGTTGGTGTTCGCGATGATCGAGACAGGATCCTGATCGGGCGTTCCCGGCCCGGGCGTTCCCGGCCCGGGCGTTCCCGGCCAATCTCTCCCTCATCGGTGAGGACTGACAAAATCAATGAGCAGTTGGCAGTGCCTCATTCACGGAGCACTGACATACGATGGGCGGCGTGGAGACCCCCTTGCTATACTCCCGGCTCCCGCGTGGGGGTATAGCTCAGCTGGTAGAGCGTCTGAATGGCATTCAGAAGGTCAGGGGTTCGAATCCCCTTACCTCCACCAACTCGCTGGCGAACCGGCACTCCTGGACCTCTCGCCGGATTGGCGGGGGGTTCTTCGTTTCATGCGGAGCACGACGCAACTGTGACCGAGCCCGGCTTCCGAACTGACCGAACGCATGTCGAGCGGTACGACGCCGCCTCGATCGAGCCGCGCTGGCAGGCTCGCTGGGCCGAGATCGGCCTGTACCAGACCGACCTGCTCGACGAGTCGAAGCCCAAGTACTACCTGCTGACGATGTACGACTACCCGTCCGGCAACCTCCACATCGGGCACTGGTACGTCAAGACGCCGACCGACGCGATCGCCCGCTACCACCGGATGCTCGGCCAGAACGTCTTCTTCCCGGTCGGGTTCGATGCCTACGGGTTGCCGGCCGAGAACGCGGCGATCAAGAACGGGATCAACCCGCGGGACTGGACGATGTCCAACATCGAAACCATGCGCCGACAGCTGCGAACGATGGGCGCATCGTTCGACTGGGACGCCGAGGTCGTGACCTGCGATCCCGCCTACTACCGCTGGAACCAGTGGCTGTTCCTCGAATTCATGAAGGCGGGCCTCGTCTACCGCGCCAAGGCGCCCGTGGACTGGTGCCCGAACGACGGGACCCTGGCCCGCGAGCAGGTCGAGGGCATGGATCGTCGCTGCTGGCGCTGCGGCGCGAAGGTCGAGAAGCGCGACCTCGAGCAGTGGCGGATGCGGATCACGAAGTACGCCGACGAGCTCCTCGACTTCTCCGGGATCGCCTGGCCGGAGCCCATCCGGGCGATGCAGACGAACTGGATCGGGCGGTCCGAGGGCGGCGAGATCGTGTTCACGACCGCGCCGTCCGACCATCACGCCGGCGGCGAGGAGCTGCGCGTCTTCACGACCCGCCCGGACACCCTGTTCGGCGCCACGTTCATGGTCCTCGCGCCCGAGCACCCGTTGGTCGAGTCGCTGACCGCACCGGAGCGGCGTTTGGAGGTGGACGCGTACGTCGAGAACGCCCGCAACGCGACCGAGATCGAGCGCCTGTCCACCGACCGCGAGAAGACCGGCGTGGCCATCGGCGCGGAGGCGGTCAACCCGATCAACGGCGAGCGCATCCCGATCTACATCGCGGACTACGTCCTCGCCGGCTACGGGACCGGCGCGATCATGGCCGTGCCCGCCCACGACGAGCGCGACTTCGCCTTCGCGACCCAGTTCGGGCTCCCGATCCGGCGGGTCGTGGCCGTGCCCGGCACCGAGGACGCGCCGCTCGATTCGGCGTTCATCAGCCACGCCGACGACGAGCAACTGGTCAACAGCGGCCCCTACACCGGGCTCGCGGCCGACGAGGGCGGCCGGGCCATCATCGCGGCGCTGGCCGAGCGGGGCGCCGGCGAACCGGCGATCACGTACCGGATCCGAGACTGGCTGGTCAGCCGCCAGCGCTACTGGGGCACCCCGATCCCGATCATCCACTGCGAGCGGTGCGGCGCGGTGCCGGTCCCCGAGGACCAGCTGCCGGTCCTGCTGCCCGCGACCGTCGACTACCAGGGCAGCGGCGAGAACCCGCTGGCCCGGGACGAGGCGTTCCTGAACGTCGCCTGCCCGAGCTGCGACGGCCCCGCGAAGCGCGAGACCGACACGCTGGACACGTTCATCGATTCCTCGTGGTACTGGTATCGGTACCTGTCGCCGAGCCTGGAGAGCGGGCCCGTGGACGGCGCCATGACCGATCGCTGGACGCCCGTGGACCAGTACACCGGCGGCGCCGAGCACGCCGTGATGCATCTCCTGTACAGCCGCTTCTTCACCAAGGCGATGCGGGACATCGGACTCGTCCACGAGAACGAGCCGTTCATGCGGCTGTTCAACCAGGGCCAGATCCTGGGCGCCGACGGCGAACGGATGAGCAAGTCGCGCGGCAACGTCCAGGACCCCGACAAGCTGGTGGCGCGCTACGGCGCGGACACGGTCCGCCTGTTCCTGATGTTCATGGGCCCGTGGGACCAGGGCGGCCCGTGGAGCGAGAGCGGCATCGGCGGCGTGCACCGGTTCCTGAACCGCGTCTGGGCGATCGCCACCGATCCCCATGGCACGGACCCGGGCGACCAGGCGGCCGGGAAGCTGCCGGCGGGCGAGGACGTGGCCGCGGCCGAGGCGGCGATGCGGACAACCGCCCATCGGACGCTGCGTGACGTTACGGAGGACTACGAGGGCTTCCGGTTCAACACGATGGTCGCGAAGTTGATGGAGCTGTCGAACACGCTGTACCGCTACCGCGGGACGCCCGCGGCAGGTGGCGCAGCGTGGGACGAAGCCACGGAAATGCTGCTGCTGATGCTGGCCCCGGCCGCCCCGCACATCACCGAGGAACTCTGGTCGCGGCGCCTGGCCACCGCCGGCGAGGCGTGGTCCTCGATCCATACGGCCCGCTGGCCGGAACTCGACGCCTCGGCCGTGGTCGAGGAGACACGCGAGGTCCCGGTCCAGGTCAACGGCAAGGTCCGGGACAGGGTGGTCGTGCCGGCCGGGGTGTCCGATACGGACCTCGAGCGCCTGGTCCTGGCGGCACCGAAGGTCGTGGCGGCTCTTGCCGGCCGGGCGCCGGACCGCGTGATCGTCGCCGGAGGCGGCCGATTGGTGAACCTCGTCGTCCGTGGCTGAGGCTGCCGCTCCCGACGACCCGTGGCGAGCGGCCGACGAGTCCTGGACGGCGTGGCAAGCCATGACGACGCCTGAGGACGGGGCGATGCATGACCCCGCTGCCGGGGGGCCGCGCTCGGTGGCCGACGGCGCGGTCGTCGAACTCCGGGAGGTGACGAAGGACGACGTCCGCGCGATCTGCCGGCTCGCTGTTGCGCCGGCCCAGACGTCGTTCGTGGCGCCGAACGCGGTCTCGTTCGCCGAAGCGCTGTTCGAGCCGAAGGCCTGGTATCGCGGGATCCACGCCGACGGGACGCCCGTGGGCTTCGCGATGCTCTCGATCGATCGGGACGCGCCCGACTACTACCTGTGGCGGTTCATGATCGACGCGCGTTATCAGGGCCGCGGCTACGGTCGGGCCGCGATCGGGCTGATCGTCGACGTCGTGCGGACACTGCCGCACGCGACCGAGTTCCTCGTCAGCTGGGTCCCCGCGGACGGTGGCCCGGAACCCTTCTATCGTGGCCTCGGCTTCGTCCCTACCGGCGAGATGGACGGCATCGAGGTCGTGGCGCGCCTGCCGATCTGACCGCTGCTCCGGCGGGCTCCGGCGGCGCGGGCGGGCTCCGGCGCTATGGCAATCGGCGGCGCGGGCGAGCTACGGCGGGCGCTGGCGCTACGGCGGGCTCTGGCGCCACGGCGGGCTCTGGCGCGGGCGGGCGGCCGGCGCGGGGCGGGCGGGCGGCCGGCGCGGGCGGGCGGGCGGCGCGGGCGGGCGGGCGGCGAACCCCAGATACGAACCGGGTTCG
>JAZJZX010000025.1:98922-99492 GCA_040389445.1 Chloroflexota bacterium
TGGTATCGACTCCTGGGGGCCAAATCGCCCCCACCTACGAACCGGGTTCGTGGTATCGACTCCTGGGGGCCAAATCGCCCCCACCTACGAACCGGGTTCGTGGTAGGCGCCGGATCCCGCGCCCCGGAGCGCGGGCGGGGCCCGACGCGTCTCCGCCGAGCACGAGCGGCGGGCCATCGGGCGCATCGGACGGCGGCTCGAAGTGGTGGGCCGCACCTACCACGAGGGGAGTTCGTATCTGCGCGAATCCTGCCTGTACCGTGGCCTCGGACGGTCGGCGGGATCGCACGGGGCCCGACTTCGGTCGGCGGGATCGCACGGGGCCCGACTTCGGTCGGCCCGGCCGACCGCGGGCCGCGGAATCGGCTCCCGCGCCTCCCCGCGCTCCGACGCGGTACCGACTGAACCCCAACTGCTGGAGGTCGGACCACGATCGCCATCGACGAGTCGGCGATCCGCGCCGGACGCACGATCCGCGCCACCCCGTGCCGGACGCACGATCCGCGCCGGACGCACGATCCGCGCCGGACGCACGATCCGCGCCACCCCGTGCCGGACGCACGATCCGCG
>JAZJZX010000025.1:99592-106127 GCA_040389445.1 Chloroflexota bacterium
ATCCGCGCCGGACGCACGATCCGCGCCACCCCGTGCCGGACGCACGATCCGCGCCACCCCGTGCCGGACGCACGATCCGCGCCGGACGCACGATCCGCGCCGGACGCACGATCCGCGCGTCCTGGCTCCTCGCGAGGGAGGTCCGCCCGGCGCTCGTTCGGGACTGACCGAGCTGGCCCCCGGCCCGGGCGCGTCGCCCAGGCAATGGAAAAGCTCCCGCCGACATCCGGCGGGAGCTTTCGTCACGAGATGATCCGAATGGACTACTCGTTGCCTTCGAACTGGTGGTCGGCGTTGGGATCGTTCGGGTCGTCGGCGTGGCCGCCCGGCCCGTCGGTCTCCGTCCCGGCAGCCTCGCCGGCAGCCTCGCCGGCCGCTTCGGCCTCGGTCCCGGCAGCGCCGGCGACATCCGGCGTGGTCTGGTCGCCTTCCTGGAGCGTGTCGGTGTCGGTCCCGGCGGGCTCGGCAGCCTCGACGCCCGGGGCTGCCTCGACGGCCGGGGCTGCCTCGACGACCGAGACCGCCGGGGCCGCGTCCACCGCCGGGATCGAGGGGGTGCCGTTGCTCGCGAATGCGGAGCCCGCACCGCTGATCAGAAGGACCGCCGCGGCGCTGAGGACCGCCGGGCGAAATCGCGCGATGTTCATCGTTGCTTCCAATGCTGCTCGTGGGCCGGACATCTATCCGACCTCGACGGCAAGGTTGCCCGAGCGTCCATGAAGATTCGGTAAATCGATCACGAACGTGCATTCATATGGGATTCATCATTTCGCGTCATCGTGGCACCCGTGAAGATCCTGGTCCTCGAGGACGACACCCGCCTGGCCGCCCTGCTGGCGCGTGGCCTCAGGCGCGAGGGACACGCCATCGACGCCGCCGGGACGGTCGAGGACGCAGAGTGGATGATCGCCGAGTCGGTGTACGACGTCCTCCTCCTCGACGTGATGCTCCCGGATGGCGATGGGTTCAGTCTCTGCGGCCGCCTTCGCGCCGCTGGCAACTGGACCCCGGTGCTCATGCTCACGGCTCGCGACGCGGTGACGGATCGGGTTCGCGGCCTCGATGTCGGGGCCGATGACTATCTGGTGAAGCCGTTCGCCTTTGCCGAGCTCCTCGCGCGGCTACGAGCGCTGGCACGACGCGGCTCGAGCGAGCGACCCACCGCCTTGACGTCGGGTGATCTGACGCTCGATCCGGCAAGCCGTCAGGTCCAGGTCGGAACCCGTGCGATCACCCTCACGGGTCGCGAGTTCGCGCTCCTCGAGTACCTCATGCGCCACGAGAACGAGGTCATGACCCGGTCCCGCATCATCGAGGAGGTATGGGATTGGGCGTTCGAGGGGAGCCCGCGAATCATCGATGTCTACGTTCGAACGCTGCGTGCGCGCATGGGCACAGGACGATCGATCCCCCGGATCGAGACGGTGCGTGGGTCCGGATACGTCCTCCGCGGACCGATCGGACACCCCCCTGAGCAGCGACCGTGACCGTCCGAGCGCGCCTGACCGTGATCTACGCGCTGGCGATGCTCGCCACGCTGAGCCTCGCCGGCGTGGTCGTGTGGTGGCAACTCCAATCGGCCCTGCGGATGTCGCTGGACCAGGCGCTGGAGTCCCAGGCCAGCGCGGCCCTGAATGCGATCGAGAACCAGGGACAGGTTGGGCTCCAGGAGGGCGACGGCATCACCCACACGGGGGTCTTCGTGGTGATCTTCGACGGAACCGGTGCCGTGATCGACGCGACCGTGGGAGCACCCGCCGATCTTCGGGCGCCCCGTGCCGGTCCGGCGATGAGCGATGTCGTTCTTGGAACGACCAGATATGCGCTTCACACCGTCGTTTCGGAAGGTGGACTTCGCGTCGTCGCCGGGAGCGACCTCGCTGCGCTGGACGCAACGATTGCACGGCTGGCGAGATCGCTCGCGGCCGTCGAGGGCATTGCCCTGGGCCTGTCGCTCTTTGGCGGCTGGTGGCTCGCGGGTCGCGCCCTTCGCCCGGTCGCAATGATCACGACGGAAGCGGGGAGGATCGGCGCGGCCGATGTCGAGCGCCGGCTGCCGGTCCCGAAGCAGCGCGATGAGCTGCACCAGCTCGCCGTCACCCTGAACGGAATGCTGGAACGCGTGTCGGAGGCCATGCGGCGGCAGCGGATGTTCGTCGCCGCGGCATCCCACGATCTCCGCACACCGATCTCGGCTCTCCAGGCGGAACTCGATCTCGCGGAAGACCCTCACACGACCGAACCGGAACTCCGGGCGGCGGTCCGGGCGGCGCACGCGGATGTCGTCCGTCTGGGTGAACTGGCGGCCGCCCTGCTCGACCTGGCGGCGGTGGATGCGGACGGCCGCGCCCTGGTCCGGTCCCCGGTGATGGCCGACCTGCTGCTCCAGGCCGTGGCTCGTCGCGTTGAGCCCCTCGCTCGCCAGCGCGACATCCGGATACGCCAGGGCTCGCCCGCACGCCTCATTCGCGTCGATCGGATCCGAATCGAGCAGGCGGTCACCAATATCGTCATGAACGCGATCGCCTATGCCCCGGCGGGTTCCGAGGTCGAATTGACCGCTCGCGTGGAACTGGTGCCCGAGCCTCGGCCATCGGAGACGACGACGCTGCTCATCATCGAGATTCTCGATCGGGGCCCGGGCATTCCCCCGGACCTGGCGGATAGCCTCTTCCTGCCGTTCCATCGCGGACCCGACGCCAACGCCCCTGGAACCGGTCTCGGGCTGGCCACTGCGGCGGCGGCTGTACGGGCGCATCACGGCACCATCGGGTTCGATCAACGCGAGGGCGGCGGAACGCGCTTCTGGATCTCCGTTCCCGCATAGCACCTGGCGGGGCTGCATCGCCGAGGCTGCTACCGTAGTCGTACTCGGATCGCCTCCAGCCAGAGACGGTTCGGGAAGAGCCCGAAGGACGAGGAACCGCCCTTCGGGCTCGCTGCTTCCCATCCAGATTGAACCCGGGGGTCCCTCACTCGATGTCCACCATTCGCCTCGGCGCCCTCTGCTGGAACCAGTACACCGACTGGCCGAGCCTCCTGGAGGCAGGGAAACGGGCCGACCGCCTCGGGTTCGACACGCTTTGGATGTCGTCGCGGTCGGTGATGAACGCGTGATAGTCGTACAGGACGAATGCCGCGAGCTGGCTGCCCGGGGTCGGGCGGACCCGCCGGACGATGAGTCGGACCGGCGTCGCGTCCTTCTGGTCGGCGAACGGGGTGTACCTCGTCTCGGCCACGTCGGCCCCGCCCTCGAGCCAGTACGGGATCGGGCTCCAGGCTTCGTCGGGGATCGCCTCGATGAGCCGGCGGATCGAGGTGTGCTGGCGGACCGTGATGCTGAAGCTGCAGCCGCTCTGAGAAGCAATATCCCATGAGATCGGAAGACGTCTGGGCTTGCGTATGTGGGGCCGAGATCCGCCGAATCGGTCAGGCCGCAAACTAGAGCGGTAGAACTTCCCAGAGGATTCGGATCAAGGTACTTGCAGGTCTGACGGCGAAAGGGGAACCGTATGCTTTTCTGGCCCGTAGGGATCCTGGAAGGAGTATGGAATGCAGTCAAGCTCAGGACCTGTATCACTAAGGGCGACGGCCGGGTCGATATCAGAGGTAAAGACCAGGGGTGGGCATGTTGCGCGGGCCGCGGCGGCGGCGTTCTGTCCGCTTCCAGTCGATGCGATTACGCCCATAGCCATCATGAGAGCCAACAAGAGGAGGATTGGTGCGGCCCACCGTCCTCGGGAAGTGCTCCTTAGCATGTCGCTGCTCCCGTCCTCTCCTCTGTGAACTTGTAGGAGTTGAGCTGCCAAGCCGAGGTATACGGACCCGATGTGGCGGATTTGCTAACGCCGGTAGTCCAGTACTGCCAAGCGGAAGACGAGTCCTTTACGGTTACCGGGTGCCACTGGACCTTCGTATCGGGGCTCGTCGCAAGCGCGGCATGCTTCTTGCACGGGTTCCCTGGGTCGACCTCGTTGTACGCTTCAACGTTCTGACCTCCCGCCCCAAAGCTGAACGTCCGCAGAGTCAGCCACGAAGACCCTTGCCATAGCTTGGCGCTCCAAGTGCACGTCGCACTGCACGAGGACTCTATCCGGACAGCAACAGTTGAGCCGGGCGTCACCGTACCGTGATACAGCCAGCCAGGGCCACCATCGCCCTGGACATACGTGTAGATCTCCGGCTGAGGGTTCGGGGGCGCGCCCGTCTGGTGCCAAGCGACCTCAGCCCATCCGATCTCGATCCACTTCGTGCCGTCAGAGAGCTTCGCAATGATTCGCTGTGAGACAAACCCCCCAGCGGAAGTGTCGTATACAACGTCAGGATTCCCAACCTCAATGGTGGCCGTTATGCCGCGCCATGTTCCCGTCGATTGCTGGCCCGTGTAGTGGGCTGGGGACCCGGAATGGGCCCATCCAGAATTGGCGAATACCAGTGAGATAGCGCTAGCGGAGAAGACCGCTAGGCGAGTCCTGACCTTCATTCTGGCACCTCATCTCGACGACCAGATCCCGCGACCGTACCACTAAGCGTTCGAATGTCAACTACTGTTCGCACACCGGAGTATTTCCCGGGCGGAACCTACGGCCGCCGGTTCGGGACGCCGCGTCGCATCGCGTTGACGGCTGACACGCTGATCTCGTCTCGCTTCGCCGACATCGAGCGACGAACCTACGCTGTCGTCTTCGCTATCGTCGAGGCGCTGTAAGGCTCGCGGCGGGAACTGGGGGGTCAGGAGCCGCCCGGCTCGGCGGTCGGCAGAGCTGAGCGCAACGCCTCGACCTGCCTGAGGACGTCCTCGGATGCCTTGACGTCTCCAGCCACGGTCCACAGGCGCTTCCACACAGCCATGATCTCGTCGCTGTCGGCTCGAATGCGGACAATCTCCGCGGGCGAATAGAAGTCCTCGGCGTCTGCCCCGCGGCCCATCCGCGAAACCCAGTTGGCGAGCGCCTTCTGCTGGCTGTTGGCTCCCGCGTACTCGCCTGCTGCGTACAGCCTCCGGATCTCCTCGACGTGGTCCGCCATCGGCGAGGGAAACTCGGGGCCTGGGTCATGGCCCGAGCGCCGCGCGATCTCCGCCCGACGTTGATCCGCAGCGTCGCGAAGTGTGGCGCCGAGTAGTTCGAGCCACCGAGCCGTTCGCAGGTCGTTTCGCCTGAGGGACGTGACCGGGTAGCCAGGACGGAACCAATCCCGCGGTGAGCGCCCAATGATGCGACCCACGACCCACCAGAACGTAGCGCCCACCACGCCGTAGGTGACGAGCACGGCTAGGTGTAGTTCCCGGGGTTTGTGAGACACGGGTGATCGGTCCGCCTTAGCGTCGGTGGATGGATGAGATCCCCGTCAAGAACCGCGCCGAACCGCACCGTCGTCTCCTCCGGCATACGTATCAGGAAGGCCCGGGCTTCCTCTTCCTGGCGACGCGGGGCGGACGACCGCCCGGGCCACCGGTTCGTCCCGATCTGGGCGCCCTGCGCTTCCGGGTTCGCTGTGTTCGCGTCGCCCGCGAGGAGGGCATCACGGCAGCCCTCGCCCTCGGGGCCAGTTGGGCGAGCCTCCACCGCTGGCGGCTCCGCTTCGAGGCCGGTGGTCTCGAAGCGCTCGTCGATCGACCGCGCGGGCCACACTTGACGCGCCTGCCCGGGTGGGTCGAGCAGGCGGTCATTGTCGTGCGTCTGCTGACGTACTGGAACTCGAAGCGACTGGCCGCCGAGTTCACCCGCCGGCTGATCTATCCGCTCGACCACCACGCCGTCGACGGCCTGTTGGCCGAGTTCGGGACGGCGCGACCCTCGGTCCGACGAGCGCGTGGTCCGGCCTATGAGCGCGGCCGCCCCAATGAGCTCTGGCACATCGACATCAAGGGCCCATTCTTCCTGCGCCGCAGCCGGAGCGAGTACGAGAAGGTCTGGATCGTCGGCCTCGTCGACGATCACTCGCGCTTCCTCATCGGCCTGCGCGTCCTGCCGCAGCCGCGGGCCCGACCGATCCTCGCCTGGCTCGACGATTGTGTGGAGCTGTGCGGGACGCCGCTCGAGCTGATGAGCGACAACGGGACACCGTTCGTCGTCTGGATGCCGGGCGTCCTGACCCTCTTCGGCAAGACCCTCGGGGAACTCCACATCCGGCACCTTCGGACCCAGTGAACTCGCCCTGGACAAACGGCAAGATCGAGCGCTTCTGGGGGATCCTCCAGTCGGAGCTGCTCGACCGCGAGATCTTCCGGACGCTCGACGCAGCCGCTGACGGGCTCACCCGTTTCGCGACCTACTACAACTACGACCGACTCCACGGTGAGCTCGACTGGCACACGCCGGCCGAGCGCTACGACGGAACGCCGTTCACTGCCCGCGGATTCGAGCGCATCCCGGCGCTCGACCACCTCCAAGGCTGGCTATCGGAGCTGATGACGGTCTGACCCGTGTCTCACAAACCCCGGGAACTACACCTAGGGGTGCTCACCACCAGTTGGCGATTTGCAATCAACGAGCACGACCGAAAACCCCAGGCGACGGTGGGCCGTCGATCC
>JAZJZX010000026.1:0-3683 GCA_040389445.1 Chloroflexota bacterium
ATGCTCGACGGGTTCGAGACCTTCATGGTCGTGGGCTCGGGGCAGGCGACGCTCACGCTCTACCAGTCGAACACCGCCCTGTGCGTCTTCAACCTCGGGGCGTCGAGCACGGGCACGCCGTTCGGGGCTGCGAACCTCGACAGCCTCTCGCTCTCGTCGACCCTGTCGGCGCCCGTCTCGAACACCGGCACGGCGGTCGCCGGCACGGTCAACCGCTTCGTCATCACGAACCAGAGCGTGGCCGAGGCGATGAGCGGCACCATCAGCGCGGTCGGCGGCGGCGGCGACATCGAAGTGCCGCTACTCACGGTGACGGCGGCGGCGACGCAGCGGCTCAATGCGTTCGTGCTCCGCATGGCAGCCGACGGCAGTGTCACTGTCGAAGGGAGCTTCACTCTCCAATGAGTATTGCGCTCGGCACCCGCTACACCTTCACGAAGGTCTTCCTCGTCGGCTCGACGCCGACCGATCCGACCGTCGTGCGGTTCCTGCTGCGTGAGCACGTGGACGGGACCGAACTCGAATGGACGTACAACGCGGCGCCGGTCTCCGGCACCCACTACCCGGTCGGCATGAACCCCGTCGTGAAGAACGGCACGGGCGACTACTCGGTCGCCTACGACTCGCGCAAGCCCGAGCGGGTGACGGGGTTCTTCGTCGGCACGGGGGTCGTCTTCGACGCGACGGCGACGACGCTGTTCGTGCGACACGCGGAGATTGCGGCCATCGACGCGCCGAGTAGCTGATGGCGGCGTGCGACGATCGGCAGCTATCGGAGGCCCAGCGCCAGGCGGGCTACCAGAGCCAGCGCACGGGCGTGGTCGCCGCGGTGCGCCCCTTCAGTGGGCGGCCGACGATCGAGAACCTCATCGACTACATCAACCGGGAGCTGCAGCCGGCGGTCAGGCGCACGCGCGACAAGGTCAACGAGATCTACCTGCCGGTCGTCGACAACGCCCCGAGCGGTAACCCCCTCGGCTTCTACTTCTCGACGGAGACGGGCGCGGCGGATCCGACGGCGGGGCGCATCCGGCTCAACGCCGCGACCCAGGACACGGCCACCATCCTGCGGGTGAGCGAGAGCAACGGGCGGCTCGCGGACGTTGCCCCCTGGCTCGACGTCATGTCGGGCGGGGCGACGACGCCGCTCGGGGTCGTAACGCTGACGGACGCCATCAACCCGACGCGCTTCATCCGCTTCGACCTCGGCACGATGACGGACGCGGGTTCCTACTGGAACCTCGGCGTCACGCCCATCGAGAGCAGCCACGACAATCCCTTCGTCGATGGCGGCGCGGTCGTCATCTCCTTCATCCCCGGCGTCGGGGGGGCCACGCCTGCGACCATCCCGCCCGGGGCCATCAGCCCGATCGCCGCCAACAGCGTGCTCGCGAACGCGACGGCCTCGTCGGCGTCGCCGACGGCGTTCCCGCTCTCGGCGAGCACGGTGCTCGGTCGGCACTCGACGGGCAACATCGTCGCGCTCACGGGCGCTCAGCAGGGAGAGATCGTCCGGCGCTCGACCAGCATCATCGACACGACCAGCACGGGCACCATCGCCGCCTACGACGCGGGCGGCAGCCTCACCGCCGCGACGACGCAGGTGCTGTTCAACTTCTCGGCGAACGTGATCCTCAACGGGATGACGAACATCGCCGGCAAGACCATCGAGTTCTATTGCCAGACGGGGATGGCGGGCTCGGTCACCGTGCGCCACGAGGGCAACGGCGGCTTTAGCTTCCGGACCCCGAGCGGTCAGCCCTTCACCGTCCGAGCGAACGAGGGCTTCAGCGCGACCTACTGGCTCAGCCGTTGGTTCGTGCACGCCGTGCACAAGCAGCCCGACCGCCTGGGCCGCCCCGTCTACGACGTCGTGCTCGACTTCGGCGCCGCCAATAACGGCGTGACCGACGATCTCGCCGCCATCAACCTCGCCATCGCTGCGGCCAACGCGAGCCCCGGCATCATCTATCTCGGCAAGTCGCACGTCATCAGCGGCGCCCTCACCACCATCACGGGCAACAACGTCGTCATCCGTGGGCGCGGGCCGTTCAATGGCGGCACGAGCATCGGGGTCACGGCCGCGGTCGCGCCGAGCGAGGTGATCAAGATTACCGGGCAGTATTGCCGGCTCGAAGACTTCTATCTCTTCGCGGTCACCCCCTACACCTCGGGGCAGGCCGTCCTGGTCGAGGGCGGCTACCGCACCGAGATCTTCCGCATCCGGCTCGAAGACTTCGCCAACGGCATCGAGGTCAAGACCTCGACCCTCACGAACATCATCGACTGCGAGCTGGCGGACCTCGCCGGCACCTACGGTATCTGGGTCCACGGCACCTCGCTCGGGCAGACGCACGCGACTTACATCGAGCACGTCATCGGCAACACGACGCGGTCGACCACGAACACGTGGTTCCTTCACGACAGCTACGCGCACACGATGCGGCTCCTCGACTGCGCGGCACTGAACGGCGGCTACGGGCTGCGCGTCATCGACAGCCTATCGAGCGGCGCCGACGTCCCGCACTTCACGCGCGCGGTGAACCTCGAATGCGACCACAATAACCTCGGCGGCATCGTGCTCGCGGGGGGCGAGCAGGCCGAGTTCGAACAGCTGTTCGTGACGAGCGTCATTGCCGGCCCTGGCTTCGACGCGCAGAGCACCTACAACGGCGACATCCGCATCGACGGCGCGTTCTTCTTCGCCACCAGCCGGGAGGCGATCAAGCTCGCCGCCCCGCACGCCATCCTGAGCGGCATCATCATCGGCAAGGCGAGCAACGGCAACACGAACACGTACGACGCGATCGCGGTCGCTTCGAACACGACCGACTTCACCATCAACGGCTGCTCGGCGTCCGTCAGTTACCACGGGGCGACGGTCGTCTCGCGCTACGCGCTCAGCATCGGCAGCGGCTGCGACGACTACGTCGTGACCAACAACCGGTTCTCGGACAACGTCACCGGCGCCATCCTCAATACGCCGGGGGTGTCGAGCACGCGCATCGTGCGGCACAACACCCCGGAGATACCGCTCGTCGTCACCGAGAGCTCGGGCGGCACGCTCAATAACTACGCGCTCAGCGCGAACGCCGACATCCTCAAGGTCACGGCCACGGCGACCATCAGCGGCATCGCGGGGGGCTCGGTCGGGCGCCGCATCATCGTCGCCAATGGCGCGGCCGGCGGCTCCGGCGTGACCGTCACGCTGCGGCAGTTCATCACGTCGACCGCCGGCAACCGGTTCCTCTTGCCCGGCGCCGCGGACCTCGTCCTGAACCCGGGCGACGCCATCGAGATGCAGCACGGCGTCGTCTCGACCGAGTGGAGCGGCATCGACGTCGCGACGACTCTCGCCGACGGCAGCGTCACGCTCGCCAAGCTGGCCAACCTCGCGCAGAGCCGCATCATCGGCCGCGCCGAGGCCGCCGGCACGGGCGTGCCGCAGGCGCTCACGCCAGCGCAGGTCGTCGCCATCATCGACGCCGAGAATGCGACATGGACGGGAGTCCACTCGTTCACGGGCTCCTCGCACACGGTCAACGTGACGGGCGCTGTCAACATCGATGCGGATGCCGCGAGCCGGTTCATCACCAGCGTCGGGAACCTGACCCTCCAGACCACGCAAGCGGGCTCGCGCGTCATCGTCTCGGGCGCCGACGACGTGCTCATCGAGGCGGTCG
>JAZJZX010000027.1:0-20191 GCA_040389445.1 Chloroflexota bacterium
GCCCTTGCGCTCGCGGCTCGCGATGTACTCCGCCCCGCGCGCTGGGCGCTCGCCCTGAAACTGTCACGTTCCAAACTGGCGAGGCGCGGGCCGGCACCAGCGCGGCGGCGCGGGCCGGCACCAGCACGGCGGCGCGGGCCGGCCGTCGCGGCGGCGCGGGCCGGCCGTCGCGGCGGCGCGGGCCTCCCAGCGCGGCGGCGCTTCGATCGTCGGCCCCCGGGCCCCCGTCCGCCCGGCCGTCGCGGCCGTCGCGGCCGTCGCGGATCAATGGCCACGGCCCCGCGTGGCGGGGGCCCGCGAGGTGCGGGCCGGGCACCCGTCCTGAACCTTTCAGGTTCCATACTGGCGGTCTGGTACCGGCGAGTTACACAACTTCGCGCCACGGCCCGAGTTGAGACTGATTTGGACCGCGAGACATACCAATTGGCGGTGAGTCAGCCGTCGTGTCTCAGAACGGCACTCCTGCGGTAACCGGTGCGTACCACATGGGCATTTCGGGTTGTCTTGGGGGCGTCTCGACGTTGGTGTGAATGTCTCAGTTACCGGCCGCTACGGATCGGCTTGCCGCGGCCTCTCCGACGGATCGTCGGGCCTGCCGGCCGTCTGTTCGGCGCCGGCGGCTCGCCTATCCGGTGACCGCCGTCGACCGATGGGCCATCGTCCTGATCTCAAGCCGATGGGCTGTGGTCCCGGCCGGCCGCCGATAGTCTGGTCCTCGGGATCACGATGATTGCGCTGCCGCCGGGATCCAATCCTGCACGGAGCAGGGCGAGAGCGCGACCGCCAGGGATCGGGAAGAGCGGCGCGAGGTGCTCCTCGCCGGCGCCGAGGAACTCTCTCGTACGGCGCGTGGACGGGAGAAGGAGGAGCAGGCCGTCCACGTTGCCGTCGCGCAGTTTGGTTGACATTCGGCGGCCGAGGGCCTGGACGTCCCGCGGTGCGGTCTCGGCTTCTGCACCGTAGAGCCATCCGTCTCCGCGAATGAGCGCATCCCAGGCGCGCGCGTCGCCGGTACTCGGAAATGGCACTTCCGTTGCCCAGCTCAGTCGAGGCGACAACTGCGCCCGGAAGGCCGCGAGCAGTGCGACATGGGCCGAATCCCGCACAGGGGCCCCACCTGCGTAGGCACGAACGGAGAGCTCGAGGCCGACGACCTCGGCGTACCGGGCCAGCATCCTCAGGCTGACGCCCGGCACCAATCCACGTTCGACGCGTCCGGCCGCGACGTGCGAGATGTTGAGCGCAGCCCCAACGTCGCGAAGGGAAAGCCCGCGGTCCCTTCGGGCGGTGCGGTACTCCGTGCCCAGGGTGGCGAGGGTGATCGCGGCACGGCGCGCTCCTCGGTCAGCTGGCTTTTCATGGGTGGCCACAAAGGACATCATCCAATCAGCCGATCGGCTGCGGCTTACGCCTGAATTGCACGGGGCCGAGGTTGCCCTGGCCAGGCACCGTTTTGCGCATGCGCCGCCGGTTGCACACTGAGCGTACCTTGACCGGGAGAGCGTCTGGCCTGACCTGTTTGCAGTGGCTGCCGCTCACCAACGGAGAGCGAAGCCGTCAACGGAGAACGAAGCCGTCAACGGAGAACGAAGCCGTCAACGGAGAAGGAAGCCGTCAACGGAGAACGAAGCCGTCCGGATGGCGATAGAGATCGGCCACCAAGAGGCGGCGACGCGACCCGACCGGAGCGAGGGCCAAGGCCTCCGGCTTCAAAGCCGGCCGCGCAGGACGTCGCCCACGCACGACGGGCAGTGACAATCTGGTGGTTCTTGGGGCTACCGGCAGCCTCGGCGGCATCGCCGGTCGGACTGGGCTACGCTCGTGGCCATGGAGCTTCCCGACCTCGGCCGCCCCGCCCCCGAGGCGCCCGTTCCGGGCGAGCCGCCGTCGCTCGTGGAGCTGGTTCGGCGCGGCGCGCTCGATGCCGAGCTGGCGGCGCTCATCTGGGTCCTGGTGGAGGGTCGAATTCCGCTCGTCGTGGCAGCGCCGGATGCGCTGATTGGGCGCGGTGCGGCCAGGGAGTTCCTGCTCGGCATGCTCGCCTCGATTCGTCCAGACCTGGGGCTGGCCGGACTCGACGCCATGGCGGTGTCGGAGCCGCTGGTCGCCCGCTCAGCCAGAGCTGTCGCTCACGGCGAACGACCAGGCGGTGTGGCGCGTGCCGATTCGCTCGAGGCGTTGCGCGCCGACCTCGGCGGGGGTCCACCGCTCGGACTGACCGACGATGAACTGTCCTTTCTGGGGTGCGTCCTCGTGCTCGGCGAGGAAGCGGCACCGCCGGTGGACGCGGCCGATCCGGCGATGACCGCCCGGCGCCCGATCCGCGTCACCGTCGCGCACTACGTTCGCCCGCTCCATCGTGACGAGCACGGGCACCCGCAGCTGCTGGGTCCCGCTGTCCTGGCCACGTGGGACGACCAGCAGCAGGTCTTCGAGCATTTTGCCTGGGGTGTCCTGGCGGAGATCGCGGCGCGTCTCGGCCGCCGGATGGGCGATCTGGAGGCTGATCTCCACCACCGACGCGACGACCTCGGCGGCCTGGCAACAGCCGGCGTGACCTCCCTCGCGGAGGTCGGTCGCTTGATTGCCGGGTATCGGGTCGGCTACGGCCACGCCCACGACTCGAAGGGCCACTGACATCCGTCGACCGATGAGCGGCGCCGGAACGTGCCCCGTGGACACCGACGAGCGTCCATCGCGTCTGCAGTTCGGGCGCACGAATCCGGCTACTCGAGGCCCGGCGGCGCGCTAGGATCGTTGCCCACGCGCATGCCATGCGCGCGGCGCGCCCTGATCGCCCGGTTTCCCAAGGTCGTGCGACGGGTCCGGCGATATCGACGTCACCGTCTCGAGGAGTACCGCATGAACCTGTTCCCGTGGCTGCTCTGGCTGCACATCTTCGGTGCGATCGTCGCGTTCGGGCCGACGTTCGCCTTCCCGCTCATCGGCGGCATGGGCGGCAAGGAGCCGATGCATGCGAACTTCGCCACGCGGATCACCGAGAAGATCAGTCACGGGATGACGATCCCGCTGGCAGTCGTCCAGGGCATTACCGGTGTCGGCCTGGTCCTGACTTCCAGCCTTGATCTCGGGCGCGCGACGTGGCTCGCCGTTTCGATCGCCCTCTACCTCGCGGCGCTGGGCTTTTCGATCTTTGTCCAGACCCCGCGAGTGGCGAAGGTCATCGCCATGACCTCGACGCCGCCGCCTCCCCCGGCGCCGGGCGAAGCGCCCGCGGGACCCCCGCCCGCACTCATGGCCGCCGTCAAGGCGGTCCAGCAGGGCGGCATCATCATGACCGTGCTGGTGGTGACGATCATTTTCCTCATGGTCATGAAGCCCGGTTTCTGAGCCGTAGATCGGTACCGGTGTGGCGCACCGCGTCGCCGTGGTGCGCGCGTCGGCGTGCTGCACGGGTCCGGGCGATAATGAGCGAGAACCATCGAACGGTCGACATCGACCGAAGGAGTCTCGCGCATGCCGTACGTCGCAACCTCTGCCGCCGATCTGCTTGCCCGCGTTGGGGCGGCCGTTCACATTGATGCGGGACGGCTCGTCATCGACGACCTCGACCGGCTCCGGGGCGAGGCGATTCGCGACATGGCGTGGACCGCAGCCTTCACCAGCGACGATGGAGCCGCGGCGACCGCCCAATGGCTCGTCTGGGAGGCATCGCAGGCCACCGGTGCTCGGTCGGCGAGCATCCAGGACCTGTATGAGGCGCGGGCACGCGGCGAGGTGTCCGGCTTCACGGTCCCGGCGATCAACATCCGGGCCCAGACGTTTGATATGGCCCGGATCATCTACGAAACCGCCGCGGCGCACGATGTCGGCGCCCTGATCCTGGAGCTTGCGCGCAGCGAGCAGACGTATACGTACCAGCGCCCGATCGACTACGCGACCGCCTGCCTCGCCGGCGCCGTGGCCGCCGGCTGGCAGGGCCCCGTCTTCCTCCAGGGCGATCACTACCAGTTCAACGCGAAGAAGTACGCCGCGGACCCCGATTCGATGACCGAGGAGATCCGTCGGGCGTGCCGGCTGGCGATCGACGCCGGGTACCGCAACATCGACATCGATGCCTCAACGCTCGTCGACCTCGCCTTCGAGACGGTCGAGGAGCAGCAGCGGGCCAACTACGAGCGCACGGCGGAACTCGTGGCGCTGATCCGGTCCCTCCAGACGGACGGTGTGACGATCAGCGTCGGCGGCGAAATCGGCGAGGTCGGCAAGACCAACTCCACCGAGGGTGAACTCCACGCCTACCTGGACGGCCTTCGGCGCGAGCTCGACACGATCGCGCCTGGAGCCATCGGAATCAGCAAGGTCAGCGTCCAGACGGGGACCTCGCATGGCGGAGTCGTGCTCCCGGACGGCACGGTCGCCCGGGTGGCGGTGGATTTCGAGGTGCACGAGCGACTCGGCGCCATCGCGCGATCCGAATACGGCCTTGCCGGCACGGTGCAGCACGGCGCGTCGACGCTCCCCGACGACATGTTCCACACCTTCCGACAGGTCGAGGCCGCCGAGATTCACCTTGCGACCGGCTTCCAGAACGCCCTCTATGAACACCCCGCGTTTCCCGCGGAGTTACACCGGAAGATCGAGGCCTGGTGCTTCGAGAACGCCCTTGACGAGCGAAAGCCGGACCAGACCGACCAGCAGTTCGTCTATACCTCTCGCAAGAAGGCCATCGGGCCGTTCAAGCGCGATCTCTGGGACCTTGGAGCCGCAGGTGAGATCCTCGCGGCACAGGCGGCCAAGATCGAGTTCCTGTTCCGCGAACTGGGCGTGATCGGGACTCGCGACATGGTCGACAAGTACGTCCACCCGGCGGAGCTCCATCGCCCGATGCCCACAGCCGTGACCGAGGCGCTCCCCTCGGGCGCCATCTGACCGAGCGACGCCCGGCGCCATCTGGCCGGACGCTCTCCTCCGGCGCCGGCTGACCGCACTCGACGCTGGCCATCAACAATCGGGACCGCCCGGGAAGCCGTTCATGCGCGCGCCTTGATTCTGGCTGTCAGCACTCCTATGCTCCCGCGAGCGTACCGACGGCAAGAGGGAGGGTCTGTCGCGAAACTTGCATCGCCGTGCTCGGCGTTCTCCGAAGAGGTCTGTCTCACGGGGTTTCCCGTGGTGGTTGAGGAGGGAATTGTGTCGGGTCCACTGAATGTGGCCGAGCAGTCGGCGCGCGACGACGCGCACCTGCGATCGCTCGGCATCAAGCCGGAGTTGCGGCGAACCCTCGGGTTCCTGTCCAACTTCGCCATCGCCTTCAGCTTCATCAGCGTCTCTACCGGCTCGTTCGGCAACTTCGGCGTCGGGATCGGGCTGGGAGGACCGGCGTTCTTCTGGTCCTGGCCGATCGTCATCGGTGGTCAGTTCCTGGTTGCCCTCGTCTTTGCCGAACTCGCCAGCCATTTCCCGGTTGCAGGATCGATCTATCAATGGTCGAAGCGCCTGTCCAACCGGACGCTGGGCTGGTTCACGGGCTGGTTCTACTTCTGGGCCCAGGTGGTCACGGTCACGGCCGTCGCCGTCATCGTCGCCTTCGTCATCGACGGCATTCACGGGCCGGTCGGGGACACGCCGTTTCTCGACAGTCCGGATCCCACGGGCGTGACGACGATGTTCACCTTCGTGTCACTTGCCACCCTCGTGGTGACGACGTTGATCAACGCCTTCGGCGTGCGGCTCCTGAGCATCCTGAACAACATCGGTGTTGCGACAGAGATTCTCGGAATGTTCGTGTTCGCGCTCATCCTCCTGTTCTTTGCCAACAACCAATCGCCTGCGATCCTCCTTGAGACGGGTGGAGCCGAGGCGGCCACCGGCGGCAGCTACTTCCCGGCGTTCCTGCTGGGCATGTTCATGTCGTTGTTCATCGTCTACGGCTTCGACACCGCCGGAACGTTCGGCGAGGAGACGATCGACGCAAGCCGGCAGGCCCCGCGTGGGGTGCTCTCGTCCATCCTGATCTCGGGGGCCGTCGGGGCCGTCTTCCTGCTCGGCGTGATCCTCGCGATCCCGAGCATCCCCGATGCCATGGCAGAAGGTCAGGCCGGCGGCTTCCCGATTGCCACGACCATCATCGGCGTCCTGACAGCGGATCTCGTGGCCGGCATCACGGTCGGGGAGCTGTATCTGTTCGTCATCCTGGCGTCCGTCTTCGTCTGTACCCTGGCAATCCAGGGTGCTGCAACGCGGATGATGTTCTCCATGAGCCGCGACCGCCATCTGCCGCTCGGGCGGCTGTGGGGCACGGTCCATCCCACCTTCCGCACGCCGGCAAACGCTGCCATCGCGGTGGGTGTGCTCGCGGCGCTGCCGATCCTCGTCGTCGGTCCGCTGGGCGGCTTCTACATGTCCATTGCGGCCACGGGCCTGATCTACCTGAGCTATTGGCTATGCAATCTCGGCGTCCTGATGGCACGCCGAAATGGCTGGCCGCACAAGCCGGCGTGGTTCAACCTTGGCCGGTGGGGCATGCTGATCAACTCCCTGGCCCTCATCTGGGGCGCGGCCATGATCGTCAACATCGGCCTGTGGCAGGACAAGGGCCTGTTCGGCGAGTTCGGCGGCGATGGACGCGGGTTCACCAATCCGGCGTTCTCGGCGTTCTTCACGCCATTCGGGCAGACCTTCGAGAACCTGCCACCGTGGCCGACCTTCGAGGTTCTGGTGGGCGCGATCCTGTTCTTTGGCGCGATCTACTACGTCCTCCAGGTGCGAGGTCGGGCTGCCGACGTCGAGGCCGATGCCGCGACCGGCGAGGCCACGATCGGCTAGCCGATCTTCATGCCGGGAGGTCGGCGCGTCGATCTCCCGGCACCACACCCGCCTGTCGATCGGCGCGACGGTTCCCGTCGCGCCGTGCTGATTCCGGCATCATGCGAGGCGTACCACCCGCGATGACGAGGTTCATTCGGTGACGACGATCACAGGACCCGGTTCCGGGGAGACGCTGCGAGGCGAACTTCGGGACGAACTCACACGCGCGATGCAGCGGGTCCCCGAGCTGGCCGACCGTACGCTCAGTTTCACGGCCCTCTCGGGCGGGATCACCAACCGGAACTTCCTGATCGAGGCGGCCGGTCTGCCCGACCGCTACGTGATCCGTCTGGCCGGCAACGACACGCATCTCCTCGGGATCAGCCGGGAAGTCGAGCATGCGGCCACCGTGGCCGCGGCCGGCGTCGGCGTCGGCCCCGAGGTGGTCGCGTTCGTCCGCCCCGAGGGATACCTCGTGACGCGATTCATCGTCGGAGGTCCCGTCTCGGACGAATCCGTCCATCGGCCGGAGACCATCCGACGGGTTGCCGATTCGATCCGGCGCTTCCATGACGGCCCGCCGATCCCCGGCCTGTTCATTCCGTTCCGGATCGTGGAGGCGTATCGTGCCCTGGCCTCGGCTCGCGGCGTCGCCATTCCGGCCGACTACGATCTGGCGCGTGCCGTGGCCGGTCGGATCGAGCAGGCGTTCCTGTGCTCGCCGGTGGAGATCCGGCCCTGCCACAACGACCTGCTGAATGCGAATTTCATCGACGACGGCGAGCGCATCCGGATCGTCGACTGGGAGTACGCCGGCCTCGGGGATCCGTTCTTCGACCTCGGCAACTTCTCGGTGAATCACGGCTTGAGCCCGGATGAGGACGCGGTCCTTCTCGCGGCATACGAGGGCTCGGCCCGCACGGAGCGGATCGCCCGGCTCTTCCTGATGCGGATCATGTCCGACTTCCGCGAGGCGATGTGGGGTGTGCTCCAACAGGGGATCAGCACCCTGGATGTCGACTTCGTGGCGTATGCCACGGAGCATCTCGACCGGCTCCTCGCAAACGCCTCCGGGCCGACATTCGAGCAAGCCCTCCGCGACGCCGCAGACGCGGAGCGCCACCCGACGGCAGACGCGTAGCGTCACCAGACCGCAAACGCGGAGCGCCACCAGACCGCAAACGCGGAGCGCCACCTGACGGCCGTCGCAGGTCGGCCCTACCGGACCTCGTCGACGTCGGTCCACCATTGCCGCCGATCGCCGACCCGATCACGCATGCGCCACGCGAACGACTTCGGGGCCCGATCGATGGCGCCCTTCAGACCGGCAACGGCCTCCGCGACCCGCGACCGCTGTGCCTCATCCAGCTGCGGATAGGTCGCCGACAGCGATGCCACCTTCTGGAGGTTCATCGTCAAGGTTCGCCAGAGGCCCCATTCCTCGGCGGCCAGACTCGCAATCCGGCCGACGTCGATCGTGTCGGCATCGCCCGGGCCGAGGGGATGATCGAGCAGCAGAAGGATCGCATCGACGACATCCTTCTCGTTCAGCTTGACGATCTGGAGCTTGCTCAGCAGGAGTTCTGCGAGCGGGATCGTGGGCGAATCGGCTTCGAGGCGACCGTCGAGCGGGATCACGTGGCAGAACTCGAGGCGATCGTAGAACACGTCGATGTGGATCGCGGCCGATGGGTGGTCGAAGATCGCCCGACGACCCTCGGAAAAGATGAAGATCTGGCGATCCTCGACGTACCCGAGGGCGCTGATCGCCGCGGCCACGTCACGGGCGCTTCGCTGATACGCCACGAAGTCGATGTCCGCGTAGGTGCGCCGGAAGCCGGGCAGGAGGCTGCTGGCGTCGGGGCAGTGGATCGCCACGGCGATCGATCCGAGCACCCTGATGACCGCTCCGCGCTCGGCGACCGCACCAACGACACGATCCACCTCGCGTTCGAGATCGGCACGATCCAGCACGACGGCGTTCTGGTCTCGCGGCATGGGCGCTCTCGACTCCGATCCGGATTGGGATGCGCGGATTGTAGGCGCGCGGACGGCGGTGCGCGGACGGTGGTGCCCGGACGGTGGTGCGCGCCGACCCTCCGAAAGGTCGTCTGAGTCGCTACCGTACGGCGCAGGCCTGCGACGGCGCAGGCCGCCGTCTCGCGGCCGAGGAGGACACCAGGATCGTGGACCAGGCGCGGGTTGTCGTGATCGGCGGCGGCATCACGGGCTGCAGCGTGGCGTATCACCTCGCCGAGGCGGGCTGGACCGATGTCCTGCTGATCGAGAAGGCTCAGCTGACGGCAGGTTCCACCTGCCAGGCGGCCGGCCTGGTGACCATGTTCAATCCGTCCAGCACGATGATGCGGTTCCGTCGTTACAGCGTGGAGTTGTACGAGCGCCTCGGCGTCTTCGAGCGGGTCGGCAGTGTCCGGCTGGCGTCCTCGCCCGAGCAGTTGCACGAGCTGGAACGTGCCGCCAGCCGGGCGCGTGGCATCGGACTCGATGTCGGGGTAATCTCCGCGGATGCCGCCCGGTCGCTGATGCCGGCCATCTCCCCGGATGCCCTGTTCGGCGGGGTTCACATTCCCGGGGACGGCTACCTCGACCCGCACACGGCGACGCACGCGGTGGCGGATGCCGCCCGGGCGCTCGGGGTGCGCTTCCAGCTCAACACGCGGGTAACCGGGTTCGAGCTCTCACCGGCGCGGGAGGTCCGGCGCGTCCTCACCGATCGCGGGCCCATCGAGACCGAACTCGTCGTCAACGCCGCCGGCATGTGGGCGCCCCAGATCGCGGCCATGGTCGGGGCGTTCGTGCCGTCCACCCCGGTCGACCACCAGCACGTGGCCCTGAAGGCGGTTCCCGGCCACGAGTTGCCGCGGGACATGCCCTGTTTCCGTGATCCGGACAATCTCGTCTACGGCAAGAGCGAGCACGGCGGCATGGTCTTCGGCGGCTACGAGGCTGAACCCCGGACGCGCTGGCTGGACGGCGTGCCATGGGAGCACGCAGCGACATCCCTGCCGCCCGACTGGGATCGATTCGCCCCGCTGATGGCCGGTGCAATCCGACGATTCCCGTTCCTCGCCGACGCCGAGGCGATCCGGCTCGTCTGCCACCCGGACGCGATGACACCGGACGCCAACCCGCTGCTCGGCCCGATGCCGGGGCTCCGTGGCTTCTGGATGGCGGCGGGTCTGTCCCTCAACGGCTTCGGGGGCGGCGGCGGCATCGGCCGGGCCCTCGCCGGCTGGATCACCGCGGGCGACCCCGGCGTGGATGTCGCGAGCTACCGAGCCTGGCGGTTCGCCGACACCTACCGCGATCCCTCATGGGTGGCCGGTCTTGCGCAGGAAACGTACTCGGACTACTACCGGCTGCGGTTCCCGTATGACACGGATCATGCCGGCCGGCCGCGCCGCCTGTCCGCGCTCCACGGCCGGCTCCAGGAGGCCGGCGCCGTCTTCGGCACCAAGGCGGGCTGGGAGCGCGCGGACCTGCATCGGCCGGGGACGGGCTGGACACGCGCCGGACGACTGCCGCGCGAGCGCGGCTGGGCGCGGCCGGACTGGTTCGAGCGGGTGGGGGACGAGCACCGAGCGGTGCGGGAGCGGGCCGGGATGATCGATCTCTCCTCGTTCGGCAAGTTCGATGTCCGGGGGGCGGCGGCGCTCGGCTTGCTCCAGCGGGTCTGCGCCAACGATGTCGACCGGCCCGTGGGCGCGGCGGTCTACGGGCAGTTCCTCGACCGTGGCGGCGGGATGCTGGCCGATGTCACGATCACCCGTCTCGCCGACGACTGGTTCCGGGTCGTGACGGGCGCCGGTTACCTTGCCGCCGACATGGGCTGGGTTCGTGCCAACGCGGAGCCGGGCGAGGCCGTCGAGATCCGCGACGTGACCGATGAGCTCGCGGTCATCGGCTGCTGGGGTCCCCGCGCTCGAGACCTCCTGGCCTCGACCTCCGGCGATGACGTGTCGGATGCGGGGATCCCGATTCGGTCGGCGCGGGAGATCCGGATCGGGCCGTCCGAGACGCCCGTGCTCGCCACGCGGATCAGCTACGCCGGCGAACTCGGTTGGGAGTTCACGGTGGCACGGGCGGATGCCGTCGCGATCTGGGATGCGCTCGAACGGGCTGCGCGGGCGGCCGGGGCCGGACTCGAGCCCGTGGGCTACCGCGCCCTCGACGGTCTCCGCCTCGAGAAGGGGTTCCGATACTACGGCGCGGAGCTGACGACGCAGGATTCGCCGTTCGAGGCGGGCATGGGACCGTTCGTGCGACTCGACAAGGGCGACTTCGTCGGCCGCGACGCGCTCATCACCTGGCGCGACACCAATCCGCATGGTCCGAGCCGGCGTCTTCGGACGGTGACCATCGGTGGCGACGCATGGTCGCCGATCTTCGGCGGCGAGGCCGTCCGGATCAACGGCGAGGTCGCGGGGCGGCTTCGGAGCGCTGCGTTCGGCCATACGGTCGGGGCCACCGTGGGAACGGTATACCTGCCGGCGTCGACCGAAGAGGGCACGGGCATCGAGATCGATGTCTTCGATGGCCGCGAGGGTGGTCGGGTTGCTGCCGACGTGCTCCACGACCCGACGGGCGCCCGGATGCGCGGTTAGGATCGAACGGCCATGCGTCTCTTTCAGAAGGGCCAGCGGGGCACGAAGGTGTTCTATGCCACCGACGTGCATGGGTCCGAGCGGACCTGGAAGAAATTCCTGAACGCGGGCAAGTTCTACGGCGCCGATGTCCTGGTCATGGGCGGCGACGTGATGGGCAAGCTCGCCATCCCGATCATCCGCGAGGCCGGAGGTGGATACCGTGCGACCGTTCACGGTCGCGTCGAGCGGGTCACCTCGGATGCCGAGGTCGCGGCGATTCGCGGACTCATCGGCGACCTCGGCTTTTACGACGTCGTCATGGACGATGACGAGTACCGAGCGACGCAGGGAGATCCGGGCGCCGTCGAGCGGCTGTTCGTGCGCCTGGCGACCGAACGCGTGGCGCGCTGGATCGACCTCGCGGAGACGCGGCTTTCCGGAACCGGCATCAAGGTCTACGCGACCGGCGGCAACGACGACCTGACCGAGGTCATGGCCATGATGGAACGGACGGATACGCAGTCCTTCGTGGCCTGCGAGGACCGGGCCGTCCCACTCGACGACGAGCACGTCATGATCAGCATGCCGTACGTGAACCCGACGCCGTGGCATACGCCGCGCGAGGATGACGAAGCCGGTCTCGCCGAGCGGATCGCCGCCATCGCCGATCCGTTTGCGGATCACGGCAAGGTCATCTTCAACTTCCATGCGCCGCCCCGGGACTCGACCCTTGACACCTGTCCGATGCTCGATGCGAGCACCGACCCGCCGAGTCAGGTCGTGAAGGGAGGGCAGCCGGTCCTGTATGGCGCCGGAAGTACCGCGATTCGCGAATCCATCGAGCGCTTCCAGCCCATGCTCGGGCTGCATGGGCACATCCACGAATCACAGGCCGCGGCGCGAATCGGTCGGACCGTGTGCATCAATCCGGGTAGCGAGTACGGCGAGGGCGTGCTCCGGGGCTGCCTGTTGACGATCGCCGGCGGCAAGGTCACCAGTTACCAGATGACGGCAGGCTGAGCATGCGCCCCTGCATCGGTGCCCAATCGATGCGGATGTCGGGCCGAGGAGGTGCGATCGGAGGTTTGGGTCCCAGGTAATGGGCGGTCCTGAGGGAGGATCGCCGCTCCCACATTCCCTGTATCGAGGTGATGGAATGGCGGCTGTGACTACGATGCCCGAGGTCTTCGTTCGGAAGTCCTCCGGCCTTGTCCGCGTGATGTCCGCGCGATCGGCCTTCGTCTACAACGTCCTGACGATGGGTCTCATCTTCCCCTGGACGTACCTCTGGGCGCCCGGTGCGCTCCCGGGAGGGCAACTGGTCTGGGGAATTCTCCTGGCCATGGTCCTGGAGATCCCGATTGCCCTTGCCTATGTGTGGCTGTCGACTGCGCTCCCGCGGTCCGGTGGCGACTATGTCTTCCAGAGCCGCGTCCTCGGAGGCGGGATCGGGTTCACCCTCGTCTTCTCCGGGTTCGTGATCTGGATCCTGCAGTGGGTCGCGCTGTCCGGCTGGCTGCTGTCGTCGCTCGGGTTCGCCCCGCTCTTCCTGGGCCTGGGGGCGGCGACCGGGAGTTCGACCCTGATCGAGCTTTCGTCGTGGTTCACGACCGGTACGGGCATCGTCATCACGAGCATCGGCAACGCGCTCGTGGCGATGCTGATTCTCACGTCGGGCTTCAAGAACTACGTTCGTCTCCAGCGCGTGATGTGGATCGCCATCCTGCTGTCGTTCGGCACGATGCTGGTCGTGCTGGCGACCACCGTGGCCTCCGAGGTCCCGGGCAAGCTCGACGCGTTCTCCGCGGCAATCGGCGGCTCGGCCACGTTCACGGCCGACGCCGTTGCCGCTGCCCAGGGCGCGGGCGTGGATCTCAATCCACCGTTCAGCCTGCTGGCAACGCTGCTGATCGCGCCCATTGCCTGGACATCGCTCCAGTGGGCGACCTACTCGGCACAGCAGAATGGCGAGATCAAGTCGGCCGGGTCCTTCAAGGACCAGCTCTTCATCATCGTCGGGTCGCTCGCGCTGACCGGCGTTCTGCTGGCGGTCCTGGCGTTCTTCCTGGAGCGCGCGGTGGGAACCGAGTTCCTGTACGTCGCCGGCGCTGGCTACTGGAGTCTCGTCGGCGAGGCATCGCTCGCGGGTTCGTACCTGTGGCCGAACATCATCGCCACGGCGATTGCCAACAACCCGATCGTCACGATCGTCATCGCGGCCGGGTTCATCCTGAACGCGCATCAGATCGTCCATAACTGCTACATCGGCATGACCCGGGTCATGGTCGCCATGTCGCTCGACCGACTCCTCCCGGAGATGGTCAGCCGGGTGTCGGATCGTCTCCACACCCCGGTCAACGCCCATGTCATCTACTTTCTGGCCAGCCTGCCGGTCATCTACCTGTACAGCAACTACTCGGTCGCCGACGGGGCCGGAGGAACCACGACCTGGACCTCGCTGACGCTCGGCGTCACGTTCGCCTGCGGGTACGTCTTCGTCGGCACCGCGATTGCGGGCGCCTTGCTGCCGTTCCGCGCCAAGGCCCTGTACGAGGCATCCCCTGGCGCGGCCTACAAGTTCATGGGCGTCCCGCTCGTGACCATCGTCGGCACGCTCGGCGCGATCGCCGGCGGCTACTTCATCTACCTGTTCCTCACCAATTCGACGCTCGGGCTGACCAGCGATCTCGCCTACCAGGTGGTGGCCGGCGTCCTGATCTTCTCGCTCGGCTGGTATCTCGTGACGTACTACGTGCGTCGATCCGCCGGGATCAACGTCAACTACGCCTTCAAGGAGATTCCGCCCGAATGAGTCGCGGGCTCATCTGAGGTCACGCAACGGCCCGGGCAGCGCCCGGGCCGTTCGATTTGGGGCTGGGTTTCCTGATCGCGAGCCGGCCGCCTCCGGCGTCGATCAGCCCGCCGCGGTGGCCGCGAGCCAGCCCTCGAATTCCGGGCCGTCCATCATCGCCTCGGCCCGTGTCCAGCGCTCGACCGCCCAGCCCCAGAAGTCGAAGTCGATGGGGGAGATCCTGGCCTGGATCGCCGCCCAGAGCGTCCAGCCGACATCGGACATGATCATCTGGAGCCGGCAGCGAGCCAGCAGCGAGGGTGTCGACGCACCGAAGTAGGCGGCGACCAGTTCGCTGAGGCGGGCCTCGTCGAACTCGAGCTCCTGGGCCGTGTTGCCGATCTCGAAGGTCGGGTCGTTGTTGCCGCTGTATTCATAGTCGACGATCCAGAGCCGCGCGCCGTCGTCGAGGTAATTCTCGGCCAGCAGATCGTTGTGGCAAGGGACTGTCGGCAGCGGGTGGGCTCGCAGGGCCGCGTCGATGCGGGGAACCCCAGCCAGGTGTTCGCGGTATCCGTCCGGCACCGCGATGCCGCGCTCGTCGATGACGCCGAGATAGCGAGCCGACAAGGCGACCATGTCGAAGTCGTCGCGGAACCGCGGACCGGCGTGGAGACGCCGCAGGGATTGGGCGATCCGCGTCGGTTCGCCGGGGCGCTGGAATGCGGCATTGGACATCGTCCTCGCGTCGAGCCATTCCAGGACGATCACGTTCCACTCCGGGAGCTGGTGGAGGACACGAGCCCCGACGCCCGCGTCGGCCGCGGCGCGCGTGTTGACGAATTCGTTGCCGCGGTCCACCGCGAGCAGCTCGGTGGCCGTGCCGGGGATCCGGACGAAATGGGGGACGCCGTCCACCTCGACACGGAAGTTGCGATTGGTCAGGCCGCCCGCGATGGGCGCCGCCTCGATCCGCGCGCCTGCCCAGGACGGGATGGCGGCGATGACGTCGGCGATCGTGACCGTCGTCATCGGCTGGTCCGCGTAGCCGTTCCGAATTCGCCGGCGGAGTAGTCCATCTGACGAGCCGTGGCAGACGCCAATTCGGCGCCATGCAGGCACGCAACCACGTGAAGGCTCATCTCGATGCCGGCACTGATCCCGGCCGAGGTCACGATGTCGCCGTCGTCCACCCAGGGCACTTCCCGGCGCACGAGGACGTGCGGGTAGGCGGCAGCGAGGTCGTCCAGGTCCTCCCAGTGCGTCGTGGCCGGCCGTCCGTCGAGCAGGCCCGCCTCCGCCAGCAGGAAGGCGCCCGTGCAGACGCTCGTCGTAAGCCCGGCGATCGCGGCGCGCGAGGCGATCCACTCGATCGTTCGCGCGTCCGCGAGCGCTCCGCTGACGACGCCGCCGGGGATGACCAGCACGTCGATCGGTGGCTCCTCGCCCATCCGGTACCCGGGTGTGACGATGAGACCGTGCCGGGCGCGGACCGGCGAACCGGCTCCGACGGTGACGACCTCAAAGGCCGCCGACGCACCGGTTCGCTCCACCAGCCGGGAGGCAACCGAGAAGACCTCGAACGGACCGGCGAAGTCGAGGACTTCGACATCGTCGAACAGCAGGATCCCGACGCGGCATGTCATCGCTGTTGATTGCACCACGGAGGGACCACCCGCTGCACGGCGGAGGCGCGCTGCTACCCCGGGGCTACGCGCGACGGCTCGGCTCGGTACCCTTGCGTCTTCGTATTGGTCGCGGGATCGAGAGCAGGAGCGCGTGCGGATGGCGGAGCGGGCCAGGGCGGTGATCATCGGCGGCGGCGTCGGCGGGACGTCGATCGCCTACCACCTCACGGAACTCGGGTGGACGGACGTCGTCCTCGTCGACCGGGCCGAGCTGACGTCCGGATCCACGTTCCATAGCGCCGGCCTTGTCGGCCAGCTGCGCAGCTCCGTCACCCTGACGCGGATGATGATGTACGGCGCGGAGCTGTACCGCCGCCTGACGGCTGAGACCGGCGTTGACGTGTCCTGGCACGAGGTCGGATCCCTGCGCCTCGCATCGACCAAGGCCCGCTACGAGGAGCTCCAGCGCCAGGCCGGCTGGGCGAAGACCTTCGGGCTGCCGCTCGAGCTGATTTCCGCGGAGGAAGCCCGGGACCGGTTCCCGCTGATGACGACGGACGGCGTCCTCGGCGCCGTCTGGCTCCCCACCGACGGGTGGCTCGATCCCTCCGGTCTCGCCCAGGCTCTCGCGGCCGGGGCGCGTGCTCGCGGCGCCCAGATCCGGCAGCACACGCGCGTGGTGGCCGTGAACGTCGATCGTGGGCGAGTGACGGGCGTCGAGATCGAGGCACGCGACGGCTCCCGCTCGACCATTCTCGCCGACGTCGTCGTCAACGCGGGGGGCATGTATGCCCCCGAGATCGGGCGGATGGCGGGCGCAACGATCCCGATCATCCCGATGGCCCACCAGTACCTGTTCACCCATGCCATCGACGGCGTCCATCCGGGCCTGCCGACCATGCGGGACCCGGACAATCTGTGCTACTTCCGCGAGGAGGTCGGCGGCCTGTGCATGGGTGGCTACGAGCGCGACCCCGCGCCGTGGTCCCTGGACGGGGTCCCCGCCGACTTCAACCACCGACTGCTGGATCCGGACTGGCCGCGCTTCGAGTCCATCATGGAAGGGGCCATTCGGCGCGTGCCCGCGATCGCCGACGCCGGCGTGACCCGGATGATCAACGGGCCCGAGGCATTCACGCCGGACAACGAGTTCATCCTCGGCGAGAGCGAGGTCCGGGGGTTCTTCGTGGCCGCCGGGTTCTGTGCCCACGGCATCGCCGGGACCGGCGGCATCGGCCAGCAGATGGCCCGCTGGATCGTGGACGGCGAGCCGGAGCTCGATCTCTGGAAGATGGACATCCGGCGCTTCGGGGGCCAGTACCGGAGCCAGAAGCTGACCCTGGCCCGGACGTACGAGAACTACGCGACCTACTACGACATCCACTACCCGAACGAGGAGCGCCTCGCGGCGCGGCCGCTCCGGATCTCGCCGGCCTACGACGAGCTGAAGGCCCTCGGGGTCGTGTTCGGCGAGAAGTCGATGTGGGAGCGCCCCAACTGGTTCACCCCGAACGAGGACGGCGCCGGCGTGACGGACCGGGCGTCGCTCGAGGCGCTTCGCCCGCGCGGCTGGGCGGGCGAGCACTGGAGCCCGGCGATCGGCGCGGAGGCGCTGGCCACCCGCCGGCACGCGGGGCTGTTCGATGAGTCGAGCTTCGCCAAGATCGAGATCGAAGGCGCGGGTGCCCTGGCCTACCTCCAGTTCCTCTGCGACAACGACGTCGACAAGCCCGTCGGCAGCATCGTCTATACGCAGATGCTCAATCAGCGCGGCGGCATCGAGTGCGACTTCACGGTCACGAGGCTGGCCGAGGACCGGTTCCTCATCGTCACCGGGACCGCGTTCGGCAACCATGATCTCGGCTGGATTCGGAAGCACCTCCCCGAGGACGGCAGCGTCCGTGTCCGGGATACGACGTCGGCGCGGGCCTGCTTCGGGCTGTGGGGCCCTCGGGCCCGGGACATCCTGGCGCCGCTGACGAAGGATGACGTCTCGGACGCCGGCTTCCCGTACATGACGGCCCGCGAGATCACGATCGCGGAGATCCCCGTCCTCGCGCTGCGCGTCACCTACGTCGGCGAGCTCGGCTGGGAGCTCTATCCGCCGGTCGAATACGGCAGGGCGCTCTGGAACGCCCTCTGGTCGGCCGGTACGGCGCACGGCCTCGTGGCGTGCGGCTACCGCGCGATCGACGCCCTGCGGCTGGAGAAGGGCTACCGCGTCTGGTCCAGCGACATCACGCCCGAGGAGACCCCCTACGAGGCCGGACTCGGGTTCGCCGTCCGCTTGGACAAGGGCGGCGACTTCATCGGGCGCGAGGCGCTCGTGGCCGCGAAGGCGGCGGGTCCGCGGAAGCGGCTGCGCTGCCTCGTCCTCGACGACCCCCGGTCCGTGGCCCTCGGCAACGAGCCGGTCCGGATCGGCGGGAAGATCGTCGGGCGGGTGACGACCGGCGGCTACGGGTTCGCCGTCGAGCGCTCGATCGCGTATGCCTACCTGCCGCCCGATGGGGCGGCGATCGGCACACGCGGGGAGATCGACATCTTCGGGGTATGGGTCGGCTTCGAGGTCGTGCGGGAACCCCTGTGGGACCCGGAGGGTTCGAGGATCCGCTCATGACCGGCTCGGCCGGACCGGGCGACGAATCAGGGGTCAACGCGCGCGAGTACGGGCACGAGTACGGCTCCGAGTGGAGCGCCGCCCTCCGCAAAGGGTCGGACGCGGAGCTTCGTGGCTGGGTCGAATCGGCGCTCGCCTGGTGCGACGCTGCGGACGAGGTGGCATTGCGGCATTTCCGGCAGAGCCCCGTCACGACCCGCAAACCGGATCGATCGTTCGTGACGGAGGCCGACACCGCCGTCGAGCGGCTCATCCGGGAGCGGATCTCCGACGCGTTCCCGGATCACGGGGTGGTCGGCGAGGAGTTCGGCCCGGAGGCCGGGGGTGCGTCGGTGCGCTGGTTCGTCGACCCGATCGACGGGACCCACAACTACATGCGCGGGGTTCCGGTCTTCGCGACCCTGCTCGGGGTCGAGCGCGACGGAGAACTGCAGGCCGGGATCGTGTCCGCGCCGGCCATGGGTGGTCGCTGGTTCGCGTGGCGGGGTGGGGGAGCCTGGGGCGCCGGACCGCTCGCCGGCGTCGACCGTGGCGGCGCCCCCCGCCGGCTGCGCGTGACCGCGATCTCGGACCTCGCGGACGCCCAGGTCCTGTACGCCGGGACGCAGGATCTCATCGCGACCGGCGACGCGCCGGGGTTCACGCGGCTCCTCCAGGCCTCCTGGCGCGAGCGCGGGTTCGGTGACTTCTGGGGCTACTCGCTGCTCGCCGAGGGCGCGGCCGAGGTCATGGTGGAAGTCGGGCTGTCGATCTGGGATGCAGCAGCGCCCGCGGTCCTGGTGGAAGAAGCGGGCGGTCGGATCACCGACTTCGCCGGCCGCCGCGTCTTCGATGGCGGCACGATCTTGGCCACCAACGGCGTCCTGCACGAGACCGTGCGGAGCATCCTGACCCAGGGCTGAGTGGAGGCTCGGACCGGCCTCGAGCTAGTGCCTTGATTCATGATGCTCGGTAGGTAATCGCATTCCAGAACGCCCCTTCCAGCCGATCGAAACGCCGAGGTCCATCATTCGCTACCCGACGTTGCGGCATGAGGCACTAGCTGGGACAGCAGCATGTCATCCAGGTATCCGACTCCACGAAATCGAGGGCACACCATATCTCGTCTTTGCCGTGCGGCAGGATACGCCAACCAAGGAAGGATTCGAACAGGCGTGGGCGCTCGTCGAATTGGGCCAGGGCGCAATGTCACGCGCTTCGGACAACACCTGGCTGAACCCCGCCGGAATAGGCGTAACCGACGAGGCATCTCTGTCGCAGTAATGGCCGTCTTGGTATTGGCGGTTGTCGCGGGCTGCTCGTTCTCATCCATCAGGACCGAGACGCATCCTGAGTTCGCACCCGTTGTCCGCTTCGGAGGTCGCGACTACGTCGCGACGATTCCGTCCGGAGCGTCGATCCGAGAGTCGGACTTGTCCCCCCTCGGGCCGGCGGAAAGGATCGGCGAAACAGTCCATGTCATCGAACCGACCGTCTACGCCCTCCGTGGCGTCGACGCAGCGAGGATCATGATCATGAAGGCCGCTCCATCCGGGGATGGGCCCTACCTGATGTTCATCGCCGACGGAGTTCTGACGGGCGCGGGTGAGAACGAGTTGTTTACAGCGGTTCCCGAACTCTGGCCGTACTACCCAGGCTTAGGAAACAGCCCGTCGCCGGAGGCGTCGAGCTAGTACGGTGTCTCGTCATGCCTGCTTGCGATGGAAAACGACCCTAGTGCTTGCAGCCCACGTTGAAGCCGGACACCGCGGACAAGAAGATGGGGCCACTGGAT
>JAZJZX010000028.1:0-3439 GCA_040389445.1 Chloroflexota bacterium
GCAGCAACGACGCGGCGGCGACGGCCGCGCCGGTCGCCAACGTTCCGATCTTCACTGGGGGCACCTCCAACGCCGTAGAGTTCACGGCCACGCTGCAATTCATGCGCGTGCGGCGGCAAGGCTCGAGCGCCGGCCCGGCCGGGACGCCGGATGTCACCGTCGGCGGCCCGCTGGTGTCGACGAACATCTTCGGATCGCTGGCCGTCCCGGCGGGCGATGGCGTCGGCGCTCCCACGGCGCTATCGGGGGGCGGCTCGGTCAACACCTTCCAGGCCACCGGCTCATTCACCGGCCAAGTCTTCCTCGAGGTCAGCAACGACGGCGTCAACTTCTCGACGGCGCTGATCTTCACGGCGGCAGGCGCGGCCGGTCAGACGTTCATCGGGGTCGTCAAGTCGGCGCGCGTGCGGCGCCGATTCTCGACGGGCGGGGCGGCGCCGGCGGTCTCGGTCGGCTCCGGGGGAACCTCCGAGTCAGGGACGAGCGGGGGCGATCTGTTCGCGCTCGATCTGGCCGCGCTTTCGGCCATCGATATCTCGCAGCTCACCACCGGCGCGATCTGCCGCGTCCAAACGCTCAAAGACTTCTTTTTCCTCGACGAGATCACGGTGCGCGTGGCCGTCGCTGACGAGGTGGTGGCCTCGCCCGTGGCGACGGCCTGGTGGGTCCGCATGCAGATCTCGGATCCCTACTGGCAGGATCAGGCAACGTGGGTCATTGACCCGATCAACGGCAACGATGAGAACGAGGGCGACGTCCTGGCCGACGCCATCCAGACCCGCACCGAGTACGCGCGGCGCACCGATGGGACTCCGCTTCGGGCCAACACCGATGTCCGGATCACCAGCGATCTGCTTTTGACCGACACGCGGATCCCGCACCGGCCCAGCACCGGGCTCACCCTCGGCGGGGCGACCGGCTTTTCAATTCGGTACCACGGCGACAAGGTGGCGATCGCCAACGGTGGCAGCGTGCTCACGGCCGTTGTGAACCGGAACGGCGCCACCGGTCAGGCAACCCAACTGACGGCCGCGGGCCTGACCGGCACGTGGACGGCGCTCGGCCTCGTGGGCAAGGTGATCGAAGGCCTCGACGGCGGCGGGAACGTCGTGCGCGCCGTCGTCGAGAAAGATCTAGAGGGAACGCTCGGGACGCGCACGGCGCAGGTGTCTCCGCCGCTCACGGCGGCGTACGCGCAAGGGGCGACCTTCGGCAACGGCACCGCCTTTCAGGTCTACCGGGGCGTGGTGCTCTCGAACGTCAAGGTGCAGCCGATCGCCTACGACTACGCCGAGTTCGATTACTGCGACGCGGCTCAATGGCAGTGGTTCGGGAATTACAACGATTACACCAACTGCGGCGGCACGCAGCTCTCGGTCTACGGCGGCACCACGAACCTCCGCAATAACGCGATTCAGACGATTTCGATGGCCGACGGGATCTGTCAGGTCACCGGCGGGTTTGCCCACTTTACGATCTCCGCTGGGTGCGGCCTGCGGGTCGTCGGCCACGCCGGGATCCGGATGGGGGCGGCAGGGAGCTCCGGGATCACCAACCTCGGGGGCGTGGTCTCGACGAGCGGGCCCGGCCCCGGCCAGCCGTCGGATCTTGAGTTCGTCGACGCCAACCCGCCCTTTCTGTTCACCACCGTCAACAACGGCGCCGTCACCTGCGATCAGTACTGCTACGGCAACCTGGCCGCGGGCACCACGATCGTCAACTTTGGAACCGGCGCGCGCGATAGTCGGATTTCGTTCGCGCAGCTCCCGAGCTTCGGCGGCAGCACCGGGCTCAACTTTACGGACGCGGGCTGGGTCGGCAGCACCGCCAACCTCAGCACCGCGGAAGTGTCGGACGCGTTCAACAACCGCGTGCTGGGCCCGGCTGGGCCTTCCTATGCGATGTTGCAAACGGCCCGGCTCCTCGGCCTCGGGATTCTGTCCGAGACGTTCGACCGGGTGTGCTTCAGTTCAGCGACGGTGCTGGTAGGCACCGGCGTTACCGGGACCGTCTATTACACCACGATCCCTTTGCTGGCCGGCATGCTGGTCACCAACCTAGCGATCGGGGTGGGCGCCGCCGCCGTCCTGCCTGTCGTGAGCAAGGTGGGACTTTACGACGCGGCCGGGAACCGGCTCGCACTGTCGGCCGACCAGGGGGTGAGCTGGGCCACCGCGGGTCTGAAGACGATCGGCATGATCGCCCCCTACCGGGTGTTGACGACCGGCCTTTACTACGCCGCCATCCTCTCGATCGCCACCACCACCCCGGCGACCATCATGCGAGGTTCGACGGGCAACTTCGGCGCCACATCCTGGATGACCGGCATCGGCGCCGGCCAAATCCCCTTCGGCACGCAGACCGGTCAAGCCGACCTGCCCAACCCGGGCGTCATCGCCGCCGCGCTGACGTCGCTCGCCCACTATTTCGCGGTGACCTGATGATGCGCTTTCGGCCGGCACTGGCGGGGGCCCAGACCTTTCGGCGGCGTGGTGAGCGCCGGCGGGGGGTGCGCCGGCAGTTCTTCTCTCGAGATAGGGCTTGCCAGGCGAGTGGCGAAAGTGGCAAACTAGATGGATGAAAACAACACTGCTCGGAGTGCTCGCCCTCCTCTCGGCGAGCGGAATCGGATGTGACGACATGCCCACAGGCCTGATGTCGGGACTCGACCCGGGGCGCGTCGGCGGCCCGGCTCAGATCGTTCCGGCCAATCCGACCGTCGGGACCGGCATCGCGCCGACGGGGCGCGGCGCTCTCGTCTCGCTGGTCAAATTCCAGTCGGACAACCGGCGCGCGGGCCTCATGGTCATTGACCCGGAAGTCCTCACAGCGAGTATCTACGCCTTTGGCAACTCGGGCGCCGCGGGCGTCCTGGCCGGGCAAGGGTTCGGGCCTCTCGTTGGCATCGCAAAATGGGGCTCGGGCAACTCGGGCGAGCAAAGCGCCGAGTTCGACGTGCCGATCAACTCGTTGGTTGCCACCCAAGCCGGGGGTACTCTGCTCACCGTCGTGGGGGATTACCTCGAGCTCCAGATCAGGAACGACGCCAGCGTGAAGCCGCGCGCGGGAGACGCGACCCTCGGAGTCAACAGCCAGGTCGGGCCCTTCGCCGGCGCGACGATCGGTGTCGGCAACCGGCCCGGCTCCGCGCCGGTCACGCTGACGAGGTGGGCAGCCTTCAATCCGGCCGGCGGGCTCGCGCCCGGGGCCCCGGGCGCGTTCGTGCAGGTGCCGCCATTCGCGAAAACCTTCCGGGTGTTCCGGAGCGACGCCGCCCAGGCCGTGACGGTCCTGGTCGGACAAGACGGCGGCCAAAACATGGATGGGCCGTACGCCATCGGCGCCAACGTGCCGAGTCCAGAGTATCCGCTCGGCTCGACGGCCGCGTTCATCAACATCACCAACACCGGCGCGGCGGCCCTGACGGCCGTCGGCGTGA
>JAZJZX010000029.1:0-1188 GCA_040389445.1 Chloroflexota bacterium
GGCTCTACCTGACGCACGCGCGCACCCGGCGCGTGTGGGGGGAGATCCGGCCGTGCGATCCTTCTCGGTTCCTGGATGAGCTTCCCAAGCGATGAATGACCAAGGTCGTCAAGTAGACCGGGGCGGAACGCGCTTGAATCTTCAATTTTTATCCTCGAGGCGGCGAGCCTGGAACTCCTCGACGCGCGCGTGCGCCCTCTCCGCAGCGCCGCAGGTGCGCTCGTAGCAGAGGTCGCCTGTGCGCGTTTTCGCGAACACGTACCAATGATCCACTTTACTTACTCCTCGTCCAGCGAGTCGTCCGCACGGGACTCGACCCAGAACGCCTGGATTCCCACTGCGCCGTCCGCTACCAGTTGGGTCGCGTCGTCGGGGCTCACCCGTCCGAGGTGACGGTTCTTCGGCGTCGGCGCGGGGCCGATCCGGAGAGAGACGCCAGACGCGTGGGTGCGGACGTAGTCGATCGCGCGTTGCCCGGAGACCCGGTCACCTGGGGCGATGACTTCCGGGGGCGGCGGGTCGCCCGGTCCGGCCGGGGCGATCTCGAAATCCCAGTTCGCCGTCGGATCGTAGGGCTGGGTGACGCCCCGGGCGGCGAGCCAGTGCACGCAGGTGAGCCAGAGGACCCGTTCGATCGTCTCGTTCAGGGCGTACGCTCGACGGTTCAGGGGACCCTGGGGGTCGTATCCGGGCCGGGAGGTTTCGAACAGGACGACGCTGCCGCCGTCCTTGACCTGGTATCGGATCCGATAGCGTCGGTCGTCCCCGTCGCCGTAGACCCGCTCGCACGAGAACCGGCTCACCATCGTGAGCCGTGCGCTCCGGTCGTAGAACGCGGCCTTGTAGAAGATCCGCCCCCGGACGCGACCGCGCTCGTCGCGCAGGTCGTTCCACATCACGTGATCGGTGGGCTGCTTTGTCCAGCCGGCGGGGAGCGTGACGTGCCAGAACAGTGGGTCCCCGGCGCCGGCCTCCGCGTCGGCCATGCGGACGCCGACGGCCTCCCATTTCGATCGCCACTCCCCCAGGAGCCCGTCGCGGGGGAGTTGCGCCGAGCCGACGAATTCGCGCTGCCCGATCGCCTCCTGGACTTGAAGGCCTCCGGGGACGATCCCCAGGAGCAAGTTGCCTGGGAGGTCTTTCGTGGTGTTGGTGATGTCTCGCTTGCTCATGGTCGCCTCGCCTTTC
>JAZJZX010000030.1:0-3276 GCA_040389445.1 Chloroflexota bacterium
CAGCTCCTCCCCTCCAGGTACTCACGGATTGCGGCGCGCTGGGTCTTCGACGGGACGCCGACGTTGCCGGAGTGGCACATCGCGACCAGGTGCTCGAGGTCGGACGGGGCGCGTCGGCCCATCCGCAGCTCAGACTTGACGTGCTCGAGCGACAGTCGCCAGAGGTCGGTCGGCGCGTGCGGAACGCCCCAGGTGTCACGGCAGGAGTGGCCGGGGTCGACCTTGGCGAGCAGGCACATCCCGTCGCGGCGCAGCACGGCCTCTCGGAGCTCGGGGGTCACGGGATCCTTGCGGGTCATCGGTCGATCCCCAGGACCGCGCAACATCGGGGACTCTCCCCCTTTAGGGGGAGTCCACGTTGCACGGGTCCAGTGCAACTGTTGCGCAGCATGTTGCGCTCTGTTGCGTCAGGCGATGAAACGCTCTTACGACGCACGGGGCAATGCCTCCCACTCACCGGACGGCAGCCGTCCAAACAGGTTGTCACGATACCGGGACAGGGTGGCCCGGACCTTGTTCTCAGGCTCGCGGATGGCTTTGGCGATGTCGCTGATCTCCAAGTGTCCCTCGGACAACGCGGCGTAGATCCGTTCGGCGAGCGTCGACTGGGACCGCTCGGGAAGATGCTCCGACCGGGCATACAGCACCGAGCCATCATCGGCGTGGTCGACCTCGAGCCCAATCGGCGCGATGATCCCGCGCACGTTGGACTTGGTGTTGTATAGCCCTAGGTTCGTCGTCGAGCCCATCGTGACCCCGCGGCGCAGCTCGAACATCGCACGGGCCAGGTTGACCTTGTAGATCGAGCCATATGGTCGCGCCGAACGCCCGGAGACTTCCGTCTCAGCCTTCGATACATGATCGATGGCGAGAATCGAGCACCCATGGCGAGCGGCCTCGAGGACACGGAACGCCGCGAACATCCGCAGGGCGGACTCAGCAGCATCCCCACCATCCGAGGACGTGCCGGCTGCCAGCCCCACGCTGTCCACGACGACGAGGCCGATCGAGTGCTCGGCCACGAGTCGCGCCAGATCCTCCACCTGGTCCGCAAGCGGCCCGTGACAGGCCCGGTACAGGATCGACGCCGGGCCCGGAAGGTGGGCGCCCATCGCCACGGATCGCACGCGGTCGTTGATCTCGTCCTGGTCGCTCTCCCAGTCGAGATAGAGCACCGATGCCTTCCGAGGGATGAACCCCGGGACCACTGAGATCCCTGTCTCGACGCTCACGGCGCAGGCTGCAGCTAGCGTGGACTTGCCGGTTCCACCCTCGCCGTACAGGATCACGGGCTTGCCGACCGGGATCAGCGGATCCAGTCGCCATTCAACGCCCATCGCCCGCGGCAGCGCCCCGACGCGGATCGGCGGCGTCCCCTCACGTTCGGCGGCAAGGACGCGACGGCAGAAGTCCTCGAGCACGTCCAGCCAATCGACCTCCATGCCGCCGGCTCGCTGTCCGATGGCCTTCGCCACCCGTGAGCGTGTCTCGGATCCCGACAGGTTGAACCGCGCCTGGTGGAGATGGCCCGTCGAGCTCCGCGTCCCCGGTAGGCCGGATGTCACGAGGAGTTCGCCGTGCAGCTCGCCACGGCTGCGCGAGAGCCTGTCGACCGCAACATCGGTCGCAACATCGGGCAGGTGCATCACGAAGCCGAGGCCCTGTCGTTCGAATACACGGCGCACCTAACGATCACGATCATCGAGGAGTCGGGTTACGTGGTCGTGATATGCCTCGGTGGAGGAAGCTCGCCGCAGCGAGGCCCAGTCCCGGGTCGCTTGGATCGCCTCGCGCTCACTCGCCACGATGGCCGGATCCCGTAGGTCCGTCTCGTCGACCAGCGCATCGCGGACGGTGTAGCCCTCGAGGTCGACCAGCACGGATCCGAGGATGGCCCGGTGATCCTCGTAAGCCGACGAACCACCGATCCGGGCAAGGATGGCGCGAAGGTAGGCCGCGACCGCGAGACGGCCATGTGGCGGGATGGCCGCGACCGTCGCGCTCGTTACGGCGAACTCGCAGTACGCCTCGCCGGTGGGCTGGAAATCGTCGCGCTCGGCGGTGATCTGATCGGGCCTCATGCCGCACGCCAGTCGTTACCTTGGACGGGCTCGAAGCGGCTCCGACCGGGCTTCGTGGCAAGGATGACCGGCGTGTCCCCGAAGTAGATTTCGAGGACGGCCGTTGGCTCCGATGACCAGATCCGAGGCATCGCTTCCATCGCGGCCTCGGCCTGGTCGATGGTCGGCTTCACTTCGATGAACGTCGGGGGCTTGCCGGGGATCAGGAAGTCCGGCAGATACTGGCCCGTCTCGTCGGCGTAGGCCCTCGGCTCGTACTGCCAGGAGAGGCCGGAGCGATCGAGGAATGCCGCGAACTTCGCCTCGAGGCGCGAGCGCATGGGGATGCCCCGATAGGTCGTGGGGCGGGCCTTGATCGTCACCGTGTCTCCCCTAATGAGACTGAGGCAGGAGGGCCAGAGCGATTAGGGCGCCCCGGCCGCGTCCTGCGAACGCTTATGGCGTCTAGGCGCATCGTACCCGCTCACGAGGGGCGGTACAAGACGGAATCGCTCACAGCCCGAGTACCAGATCCCGCTGTCGAAGCCGCGCCACCGTCACTCGGAGGGGCCGCGAAGCCGCAAGGATGGTCCGCGCCCGGTTGCGTCGTGCCTGGACATAGCGGTCCAAGGCTTCGGCGTCGTCGGTCAGGACCAGCCCGTCCCGGCCCGCGTCGATCACGGGCTCGCCTCTGAGCCGGAGCCGCTGGATCAGCGACTCCATGTCTCGGCGTGACAGCCCGCACGCGGCGGACAGGTCGGCGAGGGTGATGGGCTCTCGGAGGTGACGGAGGGCGATGGCTTCGACGGCGCTCATCAGAACTTCAACGCCGCGAGCTCGGCGTCCTCCGCGTCGATCGGCGGTCGTGACTCATCGGTCATCGGCAACGCCAGCCCTTCGGGGCCGGTCAGGGACGTGCACCGGAGTTCGGTATACGGGATGTCCCGCTCGTCGGGCTTGCCCTTGTTCACGGTGTACGTCTGGGGCGTCATGGTCCCGTAGCAGGTCAGGCGCTTGCCTTCGACGGCTTCCCGGAACGCGGCGATCTGCTCGGCGAGCGCACCCACCGCGATGACCCGGACCTGGGCGCGGCCTTCCTTGAGGGCGAAGCCGATGACCGGACCGTCCGGCTGCTGACGCAACTCCAGGTCGTAGGGGTTGACGGCTGCGGCGGCGATGCCGATGAGTGAGCCGTCACGGGGCGGCAGGTGGGCCG
>JAZJZX010000031.1:0-3141 GCA_040389445.1 Chloroflexota bacterium
TGGCTGGTTGCCGGGACAGCCCTCGCGGAGCCCTACCCGTGCCGCTGTTTCGAGGGGCGTGACCGGTGGGCGTGCGAGCACGGGCGGTGTCCGTGCTGGGGACGTGTCGACGTGATGACGGCTCCGCTTGGGCCGGCGTGCTGCGCGTGGCACTGGCCCGGCCTGGCCGCCGCGCTGCTGGCCAAAACGTCGCCCATCGGGTAGCATGTCAAACATGGAGATCGTGCGGCGCGAGACGCTGACGCCGATGCAGGCCAACATGCTGTGGCTGGCGCTGACCGAAGAGGTGGTGCTGCTGTACGGCCTGCGCTGTCGGCGCGGGTGTATCGGTACGTTCCGGCAACTGGTGCCGCTCGAGGTGCTGAACAATTCGGCGTTCCTGGCGGAGCTCGAGGGGATCGTGCTCGAATGGGCCGGCATGCACGCCTGCCTGCGCAAGGCCGTCGTCGGTGACTGGCACCGGTGCGCGCTGTGCGGGTGGCCCGGCGTGGTCGATCGGTGCGGCGAGATGCCGGCGCACAGTCGGGTCTACGGGCCGAATCGGTTGTTCTGGGGCGGTGGACCGGTCGAGGTCGAGGCGTGCCGGGGGTCGGTCGGTCGGAGGATCGGCGCGTGACGCGGCAGGTTCTCAGGCCGTTTCAGGTCGACATCGGTGACGACGTGCGGCGCGAGTGGACCCGCGGCGTGCAGCGGGTGGCCGCGGTTCTGCCGACCGGTGGCGGCAAAACGACCATTTTCGTGGACATCGCGGAGCGCTGGCTGGCGGACAACCCGGGCCGACGCGTGGTCGTGATCGCGCACCGCACCGAACTGATCGAGGCGGCCGCCGCGAGGGTGCAGGCACACACCGGCCTGGCCGTGGGCGTCGTCAAGGCCGAACGCAACCAGACCAGGGCCCCCATCGTGGTGGCCAGCGTCCAGACTCTGGCCAGCCGGGAGGGCCGGCGCGCGAGGCAGATCGCGGATGTCGGCCTGGTCATCATTGACGAATGCCACCGGGCGGCCGCGCGGAGCTACCGGGACGCGCTGGGCGCGTTCGGAGCGATGGGCCGGGGCGTCGAGGGGGGTGCGGTCGCCCTGGGCGTCACAGCGACGCTCAGCCGGTCGGACCGGCTGTCGCTCGGCGCGGTCTGGGAGAGCGTGGTCGAGGGCCCGACGATCATGGACATGCGCCGTGACGGCTGGCTGGTGCCGCCGTCCGGCCTGTTCGTGCGGGTCGATGACCTGAACATGGCCCGCGTGCGCACCTCGGGTGGTGACTACCGCGAGGGCGACCTGGGCGAGGCGATCGAATCGTCGCTGGCGCCCAAGAAGATCGCGGAGGCCTACCGCGAGCACTGCCCGGGGCGGCAGGGCATCGTGTTCGCGCCGACCGTCTCGAGCGCCGGCGTCATCTGTGAGGCGCTGGTCGAGGCGGGGTTCACCGCGGTACTGGTGCACGGCGGCACGCCGGCCGGCGAGCGGGCCGACGCCGTCGCGGCGTACCGGCGCGGCGAGACGCAGATCCTGGTGAACTGCTCGATCTTCACGGAGGGCACCGACCTTCCGATGACCGGCGTCGTGGTCATCGCGCGGCCGACCAAATCGAACGGCCTGTACGTGCAGATGGTCGGCCGCGGGCTGCGCCTGTGGTGCTTCACGCACGGTGAACTGAACAACCTGCTCGAGCCGTGCTGTGGCGACGTCAAGCCCGACTGCCTGGTGCTCGACGTCGTGGGCGCCTCGAAACGGCACCGGCTGCAGGCGCAGATCGACCTGTTCGGCGAGGATGTGATCCCGGAGCCGAAGGAACCTGAGGACATCCTCGAGCTCGAGGATGAGGGCGAGGAGATCGCGGACGACCTCGATACGTCGTGGATCGAGGGCACCGGCGTGCTGGTCGCGCAGGTGGTCGATCTCTTCCATTCGTCGGGTGCCGGGTGGGCCCGGACCGCGGCCGGCGCGTGGTTCCTGCCGACGAAGCACCGCTACCTGTGCGTTCTGCCGACGCTGGTCGCCGGGGCGTACGGGTTCGACGTGTGGTCGGTGCCGAAGAGTGCCGCCGAGGCGTGGCAGAACGTGGCATGGGCCCGTGACGACCTGGCGCAGGCCCGGACGCTCGCGGAGGCGCAGGTGCAGAGCGGGGAGCGCATCTCGCAGGACCGGTACGGCTGGCGTCGGGCCGCGCCGTCGCAGAACACGCTGCGGCTGGCGACGCGGCTGGGCGTCGAGACGGAGGGTCGGCTGGGTGGCGAGGTGTCGGCGGGTATCGACCGGGCGTTGGCGACGGGTCGGATCGACCCGTACCTGACGCCGCAGATGATGGGAATCACCGTTTGACATGGCGTCGCGGGTCGGTTAGACTGTGAGCATGACGCAGATGATCCCGGCCCACGTGGTGGTTACGGTGGTTCGGTTCTGGATCGAGATCGCCGCCAACCGCGTGCGGGTGGTGCGTCGCTGGGAGGTCCGGTCCGGCGCGTACCTGGCCGTGATCGATGAGTGCCCGTGCGGTCTGCACGGCGTGCTGTCGGGCCGTTGGCGCCGGACCGGGAAGCGCACCAACTGCCTGTGTCGTAACGAGACGTGCCGCAACAACCCGGAGCGTAGGGGCGTGTGTCACGGCTGGCACCAGACGCGTATCGACGCGATGGTGGCCGAGATCGAGCGGCCGAAAAGGTGGAAGCACGGTGCGGTGGGTGTCGCGTCATCGGCGTTGCGGCCGGCCGCCATGTCAGGCATGGGCGGATACAGGTGGAAGGATGTCTACAGTGGACAGTGAGCGGTTTTTCGAGGAGCTACGTGACGCGGTGAGCGCGGTCCGGGTGGCCGATGTCGCGCTCGAGGCGTCGGCGGGTCGCCCGCAGAGCGCGGAGAACCTGCGTGCGGTGATCGACCGGCGCAGGGCCCGTGACGCGGTGGGCTCGCTGCTGGCGAGCCGGCCCGAGGAGTTGGCCGGGCTGATCCTGGCGCTGGCGACGTCGGCCAACGAGACGTACGCCGGCGTGAACGGGCGGTTGTCGGAGCTCGAGACGAGGGTTCAGGGCATCGCCGAAACCAACAACCTTTGGGACGGGTCATGAGCATGACGAACGCGCAGGCGAAGACCGCGCTCCGGCTGGCCCGGGACAGTATCAACAGGACCAAGGGCCCGTCCGCGAA
>JAZJZX010000031.1:3241-5639 GCA_040389445.1 Chloroflexota bacterium
CCGGGTGTGCCGCGTACGCAGGGATCGATGGAACACATCGGCGCCGGTCGGATGAAACACTCCGATTCGCTGGTGGCCTGGCGCTCGCTGGTGCGTGACGAGTTGCGAAGCTATGTGCGCGTCAACCATCCGATGGTGGCGCCGGACGACACCTGGCGCGGCCCGGTGGCGGTGCGATGCATCTTTGTGCGCGCCGACGGCAAGGGCGACATCGACAAGTTGGCGCGGGCGGTGCTCGACGCGCTGACGGAGTCCGGCGTCATCGCGGATGATGTGCAGGTGGTCAAGCTGGTCTGCGATCGGGTCGAGCGGGCGGGTGCGCGGCGCGGTGACGGGGTGTTCGTGCTCGTGGCGACGGCCGAGGATTTCTACGCCGAAGAGATGATGACCCGCGAGATCGACGGGTGGGTGCCGCGGTGAGCTCGAGGCGGGGCGTGCACCACTCCGGGGGCCTGCGCGCCAAGCGGCGGTGGCTGGCGTGGCGCCGGTATCAGCGACGTTGTGATGCGCTGGTCGGTGTCCGGTCCGGCTATGGCCACTGGCGTACGATGCAGGGCCGGTTGTTCGACGGCTATGCGCGGGCCGGTGCGCGCTGGTGCTACGTCGGGCGGTATGCGCCGATCGGGATCCGTGATGTCCGGGCCTGAGATCCTGCGCGAGCGCGACCTGCGGATGACGATGCGACTGGGGCAGGGTGGCGCTGCGGGCTGGCGTCACGAGCCCTGGTTGCGGGTCGCCGCAGACCTGCCGCGGGCGTTGTCGTGCGTGCCGCTACTCGGACCGGTGGCGGTCAGCGTCGGGGACGGTGCGCCGGCGACGGTTGCGGCGTTGCGCCTGCGGGTGTCCGGGAGGGCCCTGTACGCGGCCGGCCTGTACCCGGATGGGCCGGCCGGCGTGGATGCGGCGGCGTTCGACCGGTGGGTGCTGCGGGAGTTCATCACGGTGAAGTGGGCGTCGGGCTTCGCGTTGTGGCGTCGGGCCGGCCGTGGGCGCTGGTTGCCGGGTGTCGCCTGGTGGCGTCACGCAGACCGTTCCTGGTCGTACGGGAAGCATTCGGCGATACCGTCGTAGGCATGAGTGAGGGCATTCCGATCATCTCGAGGGTCAAGCGCGTGGGTGGCGTGACGAGCGGCCACGTGTCGGCTATCGTTGACCCAGCGGAGGTGACACACAGTGACGATTCCACCAACGGCAGAGACGCCCAACGAGGCGGTTACGCTGCGGATACGCGGCGGGGATGGCCGAATGCGGCAGACCATAACGAGCGCACAGCGTGACGCTCGCGCCGCGGAGCTCTACTCGCAGGGGTTGACCTACCAGCAGGTAGCCGACGCTATCGGGGTTAAGAACAAGGGCGACGCGTTCAAGATCGTTAAGCGTGCGATGTCCAAGGTTCCCGTCGAGGCGGTCGAGCAGTTGCGCAAGCGTCAGGACGCGCAGATCACCCGATTTCTGCAGGTGGCCATCGGCGTCATGGAACGCTCGCACTTCGCTCATTCGCAGGGTCGTGTGGTGCGTGCCTGCCCGGGGCCGGGCACGCACCAGGGCTGCACGGCGAAGTACAGCGACGACGCGTGCGTGGGTATCCCGGTGCTCGACGACGGGCCGAAGCTGCAGGCGATCACCGTTGCGCGTGGGCTGCTCGAGCGCAGCGCGAAGCTGCACGGGCTCGACGCGCCGGTGCGGACCGCGATCGAGGGTGACGAGCTCGTGATCAGGATCAAGGGCGTCGACATGGACGCTGTTTGACAGCGCGTCGTGGGTCGGTTAAACTGGGCGTAGTCGATTCAAGGGGAGCGGATGATCAGACGAATTCTGCTGGTGGCGGCGATGGTGCTCGCGGGCATCGGCGTGGCCGGCCCGGCAAGGGCCGACGACCCGAACGAGATTCAATACGGCTGCGACCACACAGCGCCGTCGATCGGGTCGGCCGGATACACCGAGTATTTCGGCGGCAGTCCCATCGATGTGCGGATCACGGTCGGCTGGCAGTACGTCGGCGGGGCGTCGAGCGCCTGTGAGGACATCAACATCAACTCCGCCGTCGAGGACAATATCTTCTGGACATATGGCGTGTTCAAGGTTCGCACGTACATGTGCAACTCGGGCGGTAGCTGCTGGTACAACGCGTGGCGCAACTGCCAGGGTGGTTGTCAGGCGGCCACCGACATGGGCAACGGCACGAAGTACCAGGTGCATTTCGCTACGCAGCAGTACATCGGGGCGTGGATCCACGAGTACGACTAGGGCTTCCGCGGCGTAACAACCCGCGAGGAGAGGCGACGGTAATGCGGTCGCTGGCCCCGTTGGTCGGCCGACGGCGGGGAATGGTGGGGATGCCGATACGGGGCGCGCTGGCGTCATGAGGCATCCCCACCGCCATCCGTCCACAATGGAT
>JAZJZX010000031.1:5739-11568 GCA_040389445.1 Chloroflexota bacterium
CGCCTGGCGACGACCGTCGACGTGCTCGACGCGGCACTACGGACGTTCACCGTGATGAACTCCCGCAGCACCTACAGCGCTCTTTCGGTTAGCGCGCCGACCATCGACCGGTGGCGCAAGTACGTCGAGGACACACGCGATGCGCTTTCTACCCCTTGAGGGTCGCTGCATCCATCGCCATCCCGCCTGGCCGCACGTGCGTTGCGTCGAGGCGGGATGGCATGACGGCACGCACCGGTGGGGTTGGTGGCGTTGGGAATCGGGTTGGTTCACACTCAAGATAGGACGCTGGAAATGATCTTCGTTGTCGCTCCGACGTATCAGCGGGCTATCGCCATCGCCCGTCGCGAGGTGCGCTCACCGTCTGAGTTCACCTGGCTGAACGCCGCCAGCATGCACAAGATCCGTGGCATGAATGAGCCGCGCGTGCTGATCTGTGGCTGCCAGGGCGACGATCTGACTCATGGTGACTGGTCGATGATCGAGTCGCGTCGGGCCCATCTTACGGTGGTGCCGTGCCAGTGAAGCGCGCAGCGTTCGTCCCCGTCGACCACGCCGACCTCTGTCGTCACGGCCACGGGCCGATGTGGTGGTGGCCGACCGGTGGCACGTGGGCCTGCTCGAATGTCCAGTGTGGACAGACGCAGCCCGTCACGCAACGCGACGTGATCGACCTGCACGCCGCTCGCATGATGGCCCCCGACTCCGACGTGTATCGCTTCACGTTCCGCTCGACGTTCACCACCAACGACCCGCGCACGCTGTTCACGATCAGGACGGTGCAGTGATGGGCGAAGCCCTCGAGCGGGCTCAGGTCCGCGAACTCAACGCCCGCGCCAACATGTGGACCATGCTCACGTTCTGGTCGCTGGTGCCGCTGTGTGGGCTGGCGCTCGGCGCGCTCGTGCTGGTCGTCTGGGGCATTGCGAGCGTCACGTGAGCACGGCTTGCCCGGTGGCGGTGCGCATCGTGCGTCGCGGAGACGTCTACCGCGTGCTGGTCCGGGGCGGCCGATGCGTCGGAGAGTTCGCGACGTTCGATGAAGCCTGGCGCGTCAGCGTGCCCTACTTCGCAGGGCTCAAACAATGACCGTCACTACGGCCGACCTGGCGCGCGGTAGGCGGGTCATCGAGCACTCGTTCACACCGCGCGGCACGATCAAGGCGGTGATGGCCGACCGGTCGGCGGAGATCCTGGTCGCCGGGCCGGCCGGCACCGGGAAGTCGCGCGGGCTGCTCGAGAAACTGCTGCTGCTCGCCATGAAATACGCCGGCATGCGCGGGCTCATGCTGCGGGCCACGAACGTGTCGCTGGCCGCCACCGGGCTGCAGACCTGGGAGCAGTACGTGATCAAGGAAGCGCTCGCCTGCGGGGCGGTGCGGTTCTTCGGCGGGTCGAAACGCAAGCCCGCGGCGTACCGGTTCTCCAACGGGTCGGAGATCGTCGTCGGCGGCATGGACAACCCGATGAAAATCATGTCGTCGGAATACGACGTGATCTACGTGCAGGAGGCCAACGAGCTCGAACTGGAAGAGTGGGAAGCCTGCACCTCGAGGCTCCGTAACGGCGTCATGCCGTACCAGCAACTCCTCGCGGACTGCAACCCGCAGGAGCCCACGCACTGGCTGAAAGAGCGGTGCGACCGGGGCAGGACGGTCTACTACCACTCGACGCACGAAGAGAACCCCGTGTACTTCGACGAGGTGGCCGGCCCGGACGGGCTGATCGAATACAAAGTCACCGACGCCGGCGCGGCCTACATCGCGAAGCTCGACGCGCTCACCGGCGTGCGCTACCAACGCCTACGGCTGGGCAACTGGGTGGCCGCGGAGGGCGTCATCTACGAGCAGTGGAACCCCGCCGTCCACCTGGTCAAGCCGTTCGACATCCCGCTGTCCTGGCCGCGCTACTGGGTGGTCGACTTCGGCTTCGTCAACCCGACGTGCGTCCAGTTCTGGGCGGCCGACCCGGACGGCGTGCTGTTCATGTATAGGGAGCTCTACCACACCGGGTGGACGCCCGACGTGGTGGCGCTCAAATGCCTCGAGCAGGTGGCCGCCCCGGATCCCACATGGAAGCCGACGCCGCGCGACCTGCACCGCCCGCCGGACACGTGGCGCTGGCGCGAGCCCAAACCGGTGCAGGTTGTCACCGACCACGACGCCAGTGGGCGGCAGATGTTCACCCGCGACACCGGTCTGGTGACGACGAAGGCGCGCAAGGATGTGCTCGACGGCATCGCTGAGGTTCAGGTCCGGCTGGTCGCCGGTCGGATGCGGTTCTTCCGCGGCGCGCTGGCCCACCCGATAGACCAGTCTCTTGCCGATGTCAAGAAACCCACGCAAACAGTAGAAGAGTTTCCTGGTTACGTGTGGGACACTGGCGCCGGAAAGAAGATCAAAGAGGAGCCGCGGAAGGAAGGCGACCATGGCATGGACGACTGCCGTTACATCGCTATGGCGCGTTCTGACCGCTTCCGCCCTGGTTTCCGGAGTACCTGATCATGGGAACGACAATCGACAGCGTGACCGGTCGGCCCGTATCTCAGTCGATCGTCTTGCTAATACTGGCCTTCTCGGCGCTGTACCTGGTCGGCTGGCTCGCCCGCGAGGTGCTTTCCGCGCGGCCAGCCGACGAAAAGCCCGGCGCGCTCGCGCTGCTCTGGCGCTCTGCGGTGTGGTGCTGGCGGCAGGCCTCCGCGCGTCGGCAGGCACGCTCGTCTCGTTCGCCGGGCTGGCCTGCGCGCCGGCCGCGGCCTACGTCACCTGGGGAACCGCTGGGCTACTCTGGGTGGCGTTCCCCGTCCTGATCGTGGCGGGCAGGGCCATTGACAGGCTGGTGAGCGGTGCCGGGTAAGGATCTTCTCTCGCTGCTCGCCCCGCGTCGCACCGTCGCAGGGCCCGTCAACCGCGCTCCGGTGCCCTACGTCGGGCGGCAGGGCGCTACGACCGGTGGCGGCATGTGGCTCGGCGGTGGCCGTGGCCGCGGTGACGACCTGGCCGCGATGGGCGAGAACGGCACGCTGTACGGCATCATCTCCAGGCTCGCAGACGCCGTGTCGTCGATCGAGTGGCACATGGAGGACCCGTCCCCGGGCACCAAGTGCGAGGTGTGTGGCGAGGTCGGGTGGGCCGCTGTCGCGGATCCCGACCCGATGCTCATGCTGTGGCTCAAGCCGAACCCGCATTTCTACGGGGCGTTGTTCCGCGAGACGTCACAGCAGCACGTCGACCTCACCGGCGAGTGGTACTGGGTGATCGTCACGACGCTCGGTATCCCGACCGAGATGTGGCCGGTACGCCCGGACCGCATGACACCGGTACCCGACCAGCGCGACTACCTGATCGGCTGGGTTTACACCGGCCCGGACGGCGAGAGGGTTCCGCTGCTGCCTGAGCAGGTCATTCAGGGCCGCACGCCCGACCCGGAGAACATGTACCGGGGCATCGGGCCGTTGGGCGCGCTGGCCCCGACGCTCGCCGGTGCGCGGCTGTCGGCTGAGTGGCTGGCGAAGTTCTACGAGAACAACGCACTGCCTGGCGGCATTGTCGAGTTCGAAGAGGCGATGGACGACACGCAGTATCGGACGTTCGTTGACCGCTGGCGCGAGGCGCACCAGGGGATCAACAACGCGCACCGCGTGGGCATCATCGAAATGGGTAAATGGGTCGAGACTAAGTTCACCCAGCGTGACATGCAATTCGCCGAAGGCCAGACGCTCACCGCGAGCCAGATCCGCGAGGCGTACGGGTTCCCGGAGTTCGCGCAAGGCATCGTCAAGGATCTCAACCGCGCCACCGCCGAAGCATCCGACGATTTCTTCGCAGCCTGGCTGGCCGTGCCCCGGGCGCGCCGCATCCGCGACGTCCTCAACCACCGACTGGTGCCGCTGTTCGGCACGATGGCTGCTGTCGGCCGGCGCTTCGCGTTCAAATCGCCCGTCGAGGGTGACGTCGAGGCCAAAGCCAAGGTTGTCGGGCTGCAGGCAACCGCCTTCGCGACGCTCGTCAACGCCGGCGTGCCCGCGGTCGAGGCGGCCGGTGCCGTAGGCCTGCCCGCCATGGGCCTCGAGGAGATCAGCACCGGCGCAGCCATCGCCTCGCCCCGCGAGATCGCCGAAATGGTGCAGAAGATCTATCTCGGTGTCGACACGGTGCTCACCTGGGAGGAAGCGAGGGAGGTGTTGGTGGCGGCCGGCGCCGACCTCGACCTCTCGATCACCCAACCGAAGCCCGACCCCGCGCCGATCCCCGGCTCGCTCGAGCGGCAGAAGGCCCTGCCTGCCGGGCCGGCCGACCGCGCCAAGGGCTGGCTGTCCCGGGTGATCAACGGTGACGGCTGGATCGTCAACGAGGTGCCGGACTACGTCGAGCGGGTCGGTGACGACTGGACGCGTGCCCTCGACGCGCTCGTGGGCGACTGGACGGCCGACGTGCAGCCGGAGCTCGATCGCGCGCTGCTCGCCGGGGTCGAATCGGCGCTGGCCGCCGGCGACCCCGTGCGCTTGGCCGTGCTCGACATGAGTGCGGACATGTCGCAGGGCGTGACGCTGGTCGAGCAGGCCATGCGGGGTCTGGCCCTGCGCGCCGCGACGCGCGTCGCGGAAGAGGCTGCCGCGCACGGTGTCGACGTCGCCCCGATCGCGCCGCACAACAGCGCCGTACCGGGCATCATGAACATCTCCGCGGACATGGGGACCGTCGCGGCGGCCACGGTGGCGCTGCTCGTGTCCGGCTACGGACAGGCTGTCGGCGCGGAGGCGCTGCGCTGGGTGGGCAGTGGCCGGACGGTGGACGAGATCAAGGACAAGGTGAAGGCGTTCATGCGCGGGCTGTCCCCGACCGGGCTACGGGCCCGTTTCGGCGGGCTGCTCACCAGGGCGCAGAACGGCGGCCGCATCGCCACGCTGGCGATGGCGCCGGTCGAGCGGTGGTTCGCCAACGAAAGGCTCGACGGGTCGACCTGCGAGCCGTGCAAGAAGATCTCCGGGAAGCGTCTGCCGACCGTCGAGGCGATGATCCTCGCCTACGGTGGCGGCGGCGGATACCTTTTCTGCGAGGGCCGCGAGCGCTGCCGTGGCTTCCCCGACGCCGAATGGACAACTGAAAGCGGTGAGTGACTGTGCGTAGGGGTGGAAAGCTCGCCGCGATCACGATGTCTGCCGACGCGCAGACGATCGACCGGCGACCTGGCGTTGCCGGGGCGGCCGCAACCGCGCGCTCGTGGTTCAAGGTCTACGACATCGGTGTCGCCACCATCAGTAACGACTCGACGCGGATCGACATCTACGAGGAGATCGGCGGCTGGGGGATGCAGGCCTCCGACTTCGTGGCCGAACTCCGCGCCGTCCAGTCCCCGACCATCGACCTGCACATCAACTCGCCGGGCGGGTCGGTGTTCGACGGCGTGGCCATCTACAACGCGCTGTCGCAGCACCCCGCTCAGGTCAACGGGTTCGTGGATGGCCTGGCCGCGTCAGCCGCTTCGTTCATCGCGCAGGCCTGCGACACCATCACCATGAACCCCGGCTCGATGATGATGGTGCACGACGCCATCGGCATGACCTGGGGTAACGCGCTCGATCACACCACGATGGCCGCCCTGCTCGCGCAGGTGTCGGACTCGATCGCGGACCTGTACGCGGCCAGGGCCGGTGGCACCGCGGCCGACTGGCGCGGCGTCATGGAGAACAACGGCGGCGAGGGCAAGTGGTACACCGCCCGCGAGGCTGTCGCTGCCGGGTTGGCCGACAAGGTGGCCGGCGACCCGGAGCCCGGCGACAGTGTGGCCGCCCCGGCAACCGCAGGGGACGCGCAGGCGGCGTTCGAC
>JAZJZX010000031.1:11668-28918 GCA_040389445.1 Chloroflexota bacterium
GAGACTTCCAACGGCGACGCGCCGTTGGTCAACTGGTAACGCTCCCGAGAGGAGATCGTTTTCATGTTCAAGAGCACCCCGCGGGAGCGGGACGCTATGGCCCTGGCCGCCAAGTTTGGTGTCGACGTGCGCGAGGTGGGTCGGGTCTACAACGACGCCACCGCCGACCTGCTCGACAAGATCACGTTCCCGGACAGCCCGGCCGACATGCCGGGCTTCCTGGCCGAGAACCGCAACACGCTGTTCGCCAACCCGACGATCGCGGCGCAGGCGTACCAGAAGTACGCAGAGAAGTGGGCGGCCAGCAACTCCGGTCAGGATGGCCTGCGCCAGCTTGACAACGCTGCGGCGCAGGGTGCGGCCGGCGCGGCGATGCCCGCCGCTCTCGACCAGCGGGCCAACGCGGAGGCGTTCAAGCTTCTGCAGAACCTCATGAACGGCGGCACGCAGGACCGCGACAAGCTGCAGCGCCTCAACCTCGACCCCCGCACCGGTGCCGCGGACTCCAAGAATTTCATGTACACCGCGGGCGGCATCAACGACCGCGCGCCGGGCTCCGTCGCGTACAACGACGTCAAGGTCAACCCGAAGGGGCACAAGCCCGGCGCCGGCATGAAATTCGGCGACTGGCTGGTGGCGGCCGGCCCGGCGCACATCAACGACGTGCCGAAGTCGCACCGCGAGTACCGGGCCACGCTCGAGGACATCCGCGACGCCTACAGCGGCACCGTGCCCGCCGACGGTGGCTTCCTCGTTCCCGAGGAGTTCCGGGCCGAACTGCTGGCGCTGTCGCTCGAGCAGTCCATCGTCCGCTCGCGGGCACGGGTCATCCCCATGGGTGCCCTCAAGCTCCGCATGCCGACGATCGACAGCAACACCAACGTCGGGTCGGTCAACGGCGGCATGGTCGCCTACTGGACGGAAGAGTCGGCCGATCTGGTCGAGTCGCAGGCCCGTTTCGGTAGCGTTCTGCTCGAGGCGCAGAAGCTCACCGGCCTCTCGGCGGTGCCGAACGAGTTGCTTATGGACGCCCCGGGGTTCGAGGCGTTCGTCATGTCGTCGTGGCCGGAAGCCCTCCGCTTTTTCGAGGACATCGCCTACATCCGCGGCAGCGGCGTGGGCGAGCCGCTGGGCTACCTGGCCAACTCCGCCACCGTCGTGCAGACGGCCGTGTCGGGCCAGGGCGCCAACACGATCAAGGCAGCGAACATTTTCGCCATGTACGCGCGGATGCTGCCCTCGAGCGTGGGTCGCGCGGTCTGGGTGGTGGCGCAGAACGCCATGCCGCAACTGTTCGCGCTCGCGGCGGCCGACAACTCGCCGCTGTTCATCAACAACATCGCGGGTGGCGGACCGGTCACGATCCTGGGCCGCCCCGTCATCTTCACCGAAAAGGTCAACGCGCTGGGTGCGCAGGGTGACATCTCGTTTGTCGACCTGGGCATGTACCTCATCGGTGACCGGATGACCATGCAGATGGCGCGCAGCGAGCACGCGCGGTTCACCCGCGACCAGACCATGTTCCGGATCATCTCGCGCAGCGACGGCCGGCCGTGGCTCAACACGTCGATCACTCCGGTGTACGGCGGCAACGACACGCTCAGCCCGTTCGTGGAACTGAACGCGTCGCGTACGTAAGGCTTCACGCACAGACACCGCCCGGTGCCGGTGACCACCGGGCGGGTTGCGTAGCAGGTTCGCGGAGGGCCCCGATCACCCTCCCCCGGTCCGATTCCGGGTGCGCAGCGACAGTCGCGTTCTACGGGTTTCGCGACGTGATGGAAGGTGGCCGGATGGCTACGAAGGAACGGGCTCTCGGCTCGCTGTTCAACCTGGCTGTCGGGACGGCCCCGAAGGATTTCGATTCGGGTGCCTCGACCGGCCTGCGCATCGACATGCGCAACGCCACCACCTGCAGCTTTGTGATCGTCTGCGGTGCGGGCACCGCGCCGGACGACCTGATCGTGACGCTGCAGGAGCACAGCGCGGAGTCGGGCGGCACCAGCCAGAACCTCGCGACGATCACCGAATATTTCCGCGTGTCGGAGACGACGCTCGACAACGACGAGCACTGGGTGCGCTACACGCAGGCGGCCGGCGCGACCACCGCCGACAGCACCGGCACCACGGCTGAAGAGCAGAACATGATGGTCATCGAGGTCCGTCACGATCAGCTGAGCGACGGGTTCAAGTGGTTGTCGCTGAACGTGCCGGACCTCGGGTCGGCCGGCGCGAAGCTGGGCTGCGTGCTGGCGATTCTGACCGGCCTGCGTCAGCAGGGCAAGCCGGAACGTCTCCGCCTTCCGCTCAACTCGACCACCGCCTAACTGGGTATACCGGCCTTACGGCCAGAGAGAGGACGGATCATGCCCAAGGTCAACAAGGAAAAGGCGTCCGACGCGACGATCAACCCGCCGCACCCCGGCGACCCGACGTCGGACGTCACGCGCGACGGCGGCAACCCGCTGCACAAGGCGCCGCAGGCCGGCGCGTGGATGGACGCTGAGGGCGTCTGGCACGCCGCCGAGGAGCACGAGGACTACGTGGGCGAGGACGTCGAGACGGGCGACACCAGCGCGGCCGTTCCCGGCTTCGTCGGGCAGGCCGACGACGGGTCGACCCCATCGCCGTTCCTGGGCGACAGCGAGCAGGCGCAGGCCTGGCGCGAGGACCCGATGCCGGAGGGCGCTCAGGAGCGTCTGGACTGGGCGGGGCGCGGCACGGACGGCGAGGGGCGTATCAACGCCGCGCTCGCCGCTGAGCAGTCGCGGCCGCGCGGCACCCGCACGACGGTGGTCAGTGGCCTCGAGCGTCTGCGCGAGGAGCGTGACGCTCAGTAACGGAGATCATTTCCGGAACTGGCACGTAAGGGATTCAGGGCAACAACTGTCCATTATGGACTAACGACGAGTAAGGGGCGGCGGCAATGGCCAACTGGGACGCAGCGACCCGCACGGCCATTGCCGCTGCCACGGTCGGACAGATCGACGCCGGATCCGGCGCCGGAAAGCTCCGGATCTACACCGGCTCGCGGCCGGCCGGCCCGGCGACGGCGGCGAGCGGCACACTCCTCGCGGAGTTCACGCTCAGCGATCCTGCGTTCACGACGTCGGCCGGCGTCGCCACGCTCGACATCACGCCGGCCGTGCAGGACGCGAGCGCCGACAACACCGGCACCGCGGGCTACGCGCGGTTCCTGGACAGCGACGGCAACGGCCGCATCGACGCCACGGTGACGGCCACGGGCGGCGGCGGCGAGGTCACCTGCAACACCACGGCGTTCGTCACCGGCGCCGTCGTCACCGTGACCGGCTGCACCATCACCGCCCCTGCTGGCGTGTAGGCCCTCCCGATGACCGAATGGGTGCTGTTCGGTACCGGCACCCCCGGCGCGCCGAACGAGACTGACGGGCCGATCGCCGTCTCGACCGGCTTTCAGATCAACGACGGCGGCACGTACTGGTGCACCGGCGTCGAGTTCTACGCGTCGGCCACCCCGCCCACCGGGGTGTCGGTGGCGCTCTGGTCGCGCTCGACGGATGAGACGCCGTCCGGCCTCGGGACGCTGCTCGCGAGCAAAGCCGCGCCCGGCGCCATCACAGGCGGCACGCGCAACCGCATCAACTTTGACACCGCGGTGCAGGTGACGGCCGCGCTGTTCTCCGCTGGGCTGTACGCCACGATGCGCACCGCCAACAACTACGTGGCCACCGGGGCGTTCTTCGCGTCGGCCGGTCAGACTTCCGGACCGATCACCGCGTACCAGAACGGCGGCGGCGTCGGGGCCAACGGCCGGTTCAAGGTCACGCCCACCCCGACGTCGGCGGCCGACAGCTACCCCAACACCCAGTTCGGTGGCGGCGGGTACTGGGTGTCGCCGGTCATCACCGACGTCGATCCGGGCGGCGTCACGCCGGATCCGATCAGCGTGGCCGGCGCCATCACGGTCGGCGAACCCGTGGTGTCCGGGGCGGCCACCGTGGTCACGCCCGTGTCGGTTGTCGGCGGGATAGTTATCGGCGAGCCGACAGTGCGGGCCACCATGACCCATCCGGTCACTGAACGGCCGTCCGGGTTCGAGCCGCTGGTGGGCATGTTCCGCGACGCCCTACGTAACGGCTCGATACGGATCAAGCCCACGGCCTGCCCTAAGTGCGGAACCCCGCTCGAGTCGGCCCGTGGCTGCCTGCACTGCTCGTTCGACGGCAGTACGTACTGAGGTCGTGACGCGCTACCATCCTGATCAGCGGGCGGTCAGGCCGCCTGCGACAACTGAAAATCATCCCCGATACCGGTCACCACGTGATGACCTGGCCTAAACGAACGGCAAAGGTATGGGTAGTCGACCCGCTTACTGCTCGCGCGAAGCGCTGGCGTTGGCCCTGGATCGTGCACTCAACGTGTACTCGATCGAGGGTCTCGACCGCGCCATCCACAGCGCCACCGACGTCATCGAGCAGGCATTCGAGCGCAGGTTCTACCCGTACCACGGCACCTGGTATTTCGACGTTCCGGCCGACGACACCAGCACCAGCACCCCGTCGTGGAAGCTGTACACGGACCCCGTGGATTTCATCTCCGTCGACAGCGCCACGGTGGGCGGCTCCGCGGTCAGCGGCATTCAGCTACGCCCCGACAACCGCACCGACCGGCCGGCGTCCTGGCTCGAGCTCGACCGCGCCGGCGCCACGACGTTCCGGGACGGCACCAGCGGCACGCCGCAACGCCGCGCCGCGATCGTCGGTACCACCGGCTGGTGGGATGAGGCGAAGGCCTGCGGCGCGCTCGCGTCGACCCTGGCCATCGGAGCCGACACGGCCGACCTGGTAACCGCCCCGGCCATCGGCGTAGCGCAGGTCGGTGTAGGCCACCTGCTGCGCGTCGGCAGTGAGCGCCTGGTTGTCGATGACCGGCTGCTGGTCGACACGGGCGAGAACCTGGGCGCCGACCTGGTATCGCAGGTGTCCGCCTCGATCCCGACCTCGATCACCGTGGGCGACGGCACCGACTACGCCGCAGGCGAGATGATCACCGTGGGTGGCGAGGTGATGCTGATTCAGCGCGTGCTCAGCAACACGTTGTTCGTCCGGCGCGGCTACGCGGGCACCCCCGTCGCATCGCATGCGACTGGCACCGACATCTACGCCTACCGTCGCCTGCTCGTCACGCGCGGCGTGGCGGGCACCACCGCGGCTGAGCATGCCGGCGCCGACCCGGTGACGCGCTGGGTGCCTCCCTACGCGATCGAGGCGCTGGCGGTCGCCATCGCGCAGGAGACGGCGGTGCAGGAGGGCGCGGCCTACGCGCGCACGGTGGGCAGCGACGACAACGAGCGTGAGGCGCGGGCTTCCGGGCTGGCCGCCGCGTGGAAGCGCGCGAAGCCCTACTCGCGCAAGGGAGCACGGACCTATGCGGTCTGAGCGGGTGGGTCATGTTCATTCTTGACATCGACGGCAGTGTGTCCGGGCCGCTGACGGACGGCCGCGCGCTGCGTGCCCACGACGAGTACGTGCAGGACGTCGCGAAAGTCGTCGCGAGGCGCGGTGAGCGGATCGTCGTCTCGCTACTCAAAGGCTCGATCAAGCACCCTTCACCGCACTACTGGAACACGATCCACATCGAGCCGACCGGCGCCAGCGGGTGGACGGTGACGGACCGTAACAGCGTCTACGGGCCGTGGCTCGAGGGCACCGGCTCGCGCAACCGCGCACGCCCCGGCTTTCCCGGATACCACTCGTTCCGGAAAGCAGGCGAAATGCTCGACGGCCTGGCGGGCAACATCGCCGAAGACAACCTGCGCCTCTACATCCCGAGGATGAACTGACGTGGCCGCCAACAGGGTCGACCTGCAGCCGATGGTGGATGCGCTGCTGACGCACGCCTCGCGCACGGCCGCATTCGACGTGATCATGAGCCATGAGCCGCGCAGCGCACCGTCCGGCAAGTGGACATTCGCCTGCTGGGTGCAGAACATCGACCCGATAGCGAGGGCGTCCGGGCTGGCCGTCGTGTCGCTGCGCCTCGAGTTCCTGGTGCGGCTGTACTGCCCATACGTGGGCCCGTCAGCCGACGACCTGAACACCATGGACTCCGACATGGCGATGCGCGTCGGGCTGTTGTGGAACGCCTACATGGGCGATTTTGAGTTCACCGCGGAGGATCACGCGCTCGACGTGTTCGGCGCGCACGGTGACCCGATGCGCATGCGCGGCGGGTTCGCGACCTTTCAGAACACCCCGTTCCGTATTGCCGACCTGCTCGTGCCGGTGATCATGTGGGATGTCTACGACCTCAACGCGACGAAGGGTAGTGACTGAGAGTGACTAAAGGCACTGGCCTTGGTATGCGGCTGTTCATCGGCGGGTACGACGTGTCCGGCGATATCAACGCGTTCTCCGGCATCAACGGCGGGCCGGCCGCGCTCGAGGCGACCGACATCACCCAGTTTGCCAACGCCAAGATGGGCGGCCGGCGCGCCGGTGGCGCGCAGTTCATGGCGTTCTTTGATGACGCCACCGACCAGTCGCACGCGCGACTCTCGGCACTTCCAACCGCACAGGTCACCGCCATGGGGCTGGTCGGGACGGCAATCGGTAGCGCCTCGTTCAATCTGCCCGCCCGGCAGATCAACTACGACGGCAACCGCGACCAGGACGGCAACCTGATCTTTACGGTCGACCTGCAGTCGGACGGCTCCGGCCTCGAGTGGGGCGAGAACCTGACCGCGGGGCGTCGGGTCGAGAGCGCGGCCACCAACGGGACGGCGCTCGACGGCGCGGCGTCGACGGCGTTCGGCTGGCAGGCCTACCTGCAGGTGTTCGCGCTGGCGTCGGGAACGCCGACGATCAAGCTCATGGACTCTGCCGACAACGCCACGTTCGCAGACCTCACCGGCGCCGGGTTCGGCACGATCGCGGCGCGCTCGACGGTGCGGTTGCAGGGCGGGGCGACGGCCACCACGCGACGCTACGTGCGGGTGTCGACCACCGGCACGTTCACCGGCCTCGACTTCGCCGTGTCGTTCGTCCGCAATCTCACCGCGACAGCCTTCTAGGGGGCCTGGCCATGGGTATCCGCAATCTCAACCGCATTCAGCCGGTCGGCCCCGTGCAGGGGTACCGGTCGTTCGGCATGGTCACGACCCGCCGCGTGCAGGCGACCTGCGCCGACGTGATGTGCGAGCACAACGCCAAGGGCTGGGTGACCGTCGTGCCTCCCGGCTCGCCCGACGAGGGCGTGCTGGTCGCGGCCTGCGACGGGCGGGTGGACGGGATCCGGCGCCAGTGGCGGGAGCGGTGCGTGTCGCTGGGCGGGTTCCACGAGTATCACTTTGATCCGGGGCAGCCCTGCCTGCGCGCGAGCACGCACACGGTGCCGTGGTCGTTCGCCTTCCATCACCGGGACGGTGACTGGCGCGGCAACCCGTCAGGGCTGGTCGTGGCCCACCCGGACGGTCAGTCGTGGGTGGACGAGTTCGGCCAGCACCAGGAACGCATCGTGCACCAGCGCGAGCGCTACGGAGCGGAGTGATCATGGCGAAAGATACGGGCTTCGGCCTGGCGAAGCTGTGCGAGGCGCTGGGCGTTGAGCGGGTCAGTGAGGTGACGCGCGTCGTGGTCGACATCCGGCCGGGCCACGTCCCCATGCTCTACGTCGAGCGGATCGGTGACGCACACAAGATCGTCGCGGCGCTCAGCGAGCCGGGCATCGAACTCCGTCGTGAGGCGGCGGCGAAGGCTGTCACGCATGACGGGCCGCGGATCAACGGGAACGTGTCCGGCGCGAACATCGCATGGGGCAACGGCAACGTAACTCAGAACGGAAGGTGACTTAACGTGACCAAAGAAAACGGCCTAGGTGCATCTGTCGCGATCGACAACAGCGCCGGTACGCCGGCCACGCTCAGCAACGACATCACGCAGTTCGAGCTTGCGACGCCGCGGGCGGTGCAGGACGTCACGGGCGTTGACAAGTTCGCGATCGAGCGGCTGCTGCTGCTCGCGGACGGCTCATTCAGCCCGCAGGGCGTGTTCAACGACGCCGCGACGTTCAGCCACGTCACGCTCAAGACCATCCCGTCGACCAGCGTCCTGCGCACCGTGACCATCGGTCACAGCGGCCAGACGCTCGCGATGGAGATGCTGGGCACCGACTACGCGCTCACGCGTGCGGCCACCGGCGAGCTCACGTGGCAGGCGCCCTTTGTGCTCGCTGACGGCACCGTGCCGACCTGGTCCTAGTAACTGTCCGTAGATATATAATTCGCAGGGAGCGACAATGAGTCTCAGGTTCAAGCGGGCCGCCACCCTGGCCGGCCTGCTCGCCGCGCTGGTGCTGACCGCGGTGTTCGCGATCGACCGGGCCGCGGTATCGGCCACCCCGGACCCCGCAGATCTCGCGGTCAAGAGCGCCTGCGCCAGCGGTTGGTACGTCAACCCCGACGAAGCGGACCGCAAGCCCGAAGCGCTCGAGGCCGGATTCCGGTTCACCGGTGACGATCTGGTGCACCACGCGGCCACCGGCACCGTTGCCGATCTCGCTGCCGGTACGTTCGTGGCCGCCCCGGCACCGGACCAGCCGTCTTTCTTCTCTGTCGAAGTGCGCAATCCCGACAACACCGGCTACGCCACGCTGCGCTGGAATGCGGCCGCATCGAAGTGGACCATGGTGACCGGTGGCCAGGCCTACGAAAACGCGACGGCGGCCGGCCTGGTGGCGATGACCACCCCGCCGAAGTCGAGCGCCCTGATGAGTTTCGGGGTCGGGTACACAAAGAACCCGCCCGGCACCGTCGCGGTGACGGTGAGCAAGGTGACGTTCAAGGGCCAGGCCTACGATCTGACCTGCGCACCGAAGCCCACCACGTCGAGCCAGTCGTCGGCGGCATCCGCCAGCGCGAAGCCCTCGACGTCGGCAAGCACGGCCGGCGCCACGCTGCCGCTGACCGGCGCCAGCGACAATCCGGTGCCCTGGCTCATCGGGGCCGGCCTGGTGCTGCTGGTGGCCGGGACAGCCGCAGTGCTGTCGGTGCGGCGCGCAAGCCGGATCGAGTACCGGGCATGAGCTTCCAGCGCAAGCCCAAGAAGATCACCTTCCCCGAGGATCACGAACTGCATGGCCTCGAGGTTCTGACACGCCGTCCGTCGGTCGGGGCCATCGAGGCGGTCACGCAGATCCGCGGCGAGACGGAGGGCGACGTCGCGGCGCAGGTCAACGGCGTCATTGACAGCCTGTTCGCGCCGGCGCTGATCTGGTGGAACTACGTGGATGAGGGCGGCAACCCCGTTCCCGCCACCGCAGAGGGCCTGCGGGCCATCGACGTCGAGGCGCTGCTCTACATCCTGAACGGCTGGGTGGGCGACACCGCCGACGTGCCCGCCGAGGTGGGAAAAGAATCCGCCTCTGGGCAGCCTTCCCCGGCGCGGCTGATGGACGGAGTACCGGCGCTGACCGATCAGGGGTTGTCGGCTGCCCTGGCGAACTTGCCTATGCACAGCGCGTCCTAGCCATCCTCCGCGAGTTCCCCGCGTACACGCTGAGCACCCTGCTCGCGGAGGATGGCGAGCTTTACCGGCTGCTGGCCGTCGAGCACATCTACCGCGAAGCCAAGGGCGAGTTCGCGCAACCGACAGAGTGAGGGGGGGTCCGGGATGGCCAACATTGTGCAGATCGCGGTTCAGGCGCGCTCGACGGCGGCGGCCGTGCTCACCCGGACGCAGGCGCAGATCCGGGCCACGAACGCCGCTATTCAGCGCTCGAGCTTCGTGACGCGCCAGCACACCCAGCAGGTCATCATCATGAGCGGCGTCTACCGCGACGCCAACGGGCGGCTACGCGACGCGCAGGGACACTTCGTCTCCAACGCCGTGGCCATCCGCACCACCACGACGGCCTACGGCAGGCTGCACAACGCCATTCAGCGCACCACCAGGGCGCTGGTGGCGTACACGATCGCGTCGCGGCTGGCCCGTGCCCTCAGCGACCGGACAGCGTCCACCATGGTCAGCCTGGCGGGCACGTTCGGGCTGTTCGCGGCGAAGGCCGTCGCCGCGCTGGCGGTCGTTCTGCCGCTGATCGGCGCGATCGGCAACATCATCCCGATTGTCATGCTGCTGGCGCCGGCCATCGGGACGGCCGCGCTGCTGCTGGTCGGGCTCAAGCTGGCGTTCAACGGTGTCGGGGAGGCGCTGCAGGCCGGGCTGTCGGGCGACACCGAGGCGTTCGAGAAGGCGCTCAAGAAACTCGCCCCGCAGGCGGCCGACACGGTGCGCGTGCTCGTCAAGCTCCGCGACACGTGGAAGCCACTGGTCAAGGATTTTCAGGGCAGGGTGTTCGAGGGCGCGGCCGGCGAGATCAAGGCGCTGTCCGGGTTCATCAAGCCGGTGGTTGACAACTGGCTGCCGAAGCTGGGCCTCAAGTTCGCCGCCATCCGCAAGCAACTGAGCGACGGGCTGGCCAACTTCGCCGCGGACGGCCGCCTCGAGGCGGTGTTCCGCAACCTGTATGTGGCCGTGTCGGGCCTGCTCGACGCGGTGCCGCTGCTGGGGCGTGCGTTCGGCGACATCCTCGAGGTGGCCGCCCCGAGGTTCGCCCAACTCAGCGAGGGTGTCGGGTCGCTAGCCAAGCGGTTCGCGGACTGGATCCGCGAGAGCAAGGACTCCGGGCAGCTGCAAGAGTGGTTGGACAAAGCCATCGACACGATGGGCCAGTTGAAGGACATCGCGGGCAACGTCATGGAGATCATTGGGGCGATCTTCCACGCGTCCGGCGATGAGGGCACCGACATGCTGACGCAGATCGAGGAGTCGACGCAGCGTATCGCGGACTGGGCGAACGGCGGCCAGGGCCAGGGCGTGATCAACTTTTTCTCGAACCTGATGGAACTGCTAGGGCAGGTCGCGCCGGTGTTCGCGATGTGGTCGGGCTGGTTCGAGTCGATGGTGTTTATCGTGAAAAACGCGTGGGACGGCATCTCGAGCATCTTCCGGGCCGCTGTCGCCGTCTGGCTGGGCTACCTCGAGGCGTTGCTGTACGGCGCGGTGAAAGCGTTCGGCTGGATCCCCGGGATCGGCCCGAAACTCAAGGGCGCGCTCGCTGATTTCCAGGCGTTCAAAGACGGCGTGAACGCCGCGCTGGGCGCCATCGAGGACGAGACGGTGAACATCGTCTACCGCGGCGTGGTCGCTGGTGACCACCGCTTCGCCAGCCAGTCGAACCTGAGCGGCGAGTATTCCAGCGGCACCGGTGGCCGGGCCGCGGGTGGTCCGGGCGGGGCACCGAAGCAGGTCAACGAGTGGGGCAACGAGATTGTCGACTTCGCCAAGGGCATGGTTTACAACGCCAACGAGTCCAAGCGGATGCAGGCCGCGATGGCGGGCGGCGGTGGCGGCGGCGGGAACTGGACGCTGAGTGTCGAGGCATCTCCCGGACAGACCGGCAACTGGCTCGCGAAGGGCTTCCTGGACGCGCTCGACAACGGCCTGATCAAAATGAAGGTCACGCCGAGTAACCGCGCGGTGCGGGCATGACGACGTTCACGGTGACCGTCGAGTTCGAGATCGGTGGGACATGGACCGACGTCTCCCGCCTCGACGCCAACACCCGCGTGCTGATGCCCATCAACCTGACGTGGGGCCGTGCGAAGCCCGGCGAGCGGGTCGCCTCGAGCGTGTGCCGGTTCAAGATGCTTGACAACAACTGCCTGTTCGAGGAGGACAACTACGCCTCGCCCTACTTCCGGCTGGTCACGATCGGCACGCCGGCCCGGGTGACCACGGGTGGAAGCCAGCGGATCTACGGGCGGATCGCGTCGCTCACGCGCGAGCCCGGCGAGACGCCGGCCGTGTCGTTCGTGAACGTCGAGTTGGGTGGGATCCTGCGCGATCTTGACCAGCCGGGGCGGCCGCTGCGCAGCGCCGCGTATCAGGCGTTCAGCGCGCCGGAGAACGACCCGTACCGGGTGTTCTACGCTCCGCTCGAGGAGCAGGCCAACGCGACGTCGATCGAGGTGTACGGCGGGAAGGGGTCGGTGGCCGACGACCAGCCGGTGACGTTCTCCGGGGACGGCGACACGCGCTCGAGTGCCGGGCTGGTCACGTTCGGCACCAACGGCAAGCTCGAGATCGAGGTGCCCTACTACTCCTCGAACGAGCACAAGGTGTGCATGCTGCTCAAGTTCCCATCGGGCGGGCTGACCAACGGTTTCGTGCCGGTGCGGATGCACACGACGGGCGGCAACATCGACCGCGTGCACCTGCGGTTCAACACGCCGTGGGCGATGACCTTGGACGCGATGAAGGGGTTCACGGTTTTCGATTCAGCGGTGATCGTGGACTGGACCGGTTACATAGACCAGAACCAAGAGTTTTTCATGTCGATCGAGATGACGCAGAACGGCGCCAACGTCGATTGTGCCGTCAAGATCATGCGGGAAGACGGCACGTTCGGCGTGCCCACCGACTCGTTCGTGAACGTGACGATCGGTCGCATCTACCACATCACCATCGGGGCCAACGACATCTCGGGGAGCAGCGTCGGGCACGTCGCGGTGGGCTCCGACACCACGGCGTTCACGAACTACATCGCCTATGTCTCCAACGTGGCCAACGGGGTCAACGGCTACACGTCGGAGAACGGCGACATGCGCATGTTCCGCCTGCTCACCGACCAGGGGATCACGTTCGGCGTCAGCCAGCCGACGACGGCCGACGTGGTGGCCATGGGCCCACAGAAGCCGAAGACCACCGGCGAACTGGTGCACGAGGTGGTCGACAGCGACGGCGGCATGCTCTACGAGTGGCGCGGGTTCGAGGCGCTGGTGTACGCCTCGAGGTTCGCGCTCTACAACCAGGCGCCGGTCGCACGGTTCGACTGGGCGCACGTCACCGCGCCGTTCACGCCGCTGACCGGCGACGTTGACCTGTACAACGACATGGAAGTGAACCGCGAGGGCGGCTCGAGCGGCCGCTACGTCATCCCCGACGATGACTGGTTCCACCGGACCACGCAGGACGCGCCGGACGGGGTGGGGCCGAAGCCGGGCCGGGCCGACGTCTCGCTCGAGTCCGACGACGACCTGGTGATACAGGCGGCCTGGCGTGCGCACGTGTCGAGCGTGCGCGAGAAACGCTTCACCGAGGTGACGTTCGAACTGGGCCGGTCCGCGTTCGACTCGACCGACCGGGCCGCGGTGCGCTGGCTGCTGCCCGGCGACGTGTTCACGATCGACACGACGCCGGCGCCACGCTATGTGCCGTACTACGAGACGCGCATGATGGTGCAGGGCGGCGAGGAGGAGTTTTCGCAGGTCCACCACACCGTCACGCTCCATACCAGCCCTGCCGACGTATACGAGGTGGATCAAGTGGACGCTGACGGGAGTGTGCTGGCCGCCCCGATAACCACCGGCTCGACCAGCATCCGCATCGCACCGCCGACGAGGGGCCCGTCCTGGACGGAGTCGACGGAGGACCTGCCGTACAACATTCAGGTGGCGGGTCAGCCGATGCGGGTCACCGCGATCTCGACGGAGACGCCGGCCTACATCGGGGCGAGCGCGACGGTGGCCAGCGCCAACAACGGGCCCGTTACGCCGGCACTACCGGTCGGCCTGACCGTCGATACGGCGCAACTGTTGATCATCTGGGCGACCATCCGCAACTCGGGCACCGGCGTTCCCGACGACGAGCCGGGGTGGGACACGCTGCTGACGTTCGGCAACACGAAGATCTACGGCCGGTACTACCGCACCGGCGACGTCGCCCCGCAGATCACCTTCACGGGCGGGGTGGCCAATGCGGACTGCCTGGCCAGGATGTTCGCCTTCTCCGGGCTGAGCATGCAGTACGCCAGCGGCACGAAGGGCACGCCGGCCGCGCACACGCTGCTCAACTCGAGCGCGGTCAACATCGCCTATCCGGCGATCACGCTCACGCGCACGGGCGGTGCGGCGCTGATCTTCGTGTGGAGGCAGGACGACTTCTCCTCGCTGGGCACGCCGGCCGGTTTCACGCAGGTGTCGGCCGACGCGTCGACCACCGGCGATGACGCCGGCATCGGCGTGTATTACGACCTCACGGCGGCGGCCGCGATCGCAGGCTCGATCGTGCCGGTCGGCGGGGCGGCCGCGATCTCGCGCGCCGTCGTGTTGGCGCTGCGGCCGTTGCAGACGGCGACGGTGACGCGAGGCATCGACGGGCCGGCGTCGGCCGCGTCGGTAGGTTCCGAGATCCACGGTTGGCGACAAGGGGTGAATGGGCTATGACGGCACCGTGGGCGGACTATCCGACGAACTGGGCGAAGCCCGGCCACATCGGGCGGGGCCATGAGGGCGAGGCGATCCTGGATCGGCTCGCCTCGCTCAACCCGGCGATGGTCGCATACAAAACCATCGATGAAACGATCATCTCAACGGGCACGTACCAGGACGATGACCACCTGTTCGTGAACGTCGAGGCGTCGGGCGTCTACGTGTACACCGTCGAGGGCGCCTACAACTCCGGCGTGACGCCCGACTTCCGGCAGCGGTTCTCGGTGCCGAGCGGCACGTTCGCGGGCAGCTATTTCCAGTATTTCGACAGCACCAACGTCATGGTGCGTCAGTCGTATTCGGTGCCTGCGGACAGCGCGATCACGGGCCTGCACGGGAAGGTGACCGACACCCCGTTCGAGTTCGGCGGCATCTACACCTGCGGCACGACGGGCGGCGTTATGCAGTGGCAGTGGGCGCAGGATGTCAGTACGGCGTCGAACACCGTCGTCCGGGCGGCGTCGCGGCTGTCCGTGACGCGCGTCGCCTGATCACCTGCGTGGCGTACCGTCGAGGGCGAGGGAAGGGAGCGGAAACCATGACGTACGCAGACCCGGCGCTGATCGAGGCGCGCAATTACCTGATCAGTCTCGGCATCCCCGGCGACGCCATCGGGATCGTCGGTGACCAGTCGCACCAGTCGACCGGTGGGTACCACGTCGGCAACGACGTGCTCGCGCAGATCGGCAAGTTGACCACCGATTACTCCAAGCGGCAGACCGATCGGGACCGGCCCGGCAGCAACGCCGCCATGGCGCTCGACATCGGCGGACTGTCGGGGCAGCAACTGTACGAGTTGACGGCCTGGCTGATCGCGCAGTGCCGCGCCGGCGCGCCGGACGCACGCAACATCCGCGAGGTGATCGGGCGTGAGTCGCCAGCGGGCGGGATCGTGCACTACGACGCGCTGGGTATCCAGACCGGCGAGCCTGCCGGGCACGACACGCACACGCACATCTCGTATTTCCGCGACAGCGAGGGCGAGAACAAGACCGCGCTGCTGCGTCGCTACTACCAGCCGGCGCCGACGCCGCAACCACAGGAGGATGAGGACATGGGCGAGCTTTTCCACGTGATCGACACCGAAGGCACGCAGGTGACCACCGACGACCGGGCCGTTTTCGCCGTCGTCGGTGGCGGCGTGTGCCGCGTGCGCAAGCTTCTGCAGACCACCGCGAACAAGCTCGCGGGCAAGGTGGGCGACTCGACCGCACTCACCGGCGCGGAATGGAACGACCTGCTCGACCTGTACGCGGTGGCGGGCTTCCGGGCCGACGCGTCCGGCAACGTGGCAGAGAGTTAATCGACCCGTACCCTTACGTCCGTGGGGGAACTGGCGGCGTTACCGGGGTGGCTCGCTGACGCGGGTGCGACGGCGTTCATCGGCCTCTCGCTGGTGATCGCCGTCGCCCGCGGCTGGCTGGTGCCGGGCCGCACCGTCGAGCGGCTGATCGAGGCGGAGCGCGGGGCCGCTCAGGTGCAGCGTGAGCGCGCCGACGAGTGGCGCGCGGTGGCGGCGGCCAGCGCGGCGCTCAGTGAACAGTACGGCGCTCAGTCGGCCGCGCTCACGGCCGAGATGACCACTCAGACGGCACTCATCCGGTCCATGCGTGAGCTCGCCGCCCGACGACGGGACGAGACATGATCGCGTGGCGTAGGCACAGGGCCCGCCCGGAGCACCCGGTGACCCCCGCCGACGCTGCCGACCTGGCCGCCGCGCGTGAGGCGCGTGCGCGCATTGAGCGGGAGTTGGCGGCTACGCGCTCGAGGTGGCCGGCCGTGGCCGCGACGGTGGCACGCTTGAGGGAGATCCGCGAGGAGAACCATCTGGCGGAGGACCTGCACACGATCTTCACTGCGCACCGTTAGGTTTGTAATGATCGTTAACTTAGGGACGTGGGCCGCCCACGCGGCCGCGGTCGGCTGGCTGGCGTTCGTGCTCGCCTACGGCCTACTAGCCCCGTGGTGGCGCAGCGCCATCGGCCGCAACGTGTTCACACTAGGCGTCGTGCTCGCCTGCACGTTCGCGCTCGTGAGCGTGCAGCTGGCGTTCGGCGTGACCTGGCCGGCCCGGGAATGGGTGCGGTTGACGATCTTCGCGCTGGTCGCGGCCACCGGCTGGTGGCGCTTCGCGCTGTTTCTGGGTGACCATGTGTTCAGGGCCCGACGATCGACGCCGGGCCGACTGTGCAGGGAGTGCGGAAAATGAAGATCTTCGGACGCGAACCGACGCTGATCATCGGGTTCATCGCTGCGGTGGTGGCCGCGCTGGTGGCGCTCAACTTCGAGTGGCTGACCCCTGGTGCCGGGGCAGCCATCGTCGCGCTGGTCGGCGGGGCCGTCACGGCGGCCACGACCCGCCCGTGGGCGCCGGGCCTGTTCGCCGGGCTGGTGGCCGCAGGAGGGGCGCTGCTGGCCGAGTACGGGCTGCATCTGAGTGGCGAACTGCTGGCGTCGCTGGCGTTCCTGGTGGTGGCCGGGTTCGCTCTGTTCGGCGTGCGCGGACAGGTGACGCCGGTGAACAACCGGGCTCCGATCTCCCCGCGCGACGGCCTGATCAGGTAGCGTCCAGGCCAGAACCCCCCCCGATGGTTCAGACACAGAGAGGGCCCCGCGCCAGTGCGCGGGGCCCTTGTCGTGCTGCTGGCCTAGATCGGGGTGGCCACGCTGTCGCCGTCCGCGGGCAGGATGCAGGCCGCGCGGCCGGTGGCTTCGTGGCCCCAGATGCCGGGCCGGCCGTTGCGGGGGACGATCCGCTCGATACGCCCGCGGCAGTGCTCACAGCGCGCAAGCTGGGTGTTGATCGTCTGATTGCCGATCCGGTAGCTCGAGTTGACGATCGTCGTCGGGGCCGGTGCTTCGTTCTGCGTCATGTGAATAGTGTAGCCCACCGCCCGACGTCGTGTCAAACACTTCGAGGGGCCGGTTTCCCGACCCCCGTC
>JAZJZX010000031.1:29018-37895 GCA_040389445.1 Chloroflexota bacterium
GCCGATCATCACGGCCGCCGCGCGCTGCGCGTGGCTCAGGGTCTTCTGGTTGCTCTCACCGATGATCGTCGCGTCGCTGTCGTGCAGCATGCTCCGGATCGCGGCGTCGAACTGCGGGGTGGACAGCCCGGCCTCTTCGCGCAGCATCTCGAACCCGATGTAATCGGTGGTCACGTAGGGGCGGGTGTCCGCGTAGGCCCTGCGGATCCGGTCTGCGTGGGTGCTCGTCTGCGTCATGTGAATAGTATAGCCAGACGCACGGCGTCGTGTCAAACACTGTGACGCAGAATTTCGACACGACGCCGTGCGCTGGGGTTCTATCCCCGTCGCCCCGTGGGACGGTCCGGGCGGTGCGGGCCGGGGTCGTACATGTCGCCCGGCACGTTGGGGTTGTGCGGCCGCCAGCGATCACGGATCTCCCGCACGCCCCGTAGCTGCTCCTCGTACGTGCTGCCGGGGCGGCCACCCCGACCAGGCGTGCGATCGTCCCCGCGGCCGGCCAGCAGCGCAAGCTCGCGCGCCAGCGCCGGCCAGTCGCGGTGCAGCCTCATCTGCGCCTGCGCGCTGGCGTTCCACACCGCGACGATCCGCTCGACGCGGCTCACGGCTCGATGATCTTCCGACCGTACTTCGTGTCCGCGAGTACGTTTTCCCACGTGAACCACTCGCGTTCGCCCATGCACTGCCACCTGTGGCGGTCGCTGGCGTCGCGTTCGCCCATGCGCTGCCACACCGTGGCCACGTCCTGGCGCGCCTCGCTCGTCCACCCCATGACCACGGTGCCCATGGGCGGCTCGACGGGCGGCAGGATCTCGATCTCGTGCGTCTCGTCGGCCGCGAGCGCGATCTCTTCGTGCTCGCTCACGGCCAGGGTGATGGTTCGCGCGTCGTATCCGGTCACGGTGCCGGTGTAGGACACCCGCACCCTTTCACCGATCGTGTGTGACCAGTCCGTCATTCCGCTCTCTCCGCTCTCCGTCATTGCCTGCGTCATGTGAATAGTGTAGCCCATCGTCCGACGTCGTGTCAAACGATGGGCTACGGTGGTTCTCAGATGATCAGCGCCACCGACCCGCTGTTGACGGCAGTCACGCCGAAGCCCGCATCCCACTCGATCTCGAGGTCGAAATCATCGAAACCCAGCAGTCGGGTCACGGTGCCCTCGTCGCCGGGCCGGACGAACAGGTCACCCGCGTGCATGAGGTCAATGCTCTCGGTTGCGTAGATCCGGTCGCCTTCGGCGATGCTCTGCGTCTGCGTCATGCTCATAGTGTAGCCCATCGTCCGACGTCGTGTCAAACGATGGGCTACACGTATATCAGCTGGCTTCGCCGATGTCGTGCCGCACGGTTTTCGCCCATACCTCCGACGACTTGACAGCTGACAGCAGGTGGGCGGTATCGGTCAGCGCTGTGACGATCTCCGGGAGCTCGTAACCGGACGCGAATACCGATTTCAGGATCTCCCGCACCTCGACGGCCGCCTCGTGCGCGGTGTGCAGCGCGGTGGCGCAGTCCTCGATCTCCTCGACGGCGTTCTCGAGGCGCATGCGCGCGTCGTTGGTGCTCACGTGGTGAACCCGCCCCTGACGCCCATCGCCTCGCGCGCCTTCCCGGCCGCCAGCGCGCTCGAGCGCCGCACGCGGTCGAGGTCGTTGAGGGCCACTTCGATGGCGGCCAGGGCCTCGGTGAGCGGGGCCAGTTCGTAGCCGGCCGCCTTCACCGCGGTCAGGCGGTTCTTCGCCTCGATCAGGTCGACCGACGCGCTGCTCAATGCGTTGCGCGCGTTGTCGAGGTCGGTCACGCTGTCCGCGATTGCCTGCCTGCTCACGTTGATTTCCATGATCTCCGCTCTCTGGTATGCGTGGCACGAGGTGCAGTTGCGGGCGTAGCCTCGCGGCCGCTCGAGCGGGTCGACGCCGGCCACGACGGCCACGACGGCCGCGAGGGACAGCACGACCACCACGAGGGACAGCAGCGGCCACCACACCCACCGGTCGCCCTGCGCCCGGGAATGCCGCCAGGCACGGGGGCCCTGCGCCGGGCGGCCGGCCGCGATCCACGCGCGCACCACGGCCACGTCGATCTCCCTACTGTGCGAGCCGTGCCGGTGCCGACTCACTTCGTCCACCCGCCGTCGTACAGGTAGGGCGCCAACCAGGCGTAGGAAGCCTGGAACGACAGGGCCCACAGGAGGATGACGGTGGTCACGACGGCCGCCGCACGCAGCACGTGGGCCGTCCGGGAACGCCGCCGCCGCACGAACGCCGCCCCGGCTTCACGGTGGCGCGCCTGCACCACGTAGGGGTTGGCGTAGGGGTTCACGTCTCTGCCTTTCCGGTGACCTCGCGGATCGGCCTGCGGGCGTCGGGGGTGATCCGACCGCGCGGCGTGCCGACGTCGAGCCGTTCACCCTCGCTGGGGCGGCCGTACGTGGCGATCTGCAACGTGCTGACCTTGACGACGTGGCCGGGCCGCAGGCGGGCGTGGTCCAGACCACCCGTCGCCGTCGCCTCGTTGCCTTTGAGCGGGCCGCACAGGTCGCAGTCGACCCGCGCCGTCACCGCGGTGTAAACAGCCGACTTCACGATGGCCGTCCGCGTCAGCTGGACCCTGGTCGCGTCGCTGATCGACGGCATTACGCCACCGGCCCGTTCTGCGCGATGTAGCGGGCCAGGGCGCGCTTGCCGGTGTCGGTGATCAGCGCCATGGTGCGATCCTCGGAGATCGTGAACCACCCGCGCCGACGCATGGCGATGAACTGCGTGAACGGGGCAGTCCGGCCGGTCGCGCTTACCGGGCCGCGCAGGATGGTTCCGACCACCGACCAGTTCGCATAGGCGAGGCAGCGGGCCTGCGGGAGGGTCGGCATGATCAGCGTGGCGCCGGTGGCCAGGTTGCTCGGCGCCACCTGCGCGGCCGGCGCGAGCGGGGAGACGATCTGCGCGGGCGCCGGGGCGGCCGGAACCTCGACGGCCCCGTTGTGCGCCGCGCGGCTCGAGGCCAGCAGGGCGGCGAACGGGTAGTCGGCGCCGGCCATCGGGAACGAGTAGGCCAGGCTGTCGGTGACCCTGGCGGCTCCGTTGCCGTTGTCGACCAGGGTCACCCAGTAGCCGGTGTCCGGGTTGCTGTAGGTCTTCGTCGTCTGCGTCATGTGAATAGTGTAGCCCACCCTGCGACGCCGTGTCAAACGGTACGTTCAGCTATTCGTCCAGGCGCGGACGGCGGTTGGTGGCCAGCCATTCGGCCGACACGCCGGGCTTCCCGCCGACCCGCTCACCTAGGGGTGAGGTCCACCGGCCGTTGTGCAGCTTCACCCACGACTCCCTGCGCGAGCGCTGCGAATCGCGGAACCCGCCCGCGAAAACCCTCAGCGTGGCCGCCATCGCGTTCAGCTGTTCGGTGGTCAGCGTCGGCCGCTCGAGCGGCGTCCACCCTTCCGACTCGCACGCCGCACACCGATCGGTGCCTTCGCTGATCCGGCGATAGGTCAACTCGCCGCCGCACGCCACGCAGAGGGACGGCGACGCGCTCGAGGGCGGCGTGTCGGGCCGGCCCGGAAGCACCCTGCTCGCGATCTCCGTGACGACCTCCCTCGAGCCGCTGACGGTCAGCACCGCGTCGCCGGAGGCGTCGTACTGGATCTTGAACGCGATCATGTCGTCGCTCACGTCGTCCCCCCCGGCCAGGTGGTCGGGTTGTTGCCGGCCATGCGCCGGTCACGCTCAGCACGGGTGGCCGTGGTCTCCGGCTTCTCGCCCAACTCCTCGAGGCGTGAGGCCAGCGTGGTCACGGCCACGCTGTGCGCGCGGGCCAGGTCGCGGATCGAGACGCCGCCGCGGTAGTCACGCACGATCGACTGCATGTCGACCTCGCTGAGCTCGCGGCGGTGCACGCCCTTACGGGCCGACCCGACACGCTCGAACTCGAGCACGGTACGCGGATCCCACCAGGGCCGGACGGTGCTGCTGCCGAACGTGCCCTTGTCGGTGGGCTCCGGGGCGGTGCCGCGCCGCACGTACTGCAGGAACGTCCCCGCCTCGACCCCCCATGCCCGGCCACAGTCCTCGCTGAACCAGCGCACCTGGTACCGGCCCAACTCGGTGGGCTGGTGATCGACCTCGCTGATCAGGCGCTTACGACGCAGCGCGCCAAGCACGCGGTGGTCAGCGACGGCGCGGCGGTCGGGCGCCTCGAGCGCGTCGACCAGAGCGGTGCGCTGGGCGTCGGTGAGCTCGAGGAGTTCGGGGAGGAGTTCGGCTTCGTCGGTCATGATCATCCTTTCGGTACACCACGACGCCGGCGCGAGGTGATCGCATCCGGCGTCGTGGTGATCTGGTGGTCCGGGTCAGCCCCCGAACGCCGCTTTCACGGCGGGCGGGGCGTTGTTCCACTGCTCAGGCGACCAGCCCGCAGCGACAGCCGCGGGCGGCATGGCCCCGGGCTGCTGCGGGTACTGGCCGGGCTGCGGCGGCGGGGCGTACTGCACCTGCTGGCCGGGCTGCTGCGGGTACTGGCCGGGCTGCGGCGGGGCGGGCGGGCCACCCCACTGCTGCGCGGGCTGCTGGTAGCCCTGCGCAGGCGCACCCTGCGCGTACCCCGTGTACGCGCTGCCCGGCGCGGCCTGCTGCGCGGGGGCCTTGACCGGCGGGCCACCGTTGATCTCGACGATCCCGTTGCCCACCGACCTGCGCAGCGCGTCACGGTTCTGGGCGCGAAGCTGCCACGCCTCGATCAGCGCGGCGCGGGCCGGGTCGTTGTCGGCCATGACCTCGAGCATCGGCGGGCGGTTACCCTGGTCGCCGAAACGCATGCGACCCATCGTGACCGCGCCGGGCTGGCCGCCGTTGGCCTGCAGTACGGCGCGCAGCGTCTTGACGATCTCGCTGTTGGACCACCACACGCCCCGGAACTCAGCCGGGAACGCGTCGAGACGCAGCACGTTCGGGCGCCGGTCGGCCGCGATCTGGCCCTGGTTGTCGCCGTACTCGATCGGCGGCAGCGGGTTGCCGTCCGGGCCGACCCCGACCACGATCACGTCGGTGGTGGCCTTCGGGCGGGGCGGGTCGGTCGGCTTCCCACCGACCGGGGCGGCGTTCTCGTCGATCGACGTCGGCAGGCACATCACGGCGTACCCGACCAGGTGGCGCGGTGCCGGCGAGATCTCGCCGCCGCCGCCCGAGGTCGGCTCGATGACGGTCGGCATGACGGGCGGCGGCGGGGCCTGCTGGTACTGGCCGGGCTGCTGCGGGTACTGGTAGTTCGGCTGCATCGGTGACCTTTCCTAACCTAGAACCTTGGAGATGCGGTTGCGGAGTGCGTTGAGTTCGGCCTGTAGCGCCGGGATCGATTCGTCGCGAATGGTGGTGGCCATCGCGATTGCGGCGCGCAGGTCTTTCGAGTCGAGCACGCCACCCCGAACGATCGTGAGCTTGCCCTGTACGACGGCGATCCGGCCGTCTGCGACGGCCTGCAGGTCGGTGCGTGCGTTCAGGAGCTCCGGGACGGCCAGCAGGAGCAACTGCTTCGCCTGTCCGACCGTCATCCCGGAGCCCATGGCTACAGCGATCCGAGCGTTGCGATGGAGGAAACGACGCCGGCCGCCTTCTGCTGCACCTTTTCGGCGTTGTCCTCGAGCAGCGCGATCTCAGCGGCGAGTTCGGCGATCTTGTCTTTGACGCCGGCCGCCTGCGCGACGACGTCCGACGTGTCCGACTCAACCTCGCCTAGTTCGCCCTGGATCTCGCTCAGTTCGTCGGCGGTCAGGCCGGCCGCCCGTGCGGCGGCGAGCGCCTCCTGGGCTTCGCCGACGTGTGTGCTTTTCGCCCCGTCCATGAGGTCGAGAAAGTCGCCCACCTTGTCGAACAGGCCGGCCCGGACGGATTCGGCCTGCGCGAGGTCATCTGTGCGCGCGTCGTTGACGACCCGCACGAACGTTTCGGCCTTGTCGTGGGCGACCTGCAGGTGGCCCTGAATCTCATCGAGTGACATACCAGTAGCCTACCCTACCCGCGACGTCGTGTCAACCGCACCGGTGGGTGCGGGGGCCTGCGCCGGACAGAGATCACGCACGCCGCACCCACCGCAGAACGAGGTGACGTTGGGCATGTAGACGCCCTGCCGCTCGATCGCGTCCATGTCGCGGTAGCGCTGCACGACGTCGGGCCACCGGTGCATGTCGAGCACCGGCCACACCGCCGTCGTCACACCCTTGCGTGCGCGGTAGTACGTGCCGCGCACCTTCGCCGGCACGGTGGCCGCCCCGACAGCCAGAAGGGACCATCCGTACACACCCAGCTGGAACGTATCTTTCGGCTCGCTCGAGCCCGCCTTGAGGTCGACCACGAGCAGCTGATCAGTCGGGGCGTGCGTGAGCGCCAGGTCGATCACACCGAGGTTCGGCACGGCCAGCCCGACGTTCAGGTGCGTCTCGTATTCGATCACGGGAGCGGGGTGCGGCCAGGACTCGACCGTCGCGATGCGCCAGCCCTTCGCGATCATCACGCTCAGCCACTCGACGTATTTCGTGACCATGGCCGGGCCCTCGACGCGCCACCAGTCGTAGTGCTCGCTGCCACGGTTCGCCGCCCGCCACGTGTCGATCGGGTGTTCCGGGGTGGCCGCCTGCTGCTCGGCAATCTGCGCGTCGAAGTGTCGCAGCCACAGGAGTGTCTGCGTGGTCGCGTCGCCCTGACCGTCGCCGCTGAACCCGTCCGCCTGTTCGCTCGCAACGCGGCGGTTGATCTCCTCGGCGCACTGATGGAAGGCCTTGCCTCCGACGTTCCACCAGGCCGGCCGCTCGAGGTCGGACAGCGCGGCGCGCGTGCCGCAGTCCGCGAAGCCCTGCACCTGCGACACGGACCGGTGGTGCTGGCCGCGCTGGCGGTTGATCCCGTGCTCGCGCACCTGTGCCGCGGTCAGGCGCAGGCGCGGCGCCCGGCGCGTCGGCTCGATGACGTTGGGCAGGGTGACCACCACGGCGTCAGTGTCGGAGACGACGGCGATCGTGTCGACCGGCATGCGCGGCTCGATGATCACCGGGATACCCGCGATCGTCGCCTGCTCCGCTTCCACCTCTTCGCGGATGGTGCGGGCGACGGTCGGCGTGATCGGGCCGCCCGGGTTGTTGCCGTACGCCACGGGACCCGTGTACGGGCCGTGCTCCGCGTCGTAGGTCGCGATGCAGGTTTCGCAGTTGGCGCCGCCGCGGTGCGTCCATGAGCCGCCCCCCCCGCCGCACAGTGCACCGTGCCCGGGCGCCAGCACCGGGCCACCGGCCGACACGGGGTCGATCGGCTCGAGCACGGTGCGGATGTGGCGCACGGGCGCGGCGGCGGGGCCGAACGCAGCCTCGAGGCGTGCGTCGAGCGATTCGCCGGACTTCGTGCGGTTGTCGATGCCGATGCCCTGCGCGTCGCGCGTGGCGGTCGGCTCGACGGGGGTCGAGGGCGCGGCGAGCGCGACGGGCGGCGTGTAGGCGATCAGCGCGTCGCGCCACCAGGTCACAACCTCGATGGCGCCGGCCGCCTGCTTTGCGTCGGACTGCCAGCCCTTGCGGCGCCTCTCCTCGATGTCGAGGCGCCCGCCCTCGATGGCCTCGATCAGCCCGGACAGCAGCGCGGTAGCGACGGCCTTCGCGGCGTCCGGCTGGCCGGGTAGGCCCACGACGTCGACCAGGTGGGCAACGGCGGCGTCGCGGCGCTGCTCACTGGCTTGATCCTGCCGCGCGATCTCGCTGCGGCTAGTCACGGTCGCCACCGGGGGTCATCACGGAGATGCGGTCGAGGTCGCTGGGTGCCAGGCCCACGGTGTCGTCCCGCACGTAGGCCATGACCACGGCGCCGGGCTGGCGCCGTTCGGCGAGTGGGGAGACGAGCACGGCGTCGAGGCTGTCAATGAAGTTGTCCATCTGCATGAACGTCGGTCCACCGTTCTGCGCCAGGTCGCCTTCGCGCAGGGCGATACGGACGGTGTGGCCGCTGCTCAACAGCAGCACAAGGGTGCGCATGCGTGTACTCCTCGGGTGACTTGTCGTGCGTTGGGTAGCGTATCAGACGCGCTTCGGGTCAGGATGATAGGTGCCGTGACCGGCCGGAAAACAGGCCTTGCACAACTCAGCCTTGCGTGCGCTCCCGGCCTGCCCGAACGGGGCCGTACCGACCTGCTGGCCGCTCGCACCGCACGCGGCCGTCCAGTCGGTGAGCGCGCTCATTCGCAGATGTCCCACTCGGAGGCGGGGACAACGCGACCGGACGCCTGGTCTGACTGCGTGAATTCCGTAACGATGATCGGCTCCTTGCCGTAAACGCACTGAGCGTCGAGATAGCTGCGAACGGTCTCAAGGTCACCGCGGACAAAGCTGCTCTCCTTGCTGTGGTAGCCACCGGGAACGAAGCGTGTCCAGTCGATGCGGTAACCGTTCTGCGTCATACCCATAGTCTAGCGCACGTGCGACGTCATGTCAAACGCTGCGGGCCATGTCCTGAAAGAACCGCTCACCGTCGCCGGTGGTGGTGACGCCAGCGTCGATCATCCGGCCGATGAGTTCGGCGAACCGGTAGGCGCTCATGCCGTTGATCCGCTGCGCAAGCACACCGTCGATGCGGTATCCGCCCACGTGCTTGCGGTAGGACATCGCCGCACCCCATGCGGTGCGGTAGATCTCGGTGCGCTCGACGCCGTAGTACCCGGGCAGCTGGACCGCGTTCTCAATGGCTTCGATCATCGCGTTGTGCAGGTCCGTGCGGTGGCCGAACACCTTGCCGTAGCGACCGGTACGAGTCCCGACAGCGAAGCTCCCGCGGATCGTGTTGGCGAAGGTCTGGCCGGCGGTGGCGGTGCTCGTCTGCGTCATGCCCATAGTCTACGCGTCGTGCGA
>JAZJZX010000032.1:0-7244 GCA_040389445.1 Chloroflexota bacterium
CGGGCGATGACAAAGTCGCTGTCCGCTTACCGGTCAGAGTCCCTGTCCTCCGACACAAGAATCGGCGGTCGTGTCGAGGGTCGACCAGCTCACGATTCCGATGTCGAGCGGGCGGGTCCCGGTAACGGCCACCGAGCCGTCGGCGCCTGTCTCGGACACGGTGTCGACGGCGGCGAGGAGTCGATCGTCGGCGGGGCTTTCCGGGGCGGTCCAGAGCTGGCGCCGGAGGAAGCCGACGAGCTCGTCCCGGTCCGACCATCGGCGTCGCTCGCCCGTCACGCGAGTCACCTCCGGCACCGCTCCGCGCGCCGTCAGCAGCTCCACGAGCTGCGGCAGCGCCGGCAACGGGACGCGCGTCTCGTCGTGGACGAGGGGCCAGAACGGCGCCGCGACCGATGCCGGGCTCTCCTCCATCACGACCGCGACGCACAGACGGCGGGCAGCGGCCTCCATCGCATCGAGGAAGGGCACGATCGCTTCGACGTCATAGCCGACATGGGCGATGAGCGCCACGTCCGCGACCGGGTTCGGCCCGAGAGCACGCCGGAGCCCCGCATCCGGCGGCCAGCGCCCCTCAGCCGTCCGGACTCCGGCGATGCCGTGAGTCATCATTCCGACCCTGAGCGCTTCGAGCATCGACGTCGAGGCATCCACCGCGATCACCTCCCGGACGCGTCGGGCGATCGGGAGCGCATACCGGCCGGCGCCCGCGCCGATGTCCAGCCAGGTCTCATCGGGGCGCGCCTGGGCGAGCAGCGTCTCCAGCACCGGGTCGTCTGCCCGGGCCGGATCGGCGACGAACGTCCGGCTCACGGTCGCGTAGAAGTCATGCCCGTCGGGCGTCTCGCGGATCCGCTCCACCTGGGCGGCATTGTCGCGGACGCGCCGGGCCCAGACCTCGGCGAGGAGCGCGACGAGATCTGCACGGGCGTCGATGTCCGGGTTGGAGCCACCGACGACGACGTGGCGAACCTGCTCGGGACGGGCATCGATGAGCGGGCCCAGGCCTCGATCTCCCGAGGCCTCCATGACCATCCTTGCCGCCTCCGGCTCCAGGCGAACCGGGTTGCGGGCGCCATCGGCGTGGCGCGCGACGACGATCGGTCGGGCCGGATCCCTCGGCTGCTCGAGCAGGCACTGGACGATGTGCGGGTCGAGACGAGGCTGGTCGCCGAGGATGATGAGGACGACGCCGGGTGGGTCCTCTGCGGTCATCGCCGCAGCCCAACCCAGCTGCAGGGAGCTCGACAGGCCGCGTTCAGGCTCGGGGTTGCGGACGCGCCGGGCCGCCCGCCACGCGATCTCCCTCTCCATCGCGTCCGCATCGGCCCCGACGACGACCACGGGATCCTCGATGCCGGCCGGGGCGAGGGCATCGAGCACGTGCTGCAGGATCGGCCGTCCGTCGAGGTGCGCCAGGAGCTTGCCGCCGCCGAAGCGCCGCCCGGCGCCTGCCGCGAGGACGATCGCGGTCGGGCGGCCGCTCACCCTGCCGCGGCCTCGGGGGCCACGCGTTCCCGCATCGGGACGCCGGAGCCGCCGCGTCGCGCGGCGACGATCTCGGCCATGATCGCGAGTGCCGTCTCGGCCGGGTCCCTGCCACCGAGATCCAGGCCGATCGGCCCGCGGAGGCCGCCGATCTCGGCGGCGGTCAGGCCCGCCGCTCGGAGGCGCTCGCGCCGATCGGACTGCGTCTTGCGGGATCCCACCGCCCCGACGTACCGGCAGCCGCGGCGGGTCGCCTCGACGATCGCCGGCTCGTCGAACTTCGGGTCATGCGACAGGATGGCGACGGCGTCGTTCGGTCCGACATCGAGCTCGTCAAACGCCTCGTCCGGCCAGGCGACGACGATCCGGTCGACCCCCGGGAACCGCTCCGGTGTGGCGAACGCGGCGCGCCCGTCGACGACGACCGTCTCGTACCCGAGCTCGCGCGCATAGCGGAAGAGGGACCGGGCGACCTCGACCGCCCCGACGACGACGAGCCGGGGGCGGACCGGGAAGGCCTCCACGAAGAAGGCCCGACCCCCGATCTCGACCGTGCGAGAGCGCCCGTCGTCGAGGATGCGGGCGGCAGCGGCGCCGAGGGCCGCGTCCGTCGCGGCATCTCCGGTAGAGCCCTCGAGAAGCTCGCCGGCGGCTCCCACGACGATCGACGGTGCCGGCTGCGCGCCGTCCCCCGGCTGATGCGGCCCGAACGCTGCCGGTGGCGCGTCCGGCGGAAGGGGCGTGGCGACGGCCACGGACCTGCCGCGCGGTCCCACCGACCCGGCCGCAGCTGCCGTCACGGCGGGCGGCACCGCGGGCTGGACCAGGACATCGATCGTTCCGCCGCAGGCAAGGCCGACGTCCCATGCCTCCTCGTCGCTGATCCCGTAGCGGATCACGCGGGCGTTCCCGGTCCGGCGCGCCCGCTCGATCTCAGCGGCCGCGGCCCCCTCCACGCAGCCGCCGCTGACGGAGCCCATCAGCCGGCTGTCGTCCGCCACGATCAGGACGGCTCCCTCCGGGCGCGGCGCGGACCCGAAGGTCCGGACGACGACGGCGCGTCCCGCGTCCATCCCATCGGCCCGCCAGGCAGACAGTGTCTCGAGCAGGTCTCGCATGCCGCCATCGTACGGCCGGCGCCGAGTGTTCATCCAGGCCGGGCCCGAGGCGACGCGCTCATCGCGCCCGAGGCGTATCACATGGGCGCCGCGGTGCTCACCAGGAACATCCGCGACTTCCCGCTGACGCCGGTCCGGGTCCTGACTTACTGACGCTCGCGCCGACGGGCCGGCCTCAGCGGAGGGGCTGGGCCGCAAACGGGTCCTGCGGCCGGCGCGCGACCCTCGGCGGGGGCGAGAACGTCCGGACGGCATTGGGGCTCGGCGCCACCTGTGCGGCCGCCTCGCTCCCACGGCGCGTGTCGGCGCTGCGGCCTCCGGCCAGGATCTCCCCGAGCCGCTCGAGGCTGGCGACCGTGCCTGCGGCGAGGAAGTCATCGATGTACGGGTAGGCGGCACGCATCCCGGCGGCGAGCGGCTGGTAGCCGGGAGTGCCGGCGAGCGGGTTGAGCCACACGAGCCGGTGGCAGTTCCGGCGCAGGCGGGCCGTCTCGATCTCGACGAGACGCGGGTCGCCTCGATCCCAGCCGTCGGACACCACGATCACCACACCGCTCGACCGGAGCGTCCGGCGCGCCCACCGATGATTGAAGTCCCGGAATGATTCCCCGATCCGCGTCCCGCCTGCCCAGTCGGTCACGGTGTCCGCCACGTTCGCGAGCGCCCGGTCGCGGTTCCGGTCCCTGAGGAGCCGCGTCACCCGGGTGAGGCGCGTCCCGAACACGAAGGATTCCGTCTTCACGGCCGAGGACGCCGAGAGCGCCTGGATGAATCGGAGCAGGAGCCGGGAATGGCGCTCCATCGACCCCGAGATGTCGCACAGGACAACCAGCGGTCGAGGGCGCTGGACCTTGCGACGCCAGACCCAGGAAAGGATCTCGCCGCCGTTGCCGAGATTCTGGCGGAACATCGCCCGCGGGGCCAGCCGCCTGCCGTGCCGGTGAAGCTCGTAGCGACGCGTGCGTCGGAGTTCCAGCTTCGGTTCGAGGAGATCCACGAGGCGCTCGGCGTCGCGCAGCTCCTGGGCCGTCATCCGATCGAAGTCGCGGTGGCGCATCGTTTCCGAGCGGCTGTACGCGTCGGGCGAGATCGTGACCACATCGGGCGCGGCTTCATCCTGGTCCGCGTCCCCTTCCGTCGGGATCGGGATGCCCTGACGATCGTCGGGGAGGTCCGACCGCTCGTCACCGGGCATCGCTCCCTCCTGCGCGGTGCCCTCGTCCGACGGAACTGCCTCGGGTCGCTGCTCGTTCCCCGGTGCCTCGAGGTTGGGCTGGAGGGAGCGGCGGCGCCAGTAGCGCTCGAACACGCGGTCGTACACCGGGCGATCGTCGCGGCGTCGCGTGAAGACCGCGGCACCGGCGGCGCGCACGACCTCGCGATCCCCGATGTCCACGACGCCGAGCGCCCGGGCGAAATCGATCTCGGACGACAGATCCACCGCCAGGCCGGCGGCTCGAAGAGCGCGACCGAAGCCGACCGCCCGCGCCAGCAGGCGATGCCCGTCGATGGCCTGGCGCGGCCCGCTGGGAACGATCGCCGGATCGTGTGTCATGGCCGGCCTCAACGGCCCGCCGCGGCCTCGGCGAGGTAGGCCTTCACGGTGTCGCCGCGGACCTGGCGGATGTCCTCCTCGTACTTCAGGACGACGCCGAGCGTCTCGTCGACCAGGCCAGGGGTGAGGTCCGCAGCGCCAAGCGCCATCAGGGCCGACGCCCAATCGAGGGTCTCGGCAATGCCTGGAACCTTGGTGAGGTCGGCCTCGCGCAGCCGGTGAACGAAGGCGACCACGGCGCGAGCGAGGGACTCCGGGGCTGCCGGCACGCGGGCCTGGACGATCTCGAATTCCTTGGCCGCGGACGGGTAGTCGATCCAGTGGTAGAGACACCGGCGTTTCAGCGCGTCGTGGACCTCACGGGTCCGGTTCGAGGTCAGGATCACCCGTGGCGGTCGATCGGCCTTGATCGTGCCGATCTCGGGGACGGTCACCTGGAAGTCGGACAGGATCTCGAGCAGGTACGCCTCGAATTCCTCGTCGGCGCGATCGATCTCGTCGATGAGCAGCACCGGCGGCTCGCCGTCGTTGCCGGCCTCGAGAGCCTGGAGCAGCGGGCGCTTGATCAGGAATTCCATGCCGAAGATGTCGTGGGCCGTGGCATGCTCCGCCTGCCCTCGCGCTTCGAGCAGCCGGATCTCCAGCATCTGGCGCGGGTAGTTCCACTCGTAGACCGCGGTGTTCACGTCCAGCCCCTCGTAGCACTGGAGCCGGATCAGCCGGGTGCCCAGGCTGGCCGCCAGCACCTTTGCGAGCTCGGTCTTGCCCACGCCGGCCTCGCCCTCGAGGAGCAGCGGCCGCCCGAGCTGGAGGCCGAGGAAGACGGCGGTCGCGATCGAGCGGTCGGCGATGTAGCCGCGCTCGCGAAACGCCTCGGTGATCGCGTCGGTGGAGGTCAGGGCGTGGGTCATGGGCTGCGATGCTAGCAGGCTTGATCGGCTGGGCCTCGCGTCTTGATATCGTCAACGTGTCCAGTCGGCCGATGCGCCCCGAATGGGCGGTAGTTTCGAAGACGCGACCGAGCCTGGCGAGTCGGATGCCGAGAGCGAACTAGCGTCGGGGAGACGCGGTCTACGGAATCGAGCTGTCAGCGGAGATCCTGACCGTGATTCCAGATCGACTTACCTCGTAGTCGGCGCCTCCAGCAACTGCGTGACAGCGACCCAGCCGCGGTTCGAGGAGTCCGGAGTCATCGCAGAACGTCGGGTTGGAGTCCATGCGAGCCCGCCATAGAATCGCCTCGAATGCAGGTGTGTCCTCGTTGTTGAGCTTGCCGAACGCCGCGCCTGCGATCACGCGGGGATTCTTGTTTGTGGCCAGTACGCAGGCGACCCTGAGGTACTCACTTCGTTTCAAGGCTTCGCACGCGCGACCGTCAGGATCGACGACGAGGCTGACTGGGTTCCCGCCATCGACCGCGTACGAGAGTTCATAGCCTTCGACCGGCGCGGCCGTTGGTCGCGCGTCAGGTTGGATTTGGTAGACGGCGTTTCGGAGGAGCGTCACGGCAACAATCACAGACGCAAGAAACGCCAGTCCCAGAAACACCTTGACGTACGTCATGGTGAAAACCCCCAACACGCGTCACTTCCAGTCCGATCCCGCTCGCGACACGTAGCCGTAGATTCTGGGTCTGCCACCCTCAGGGATGACACAAATGACGTCTGCCGCCGTTGGCGCCGGCTTCGACCCGTCGCCAATGACCATACCCACGAGGTCGAACCCGCCCTCGAACACGACAACATGGATCGGAATATCAGAGTCCTCGAGCTCTGGAGCCCGCATCATTGCCGGAAACACCGTCCAGATTTCCTTACCTGCCTTCAGGTCAAACTCGCCTTGCACGTTCGTGTTTGAACCACCGCAGGCCCGTGCTTCGGGAGACATCGCGGACGAGGCCGCGACCGGCCCAAACAGCGCCACAGCCGTTCCCAGGGCGAGGACCGCCGCAAGTAGCCTGACTCGCGTCTCAGTCACCTTGGCGTTCTCCAATCTCCTCGAGCACCACAGCTAGCGGTCCGTCCAAACATCAATCGATCGCGCCCCGGTGATGTCGCAGAAGTACGGCGCCGGCGGCCCGCCAGAGTAGTTGCACTCCTGGGCTGCATTGAAGTTCGTGAAGAAGAAGCCCCCGCCCTCGGCGTTCTGATACGTCATGTTCGACAGACGCAGTTTGCTAGCCGGAGTCCCACCTATCTGGTCGCCGACATCGAGAGTCTCTCCGAACCAGACAGCCTTTGCCGGCGCCCAACAGATCTCGGCCTCACTGACAAACGCCTTTACAACCCCGTCCACATAGCCGCGATACTGATTCGACACATGATTCACGCCGAACGTGTGCGCCGCAGACGTCCAATTCCCATATGTCCCGACCACGGGCGGGGACCACGTATAGCCGGTACAGCCTGGCGTTGCAGGGTCGCGACCCCAGGAGAAGATGTAGCTCTGGGTCGGGGGGGAAGGGCAGACGGCTAGCCGACACATTCCGAATCCGACCTGCACGATGTCGTTGAAGTGTGCCCCAGTCGTTGGAGTGACATTCGAGAAGTAGAACGAACCGTCGAGCGAAATGCCGAACGGGTTTGTGCAGACGAAAAGGAGCGTCGCGGTAGCCGTCGCGGATGCGCCGTGTTTCTGGCCACCTGTGAGTTCCTCACCACGCCAGCGGTTCTCCTGGAACTCGGCACAGTTAGCCGTTTCCGCGGCGAGCGTGAGGCTCGGAAACGCCAGTCCGTACGCAAGAGACAGAATTGTCAGCGCGGCGACGAACGCCTGATGGGGGGAGGCGGCGAGCCTTCGCTGCGCTTTCATGGGCGGCCCTCCGGAGGCTCGCACGGGCGTTGCGCCCACTCTGGGGCTCTGGGAAGCGCCTGTCAACTCGTTCATCGACGACTGGGCGCGACCGTGCGAAGTGTGCGGGACGCGTGTTCGGGTCTCGTTGGCCAGCACGCCGACCTCGAACAACCGGGCCGCTCTCTGCTCGCCTTGGATGACGCGCTCGAGGGTCGCCTTAGACCTAGCCCTAGCCCTTGCAGCCCACGTTGAAGCCGGACACCGCGGACAAGAAGATGGGGCCACTGGAT
>JAZJZX010000033.1:0-2240 GCA_040389445.1 Chloroflexota bacterium
AGGAAGGCCGGCAGCCTTGCCCCTGAACCACCGGCGCCGCATTCGATACCACCCGTGCCCGTGTCCACGTAGCCTCGGATCGAGTAGGTATGTGTGGCATTGGATGGCGTCAGGCGCCTTGCGATCGTGATGCCGGGCACGAACAGGCGATTGCCACCCGTGTACACGATGATGCCGGCCAGACCGATCGACCCGCTACCGTCGTAGAGGACAAAGGATGTCTGCGCGCCAGAGCTATTCGGCGCGAAGCCGTCGGGCGCGTAAAACTCGATCAGCACCGCCGTCGACCCGTCGTAGGCGATGGCCGACGAGCTGATGATCGTGTTAGCCGTCGCCTCGGTCGTCGCCGTCAGGTTAACGCCGGACGTGATCTCGACATAGTCGACCTCTTTGCCGGGAGGGTATGACCACACCAGCGGGGTCGTGACACCGGCCCCTGTCAGCACCTTGCCTGCCAACGGTGCCGCCAGCGCGGCAGGAGCTCCCGCCGTGGTGCCCTGGATGATGTCGCCCACCGCGCTCATCGGGTTCGTTAGGCCGCCCTCGATGGTGCGATCGGTGCCGCTGCTGTTCGTCGCCTTGAGCAGGTGCGTCGTCGAGTCGATGTAGAGCCGCTGCTGGCCGGCCGATGGCGCCGACGGTTCCGTCGCCTCGACGATCGTCAGGTATGGGCTCAGGTTATTTTCGAAGAGCGGCACGATGTCCTCCTAGCTGCTCGTGTAGATCAGGTCATCGCCCGCGCTCGTCTGCACGAGGTCGCCAAAGATTAGTGGCGTGGAATGGCTCGACGCGATGACGAGCGTACCGCCGCTGACTGACGGGCTGGCCGGCATGCCGTGTCGATGGTCGCGCCTTGCAGCTACCGCGGCCGAGCCTGTCGCCGCCGCGTCGCTGAATGCCTGCGTGACCGGGACCGTCGCGTCGAACGCCACGATGGTCGAGTCCGACCGGATGACCGTCGATGCTGCGCCCGCTGCCGCCGCCGTGCCGAGCACGATGGCGGGCGTTGCGAAGGTCGCGCCAGGAGTGACCGTCAAACCGGCGATGTTGCCGAGAGGGTCCGTCCCATAGCCGTCGTGGTAGTAGCGAAGGTACAGGTCGGCATCGCTGCTGCTGTTCTGCAAGCTGTAGGCGACCGCGATATAGCCCGGTGTCAGGACGACGGGCGCGCCGTACTCCCAGACGTCCGTTGAGCCGTCCACGTTCTGCAGTGCCGTCCACGTCGCGCCCTCATCCCATGACACGGCCCAGCGCGCATAGAAGTTTGTATTGTCCGTCCGCCCGAAGAAGAGCAGCGCACCGGGGAAGAATTCGACGAAGTCGGGTCGGCTCGATGCGGTCAGCACATCAGCGGCCGCGCCCCATGTCGCGCCGTTGTCGGTCGACACGGCACGCCATGTGTGTGCGTTCGTGTCCGAGCGCATGAGGCACACGAGGTTGCCCGACGCCATATGCCGTATCTGAGGTTCGACGTACTCGCGTGAGCCTGACGTGGCGATCGTCACCTGACCGCCGAACGTGGCGCCGTTGTCTGTAGAGGACAGCACGACGGAGAAGGCATTGCCGCCGTTGTCTCCGAACATCGGCACGAGGATCGTGCCGTTCGGGAGCTCGACCGGCTGCGACGTTACTGCCTCCTCACCGGAGAAGGTCGCCGGGATCGCATACGGCGACGACCATGTCAGGCCGCGGTTGTCGGAATAGATCGCTCGCGCCGAGACAGCCGATGCTCCGCCGTTCCACGGGCTTTCGACGTCGTAGACACACAGCAGGCGCCCGGACGACAACGCCACGATGGCGGGGTCGCGGATGTCGTCGCCGGCCGTAGGCGTGACTAGCGTCGTCGCCGATGACCACGTCCGGCCGAGATCGTCGGACGTCCGGTACTTTGCAACGCCTCCGCTGCTGTTGTGCGCCGTTCCGTCGCGGTAGACGAGGTGCAGCCTGCCCTCGAGGAAGGTCATCCCAGGGAACGACTTATAGGTTGTCCCCGTGTCGATGTTCAGGCGTCCTTGTGCATCGGCCGTGATAACGCCCGTGCCGGTCGGCTTGACCCACGGCGGGAGCGCGTTCGACAACGGCGGCGTGACGTCGAAGCCTCCGCCCTCTGTCGTGCTACCGCTGCCGGTGCCTGGTATCCACGTCGATGAGCCGCTGTCGAAGACGATCGTGTCGCCGTCGACGACGCCTGACGTGTCGACATCGGTGAGGTCGTCCAACGCCGGCAGTGCGGTACCGCC
>JAZJZX010000034.1:0-4691 GCA_040389445.1 Chloroflexota bacterium
AGACGCCGCCGAGCGCTCGGCGACCCTATGGATCATCGACACGATCTCGGACTTCCCGGAGCCGTGGGCGCGGGCAGCCGTCGACGAGCGTCGGGACCGGCCAACCGCCGATCCGTCCAGTCCCGTTATCACGCTCAAAGGCCCCGGCCAAGTCCAGCGGGGCCACCGGCACGCCTATCTCCGCAACCAGGCGCGATACCTCGTGGGGCTCGGAATCTCGGGCGATGCCTTGTTCGCCGCCGTCATGGACCTCAATGGGAAGTTGCCAGAACCCAAGACGCCGGACGACGTCCGCCGGGCCATCGGCGAGGCCGAGAGCCGGTTCGAACCCGACGAGGTCGAGCCGACGGGGATGCGTCCGCGGTCGCTCGACGACGATCTTGGGCTCCTTCCCTCGCGCAAAACGTCGGGCTTCCCGGACCCGCCGGCAGCCGCGGCGTTTTCAGGCCTCCTTGGCGAGTGCGTCTACGACATCGCGCCGGGAACCGACGCCTCGCTGGTAGGGCTGCTCGGCTGCCTGATCGCTTTCGCCGGCGCTCTGGTCCCCGGTCGGGCCTACTTCCACGGCCAGCAGACGAGCTCGCCGTTCGTCGCGCTTGTCGGGGAGTCGTCCATCGGCCGGAAGGGTACGGCGATGCGCCGCGTTCAGGACGCCATGTCGACGTGCGTCGAGGCGGTCTACGTCAACCGCGTCATCGTCGACGGGATCAACAGTGGCGAGGGACTCGTTTCGCACCTAACCTGGAAGCACGACTCGTTTCCCTATGAGCCGACGGTCGGCTTGGTCTATGAAGAGGAGTACGCAAGCCTCCTCGCCTCCCGTGGCCGCGAGGGTTCGACGCTCGACCCGAAGATGCGGCAGGCCTTCGACGGCGGTCCACTCTCGAACCGCCGGTCAAATGAGACGAAGACGATTTCGCCGCCGTACTGGCTGCCGGCGTTGATTGCGATTACCCCTGACGAGCTGCGGATCCGGCTCGAGGCGGGTGCCCTGCAATCCGGTTCGGCGAACCGCTGGCTCTACCTGGCCGTTGAGAAGCGGGAGACGCCGGCGACGAACGACGAGCCGGCCTTTGCCCGTGAGCACGCAGCGGCCATTGTCGCGGCGCGCCGCGTAGCTCTGGACGACAGCCATCCCGTCCGCGTCCAGCCGGCGGTCATCACGACCCTCACCGAGTACGGCGACTATCTGCCGACCGTCTCCATCGGCATCTCGCGGGACCTCGTGCGCCGGCTCAACGTCATCGCCTTCCGTGTCGCCCTGATTCACGCCCTCGTTGAGCGGTCCGACTATGTCACGACCGAGCATCTCGAGCGGGCCTTGGCCCTTACCGAGTACGGCCGGCTCGGCATCCCGTGGATCTTCGGCGAGACGATCGGTTCGCCAGATGCGGACCTATTGCTCCGGCATCTCGTGACGAGTGGCCGGCTCACGAAGCGGGCCATTACCCAGGAGATCATCCGGGACCCGATCCGTCGACAGTCGGCCATCGACGAGTTGGTCCGGTTGGGCCGGGCCGAGGTTGTGACCGTCCAACCGGAAGGCCGTGGCCGGCCGCGAACAGAACTTGTCGCCACCGCGCTGACTGGGGAATTCCGTGCATTCCGTGCAATGTTTCGGGATTCCGTGGCCGACAATCCCGAAAGCCTGCACGAAATGCACGGAAATGCCGTTTTGAACACGAATGGGCCTGCACAGAAGTCGCACGAAAATCGCACAGAAATTGCACGTAATGCACGTAATTCGGCCGAAAACGGGGCCGGTGAGTGGCTCCTGGCCTGCCGGGACTACGTCGCCCACGCCACGACAGGCCATCGGCAGACAGCCGATGGCTGGGTCTGTGACCTCTGCTGGCCTGCACAGAATTCGCACGAAATTGAGGGGAACCCATGACCGCCGTCGTCGCCGCTCCGCCGCCCGGTCCGACGCTCACCGTGACCGTGGGCCCGCGCAACGCCTACACCGACCCCGAATCAGGACTGAGGTACTACGTGTGGCAGGGGCGCGATTTGCCGAGCGTCACGTCAATCCGGCGGATGGCCGGTCTGCCTCACGGCCTGCACCAGTGGGCCATCGGCAAGGTCATTGACGCCGCGATCAACGGGCACAAGGGGATTGGGGAGCGCCTGGCCAGCGGGGATCCGGCGGCAGTTGCCGTCATCAAGCACGAGCTCCGAATGGCCGCGACGGCCGAGCGAGACGCGGCCGCCAGCCTCGGCACCGCCGTCCACGACGCGGCGGCGGCCGGTCTGACGCTCGACGAGGTCTCGAGCGACATCGCGCCCCGGCTGCAGCAGTTCTACGACTGGCTTGCGAAAAGCGGCGCGGAGATTCTCGGCTCCGAGTTCCAAGTCTGGAACCTGACCCTTGGCTACGCCGGTACCGCCGACGCCTTGGTCCGGCTCCGCGACGGCTCGATCTGGGTCGTCGACTACAAGACCGGCAAGGGTGTCTACGGCGAGTTCGCGCTGCAACTCATCGCCTACCTCATGGCCGAGTTCGTCGGAAACGATGGCGTCGTCGACGATGAGCTCACCGGCCACCTTCTCGCGGCCTCCGGCATGGCGATCCTCCACCTGGGGGGCGACGGCTGGGAGTTCCGGGCGATCGAGGCGGACGCCGCAACCTGGTCCGCCTTCCGCGGGCTCCTGGCCTTCGCCGTGTGGATGAAGGACCACGGGACGGCGGACTCGATCACGACAGCGAGCCGACGGAGCGAGGTCGTCGGGTGAAGCCGGCCCTCGTCCAGAACCGCGAAGACATGGCCCTCGGCGCAGCCTGGCGGCGGGTGGAGAAGGCGTTGCCCCGGCGCTTCGCTCTGGGCCTGACGACGAATGGCCACGGCAGCTACGGCGCGTTGGCTCGGCCGCCGTTCATGGACTACCCGGAGTGGATGGAGGCCAAACGTGAGACGTGGGCCGACGACGCTGTGACGGCCCTCACGGCGCTCGCCGAGAAGCTGGAGGCGGCAAGGTGACGATGTCATTTGAGGTCGCTAGGGCGGTTCAGCGGCTCGGTGATGACTTCATTGCCGCCGACGTCGAGCGCCGCGACGGCCCGCGCTACGTGGAAGCCGTGAAGGGGGAGCGGGAGATGCGGGACGGCGCCGGTACGACGTGGCTCTATCCGCTGGTCGAAGGCCCGGACGGCTGGGACTACGGGCCGCCGGTCGGCAGCCCTATCGGACCGGACGAACTCCGGCTGGGTATCCCTGTCGGCTGGTTTTTCCATCTCCGGTCCCGGCCATGAAGAACCCGCCGACCGTCGGCAATGCAACGGGCGGGAATATCCCGCGGACGAACGAGAAGGAGGCCGCTGATCTCCGAGCCGAGCCGGACGACCGCCTCATTCGTAACCTCACCCGGTGGCTCATGCAGTCCGGCTGGGTCAACGATTACGAGCACGCCCGCGCTGAGGCAGAAGGCTTCGCATCGGCCTTCGCCGCCGGTTCCCGTCCATGACCCGCGACACCCTCGGCTGCCTGCTCTCGGCGCCCGCGAGGCCCCGACTGCTCGACCTGTTCTGCGGAGCGGGCGGTGCTGCGATGGGCTACCACCGGGCCGGGTTCGAGGTTTCCGGGGTGGACATCAAGCCGCAGCCCCACTACCCCTTCGAGTTCCACCAGGGCGATGCGCTGACCTTCCCGACGGATGGGTTCGACGTGATCCACGCGAGCCCGCCGTGCCAGTTCTATTCCCGGCTGCGGACGCTTCCCTGGCTCCGCGACAAGGAGTACTGGGACTCGATCCCGCCAACCCGCGCCCGTCTGCTCGCCGCCGGCCTGCCCTACGTCATGGAGAACGTCGAAGGGGCGCCGATCGACGGCATCACGCTCTGCGGGACGATGTTCGGGCTCCAATGGTCGGACGGGACACCGCTGTACCGGCATCGCCCGTTTGAGATGACCGAGTTCGTCCTGGCGCCGGGACACCCGAAGCACACCCGGACTCTTGTTCCCGGCCGTCTCCTCAAGGGCCGAGCCCGGCTGAACAACGGCTACGTCATCGGCGGGCACCAGAACGGGCTCCGGGCGATGGGCGCGATGGGCATCGACTGGATGACCGGCTCCGAGCTCAGCCAGGCTATCCCACCGGCCTACACGGAATGGATCGGCCTCCAACTCATGGCCGCAATCGAGCGTGCAGCGTGACCCTACTTCGGCAGCCGTTTGCCCTTGGAGGCAACGCGGTATCGCTCGACCTCGCGCTCAGAGAGGGTCCAATCGCGTCCAACTTTCCGGCCTTTCAGCCGGCCGTTTCTGATCTGGACGCGCAACGTGATAGGCGACAGCCCGAGTTGGGCTGCCGCCTGAGCAAGCGTAAGCATGGACTAGAGGTTGACGGCGCGGTGCATCGCCATGTGGGCCGTGTCGAAGGCTTCTCGGGCCTCGTCATCAGTGAACTTTGGAGGGTCAACGAACGGGCTGTTCGTCTCTACCGAGATGGCCTCGATGGTCGGAACGGCCACCTCGCCATCCACAGGGTAGAACTCCGAGAGGCGGGCCTCCAAGGCATCACGCACGTCGGCATCGGTGCCTTCGCTATCGACGGTGAGGGTGACGGTGACTCGGCGCATCTGATTCTCCTTCGGGGTGGGTGGACTCATAATCTAACCGGGCGCGTTTACGTTGTCAATAGGCCAATCGAGCATGCCGCGTGACCTCCCGGTCGGCCAGGGCGACGGTGGAGCG
>JAZJZX010000035.1:0-1221 GCA_040389445.1 Chloroflexota bacterium
CGCCACCGCGGGCGAGCCGGTCCGGCTCGCGGTGCTCGACACCTGGGATAGCCTGCGGGAGCACTCCGGCGGCAACTACGCCGACCAGGACGGCGGGGCCGAGGCCATCATGCGCGGCCTACGGCCAATGGCTGCCGAATTGCGCCTGGCGTTCCTGGTCGTCCACCATGCAACGCGCGGCAACGAAGGCAGGGCGCGCGGCACGGTGGTATTCGATGCTCGGTGCGACTGGATCGCGATCGTCGAACCTGGCGAGTCCGGCCTGACGTTGCGCACCATCAAGGCCAGGGATGGGGAGTGCGGTCCGGTCGGGGTCTGGGCGATCCGGACGGTGCCAATGGGCGACCGCCCTGTACCGGTGCTGGTCTATACCGGAGATCGGCCCACGGCTCCGCAAGGGGGGCAACGGGACGACGACGTACTGGCCGCCGCCGCCGAGATCGAGGAGCAGGGCGGCGCGGTCTCGATCCGCGCACTGGCCAAGGCATGCGGCATCAGCAGCACCTCGACCGTGCAGGGAATCGTTGAACGCCTGCGCCGAAATGGGCGCATGGAAGATGGCTCCTATTCGCCCACCACAGCGGCTGTTCGCGCATCGTTTTCTGAGACCCCCCTGAACAGGGGTGCGAACACCCCCCGTTCGCGCGAACACCAGACCGCGAACAGCACGGAAAAACCAGTGGTGTTCGATCGAACAGAGAAAACGAACACCCCGACGCCGTTCGCGCGTTCTCCTTCTATAGAGAAGGAGACGCGACGAACAGGGGCCGAACGGGAACAGGTTGAACGTCCCGACCGTGACCACTTGGCCGGACGGAAGCCGTCCCGTGCCGAGCGCCAGGCCGCACCGCCGACCGACGATGAAACCGGGTTCGATGTTCCCGATGCCGCCTCGGAGCCGGACGCCGATACCACCGCCGACGGCGATCGTCCCGTACCGGCGACCGCGACCGGCCAACCGGACGACGCGGAGCCACCGTGTCCGTTCTGATGTTCCGTCCCCGATCGATCCTTGGCCCGGTGATCACCATCACAGCGGCGACCGGCTCCACGTCGACCATGGGCGAGGCGATGCCGGGTGCGCGGTGCCACGATCTCGGCGAGCGACGGGCGGACGTCACTGGCGAAAGATCCTGCGGCAACGGGGCATGGGGGGCCGGGAATCGGCCAGCGACTAGGTTCTTCCCGGCACCCTGCTCCCTCGCGCGGCGCTACGCGCAT
>JAZJZX010000036.1:0-17506 GCA_040389445.1 Chloroflexota bacterium
GTGTCCAGATGGTTACTCAATGGGGAAAACCGCAGGCCGCGCTGCGCTCTCACCACCGCGTCACCGGCCGGCACGGTGGGTCCTTAGCCTTCCCGGGCTCCCCGAGTCTCAGGTTGCACGACCTGCACGCAGCCACCAGGAACCGAGGGTCATCGCCGCTCTGCGCTCGCCCTGCGGTGTGGTGCACGTGCCCACCGCGCAGAGGCGCTGCACCTGTGCACCCCTCGAGCCTGAGCCTGCAGCGGTAGCCATCCCGGGCAAGCACAGCGGCACGCACAGCACGCCAACGCCTCGTGCTCCCCTTCGCCCATGCGTTGCTCATCGGCCCTCCCGAACACCTCGGTATGTTCCGGAGCGATCAAGACCCCATCGGTGTATTCCGTGTTCCGGGGTATAGGACCCCCGGAACACCGGAACATTCCTAGGAACATTCCCGGAACACCGGAACATAGTTAGACAGCACTCACTGTGAGTTGTGATGGGTTGAAGATTTCAGGCACACCGACCTGCTCGAGCTCACCGATATAGCGATGCTCGACCGCCTTGCCGTGCTGCACCAGTTCGACGCATCCCTGCTCGACCAGATAGGTGATCGCAACGTCGAGCCGATCACGCCCGATGCCTTTCCTGCCGGGGGCGCCCTTGACTGCGTTGAACACCTTGAGCTTGCCCGGGGACTGGCCCTCAACGCCCTCGATGCGCCTGATGGCGGCCAGCACCACCTGTGCATCGCCTCGCAGTTTCCGATCTCCTGCTGCAGCCATCTCCTCCTCGGAGGTCGGTGGGTAGAAGGCGAATGACGGCCGGTCGCCGGTCGAGTCGCCCACCAGGTCACCGAGGTAGGTGAATCCGGGGCGGCCCTCGGGCTGGCCTGCGCGGCGCAGCTTGCCGTTCCTGTCCTTGGTGATGTGGACCCGGGAACGCCCTTTGAGCCCTTCGCCGAACGGGTCGCCCTGCTCGATGACGAACATGGCACCGGTCAGGCCGGCAAGCTTGTGCTGACCGCCGATCGAGTACCGGCCTCGGCTCTCCCTGTCCTTGATCACGTGGTCGGTCGTCAGCGTGGCGCACCCGGCGGCGAGCGCGGGCCGGATAACCCGCTGGCGCCATATCGGAATGTCGTCGTTGTTGCTGATCTCCAGTCCGAGCAGGCCCATGCCTTCCGTCATGCCGTCGAACACCACAAGGTCGGCCCCGTACATGCCCCGCTCGCGGGATGGCGGGAAGCTGCCCAGCACCGCCCCCATGAACTCGTCGCGGTCGCGCAGGGTGCGATCTGGGCGGTGGTAGCGGAACTGGTTGGCGCTGTGCCGTAGCCGCTCGACCGGCGCGCCCAGCGGAATCAGGCGCTCACCGACAATCGTGTCTTCGTCATCCTCGAAGTCGACGTATACCACCGTGCCGCCGGCCTTGAGCACCTCGACGACGATCAGCGCCACCCACCACGTTTTACCGGCCTCCGGTTCGCCCGCGATGATGTGCTCTTTGCCCGGGTAGAGCAGCGCCATGCCGTCCGACCGCTTACCGATCGTGGGAAGCACACGCCGCCGGTCACCGGCGAGCACGCGGTCAAGGTCGACGTGCGACCAGCCAACATGGGATTCGTTCTCGGCGTCGGCCTTCTCTGCGGCCAGGATCGCCTTTGCCTGCTCGTCAGCGCGTAGCTTGTCGATCTTGTCTTGCACCTTGAGATTTACCGCCGCGGGCGTGCCAGGGAGGGGCGGTGGCTGAGGGCGCGCTCCGTTGATTGCCGCCGTCATCGTGTGTCCCGTCCATGGGCGAGATCGCTCAGCCACCCCGGGATGGGGGTGCGGGTGTGCCAGGCTCGTCCGCCGTTGTGTGTCTGGCGTCGTCGGTGGTTGTACAGCCACGACGCCAGTTCGGCGCGCTGGTGGTCGGGGAGGCCGGTCAGCGCACTGTAGATCTGGTCGTCGCTGTAGCCGAATCCCACCGGGTCCTTTGGCCGCTGCAGCATTTCAACAATCGATTTCCTGGCCGCCGGTTGGATCGGGCCGGCCGCGCGCTCCACACGCTCGACGCGCCCACGAAGATCAGTGAAGGCATCGGCGATTCTTTCCAGCCACGGCGCGCACTGGCATTCCGGGTCGACGCCGAACACGATACGATCGAACTCAGCGATGATCTGCGATGCGGCCTCTGCCTGGGGGCCGTTTTCGTTTGTGGTCACTTCGCCTGCACCGCCTCTGCGGCCGGCGCGAGAACAGCCTGCAGGCGCTGTGCGACAGCGGTGCTGAACTCCGGTGCCCGTGCCGCCTCACGCTCGACAGCGGCGACGTAGGCGGGGTCGGTGCTGGCGAGCGTGCGAAGCGCGGTGCGTACCCGCCCTCCCGGCGACCAGCGGTCAGCGAGTGGCTTGCTGACGTCGCGTGCAGTGCCGCGACGACGTGTGGTTGTACTGCCCGACGTGGACATTCAGAGAAACCCTTCGCCCGAAGCCAAAGGTCTTCCGCTCCCTGTGGTGACGAAGATAGGCCCATGCGCACGTATTCGTCAAGCTGAAACTGTTGCTACACAACGGTTTGTCGGGGGTCGGGTACGTGTCAAACACTAATCACGTTGCAGCACAACGCATCCGGAACGGCGCTAAACAATCCACTCGACAGAAACCCTGTCAGGGTTGAACTTTCGAGGGTTCTCACGCGTCTCGACCGGCTTTACGCGCACGATCATCATGGCGGTGATCAGCTCGCGGCGCTGCGAGGCGGCCAGCGAATCCCACACCGCCTCGACGTCGACCCCCGGCGCCGTGAGCGCCGCCAGCGCTGGCGGCGCGTCCGCTGCTGGCCGGGCACGGTCGCGGGCCGCCTCGAGCAGCGGCGCGATGCCGGCCTCGATCTGCGCGGCCAGCCCGGCACTCATCCGCTTCGCGATGACCTCGGCGGCCGTCTCGTCAAGTTGCTTCTGCAGGTTCTTGACCTCGGCGGCCGCCGCCGCTGCCCGCTCGCCGCTGTCGGTGCGCCGGAACAGGTGCCGGGCGTCCTTCCGGGAGAGCCGGGTCAGCACCACGTCACGCACGTAGCCCTCGAGCCAGTCGAGCTTGATAGCGGTGTGCATCGTGCCCGCCCGGCCACCCAGGTTGCTGCCAGGCGGCCGGCCGGCGCAGACGTAGGCGAAGTACCCGCGCATCTTCTGCACACGCATACGGCTCTCGCAGACGCCGCACCGCGCCGCCCCGGTGAGCATGTGCCGGACGCTCGGATCGCGCACCGTCCGGCGTGCCGGGTCGGTCAGCCGGGCCACCAGCCGTGCGTGCTCGTCACGGGTGAGGATGCCCTCCCACATGGCCTCCCCGACCACCACGCCGTTCAGCACGCGCAGGCCGGCATAGGCCGGGTTGACCATGAGCCGCTTTATCCGCTCCCCCGTCCACAACGCCTCGCTGCTGGCCGTCGCCACGCCCTGCGCGTTGAGATCCTTCGCGATGGCGTAGCAGGATTCGCCGGCGAGCACGCGCCGCGCCATTTCGCGCACCACCGCGGCCTGCTCGGGTACCTGCGGCTGGCCGACCAGCACGGGCCCCTTCGGTCCGGGCCGGTACTCGCGCCCGTACCCGTAGAGCTTGCGCCCGTGCGGCCGGCCCGCCGTGGCGTTGGCCCGGACGTTGCGCAGGATGCGGCCCCGGGTCTTGGCGCTCTCGCGCTCGCTGCGGGCCCCCTGCGCCTGCAGGTCGTGCATGTCGTTGGGCCGGCGCGGGTCGAACGTGCGCTCATCGCTCACCACGTGCACCAGGATTCCCCGGTCGTAGAGCATGTCGAGCAGCGCCGCCCACCGGCTGAGCAGACGGTCGCCGCGCTCGACCTCCCAGAGCACCAGCACGTCGGCGCCGCCCGCGGCGAGCAGCGCCACCAGGTCGTCGTGTCCGGGCCGGCCCTTACGCGCGTGCCTGCCCGCTGACCGGTCGTTGTCGACGTGCGCCGCGACCACCGTCCAGCCCTGCGCGGCGCAGACCTCGCGGCACTCGACCTCCTGCTCACCGACCGAGCGGCCTTCCCTCGCGTCGTCCCTGCTGACCCGGGTGTACAACACAGCACGCATGCGCGTAGCCTACATTAAGGCCCGACAAGCGGGCCTATCGGTAGTGATAGGAGACGCGATGTCCCGCATCGTCCGCTGGCTGCTCGACAGCCTGCGCCACATCCGCACCACAGACCACCTCGCCGCCGACCTCGCCGCTTCGTTCAGGGGCACGCGGTGACCGGGGACGCCTACGACCGCGCCGCTCAGCGCGAGGCTGACATCCACAACGCGGATCCCGACGCCCCAGCGACGGACGTCGCGGCTGACGAGTGAGCCGGTCACGCTGGTCCTAGCGCTTCACGTACGACCCGCGCCCCTGGATCGTCACGACCAGCCCCCGCTCAACCAGCAGGGCCACCGCCCTGCGCACCGTCCCGCGGGCGACGCCGTAGGTCTGGCCCATGTAGCTCTCGCTGGCGATGGGCTCCCCCGGCCCGGGGCGGCCGGCTTCGATCTCGCGCTGCACCGCGTCGGCCACCTGCACATACAGGGGCGTCGGGTCGAGCTTGTCGATCACGGTGCGAACGTAGGCGCCCCTGGTTGCAGTCCGGACGTCAACTACGTACTGAACGTCCTGTACGTGTTGAACGTTCTGAACGAGTTGGGTAGCGTGTCAAACACCGGTGTGTCGGGCGGTGCCTCTGGGCCCTCCCGGCACACCCGCCAGCGACCGGGAGGTGCACGGCGATGTCATGGCTGTCCGGCCCGTGCAGGGATGGTGAAGACGAGATCAGGACCGTTGACGACGCCGAGGTGCAGCGGCGCATCGAGTCGTGGCGGACGTACGACGACGCGGTCGAGGCCATCGAGGAAGCTGCCCGCTGGCCCAACCGCCAGGACGACTAGCCGACCCGCGTCGTCCGCATCCACGAACCCTTACGCAGGGCCGACGCCGTTGCGTTGGACACGTTCTGAGCCCACTGCAACGCCAGGTTGCCGGCCGTCGAGCCCATGTGGAGCGAGCCGGTCAGCCGGAAGGGAACGTTGGCGCCCGTTCCCAGTAGTCCGGCGACGAACGCGGCCGGCGACGACTGGGAGAGCACCGTTGTCGGCGCCCAATCGTCCGTACCGGGGTCGTACTCCCATGAGCCGGCTTCCATCGTGGCGCCAACGGGAAAGGTCATCTGAAACTTGATCTGCGGTGTCGCACCCGCCTGATAGACGCCGTGCATCTCGACGATGTAGACCGCGCTCGCGGCCACGGGGATGGACGACAGGTGCGGATCGTCGGCGTAGGTCGTCGTGCTGGCGCGGGTGGTGTCGGTGGTCTTCACCTTCGCCGTACCGACCAGCGCGGCGTTGATTGCCGTCCGCCACGGCGACAGGTCTTCGTCGAGCAGGCGCGAGCCCGCCGGGATCGGATCGACCATTACAGCCCCACTCTCACCGGGTACGCCACGTGCACCGGCGCCCCGCTCGCATGTGTCTTGAGTGCGCCGTTGACCGAGCGGACGACGGTGAACGTCTGCGGGCTGCTCGCGCCCGTGATGTTGGTGACGCGCATGACCTCGCCACCGACCAGCAGGAACAGCCCGCCACCCCATTCGCAGGTGCCGTTGAGGCTGGTACTCCAGTCGGCCGCGGTCGTCGTCCAGAGCGTGCCGCCGGCGCTGGCCACGCTGAGCGTGGTGGCCGTCGCGCTCACGCCGGCGTTCAGCGTCGAGTTGTCGGTGTCGACGGCCTGCCCGCGAAGGTCGGTCGAGCCGTCGTTGGCCCCGACGATGCCGATCTCGTAGGCGCTGGCCGGGGTCGTGTTCAGCGTGACCAGCCGCCGGTAGTCGCCCGCCCCGGGCGGGTAGTTCTCTCGCACGCCGAGCAGTAGCAGCGCGGCGTTCCCGTACTGCCAGTCGGTGGGCAGGTTCTCGACCTCGAGCCGATCCCCGATCTCCAGCGCGTCGAGCGCGGCGACCAGGTCGGCAGGCACGCCCGGGGCGTCCAGGTCGACGGTCAGCCCGGGGTAGCGCGGCTCATCCACGGTCCCCTTGGCCCGGTGCCACGACGCGAAGGCGAGCGGGTCGACGTCGAGCGAGGGGTTGACTTCGACGCTCGTGTCGTACCGGCCGACGCCTTCGGGGTCATCGATGGGGTTCTGCACGTTGAGCGGGCCGGTCTCCTGGATCGATCGCGCGCTCGCCCCGTCCATGACCCGTTTGGCCGTCACGTCGTTGCGGGTGCGCTGGTCGTCCAGTACCGGCACCAGGCCGGGCGCGACCTGCTCGCCGGCGAAGTCGAGCGTGAGCGCGGCGTCCTGGTTGTACCGGGAACGCCCCGTCCGCATCATCAGCGCCAGATCGTCGCGAGGTTCGAACAGCAACGCGTCGTCGGTCCGCACGCAGTCACGCACGATGTCAACGAGCGTCTGCGCACGCTGTGGCCCCATCGGTTGCGTGTCGTCATCATCGCCGTATATCGATGCCGACACGCCCTCTTCGTCGAGCACGCGCAGGAACCGGACGCCGGCCCGTTCCCCGTAGTGGCCGGTGAACGCTTCATAGGTGTCGACGTTCGTCGGCACGGCGCCGTCCCAGAACACCAGATGCGCGGCGGCGTCGACGTCGCCGGACGGTGACAGCACCACTTCGTTGATCTGTCCCAGGGCAACCCCGGCTGTCGTCCCGCTAAGCACCGTCGACCCGTCGATCGTCAGGTCGTAGTCGATGTTCACGCTGGCATAGGTGAGGTCGAGCCGCACGTGATGCCACGCCCCATCGTCGAGAACGGTGGCGTTCCCGAGCGAGTCGAACGTGTTGTCGTCGGAGATCTCGAGCGACGTCTCAAATCCGGCCGTGGTGCCGGCGAACAGGTTCACCAGCGCGTTGCCCATCCGCACACGCAGCACGGCGCCGGATTCGGTGTCGGCCACCGGCTCCTTGAACATGACGGCGACCTCGAAGCGGAACGGGCCGGCCGCCGACGTGAACATCTCGGTCGTCGACAGTTGCCCGCCGCCGGACATGTCGATGGCCGTCGAGCCGCCGTACGGACCGACGACGGTGCCGCCGACCACCCCGGACAGCCGGTGATCCTCATTGCCGAGCCCGGCGCTCGCCGGGGCGGCCATCAGCGAGGGCCCACCGACCAGGGCACTCGGCACGCTGGTCAGCGCCCGGCCGTCGCCGGATTCGAGATCCCACCAGTACGACGGCTGCACGTCGGCCCGGGAGATGGCTCGGTACATCGCAGACCTGAGTGGCGTCCTCCCCTGCTGGAGACGACGCAGGATGCCGCCGCCCTCGACCGCGGTCGAGGCATCGCCCTTGACGGCCTGAGCAGGCGCCCAGGACGCAACCTCGGTCGCCGAGCGGACGTTGCCGAAGGTCAGTTCGTCTATGTAGGCCGCGTCGTCACCGCCGACCGTATTGGGGTCTTTGGTGTAGTCGAACGCGATTGTGGTCGCACCGGCCACGGGGAACCGGGTATGGGTCCAATCGACCTCGCCCGAAGCCTGCAGCACCTGTACGCCGTCGATCAGCACGGTGAAGAAATCGAAGTCGGCCTCGCTGGAAACCCTGTACCAGAACGACACCTCGGGGATGCCGGTCGGAACCGCGACAGTCAGCCTGCTGAACTGGTTGTTGGAGATGACGCCGGACCGCATCGACCACGATCCGGCGTAGGCGTGCGCGCTGGTGCGAGACCAGGACGCGCTACCTGAATTCGACGTCGTGACGGCCAGCGTCGCGTCCTCGAAGTCTTCATGCACCAACCCACCCAGCCGCACACGCATGGGCGTGTTGCGGCCTACCGAGCCGTACAGCGGGCCGGTGACGTTGCGCGGGTTGTAGGCCCCGGTGCGGTTGTCGAGCGTCAGCGCCGCGGTGCTGGGAGGGGCGTCCTGCCCTTCCCCGGGAGCGCCACGGGACAGCGTGATGCCATTGCGCGAGTAGGCCGGCGCGGCGTTCCACTGGCCGTCGTAGAACATCTCGACCTGAATCTCGTGGTTGGCCATGTCAGCCGCCAAGCACAAGCTGAACATCGCCGCCAGCGCGACGGATAGCGCCCGACAGATCTTCAATGAGCGCGTCAAGGAACCTCGACCCTCCGGTGTTCACGTACACGGTGCGACCGCTGCCCCCGCCCGCCCTGCTGGTGACCGTCTCGCCGGCCTGCAGCAGCGCCAGCACCTCCTGTCCGGGCACGCCGGGGACGACGCCACCGGCGTGGAACTTCGGGATCGTCGGTGCGGCCAGGGTGTTGCCACCCACCACCGGCACCCACGAAGGGACGGTCCACCGCAGTCGACCCACGGTGTTGTTCCAGGCGTCGGCCACGAAGTTGAACGCACGCCGGAATGGCGCAGTGATGATGTTGAATATGTTGGAGAAGGCGTTGCCGAGCATGCCGGGGATGCCCTTGAACCAGTCCATGACGGCTGACCCGGCCGAACGGATCGTCTCCCACGCCTTCTTGTAGAACCCCACGACGAACGTGAAGTAGGCGACGATAGCGTCCCAGACCGCCGTGAAGACCGTCTTCCACACATTGATGATCGTCGTGAAGTACCACGTGATTCCGCTCCACACAGCCTCCCAGAGCTGCTGGAACCAGGTGGTTTTCGTCGCGATCAGCACAATCACAGCGATCAGCGCCACGATGCCGAGAATGATCCACGTCGTCGGGGATGCCGCCTGCGCGGCGTTCCACGCCCACTGTGCCGCCGTCACCAGTGCGATGATCGCGATAAGCCCGGACATAATCGGCGCGAGCATGTTCATCACGTCGGCGGTCTTCTGCAGCCCGGACGGGTCGGCCGCGCGCTGCGCCTCGTTGAGGTCGAGCTGTGCCCCCTTCACGTCGATGGCGGCCTGCTTCGCGTCGCGGTTCGCCTGCGACCCATCCTCGGTCGCCTGCGCTGCGTCGGCCGCGGCCTGCTCAGCGTCAAGGTTGGCCTGTTTCAGGTCGGACTGCGCCTGCGCCAGGTCGATGGCGGCCTGCCGCGCCTCGACCGACCCGGCGCCGTGCTCCTTGACCGCTTCGTTGTATTCGGTCTGCGCCGTGGTCGCGTCGACCACGGCCTGTCGAGCGTCGATCTGTGCCTGCTCAGCGTCGATCCCGGCCTGCTTGCCGTCGATCATCGACTGCGTGAGGTCGAGCTGGGCCTGCTTCAAGTCTCCGTAGGCCTGCTCGACGTCGGCGCTGGCCTGCTTCACATCATTGAGCTTTCGGGCCTGCTCGTCGGCGCGTACGGCCGCCATGTTCTGCAGGTCGGCCATCGCCTGCACCGCCGCCGCGGCGTCCCCGAAGGCGGTCGAGGCACCATCAACCGCGGCACCAAGGTTACCCATGCGGGTACCCAGATCCTGGCTCTGAGCGCCCGATGCGGCCATCGCCTGATTGGTGTCGGCAACGGCCGTCTCGACTTCGGTAACCGACTGCGCAGCCCGGTCGCAGGCCCGGGAAAGCTGCGTAGCGTCACCCGCGATGGTGAGGGTCACCTCGTTGCCGGCCACTACGTCACCTCGATCCCGGCTTCGGCCGCAATGCGCGCCAACGCCTTGCGGAACGTGTCAGACACCTTGCTGCGGTTGGCCCGGAACGACGGGTAGACGTACCGGCCGTCAGCGATGAACGGCCGCTCGACGCTCTTGTTCCGGCCGACCTTCCCGCCGTAGTCGAGCCAGGGGGCGTAAGGCGCGCGCCGGCCGCCGCTCGATACGCGCGCCGCCGTACGGGTCGACTTCGCCTTGATGCTCTTGGCGGCCTTCCCGGAACGCTTGGGAATGCGGTGCTGCGCTTCGTCGACGACGACGTTGGCCGCCTCATTGGCGGCCAGGCGGACGGCCTTCGGAAGCCCGGAGTCCAGGGCGCGCAGCGACCGTACGAAGTCGCGCAGGCCCTCGACGGCAATCGGCTCGATGTCAACCACCTGCGCTCACCCCCTGTGGTTCGCCGCCAGTTCTTCGCGTTGCGCCTTGCGCGCGTAGTACATCGACCAGTACAGGAACTCTTCGTTTGGCATCTCGGCTCGAAGCCGATCAACTGTCATTCCGAGCTTCTGCGCCAGGAAGAACTCGAATTCAAGCCCCTGGTTCGCCTCGAACGCTTTGTACGCCGCTTTTCTCGGCACCCTGGCCGATGCCGGAAAGCCTGTTGATAGCCGGCATGAGCGGCTGAATGTCGCCTGCGGGTGAGCACTTCTGCCACCGCTCGACCTCGGCCTCCGACATCTCCGGATCGACCATGGCGTAGGAGAGCATCCGACGCTCGACGGCCGCCACGCCCTGGTCGGAGAGCTTCCCCGCCAACAGCAGTTCCATCCGGGTGAGCGCGCGAACGGTGATCGTTCCGACGCCCGGAATCTCGACGTCTTCGCGCTGCAGGCGATCGACGAACAATGCCTCTTTGTCCACTGTGGACTCTCCTTACTGCGTCGTGCGCGTGATGTCGCCGGACGGCTGCAGGTCGCAGCTCCACGTCACCATGTCGGCGACCGGGCTGGACTCGCTGTACTTCTCGACCAGCACGTCGACGCTTTCCTGCGGCCTGCCCGACCCGGTGCCCTCGGGACGGCGGATGAGCGTGACGTTCTCGCGCGCGTCCTTGATGGCCTCGATGACGGCCTTCGGGCCGGCCGCGGTGTTGTCGTAAACGCCGCCGAACGACAGCTTGCCGTCGCCCAGTCCGTAGGCGAAGGCCTTGCGGTTGGCGCCGTAGCACGTCACATCGTGCTTGTCGCTGCTGTCCTCCCACGACGACGTGTTGCTGAACGGCGAGAGGTCGTTGCCGTCGAGCGAGAGGTATGTGTCCTTGCCGTGGATGAAGGTCATGGCTGGCCCCTTATGCCGAAGCGCCGATGATGACGATGGAGTAGCTGACGCTCGACCCGCCCGCGGCGTTGGTGATGCGCAGCAGGTCGCCGGTCGCCGCGGTCACCACGTAGCCGGTCGCGTCGGCCGCCCCGGCGAACAGCGCGAGGGTCGCGCCGGGGCGCAGGATGACCTGATCGGGTTCGGACACGACCCACGTCAGGAACGTGTTCGTGGCGTCGCCACCGACGTACACGTTGTTGGCGTTGGCGGCGCTCGCCGTGATGATAAAGCCTTTGATGCGCGCGAACGTCAGCGCGTTGCCGAGCGCGTCGGTGAGTCCACCGGCCAGGTCGAGATCGTCGTTGCTCGACGCGCCGACCGTGCGGGTGTCGGAGAACACGAGGTCCGCCTGACCCGCGCCGGTGCCGCTGGTGAGCGCGACCCTCGACCGGTAGTTGAGCGGGGCGGCCGCCGATACCAGGTCGCGTGCGATGACCTGATCGCAGACGGCCTGCGCGGTGAGTGTGGTGTTGAGTGTCATGTCATGCGCTCCCCTGGCCGGTGATGTCGATGTCGAACAGCGCGGCGTAGTAGTCGACCTTGCTCCAGACCACGCCGTCGATGCCGGCCGTGGACACGCGCAGCGTGTGCAGCGACGTGTACGTGCCGGACTCGAGCACGGCCTTGATCGACTTCGGGCCGGACCCGTCGCAGTACGCACGCACGCGCTTGTGCGCGCTGTGCTCGTCGGCCCGCCCGACCACCACCAGCACCGGCAGGGTCATGCGGTCCATGCCGCGGCCGTAGGTGGCGTCGTACTCCAGCGCGCCGGGCTCCGGGTTCAGCACGACGGCGCACGGCGACGTCACTTCCTTGGGCGGGTACGACCAGCACTTCAGGCCGTCGATGGTGTCGAGCCGGGCGGCGATCTCCTCGGCCACGTCGGTCAGGTTCACGCCACCCTCCGGGGTCGCACGTAGGGACGCAGCGTCACCGCGACGTCGGGGTCGAGCTTGGCGAGCAGGCGCAGTTCGTTGCCCTGGTCGGGCGAGCCGGCCACGCCGAACGGGCTGCCCCGGCGAACGTCGAGCCGCGACGCCTGCAACAGGCACGCCTCCTCGACCGCCGCAGGTACCGCCGACCAGCCCCAGAGCGCCGTGACGGCCACCTCGTAGTCGGGGTAGGTCGGCACCACCGACGACGTTCGCGAGAACTCCAGGCGCGTCCAGGCGCGGCCGCGTGGAACCGCATTGAGTGGCGCGAACCGGTGGCCCGTCACCGCGGTCCCGTCGATGTCGACGGCCAGGTCGGCGATCGTCTGCAGGTCGTCAATGGTGACCACCCACCGGCCCTTGTCGGGCCGGTACTCCGCGAGGTACGTGCGCTCCTCGGCGTCATCGACCTTGCCGAACTGCCGGTTGGTGTGGTCGTCGATCGCGCGCGAGGCGGCCGTGATGGCGCGCCCCAACAGCTCCTCGTCGTTCGCGTCGCTGTCAGCGTCCATGCTCTTGAACGCCGCCAACTGTTCGACGGTCACGTAATCCGGTGCCCATGCCATCCCGGCCACCTCCTCCCATGCGCTCGTTCTGCGTCGTGTTACGTGGTGCGGAAGCCCGGCCCGCTCGTGCTCTGCCGCGCAGCCTCGACCTTGCGGCGCAGGTCGATGTTGACCAGCTCCTCGCGCAGCACGTCGTTCTCTTCGCGCAGGCGCTGCAGCTTGTCGGCGTTGACCTCGAGCTGCACCTCCTGCGTGCGGCCGGTGGTGACCGGCCCGCCGGTGTTGAAGGCCGGCTTACCGCCGCTGGTGTTCGGCATGTCGTCCCCTTATGCCACGGTGTCGTAGATGACCTGACGCACGCCGCCGATGTCGCTGTTGGCGAACGCCTTGTAGCCCCAGATGCCCAGGCCAACCTTGTCGATCGGCGCGTAGGACGTGTTGTCGTCGGACCCGCCCGGGAACTCCAGGCGCTGCGGCGCGGTCGCGAAGCCCCACACCACGGACGGGTCGAACAGCCACGAGTTGTTCGGGCTGCCCGCGGTCGACGCCAGCGCCCACGACGGAACGCCGGTGACGCCGGCCAGGTCGAGCGTCCGGAACCGGGTCGACGCCGTGCCGTTGGCGTTCTGCGGGTTGAGGATCGGGTACATCGGCCGCTCGTCCGCGTCACGCGCGGCGGCGAACTTCTTGTACAGTTCTTTCTCCAGCGCGAACGCCTCGAAGTCGTAGCCTCGCACGAACTGCAGATCGGCCACCGCCGCTTCCCATGCCGCGGCCAGCACCTCGTCGGCCGACCCGGCAGCCAGCGTGATGTCGGTCGCCGCGGTCAGGGTGTTGAGGAACGTGGCCGTCGCAGACTCCAGGCCTTCCTTCCACCCGCGAATCATCTGGTTCCAGATGAGCGTCGACACAGCCGGGTTGCCGCCCATGTCCCACACGACGCGGGTGATGTAGGCCTTCCCGCTGATCGGGGTGGGCGTGACGGTCTGGCTGGTCGTGACCAGCGTGCCGCCGGTCGGCTCCGTGCCTTCGGTGTGGTCGGCGACCAGGCCGGTCGCACTGGAGAACTTCGGGAACGTGAACGGCTGGATTCCGTTGGGCGGCGCGCCGTGGTTCACGAAGTTCCACAGAGGGGTCTTGTATTCGCGCTGGTCGACGTAGAGGTCGGGACGGTTGATGGTCGGCGTGACCTCGTTGATGTCGGCGCTGTCGACGTCGAACGTCGCAGCGAGCAGGCCCATGACCCGCTTGCCGGCGTCGGTCTGGTTGCCGTACGCGTCGTTCGCCAGCGCCATCTCGTGCAGGTCGGCGGAGAACACGTGCCGCTGGCCGGCCGCGAAGTTGCCGCCCCGGTCGAACCGGTACGGCAGAGCCTCGCTCACGAGGGTTGCCGCCGTCGGGCGGGTCGGGTTGACGACCGGCCGCTGCTCGACCTCGGGCGCCGGGGCCGCCGGCCGACCGGCGAGCAGCGCGGCGAACTGGTCGGCGGTGAGGGTGACCGGGCCGGTTGGCGCGGTCGCGGGAGTCGGACACGCCACCCCGGGCGCGTGCCGCTGGCCGCAGGTGGCGCAGTCTTCCATGGCTCCTCCGTTGCTCCTGCTCGCCGCGACCTTTGTCACGCGAGCGTTGTCGAATGCGGGCATCGCGGTGAGCGACACCTCGCGCAGGGTGGCGCGCCGGATGAGCAGCACGCTCTTGTCGTCCGGGTCGGGCACGGTGTCGGTGGCCATGTCGAAGTCGATGCCGACCGACATGCCGTCGAGAATCCCGTCGCTGGCGTCCTGTAGGGCGGCGTCACGGGCGGCCCCGGAACCAACCTTGAACTTCACCTGCAGGCCGGCATCGGCGTTGTTCAGCGCCAGGGCCCGACCGAGCGTCTGCCCGAAGTCGTGGTCCTGCAGCATCTTCACGCGGCCCACGTCGTCGGCCCACTCCAGCGAGCCCGGGGAGAACTTGAACTTGAGGCCGTACTTGCTGGCCACCTCGTTGTACGGGAGCGCCAGGCCCTCGACGGTGCGCGACTCCCGGTCGACCTTGAAGCCGAGCGAGGCGGCGAACTCGAACGTGCGCGTGCTGTCCGCGTCGAACGTCACCGCGGCCGGCGCGCTCGCGTCGACATCCTCGACGGCCGGGGTTTCGGCAGGCGTCGGTGCGGGCTTCGGCTTCGCGCTGGGCGGTAGCGGGGGCAGGCCCTCCTTGGCGCGGATCTCATCCACGGTGATGGCCCCCATATCGAGATAGGTCTTGTAGACGGTGGCGCGCTCCGTCTCGTTGGCCTTCATGTAGTCGGCCAGGTCGAACGCCACGCGGTGGCCGCGCTTCGTCACGTCGGGCATCGACAGCCGGTCGGTGACGGCGCGCATGTACGGGTTGAGCACGTCGTTGATGCGGTCGCGTCGCCGGTCGTTGACGTTGGCGTAGGTGCGCGAGGTGGTCGACACGCCGATCTCCTCGGGGTCGACACCAAGCGCGTTGGCGATCTCGAGCCAGGCCTGTCGCTGCAGCTCGACCAGTTGCAGCTCCTGCGGCGTCGGCTGGCTCACGCTGTTGTAGGCCAGCGCCGCAGGCACGTAGGCGGTCGAGCGGGCCCTACGCGCAGCGCCCCACTCGCTCAGAATCTCGGCGATCTCGTCGTCGTCGGCCGGGTCGGCGCCGTCGACCGGCGTGAAGTAGTCGAGCGGACGCGGGTTGTCGGCGTACATCGACGCCGCCTTGTCGAGCAGCACGGCGCGACGGATGGCCCTCCCGGCAACGGCGAGCACGGCGGGGTTGGGCGAGTCGAAGCGGATGATCCACTGCGCCTCGACCGGCTTGCCGTCGATCCACACCACGCCGTGGTCGGGGTTCATGCCGGACGGCAGGACACGCGCCGACCCGCCCGGCGGGGTGGTCGACACCCGCGACGGGGCGACGCGCTGTGCGCTCATCGGGTACTTGTCGAATCCGAACTGGGTGATGCGCCACCAGGCCACCGCGTCGAACAGCAGATCCTCGACGGTCTGCTCGAGCGTCACCACGTTGGCCACGTCCGGGTCGACCTGCTCGAGCAGCGGGTTGCGCACCGCCTTGCTGTCCGGCCCGTACTGCACCAGCGGGAGCGCGCCGACCGAGCAGATCAGGTTGCGGCCCCGGAGCACGGCTGGGACGGAAAGGGCCTCAGCGCGTCCCACGCGGGGCGTGACGCCGGCCCCGTACATCGAGGCGAACATGTCGGCGATCGGCCGCGGTGCGCTCTCTGAGAACGTCCGGGACGGGGCGGCGTCGGCCATACCGAACCACCGACCGACCCGTCGCCACATCGTCACACCCGGATCATACCGGTTAGTTCGCAGGCATTACCAACCTGAGCTTTCCGACCGGTGCGGGCAGGGTCCTGGCGAGGTGGTCGGCCGCCGCCGCAGCGTAGGCGGCGTCGCAGTGCCCGTCACCCTTCCGCGAGAACACCCACGTGTCGCCGCGCTTCAACCGCTCAGCCGCACCCACGTGCGCGTCGATCAGCGGGTCGCCGGAGTGCGCGACCTGCCCGGACGCCACGCGGGCGGCGAAGCCCATGCAGACCGCGGCCAGGTCGCCGCGGACCTCCTCGACGGTGACGCCGGGCGGCGGCCAGCCGCGGCGCTTACGGTCGGCCAGGCTCGTGGCCAGCGCGGCGGCCGGCCCGGACGGCAACCAGCCGAAGGCCTGCGGCTTGACCTTGACCAGCCAACTGGGCAGCTCCCGGGCCACCTGCGCGGCGGTGTCCGGGCCGGACCACGACGTCACCGCCTCGATGCGGGTGCGGCCGTCCGCGAGCAGCGCGGCGGCCACCAGCGTGGCGTGCTGCTGGTCGGGCGACACGTCGAGCGCGCAGGCGACCCGGGCCCGGACGCCGGCCAGGTCGCCAGGGTCGAGGCAGCGCGCCCACGCACCGGGGTCGACCGCCGGGTCGAGCTGACGTACCCGCTGACACAGCACCTCGGTGCGGAACTTCGTCAGCTCCTCGCCGCCGGCGCGGACGGCGCGGGCGGCGTCACCGAGCAGCGGGCCGGCGTCGAGCCGGCGGTTCAGGTTCGGGTTGGCCATCGCGAGCTGACGCACGTCGAGCGGGTCGCAGCCGTCCTCAGCCGACCACTCCAGCAGACCGAGCCGCGCGTCGCCCTCCCCGGTCTCCATGAAGGCCAGGGCCGACGCGCGCAGGCTGTCGAGCACGACGGCGGACGCGTCGCCCTGGTTAGTGATGCACACGGTCTGCGCGTCGTAGACGGCGTTCTGCGCGTTCTTGGCGGCGTTCCAGCACTCCCAGTTGTCGTGCTCGCGCAGCTCGTCGCAGATCCACCGGTGCAGGGTCATCGACCGACCGGCCCGGCCGTTGTTCGCGGCGAAGACCAGTTCGGCCCCGCCCGTCGTCGTCATCGACTCTTCGCTGATCGTCAGGCGCACCGCGGCCACCTCAGGCGCAAGCCACGGGCTGGCCTTCGCCTGCGCGCAGACCGCCGACCAGAACCGCTTCGCGTAGCTCCGGTCGGTGCTGGTGTTGAGCACGGTGCGCCCGCGCTCCATGAACAGCCAGAACAGCGTGAGCACGCGGGCCACCAGGGTCTTGCCGTTCTGCCGGGCAACGAGAATCAGCAGCACACGGAACCGCGGCCGGCCGTCCGGCAGCAGCTCGCCGCCGTGGATGACGGCCAGCTCCTCCCACGGGTCGAGCGGCGTGGCCAGGACATCCCGCGCGAAGTCGATCACGTCGAATCCGTACGACGTCGCAGGTGTCAGGGCACACCCGCACACGCATGGACCGGGCGGGCCGGTGACGAGCGGCGGTGTGGCCAGGCGCGGCGTCGTGCTACCCAGCACCGCCGGTGCGCTGCTCGCGGCGAGCGCGGAGCTCATCGAGCGGCGAGACGATCGCGGGGGCATCCCCGGCACCTCCCTTCGCTCCACGGCCGGCCGGTGTCAGGCCCAGCGCGGTCAGCGCGGTCAGTAGCTTCGGGCCCAGGTCGGCGTACGTCTCGACCTCCCCGGGCAGGTCGCGAGCGGCGTCGAGCAGTTGGGCATAGCGGCGCGCGAGGGCGACGCCGGCCCGGTCCCGGTCGGCAACCGTCGCGTTCCTGAGCGCGTCGGACAGAGCCCGCTCGTTCTGGCCTCGATCCGCCATGATCAACTCACCTCCACAGTGTGTACCAGTCTGTACCAGATATGCGAGCACGTCATACCTTGTTGCTCGCGCAAAGAAAAAAGACAG
>JAZJZX010000037.1:0-2513 GCA_040389445.1 Chloroflexota bacterium
CCAGACCCGTTGCGCCTTGGGTCCCGGCTCGGGGCCGGCGGCCGGGTCGTCCTCGCCCGGGGGCGTGCCGATCTTCTCGATTTGGGGCTCGCCGGCGGCTTCCGCGGCTGCTGCGGCGCTCGCGGCCTTGCCGGACGGAGCGCTCTCCACGCTGGCCTCCGCGTTGTTGCTAGTCGGCTCGATCGCGGGCGCGTAGTCGTCCATGTCGTCACTCATGAGACTCCTGGGGGAAGGGGCGGGAGGGGAACGGGCATCCCCGCGGCCAACATCGCGGTGCCGCCGCCCATCGGGTCAGGGAAGCCAGGGGCACCGGGCGGCCCCATCGGTCCGGGCGGCCCCGGGGCGCCGGGCATTCCGGGCACTGTGCCGGGCGGCATCGGCCCTCCGGGCGCCGCCGCGCCCGGCATCGGCTGGCCACCAGGTGGGGCAGCGGGCTGGGCCATCTGCTTCTCGAGGCCCTCGAGCATGGTCAGGAACCAGCGGTATCGGCCGAGGTACCGATCGTCGGCCATCTCGGCGAACGCGTTGTCGTGCTCGCCCTTGATGATCAGCTTGGCCAGGCCTGGCGGGTCGAGCATGTAGACCGTCGGCACGCAGTCCTCGAGCGGGATCGAGAGGTCGCCGAGCATCTCGGCGAGGCGCTGCAGCGCGCGCACGGGGCCGAGGATGTGGCGGTTCGCCGCCTGGACGTCGGGCTCGTCGAACAGCGTGCCGATCAGCAGCGGGTTGCTGAGCAGCCCGGGGATCTTGATCATGTCCCCGACGGTGTCGAGCTTTCCGGCGCGGGCCTCGGGCAGGAAGTTGATCGGCTCGATGTTGAGGTGGAAGCCGCCGCCGTCGAAGTCGAACTTCTTCCAGTCGATCTCCTTGATCCAGGGCGCGAGCGTCGCATCGGTCTCGCCGCTCTTGACCTCGGCTGCGAGCTCTCGCGCCTCGTCGATCATGCCCATGCCGCAGTCGACGCGACCCATCGAATACTGCAGGTCCAGGTAGCTGAAGCGGTCCGACTGGATGTCGTCCATCGTGTCGAGCGCCTTGCCTGACGCGTTGGGACCGAGGCTGCTCTTGCTGGCCGCGGCGAGCTGCGAGATGCCGGCGGTCTCGTACATCTGCTGCGCGGTCCACTTCAAAACCTCGAGCTCCTGGTTGCTGGCGGGGTTCGGCGCGAGGTATTCGGGCTTCTGGCCGTCGTACTCGACGATGACCGGGTCGCGCGCGCGCATGTGGTTCTTGTTGATGTTCGAGCCGCGGGGCTGGAAGATCTTCAGCCCCGCGCCCCAGTGGATCGCCAGCTGGATGTCTTGCCAGAGCTCGTTCACCTTGTTCTGGCTCCCGGCGAGCTGCTGCACGAGGCCGATGCCGAGGAAGCCGCGGAGCGCCGGCGTCCACGTCGTGCGCGCGAGCGGGAAGCGCGGCCGTGTCCACACGCATTGCTTGAGCGGCCCGCCGCTGTCGCGGATCCCGATGATGTGGCACCCGTCGTCGGCGCCGGGGAAACTCGGCAGGCGCCATGCCTTGATGAGCTCGATCTGGTCCTTGTCGATCGGCGCGTCATAGTCGTACGGCGCCCAGATGTCGCGCGTGGCCGGCGAGCAGTCGCGGATCCGATCCTTGTCCTTGGGGAACTTCGCGGCGAGCACATCGCGGTCGACCAGCTGGACGCGCGCGAGCGTCCACGGCCAGCCGTTGTGCCGCTGCTCGCCGTCGTCGAACACGAGCTCCGAGCGTGGGAACCGCTCAGGGATGACGTCACCGCCGATGCGAACGATCTCCCCGAAGCCGTCGCCGCGGATCACCGCGTCCCGCAAGAGGAGCGGCATCTGGCGCTCGATGTTCGGCGCGCCCATCTTGCGGCGGATGACGCGCGAGGCGCGGCGGGCGTAGAGCTTCTCGCTATACTCGGCGTCATCGGCGCTGATGATCGGCATCGAGCGGTGCTTGCCGATGCGCGCGGTCACCGTGTCGACCATCGACTGGAGGACGTTGAGGTAGCTGGACGCCTTGCTCTGCGCGCGGAGGAAGTCCATCGCGGCGGTCCCGAGCCGGCGCCCGACCGGGCGGCCCTCGTAGATGGCCTCATGGATCAGGTCCATGGCGTGGTAGCCGCGCAGGTACGCGCGGCGCACGTCGGACCACTGCCAGAGCGCGGCGAGCGCGGGCTCGCCCTCGAGCCTCCACCAACCACGCCCGTCGCCCGCTACAGCGGCAGGCTCGTCGTATTGTCGCCCGACCCGCTGGTCGGCGACGTCCTTGCGCCTACGGCGCGTCGGTCATGCGCGGGTCCTGGTGCGCGGGGGTGGTGGGTGCGGCCGGTGTGGACTGGATGGTGATCTCTCCACCGATCCATCCGCCCTCGATCAGCAGTTCCGATCCATCCGTGAAAACCAGGCGGAGATCGTAGCAGTCGCCGGGTCCCGGCCGGGTGGTCGCAGCGCAGACCGTCTTGCCGATGATGCTCGCGGCCACCGGGTGCGCTACCGGCGTCGAGTAGGCGGCGAGCGCCGCGGCAGCCT
>JAZJZX010000038.1:0-5570 GCA_040389445.1 Chloroflexota bacterium
GACGGCGACGACGGTGTGATAGCGATTCCACGCCTCTGTGCGCTTCGTGCGCGCAGCATCGCGCGTCTTTTTTGTCTGGCGGTATGCCTGATCCGCTGTGATGCTGTCGACGATCTGGGGCAGGCTCCGAAGTGCTTCCGCGTGATCGGTCATGCTGGCGAAATCGAGCCATGCCGGAGCGATCGTGCGGACGATCCAGTCGGTGGCCATATAGGCGCGTTTCAGATCTAGGCCGTCTCCTCGGGTGTTGAGGAGTTGGGGCAGGATCTTTTTCAGCTCCTGGCGGCGGGTGTCGTCGAGTCTGTCGTTAAGGCGGCGTCCGAAGGCTCCGAGGACGGGCGAGACGCATTGCGGGTGGTCGGAGTGGGATTCGCCCGCCATGTAGGCGGCGGCCTCGAGCAGGCACAGTCCCTGCTCGGGGGAGTTGTGCCCACCGACGGCGAGTACGAGTGTGTCGAGGTCGATAATTCGTGCGGTCATTGGGGAAGGATATCCTGCCGGTCCTGCATGGTGTAGGAGGTGTCGGTCATCGTCACCGTGATTATCGGGGAATCGGGTATGGGCGCGGATTATCGCGTCTACCGTCGATTTTATGGTGATCACACGGGGATGGCGGCGTGCGGGCGAGCTGGCGGACCGCGCTGATGAGGTGGGTCATGAGATGACTCTGACTTTGCGGACGGCCCGGAATTCGATGGCGATGGTCGCGGCGTGCGTCGCGATGTGGACGGTCTGGCGGATCGCGGTGAAAGGCTGATGGGGAACGCGGACGCGTTCGGACGCCCCGTGTCTGGCAACCGCAGCGCTCAGCCCAGTATTGACGGCCGTTTCTGTGATGCTGCGCACCGGATTTCGGATGCGGTGAACCAGGCCATCGCGGACGGTAAAACGGGGTGGTGGATGGTCTTCCATCTCGACGATGGACGCACCAACGGGTGCTGCTATGAGGCGCGGCGCGGGGCGGTCCTGGACGCCGGTAGCAACGCCGATCAGCGCATGTATCTGAGGGTCCCGCACGGCGGGTGTCCGCCGGCTGAGGCCGCCTCTTATCTGGCTTACAACCGGTGGGTGATCCAGCAGATGGGCGGCCGGCTCCCCGATCCGGAAAAGGACCAGGTCGTCATGCCGAAACGCCTCGAGCTGCTTCCCGAGCGGGTCCGTGCTGCGGGCCGGCTGCTACTCCCGAGAGGATCGCTGAACTGATGAGTGCTCCGGTGGTGGAGTTTGATGCCGGCTTTGGGCTGGGGTCGGTGGATGAGGTTGAGGTGGCTCCGGGGCCGGCGGTGACGGCGGCGGGGAAGCCTCGGACGCCGTCGACGCCGGGGCGTAAGCCGGGGCAGCGCGCGAGCACGACGGCGAAGGCTCCCCCGCCTCCTCCTCCTCCTCGGGGGAGTACGCCGGGGGCGTCGAAGCCGCCGCCGGCTCCGAAGGCGCCGGCGGCGCGGGTGAACCGGAAGCCGGCGGTCGAGAAGACGATCCGGAAGATCGGTGGGTCGCTGCTGATCGCGGCGAAAACCAAGAACCAGCCGGCGTTGGCCGCCGACGCGATCGCCCTGCTCCAGGTGAAGGACGAGCTGGCGGCTGCGTTCGACGAGCTGGCGGCGGATACGCGGTGGCTGGCCGCGGTGATCGACAAAGTGGCGGTGCTCGCGCCGGGGGTGGAGGCCGGGGCGATTCTGGTCGGCCTCGGTATCCAGGTCGGGGTGAACCACAGCTTGATCCCCCTCGACATGGGCATCCTGTTCGATGCTAAGGACCCGCGGGAGCTGCTGACCGGTGCGGGGATCAAGCTGACCAAGGTCGACGAGCCGGTAGGCGAGTAGTCGTGATCGTGCTGAACAGTCTGAAACGTCGTGTCGAGATCCAGGAAATCGGCCGGGACGAGTTCGTGGATACGCGGTGGTCGTATCGGGCTGGTCAGCACGTCACCGCGGTGGGTCCCACGGACTGGGGTAAGACCACGCTGATGTATCAGCTGATCGAGAAGTCGGCTCACAAGGATCTGCCGGCGATTTCTCTGGTGATGAAGCCCGAGGATGAGACGGTCGATTTGTGGGTGCCGGGTTTGGGTCACGACATCATCCGGTCATGGCCTCCCCCTTTTCGGCCGTGGAAGTCACGGCCGCCCGGTTATGCGGTGTGGCCGAAGCATACGTTCGACGCCGACACCGACGACGCCCATTTGTATTGGGAATTCAAGCGGTGTATTTCGCAGGTGTATGGGAAACGGATCGGTTCCCGGAAAATTCGGGGTGCGATTCTTTTCTCTGACGAGGTCGCGGGGTTGGCGCGTCTGTGGAATTTGGATCGGCAGTTGGACAATGTGTGGGAGCGGGGTCGTACGCAGCGGGTGGGTTTGTGGGGGGCGTCGCAGCGGCCTTACAACGTGCCTCAGAACGCGTATGGGATGGCGTCGCATCTGTTCCTGGGGAACGATCCGGATGAGCGGTCTCGGAAGCGGTACGCGGAGATCGGCGGAATGGACTTGAAGCTTGTTCAGAACGCGACGGGTGAACTAGATGATCATATGTGGCTGTATCTGAGACGTAAGCCGCGGGCTATTTGTATCGTGGGGGCATAGGGCGCTTTCGGCGCTTCATTCCTGTTGGAAAGGTGAGCGCGGATGACTGCTCCCATGGGCCAGAAAGCGGCTCCGGACAAGGGCGCGAAGCAGCCTCTCAAGGCGCTTCCGTTCACCGCCGGCGTACAGCCCAGCGAGTTTCAGAGCTACGACGAGCAGAAGACGTTGACGGCGTCGACGCAGACGATGCCGACGTACACCATCGAGCCCACAGGCTTCTTGGAGAACGTGTACATCCTGGTCGAGACCCAGACGTCCCCGAACGCGGGCGCGGCCAACGTCACGTTTGCGCAGAACGGGCCGTTCAACGTGCTCGACAACATCGAGCTGAAGGACGCGGGCCCGGTCGGCTCCCTGATCGGTGGGGCACAGTTCAACGGCTGGGACCTGATGATCGCCAACAAGTACGGCGGCTACAGCCATCAGGACGACCCGCGATCCGGTCCGAACTTCCTCGCGACGACGGGCACGTCCACGGCCGGTGGCGCATTTCGTTTCATCTTGCGTTTGCCGATCGAGCTGGTGAAGCGCGACGGGGTCGGCGCGCTGGTCAACAAGAGCTCGTCGACGACGTACAAGCTGTACATGCGCATCTCGGACACGGCGACCCCGTACGGCACTCCGCCGTCGGCGGCGCACACGGTGCGGATCCGGGTCATCCCCGAGTCCTACTGGGACCCGGACGACACCGACCGGCTGCTCGGGCGGGCGCTCACCCAGCTCCCCCCGCTCAGTGGGACGACACAGTTCTGGACCAAGGGTGAGACCCCGCTCGGCTCGGGTGCGGTCGCGCCGATGCTGTCGACCGGGCTGGGCAACCTGATCCGCAACTACATCTTCATCCTCGTCGACTCCAACCTATCGAGGACGCAGGGCGAATCGGACTTCCCCGATCCGTTCGTGCTGAAGTTCGAGGCGAACGAGCTGATCAACCGACTCAAACGGCACTGGCGGCAGAAGATCCTCTGGGCCTACGGGTACGGGCACACCGGGGCGGCCGAGGCCGTCGGCGGCCAGGACAACGGCGTGTTCCCGGCGTGGTTCAACGACGACTTCGGGCTGAAGCCGGGCGCGGAGACCCGGCGCCGGCTGCTGCGGACGTCGCCGGACAGCCGGCTTCAGGTGTCGGCGACGATCGGCGGCAGCGGCGCGCACACCCTGTACACCTTGGTCAACCACGTGGCTCCGGCGGGCGACCCGGCGACCCTGATCGTCTAGCAGATCTCCGGCGGCCCGGGTTTCCCCATGGCCCGGGTCGCCGGCAAGCTCGGCGATGTTTCACGTGGAACATCGCATCGTTTCACGGCCGAGGAGGCAATCGAGATGGGTTTCATCAAGGGCAACTGGCTCGGCATCGCGATCGGTATCGGCCTGGGCATGTTCGTCGTGCCCAAGGTCGTGTCCCGGATCCGCTGAGACGATGCCGGGAGTCGACGGGGTCGCGGTCGGTGTCGTCGGCGTCGGCGCGTTTCTGCTGTGGACCGGGGTGAAGAACGTCGGCATCGTCGACGGTTTGCGGGACATCACCTCGGGCCGGGTTCCGACCGAGGGTCCGCAGACGCCGGCGGTGCCGACCACCAGCGGCGGTAGTAGTTCGGTGGGGGCGAACGGGTTCGGGGCGGTGATCGTGGCCGGGGCGCGCGCGCAGATCGGGAAGCCGTACAAGTGGGCTAAGGCCGGCCCGGACAGCTTTGATTGCTCCGGGCTGGTGTCATATGTGCTGATCAATAACTGCGGGTTGAAGATCCGGCGAATGTACACGGCGGAGTTTTACGTGTGGTCGGGGGCGACGACGGTTGCTCGCTCGGAGATCCAGCCGGGGGATCTGGTGTGCTGGCCGTCGCACATCGGGATCGCGGTGGGCGGGGATCAGATGATCAACGCGGCCCACTCCGGGACTTTGGTGCGGGAGCAGAAGATCTGGTCTCCGCCGGTACCGATCATCCGCCGGGTCAATCCGGGTGAGGTGCCGGTGTCGGTGGTCAAGCAGGCGCAGGCGCAGTTGGCGAGGGTGGGGTAGATGGCGGCGTCGACGGGGCCGATCCTGGCGATCGGTGCGGTGACGGTGGCGAACGATGTCCTGTTTCACCGACGGTCGATTGATTGGCGGGTGCCGATCGCGACGTGCGGGGCGGCGATCCTGTTCGGATTCCTCGAGAAGCCGCTCGGGCCGGTGGCTGCCGCGCTCGCATGGGCGTCGCTGGTCACGTCGCTTTTTGTTCCGGCCAAGGGTGACAAGGATCCGCCGATCACGGCGGCGGCGAAGTACTTCACGCAGGGATGAGGATAGATGAGTGCTTTCCAGAAGATCGGCGTGCTGCTGGTCGGCGCCGGCATGTTCACCACGGCTGTGACGAATCCCAAGGGTGTGACGGCCCTGTTCAACGGCACGTATAAGTTGGGCGGCGGGCTGCTGGCCACGTCGATGGGCAAGCAGAAGATCGCGGCCTGACATGGCGGGCGGATGGCGTAACCGGGGCCGGCTGACCTACGCGGCCCGCGGACCGTACCGGTACCCGGTCGACTCGACCACACACGACGGCCGGGACGGCAGTGTGCAGGTCAACGCGGCCCAACGCATCTCGGGGCCGGTCCGGCAGGGACCGGGTGAGCCGGCCCTGATCGACGATCAGACCGCGTACACCACTGATCAGGGGCGCGGGTGGCGCGGGGATCGGACCCCGCAGTCAGCGGCCTACGGCTACGTCGGCGCCGGCGGTGCCTCGATCCGCCAGGAGCATGCGCAGGCGTACGCAGCGCACAGCGAGGACCTGGGCGCGGTCGAGGATGTGATCACCGAGCGGCCGGCGATGTTCCAGCTCGAGCGCACCGTGCGCGGGTGGAATCGGCCGCGGATCAATGCGCTCGGGCACGGGTCGCAGGCCGCGCTCGGCCGCGGCTTGAACGGCCTGGACATGAACAATGATCCGGCGCAGCAGCATTATGCGATCGATCAGGTCGGGGTCGGCCGGGTCGACCGGAAGATCCC
>JAZJZX010000039.1:0-1283 GCA_040389445.1 Chloroflexota bacterium
CGTTGTCGATGTTGTCGGCGTCGGGGTGGACCTGCCACCACGTCATCAGCGGCTTAGCGTCGACCGCCCGCACCTTGTGGCCGTCGGACAGCAGGCGGGACACCAGGTGCCCGCCGATGAGCCCCCCAGACCCGGCGACCAGGATCACGTCGCACCTTCCCACATGAGCCGTGGCGGCATCGGGATTCGCATCGCCTCCCGTGACAGCACCCGGCCCTCCTTGACGAGACGGGCCGCGAGGCGCTCCCAGTGTTCGGTGCCGCCGAACAGGTCGATGCCTTCGGTCCACTCCAGCACTAGCCGCTCCGCGTCGAACCAGCCGCGGCCGTCCACGTAGTCCTGTCCTGCGGGGGTCGATTCGCTGAGCGAGTGGAGGGCGATGAACAGGTCGTGGCCCTGCGGGACCTCGTCTACCCGGTCGAGGGGGACGATGTTGATCTTGCCGTCCTCGAACCCGTCGGCTACCGGGACGCCGTTGGCGGTGAGGAACCCGCGCTGCACGTCGCCCATGATCGGCAGGTCGATCAGGTACTCGGTGTGGGTGCAGCCGAGCCAGCGGAGGATGAGGGTTTGGAGGCCGCAGCCTCCGCCCCAGTGGACGACCGACCGGAGGTCTCGCAGGTCGACGCGGTTGGCGGCGAGGTTCCAGATGAGCGCCCAGGCGTGGCGGATCACCGGAGGCGACAGCGGCATATCCGGGCCCGCTTCCCCGCGGAGCCATTCGTGGTCACGCCACCCGGCGAGACCGCCGAACTCCGGGTCCTTCAGCACTCTGACGTCGGCGAGGTGGGCGATGTCGGCCCACTGGTCCGCCCAGTGCTCGAAGTAGCGGGGGGTGATCCCGAAGCGGGCCCACAGCGGGTCAGGCCAGTCCGACGCCGGGTCGCAGTAGGTCAGGAAGTCCGGGTCGAGGACGCCGTCGGTGAAGCAGCCGGCGACCAGCCCGGACTGCTCCCGCCACCAGGGCTCGATCCACTCCTCGAATCTCACCGTGGGGTAAGCCTCGCGACGTCGTCGGCAAGCTCGAAGTCGTAGCCCGCCACGTCAGCCTGAGCCTCGATCCATCGGACGCTGGGGTAACTCGCGTAATGCAACCACTCCCGGTGGCTCGGACCGTCGGCCATACACCTGCAATCGTCGATGAGGATGACGTGCCGCTGCGGGTGAGCGAGGATGGTCATCAACTCCTTGCGGAGTGGGCACGGCCCGGGCGCGGTGTCAGGCCCGGACTGGTGGCCGTCCAACCAGAACAGCGCAGGCTCGTCGAGGGTCGCGAGGATCTT
>JAZJZX010000040.1:0-38156 GCA_040389445.1 Chloroflexota bacterium
CACAAGCGCGAGTGCAACTGCCTCTGCGGCATGGCCGACATTCGAACCCTCGTCGCACTGACCAAGCGGCTCGAGGAGACTCTCGCCGCGATCGCCGCGCTCCCTGAGGAGACGAAGGGATCAGCCGTTGACGGCATCGTCGCTGCTGCTGCCAAGCGCCGGGATGAGCTCGCGGCCAGGCGTGCGAATCGGGAATCAGGCACCTCGGCTTCGTAGCGTCCCGGCCTACACCTCGACCCTGGGTCACGAGGCCGTCGACCTATCGGCCGCCGCGGGACAGACCCTCGACCCGTGGCAGGCCGAGACGGTTTGCGACATCCTCGGAATCCAGGATGACGGCCGATGGGCTGCGTTCGAGACGTGCACCATCGCTCAGCGCCAGCAGGGCAAGGGCGGCGTCATCGAGACGATCGAGCTGGCCGGGCTGTTTCTGTTCGGCGAGCGGTTGATCCTGCACAGCGCCCACGAGTACAAGACTGCCCAGGAAGCGTTCCTCCGGATCAAGTCGCTGATCGACGGTTGCGCCGACCTGTCGCGGTACGTGAAGGCGATCCGCGAGGCCAACGGCGAGCAGCAGGTCATCCTGATGTCCGGCGCCCGACTGCGGTTCCTCGCCCGGTCGAAAGGGTCCGGCCGGGGTTTCAGCTGCGACCGCAAGATCGCAGACGAGGCCTACGCGGAGACTCTCACGCAACTCGCCGCGGTGCTGCCCACCATGTCGGCCCGGCCGAACCCGCAGATCAACCACTTCAGCACCGTTCCGGATCCCGAGACGATGCCGGATCCTCAGGAAGCGGTCCTGCCCGCGATCCACGACCGGGCCCTTGAGGCCGTCCGCACCGGAGTCCCCGGCCGGCTGGCCTACCACGACTGGTCGATGAAGCCCGGCGAGGACCCATCGGACCCCGAGGTCTGGTACGCCTGCAACCCGGCGCTCGGCATCCGCATCACGGAGGACTACGTCCGATCCGAGCTGGCCGCGCTGGGTCCCGAGAAGTTCTCGGTGGAGCGTCTCGGAGCCTGGCCGGTTGCCAAGGCCGAGCAATGGAAGGTCATCCCGAAGCTCGACTGGGAGACGGCGAAGAAGACCGACTTCGCCCATCCGTCCCCCGTCGCCTTCGCCGTCGCGCTCTCCACCGACCGCCAGTGGACAACCATCGCGGCGGCCGGCCCGATCGGTGACGGCCTGGTCGGCATCGCGATCGCGGACCGACGTGAGGGCACAGGCTGGGTGACCGACCGCCTCCTCGATCTGATCGCCCGGTGGAAGCCGGTCGCGGTCGTCATCGACGAGGGTTCGCCGGCGAAGTCGATCGCCGACGCCGCGGTCGAGGCCGGCATCGAGTTGACGCCGATCAGCACCCGCGCGGTGGCCGGCGCCGCAGGTGCTTTGTACGACGGCATCGCCGGCCGACCCGCTCGAGACCCGGCGACGGGGGAGTTTGGTCGCGACCCGCGAGTCATCCGACACCGGGACCAGTCTGAACTGAACACGGCTGTGGCCGGTGCGATGAAGCGCCAGTTGGCCGCGGCGTGGGCCTGGGACCAGATGGCCGCAACCGTGGACATCACGCCGATCATCGCCTGCTCCAACGCCCTCTGGGGCTACACCACCCGTACCGCCAGCCAACCTTTCTTCGGTGCGTGGCGTTGATCCCAGCGAGGAGTGCCGTGGCCGTCATCGACCGCATCTCCGCTCGCGCGCCGCAGGTCCAACTGTTGCCGCTGCTGCTGTCCGGCCTGGCGGTGCCGTTCGTCCTCTCCGGCTGGGTCGGATTCTGGATCGGCGTTAGCGTGCGGTCTGGGCTGCGCCGGACGGCAGTGGTGCTGCGGTGGATGGTTGCAGCGGTCGCCGTGGGCGTGGAGATGGCGCGTGACGGCCGTGCTGGCTGACCGCGTCTCAACCGCTCTCGTGCGGCGCCAGCCCGTCGAGAGCCGCAACTCGATCGACCGCTGGCTGATGGACTCGTTCATCCCGGCGATGAACCAGTTCGGTTCGCCGTACGGCCTGCAGATGACCTCAGCTGGGCAACGGGTCAGCGAAATCCAGGCCACCCTGCCCGGATATGCGGCGGCGCTGCGGCGGTGCCCGCCGGCGTTCGCCGCACAGATGGTCCGGTCCCTGGTGCTGTCGCAGGTGCGGTTCACGTTCCGGAACCGACCCTCGAGCGGCAAGCCGGGTCGCACGTTCGGCACCCGGGCGTTGGCGCCGCTCGAGCGGCCGTGGACGAACGGCACCACCAGCAACCTGGTGTCGCAGATGGAATGGCACGCGGGCGTGGCCGGCAACAGCTACGTCACGGACCGCACCCCGGGTCGGCTGCGGGTACTGCGCCCGGACTGGGTGGCGATCGTGTACGGCTCGCACCAAGAGCCGGAAGACGCCGCCTACGCGCTCGACGGCGAACTGATCGGGTACGTGTACGCCAACGGCGGACTGGTGCCGCCGAACGGTTCGGGCAACCTGCACGGCATGTTCCGTAACGCCTCGACTCTGCTTCCGGATGAGGTGGCGCACTTCGCCCCGCTGCCCGACCCTGAGGGCGCGGGCATCGGAATGTCGTGGGTGACGCCGGCGGTCAGGGACATGCAACTCGACGGCGCCGCCACCGACCACAAGATCCAGTTTTTCAAGCAGGGCGCCACTCCCAACCTGGTCGTCAAAGGGATCCCTGCGACGTCGAAGGACCAGTTTGACGAGTTTGTCGACATGATCGAGGACCGGCACGCGGGTGTCGCCAACGCCTACCGGACCCTGTTCCTGACCAGCGGCGCCGACGCGACCGTGGTCGGTTCGAACTTCCGCGACATGGCGATCAAGGAACTGCAGGGCGCCAACGAGACCCGGATCTCGTTCCTGTCCCGGGTCCCCGCCTCAGTGCTGGGCATCTCGGAGGGCCTGGACGGGTCGAGCCTGAACGCCGGCAACTTCGGCATGGCCCGCCGCATCATGGCCGACACCTGGATCTATCCGACGCTGCAGGATCTTGCCGCGTCACTTGCGCCGATGGTGCAGGTCCCCGACGGCGCCGATCTGTGGTTCGCCACGGACGACATGCCGATCCTCCGTGAGGATGCCAAAGACGCGGCGGAGATCGAGCAGATCAAGGAATCGACGATTGTCGCCTACATTCAGGCTGGCTTCACTGCCGAGTCGTCGGTTGCGGCCGTGGCCCAGGGCGATGTGTCGCTGCTCAAGCACACCGGCCTGTTGAGCGTGCAGCTGCAGCCGCCGGGCGCTGGCCAGCCGACGGCGGACTTCACCCCGCCGGGAGGTCAGTGACGTGGACGTCGTGATGCGGGCCCGGGAGCTCGCCCTGCGCGGTGTCACGTCGTACCGAGCTCTGCCCGCCGTCCCCGACGATGTCGAAGAGGTCGATCCGGCTGACGTCGACGACTTCGCCGACCTCGACGACCTGCACGACGACGACACCGAAGCCCTCCTGGTAGCCATGGACGAGTTCGCCTCCCGCCCGGCCGGCGAGCGGAAGGCCAGCTTCAATCCGACCCTGCACCCCAGGGTCGGCCACGGTCAGGGTGGCGGCCGGTTCCGGACCACCATCGACCGTCTCATCGACGCCCTCACCGCGCACACGGCGTCGGGCGGTCAGGGCGACCCGTTCGTCGGCTTCGACCGGGACCAGCTGCGCCGTGCCGCGATGACCCGCGGTCTCACCATCCGCCGCGGCGCGACTCGCGACGACATCCGTGACGCCCTCGTGAAGGATTTGACGCCGGACGCAACCCGGGTCCGGGTGACAACCATGCCGACCGTCGTGGGCAACCAGAGCTTCCAGGTGACCTACGGAAACGTACTGATCGGCGGCGTCCACCAGCATGGGCCAAGGAAGTGGACGGCATACGCTTCGAACGCGTCGCCTGGCCCCGGACTGCAGGGTGGCTCGAGCGCAACGAAGTTCACCACCGAGAAGGACGCCGTCGCCGCCCTCGTAGACGACTTCAAGACGCAGACGAAGGCCGCGCTGGCTCCCAGCAGATGGCCAGCGTCGCCGCCAGCGCAGACGAGCAGCAGCACACCCGCGATGTCGACCACAACGGCCGCGTCGATTGCCAGCATGGCTGCCACCGCCCACGTCGCCAAGAACAGCACGACCATGTCCGGCAAGGTCTACTCCGGCTACGTCACCTCCGGCGGGATCAACATCGGCAGCATCCACCAGGATGCAAGCGGCAGTTGGGCCGCAGTTCCGCCATCCCCCGGCGGAGCAACGCCGATCACCCGAGGGCACGCCACGCGCAAGGACGCCATCCTTGCCCTAGCGACCGCCTACCACGGCGGAGCGGGTTCCGCGGCCTCTTCGGCGCCGTCGGTGAGCACAGTGGTCCAGCCGGGGAACTTCGGGTTCGAGAAGGTCTATGACGGCGGCGGCGCCTACATCGGCGAGTTCTACACCAACGCAGCCGGATGGATCGCCTTCGACGGCAACCGGCAACAGATCTTCGGCCCCGGCCGGCTCGGCTCCTTCGCAACCAGGGACGACGCATTCCAGGGCGTCGTCAACACCCACCTCGGCCTACCCGCCGTTCCGACGGCCGCTCCCGCTCCCGCTGCACCGGCCGTCGTGGTCGCGTCTCAGATCACCACCACCGCGCTACCGGCGATGTCGAGCCGTCCCGGCTCCGCAAGCTTTGCCGTGGACTACGCCGGCACCGATATTGGCAGCATCAATCGCTCGGGATCCTCCGGCGGCTGGACTGCGTTTCCGCCGACGGGGGCGCTATGGGGATTGCAGGGCTCCCCGGGAACGGGCCTGCATTTCTCCACCAAGGCCGCGGCAGCAAGAGGCCTAGCCGACGCATACGTAGCGGCACGAGGCCAACCAAGCACACTGTCCGCGCAGCCGACCATCAAGTTGCGCAAGCTGACCGGCGCACCGGTCTCTGGCCAACTGTCGGCCCATTCGGTGTCGGTCAACGGTACGGACGTAGGATTCATCGAGCAGTCCTCAACCGGATCTTGGTTCGCCACACCTAACGCAAGCTACGGCCTATCGCGGCTCGGCGGTTTCAGCCAGCGCAAGCAAGCTGTGGCCGCCCTCGTCCAGGCCACGATGCCAACACCCACCCCGTCGCTGACCTCACAGGCGAGCCTGCCCGCTGTCGCGGTCGACCCGAAGGTCAAGGACGCACTCGACGTCATCTACGGCGTCGACCCGAAGGCGAAGACCGCGGCCCGTCAACTCGCCGTCTACGGGGCGATGCGGCGCAGCCACTTCGACAGCCTGCAGGCCGATGAGCAGTCCGTCGTCCTGGGCGACCTGTCGTACATCGCGACGACGTCCAAGTCGTCCAGCGCGCCCACGGCTCTGAAGCTGATCGACCGCTTCACCCCGCCCGGGACGCCGGCCGGCACCGTCCCGACGCAGGCGGCGATCCCGCCGGTCGGCGCGGTCGCACAGCAGACCCGCGTGACCGACCCCGCGGGCCAGGCCGGGCTGCTGAAGATGCTGCCCAAGACCCAGCGTGGCCTCAGCGGAGACGGATGGACCCGCACCACTTCAGGTGGCACCGGCCCGTGGGGGCAGTACGGCGCGGCCGGGTTGATGCTCCGCCACGTCGACCAGGCCGGCGTGGCCCGGTACCTGATGGTCGAGCGTGGTCCGAGGATCAGCGACCCGGGGAAGTGGCAGTTCCCCGGCGGCGCCAAGGAGGAGAAGGAGACCTTCTACCAAGGCGCGTCGCGGGAGGTCGTCGAGGAGCTCGGGTTCAAGCCCAGCGACCTTGACGGGGCCCGGGTGCACGGCACCCACACCACCGAAGTCTCAAGCGTCATGGTCCCGGGACTGCACAGCGGCACTGTCCCGTGGGCATACGTCAGCGTCGCCGCAACCGTGCCCAAGCAGCTCGTCCCGGACCTGAGCGACCCACACGCCCGCGCGGAGACCTCGGACGCGAAGTGGATGACCGAGGCCGAGATCGCCGACCTCGACCGCAAGGGGAAGCTCCTCAAGCCCCTCGCCGGCGGGCAGCTCCAGCAGAACGTGATGACGCTGTTCCCCGGCGTGGGTGCGTCGGCCATTCGGCCTGGCGCCACCCACACCAAGCCGGCCCGCCTGACCGGAACACCGTCCCTGTACGGCCGTCCCGGCGCGGCGCACAAGGCGTCCAAGGGGAGGGACCTCATCGCCGACAAGGCCGCCCAGGACAAGCTCCGCACCGACGTTTCGGCCGTCCGCAAGGACTACCGCGGCAAGACCGCCGACGAGCGCCTCGCTGCGATCGGTGCCATGCAGGGCTACGACGACACCCCGACTGTCGCGCCGCGGGCCGAGATGGATCGACTCCTCGCGACGGGCGCCTATATCGAGGCGTGGCGTGGCGTCACTGGTACCGGCTGGGGGGGTAGCGGCAAGTCGGCCGCCAAGATCTCGGAGGACATGCGGAGCGGCGTCGCCTACTACGGCACCGGGATTTTCGGCAACGGTTACTACCTGGCGACCGACAAGAAGATCGCCCAGCAATACGCCGACGGGACCAAGAACAGTCTCATCCGCATCCTGATCCCCAAGACCGCGAAGATCGATACCTACGAGAACGCCCACGCCGGCGCGCAGCAGGCTTCCTCAAGTAAGGGCCTGTATCGATACGTTGGCCGTCAGAACATGGGCGGCGGCACCCTCCACGACGAGGGTCGGTATGCAGCGGCCCGTGGCTTGGACGGCATCGTGATCTCGCACAAGTCCTATGGCCCAGGAGGACACAACTCGCACGCTGCCAGGCCTGGACTGCCCACGTACAATTGGGTGAACCGCTCGGTCCTCGTCATCCAGGAGGCAGACGCGTAATGACCTCACCCCAGCTGCAAGCGGCTTCACCCCAGGCGCAACTGCACTACCGGATCTCTGACGCTCTCGGCGCCCATGACGTGGACTTCGACACTCGCGCCTTGATCCAGCAGGGCTACCTAGCCGCCGGCGGCGACTCCGCCACATGGGAAGACCTGTCGACAGACGTCCAGGCGGCCATCGAAGAGGTCGAGAAGCTGCCGCGCACTTCCTGGTCCGATCCGTCCGATGTGCCCGACGACACCCCGGACGACTTCTAACACCCCTTCTCCGCTCCACCGAAAGGCCCGCCACGAGCGGGCCTTTCGCATGTCCGGACCGGGGGACCGCCATGGACGCCACGCTGCGAACCCGACACTTGGCCGTCCTCGGAGTCATCCGCGCGGCCGGCCACTCGGCCGGATCCGACCTCAACCGCGTCAAGCACGGCAAACCCCCACGCGGCCGCCTCGTCGGACCCGGATAGGCCAGGGGGCGCGCCGTGGATCTCAGTCAGCGACACCGCGCGATGCTCCTCAGCGTCCTGGACGACCGCCGGTTCGATCCGAATGAGCCGCGGCTTCCTCACGGTCCCGGCGGCGGCCGATGGGGCAGTCTCGGCGGCATTGTCGGCAAGATCAAGCACTGGCACAATGACTCTTCAGGTGTGCACGACCTCGCCGCCGCAGTCGAGTCGGGCGAGACCAGCCGAACGAAGCTTTCCGGTGGCCGCATGGGCACAACGGAACTCGTCGTGCACCGCAACGGCGCGAAGACGGTCAGCAAGACCTTCCTCGACGTCTCAGCCCAGATGGGCCCGGGCTATGAGCCGGAGAGCCAGGCCGACGCCGAGCAGTTGTCCGCAGTGGCCGGAACAAAGATCGGGGCCCCGGTGGCCCGGGTGCTACGGACAGCGCCCGATGCGATCACCACCGAGTTCATCGAGGGCGAGTCCGCTGTCGAGATTCGGAACAAGATCCGCAAGGAAGCGAAGACCGTCCGCGAGGAACTGGACGTCCCCGAGACAGCTCACGCCGAGATCGCCAGGATCGCCGCAACCCCGGCCGGGGTCCGGCTCGGCGCGTTCGACATTCTCACCGGCCAGTGGGACCGGTCCAACCCGGCGAACTGGATGTTGACGCCCGCCGGCGCCCCGGTCGGGATCGACCACGCCTTCGGCTTCGACGACCAGGCCGCGTTCCCCAGCGAGCCGCCGGCCCGCGGCTTGGTTGGCCCGTTCGCGACCCAGTTCGTCGACTACACCTCGGCCCCGCCTCGATGGGCAAACAACCCGCTGTCACAGAACGACATCGCCTGGTTGAGGAAGCAACTCGGTGAAATCGAGGACGACTTCACCGCCCGCAAGAGCCACGACTGGTGGGAGTTCATGCTGGAACGACTCGACGCGATCGCGCCCTACGCCAGCGGAACCGAGTCGAAATTCGCGCCCCGATGAGTCAGACGATCCAGTTCTCCGTCGGCGGCGTGCCGATCGGCACGGCAACGATCGACGGGGCCGGAACGCTCACCTACGAGAACGACGACGTTCGCGAAATCATGGCCGGCAGGTGCGCCCGCGTCGGCGGCGTCAACGCATTCCAGATGTTCAGCAACTGGTCCAACGGCTACGTCGTCGCCAGCCTGACCGACAGCTAGACCAACCTGGGTGCAAGCCCACGTACCGAAAGGTGGTGCGTGGGCGATGACGCACGTCCTCGAAACCCGCGCCGACAAGCCCTACGGCGACGTCGCCTACGCCGACCCCGGCTACCAGGACGACGGCAAAGCCCGCTACCCGCTCGACTCCGAAGAGCACTGCCGGTCCGCCTGGTCCTACATCAACCAGGCCGACAACGCCGACCAGTACACGCCGCAGCAACGCGAGCGGATCAAAGCCCGCATTCTTGCAGCCGGCAAGAAGTACGGCATCGAGTTCAACTCCGACGCCGGAGACCGCACAGCCCGCCTCGCGGTGTGCACTCGCTCATACGCCTTCGAGATCCGCAGCGTCAGCCGCGACGGCCGCAGGCTGGTCGGCACGGTGGCCGTCTTCAACAAACGGACCCGGATCCCAGACCGCGCCGGCGACTTCGACGAAGAGATCGTCCCCGGCTTCATGGACCGCTGGCTGCGCGACTCTGGCTACCCGGTCATGCAGTTCGACCACGGCAAGGATCCGCGCACCGGAACCGTACCGATCGGCAAGTACGACGTCTTCGACCACGCCCCCCACGGCTACGACGTCGAGGGCGACCTGTTTGACAACCCAGTAGTTGAGCCGGTCCGCCAAGCCATCGCAGCCGGCGCAATCCGCGGCATGTCCTTCCGCATGCAGGTCACCAAAGACACGTGGAGTCCCCGCAGCAGGGACGAGCCGCAACTAAGAAGGGTCGAAGACGCCGACGTGCCCGAAGCCGGGCCGGTCGTCTTCCCCGCCTACCGCGACACAAGCGTCTCCGTGCGCTCGATCCTGTCGACCTTCGACGAAGACGAACGTCTCGAACTGATCCGCGAACTCCGTGAACAAGCCGGACTCGCCACGGATCTCCCAAACCTCACCGGGCAGCGCGGCACATGGAGTGCCCGCGGCGGTGATCCCGACGACGAGCCCTGGGAGGGCGAGACGTCAGCCAATGCACAACACCGGCAGCGGGCCTATCTGCTCCGGCGCAACTCCATCGTCCTCCCGTAAAGGAAGCAACAAGTGGACATCATCGAAGAGCTGCGGGGCAAAGACCCCGACAGCCTCGAAGGCACCCCGGAAGAGGTGCGAAACAAGACCCCCGAGCAGTTGCGGCAGCTCGTCGACGTCCTGGACGCACACCTGCGCTCGCTGCACCAGGCCGACAACGGCGAACTGCGCGACCTCACCGTCGCCGAGGACAAGGCCTTCCGCTACGGCCTGGCTGTGCGCGAGGCGGCTATCAAGCGCATCGAGGAGCACCGCGCGGTCAGCGAGGTCTTCAGCCGACGGCCGGAGGCGGTCAAGCGGGCTTACGCCCACATCCGCAACGGCATCGACGGCAGCAACGGTGTGGTCCGCATGTCGACCCACGAGGCCCGCGACACGGCGCTACGCACCCTCGACGACCGGAGCTCGTCAGCGCATCTGCGCCCGGACGAGAAGGACCAGCTCGAGGTCCAGATCCGCCGCAACACCGACGTGGCCCGGCGCATCATCGTCACCGAGACCGAGGCGTACCGCTCGGCCTGGATGAAGCTGGTCACCCAGGTCGACGGGGCGATGTACCTGGAGGACGACGAGCGCGACGCCATGCGGGCCTATGCCGAGTACCGCGCCGCGTCGCTGTCGAACGCGTCAGGCGGGTTCGGCGTACCGGTCTTCATCGACCCGTCGATCATCATGACTGCGCAAGGCTCCGGGAACCCGTTCCTGCAGATCTGCAAGCAGGTCGACGTCAACACCAACACCTGGAAGGGCGTCTCCTCGGCCGGTGTTACCTGGTCGTTCGACGCTGAGGGCGTTGAGGTGTCAGACGACGCCCCGACCCTGGCGCAGCCGACGGTCCCGATCAACATGGCTCGTGGCCTGATCCCCTACTCGATCGAGATCGGCCAGGACTACCCGGCGTTCGCGTCTGAGATGTCCAACCTCCTCGCCGAGGGATACGACGAGCTTCTGGTCGACAAGTTCACTCGTGGCTCCGGCACCGGTGAGCCCAACGGCGTACTGACGGTGTTGTCGGCCAGCGCGACAAACCGGGTCGGCGTCCAGACCTCGGGCGCGAACTTCGGCCCCGGCGACCCGTACTCAGTCTGGAAGGCGCTCCCGCAGCGGTTCCGCCGCAAGTCGTCCTGGCTGATGTCCGTCGACGTCAACAACAAGATCCGGCAGATTGCCACAGCGAACGTCTTCCACGCGACGACCGTCAACCTGCCAGCCGAGTGGGCGGACATGCTTTTCGGGAAGACGACCTACGAGTCGCCGTACATGCCCGACACCACCACGTCGACCTCGGCCAACAGCGGCCTGGCCGTCGTCGGGGACTTCTCCGGATACGTCATCGCGCGCCGCGCGGGGATGTCGGTCGAGTTGGTTCCGCACCTGCTCTCGACGACCACGAATCTCCCGAACGGTCAGCGGGCGTGGTTCGCCTACAGCCGCATCGGCGGCAACGTGGTGAATACCTCCGCATTCCGCCTGCTGGTCAACACGGCGTGATCTAGGGGCGGCGGGGAGTTTGCGCTCCCCGCCGCCCGTCGGAAGGAGAATCATGGCCCTAACCAACGCCGACAACCCGGCGGCCGAGAAGCCTGCGGCGCCGGCCACGGCGGCCCCGAAGCTTGAAGCCGCACCGACTCTGGGGCGCGCGTCTGAGTCGGGCGACGCGGGCGTGCACTTCCTGCTGGCCCAGCGCCAGACTCACGCCGCGAACGAGGACTTCGCCGCGGTGAAGGCCGTCGACGAGCAACTCGCCGCGCTCGGCTTCGCCGTCTAGCTTCATTCCACCCGCGGGCTCCGGGCCCCTTCTGGCCCGGGGCTTTCGCATGCACGGAAGGCCAACCATCCAATGATCGACGTTGTCTACGCGATGGGCACCGAGAACGTGAACATGCCCACGGGCTCAACCATCCCGGTCCACAAGGGCACCCACTGGCCGGCCTCGGACCCGGTGGTGAAGGCCCGCCCGGCTCTGTTCACATCGGACCCCCGCTATGGCCTGCTGTACACGGCGCCACCGCCCGGGTATGACGACGACCTCAATGAGGTCGAGGAGGCCACCGCCAACCCGGGCGAGAAGCGCAGCGTTCGCCGCTCCTGACTGATCCCCTCCGGTCGGCGCTTTGGATGGTCGCCGGCCGGAGGTTAACCATCCAGCACCATCCTCAAAGGACCGTGATGTCGAACAAACGCAAGCTGGAGAAGCGGGATCCTGGCCCCGCAGTCGCGGTGGGGTACGTGCACGAGGACCGCGTCGACTACTCGTTCTTCCACTCTTTCATCCAGCTGATGGGCTACGACGCGGCGAACGCCGGCCGGGTGTGGCGTGGTGGTTTCGTCAGCCGTCGGGGCTCGACCGGGGATTTGGCGTCGGCCCGCAACGGCGGCGTGTCGGACTTCCTTGCCGGCGAGGATGACGCCGAGTGGCTGTTCTGGGTCGACACGGATATGGGCTTCGCCCCGGACACGATCGACCGGCTGCTTGAGGTGGCGGACCCGGCGGACCGGCCGGTGGTGGGTGCGATGTGTTTCGCGCAGCGCGAGAGCGAGTCGGATGACGCTGGCGGCTACCGCCCCGTGGCATGGCCGACGATCATGGATTGGACGTTCGAGGGCGGACGGGGCGGGTTCCAGATTCGTTGGGACTATCCCCGCGACACGGTGACTCGGGTGAGCGGTACCGGGTCGGCGTGCATCCTGATTCACCGCACCGTGTTTGAGCGGGTCCGCGACACCTACGAAGGGCTTCAGCGCGAGGCAGGCGTCCGCAAGGACGGCGATCCACGCTGGGACTCCTGGTACACGCGGGTGACGAACCCTTCCACGGGTGAGCTTGTCGGCGAAGACTTGTCGTTCTGCTCGCGGCTGATGCGCCTGGAGATCCCGGTCCACGTCCATACCGGCGTGCAGACAACGCATCGCAAGAACATCTGGCTGCAGGAGCAGGACTACTGGCGTCAGCGGGCGCTGAACCCGCCACCCGAGGAGATCGAGAACCTGTCGCCCGAGACACGGGTCGCGCCGCGGTATGCGATCGTGCCGACGCATGATCGGCCGGAGCGACTGTTGGCGCTGGTGTCGTCGCTGGGTAAGCAGGTCGAACACGTCATCGTCCTGGACAACGCGTCAGAGCCGCCGGTGGGCTGGGCCACGCTTGCTCCCGCTGCGCTGCCTGCGGTGGTGGAGGTCATCCGCGACCCGGAGCAGCCGCCGCACCTGTCTCGGTTCTGGAACGTCATGTTCGATGCGGTTGAGAAGCACGCCAAGGCGGCCGGCCACGAGGCGTGGGACGTCGGCGTCTTCAACGATGACGCGATTGTCCCTGCCGGCTGGTTCGACGTCTGCTCGACGGCACTGCGCGGCCATGACACCGCCGTGGTGGCGCACACCGGTACGTCACCAGTCCACAAGAGCGAACTGGTGACGACGGTCGGCTATGAACGGGCGAAGCGGATGTGCCCGTGGGCGTTCGTCATCCGCGGTGAGGCCGAGCGCCGGGTCGACGAGGCCATGCGGTGGTGGTTCTTCGATGATGACCTGAACCGTGAGGCCGCACTCGCTGGTGGGGTCCTCGCCGTACCCGGGCCGCTGGTCATCAATGCAGCTGCGAACTCTACGACGGTCGGCGTCTTGCGCGAGCAGACCGAGAAGGACCGCACTGCGTTCGAAGCGAAGTGGTCGTCGTGATCGGCTACGGCACTTGCGTCGGCTCGTGGGAGAAGCTCCGCCGCAACATCGTCCCCCGTGTCGGCGACAGTCCACTGTTCGGCCTATCCGGCCAGACCCAACTGACGGTCGCGTACAACACGATCCTCGACGCCTACCGGGGTCGCGACCTGGACGCGGTGGTCCTGCTCCACGACGACCTCGAGTTGGTCGACCCGGATGCTGAAGCCAAGTTCCTCGAAGCCCTCGCCGACCCGGACGTGGCGATGGTCGGGGTGTGCGGCGGCAAGGGCGATAAGACCTTGGCGTGGTGGGACTCGGAGACGGTCGGCCATCAGATGACCGACTCGGGGATGCTCGACTTCGGCGCCCGGTCCGGGGGCGTGGCGTTCATCGAGGGCAGCATCATGGCGTTCTCGCCGTGGGCGGTCGAGAACCTGCGCTTCGACACCCGGTACCCAGGTTTTCTGGGCTATGACGACATCTGCCTGACCGCCCGCGCGGCGGGCAAGCGGGTGACGGTGGTGGACGTCGACACGCATCACCACAGCACTCTCGGCTTCAAGTCTCCGGCGATTGCTGCGGCGTGGGATGTGGCGGAGGAGATCTTCCAGGCGAAGTGGTGGGGTCGATGAAGCGCACCTCCTGCTCGGCGTGCGGCTGCAATGACCTGGACCAGTTTCTCGACCTGGGCGAGTCGCCGATCGCCGACGCCTACACCGCGACCGCGGACGAGGTTTCGCCCACGTATCCGCTGCAGGTAGCGGTATGTGCGAAGTGCCGGCTGGTCCAGCTGCTCGAGGTCGTCGACGCGGAGACGCTGTTCGGGACCGGCTACAGCTTCTACTCCTCCGCCTCGGCGCCGCTGTCGGCGTACCACGCCGCGTACGCCCGGGACGTGCTCGCCAAGCACGGTGACCTTGCGGCGCGGGGCATGGTCGAGGTCGGATGCAACGACGGCGACCTGCTGCGGCACTTCGATCCACGGGTGTCGCTGGGCGTCGATCCGTCCGACGGCCCGGCCGCCGCTGCAATGGCGCGCGGCTGCCAGGTGCTGGTCCGGCCGTTCGGGCTGGCGGCGGCGCATGAGATCCGCGACCGTCGGGGCCGGCAGGGCCTGGTCATCGCAAACCATGTCCTGGCGCACGTCGAGGACGTGGCGGACGTCCTATCGGGCATCTCGGCGCTGCTCGCCGCCGACGGTGTGGCGATGGTCGAGGTGCAGTATCTGCCGGACCTGCTGGTGAACAACGCGTTCGACCTCGTCTACCACGAGCACCGCAACTTCTTCTCGCTGTCGAGCCTTGAGCACGCCGCCCACCGTCATGGGCTATTCGTGGCGGACGCTCATCTGACCGACCGGCAAGGCGGGTCGCTGCGGGTCACGCTGAGCAGGTCGCACCACCACGCGGCCGAGCTGTCTCGGGTGGCGAAGCTGCGGGCGTCGGAGACGTGGCTGAACAGCTGGGGCGCCTACGACGGCATGCAGGGCCGGGCCGAGCGGATCCGGACCCGGCTGCAGGACCTGGTTGCAGCGCAGGAAGGCATCACCGCGGTCTACGGCGCACCGGCCAAGGCGACCACGCTGCTCAACTACTGCGGCCTGACGTCGAACGACTTGACCTGGTGTGTGGACACGACCCCGGCCAAACAGGGCAGGTTCATCCCCGGCACGGGCATCCCGATCGTCGCACCGACCTTCATGGGCGCGACGACGTACGTGCTTGCTGCCTGGAACTATGCCCGGCCGATCATGGCTCGGAACCGCGACCGCCAGTGGATCGTCCCCTTCCCGGCTCCGGTGCTGCTTTGAGGGCACTCATCACCGGCGTGCTCGGACAGGACGGCTCCTACCTTGCCGAGCACCTGGTCGAAGCCGGGCATGAAGTGTTCGGCCTGACCCGCAGGGCCAACGCAACATCTCCGGCGACGCTCCTTGTCGGCGACCTCCTCGACCAGCCATCCCTGGAACGGGCGCTGCGCGCCAGCCGCCCGGACGTGGTCTACAACCTTGCCGCCGTCACCGCCCCCGGCGCGGGCTGGGGATCACCCCAACCGCCGCTGCTGGCCGATGTCACCGGAGTGGGCGTGATCCGCCTGCTCGAGGCCATGACCAAGGCTTCCCCCAACGCCCGGCTGGTGCACGCCTCCAGCTCGGCGGTCATCGAGCCGCACCGGTACGGGCTGTACGGGGCGGCGAAACTGTTCGCCCACCAGGCCGTGCAGGGCTACCGCGGCCGCATCGATGCGAGCAACGCCGTTCTCTACAGCCACAGTTCGCCGCGCCAGGACGGCCGGTTCCTGCTCCCCAGAATCTGCGCAACCATCCGCCGATTCAAAGCCGACCGCCTGCCCCTCGTCCTCGGCGACATCCACTCGCGCCGCGACTGGGGGTACGCGCCCGCCTACATGCGGGCCGTGCAGGAGATGGCCGACGAGAAGGCAGGTGACCGGGTGATCGCGACCGGCCGGCAGCACAGCGTGTGCACGGTTACGGAGACGGCGCTTCGCCTAGCCGGCCTGGACTGGGACGACGTCGTTCGTGTCGATCCGAATGCCCCCCGCGTCGAGGACGAACAGCTTGCGACCGTCGACCGGCCCGTCGACGTCGACCTTGAAGCGATGATCGGCGAGATGTTGGAGGTCCGGCCGTGACGACCCGCGACGTCGGTGACCAGATCACCCTCGAGCACCCGGTCTACGACGCCGACGGCGACCCCATCGCCGCCACTGTCGTGTTGACGGTGACGAGCCCGTCCGGCGCCACCTCGACGCCGACAGTGAGCACGCCGACAGTCGGCATCTACCGCTCCAGCTTCACCCTGACCGCTGCCGGCACGTGGTTCTGGGTGTGGACCGTATCGGGCACGGTCGTCGACGTCGAGACGGGGCAGATCACGGCCGCGAATCCGGCGGCTGAGCCTTACGCGTCGATCACCCTGCTGCGCGCCGCAGTCGGCATGGAGCCGACCGACACCACCCGCGATGCGCTCCTCACGATGGCCCTGAACGGCGCATCCCGAGGAGTTGAGGACTACTGCGACGGCCGGGAGCCCGGCGCGTTCTGGCTCGACACAGCAGCTACGGCCAGGGTCTTCACCTTGGGCCGGCGGGTGCAGTGCTCCCGGTTCGGCGAGACAATGCGTGTCGACGACATCGGCTCCACATCGGGACTGGTTGTCGAGGTCGGCGACGGCACCACGTTCACCACGCTCACCGACTGCGAGACGCTCCGCGACAACGCACTCCTGCGAGGCTTGGCCATCACTGCTCTGTTCTCGCCATCGTGGTCGTTCAGTTGCCATCGCAAACTGCGGGTTACCGCCCGGTGGGGCTGGCCGCGCGTTCCGGACCAGATCGAGCAGTCGACGCTTCTACAGGCGTCGCGCCTGTACCGGCGGAAGGACTCGCCCGAGGGTGTGGCCGGGTCGGCGGACTGGGGTCTGGTCCGAGTCCCGAACCTGGACCCGGACGTGAAGGCGCTGCTCGCCAACTTCAAGATCCTGATGGCGGCCTGAGTGGATCTCACGGCCGTCAAGCGCGCCCTCGCTGCGGCGGTCACCACCGCCCAGATCGATCTCAACGGCCGGCGGATCACCGCCACCGCTTTCGCCACCGACGCGATCGTCGAGCCGCACTTCTTCTGCGCCGAGTACATCGGCCAGTACCACAAGACGTACGGCGGCCTGATGAACGTCGCACTGACCTGCCGCCTGTTCGTGTCCCGCGCCGACGACAAGTCCGGGCAGGAGGCGTGCGACGAGGCCGCCAGCTCCACCGGCGCCGGATCGCTCCTCGCCACCCTCGAAGCTGCTCGGGGCGCGCCCGGACAGAAGGCCCTGAGCGGGGCGGCGGACGACTTTGTGGTCCAGCGGGTATCTGGGCCGCGGCTCTACCAGATCGGCCAGGTCGAGTACTACGGCCTGGAATTCGGCCTCTTCGTGATGGGGTGACATGGGCGTCTTCGTGCAAGAAAATGTGCGGCTCTTCGCCGGCGGAGCGGACCTGACCTCCCGGTCGAACAAGGTCGAGTTCGCGGCCGAGGTCGAGTCGAAGGAGTCGACGAACTACGGCTCGCAGGGCTGGAAGGAGTTCCTCGGCGGGCTGGCCAACTCGGCCCTCGGCGGCGAGGGCCAGTGGGAGGCCGGCGACCTGGGGAAGATCGACGATCAGGCGTGGGCAGCAATGGGCGCGATCGGCGGCTTCACCGTCTGCCCGGACGGCGCGGCGGTCGGCAGCCCGGCCTGGCTCATCAAAGCGATGCAGGCCACCTACAAACTCGGCGGCACCGTCGGCGATGTCGCGCCCTGGGCGACGGCGGCCTCCGGGACGTGGCCGGTGCCTCGCGGCGTCGTCCTGAACCCGCCGGGGACGGCGCGGATCAGTACCGGCTCCGGGACGGCCACGCAGATCTCCGCGGTCACGGCCGCCCAGAACCTGTACGCCACGCTGCACGTCCTGTCGGTGGCGGGTACCAGCTCGCCGACGATCACGGTCAAGATTCAGTCCAGCGTGGACAACACGTTCGCCTCGCCCACCGACATCATCACCTTCGTGGCCGCCACGGCGATCGGCGGTCAGATGCTTCGCGCGGCCGGACCTATCACCGATACCTGGTTCCGGGCGACCTGGACCATCTCGGGGAGCACGCCCTCCTTCTTGGCCACCATCGCCGCGGGCGTGAAGTAGCTCGCCTCAGGCTGAGGCGTGACCGGGTCGCGCCTGCGGTCGTAGCGACGTTGATACTCCCGTGTGGCCTCCCGTCGACAAGGGTCCGAGCAGATTTTGACCTGCTTGTTCGGTCGCTCGAAAACGGTGCCGCACACCAGGCAGGTTGCCCTGTTTGGCACTGCGCGCTCGGACTTCATCCGCGCCAGCCGAGCAACGGTCAAGGCACGCGCGCAGGCCTTGCAGCGACGGGTGCCTGACGGGTAGACGACGGTGTTCTCCGTAGTGAACTCGTGCCCGTTGATGCAGTGCGTTTTTCGGCCATTGATGCCGCTGGCGCCGAATCCGCGCCGCAGGTTCTCTCCAGCCGTGACCGGCTCCAGGTGGTCGGGACGAACGCAGGCGCGGTTCCGACACAGATGGTCCAGGTGTAGTCCATCGGGGATCGGGCCGCGGACCTCCTCATAAACAGCCCGATGCGCCTGTTGAAACCGCCCGTAGATGTAGAGCTGCCCATATCCGCGCCAAGTCACGGTGCCGGTCCACAGCCAGCAGGAGCGCGTCTTCCTCACGTAGCTCCACAGGCGCTTGACGGGATCTCGTTCCCGCTCGACCTTGATCGTCCCAATTCGAATGGCGCGGGCGTAGTGCGCCTTGCAGTAGCCCCGCCTCCCGGCCGCCCGGATGCAGTCGCCTTCGGTGCATAGACCCATGTGGCAATCATAACCTCGAAAGGCGGCTCACGTGAGCATCATGGTCCTAACGGCGGCATACTGCAATTTAGGTGGATCCATCGGCACCATCCACGACCACTCACCCAAGATCGAGTTGGCGGTGGAGGTCGAGGACAAGGACGTCACCACCTATGCGTCGCTGGGCTGGAAGGAACACCTCGGTGGCCTCAAGTCGGGCACGCTCGGCCTGAGCATCCTGCAGGACATCGCCAACGGCAGCCTCGACGGACTGTTCTGGGCGCAGATCGGCAACGTGGTCACCTTCGAGGTCCGGCTCACCCAGGCATCAGTCGGCGTCTCAAACCCGAAGTACACCGGGTCGATACTCGTCAACGGGTGGAAGCCCATCAGCGGCTCCGTCGGCGACGTGGCCACAGTGGACGTGTCCTATCCGACCACCGGCGTCGTTACCCGCGCCACCGCCTAACGATGATCGAGCGCATCGAGGTCGACGGGACACAACTCGCGGCCTTGGTGCTCGCCCTACGCGAAGAGTCGACCGGCGCCCAGCAGGCCGCCGACTTCGTCCGGGAGATGAAGGCCGTCGTCGAGCCTGCAGCCGAAGCCGCCCGGGCGTCGATCCTGTCCATGGCGACCAGCGGGCTGCATCATGCGGAGCCGTCGCTGCGGGGCACCATCGCTGATCACACCAAGGTCGTTGTGCACCTCTCCGAGCATCATCCGAGCGTCGCGATCCGCACCTCGAAGACCGGCATGCCGCGCGGTTTCGCGAACGCGCCCAAGCGGTTGCAGGCCCGCCGCGGTTGGCGCCACCCGGTCTTTGGCACCGGCCAGTGGGTCAGTCAGCGCGGCAAGCCGGGCTGGTTCGACGACACCATCGCCCGGTTCAAGCCGCTCGCCGAGCGGCAGGCATCCCGCGTCCTCGAGGCCGCCGCACGGCGGATCTCGGACCGAACGAAAGGCTGACCTTCTTGATCGTCACCTACCATCCCGAGGACTCGGCCGAGCCGCAGGTGTGGGAGTTCATCCACAGTAGACTCCGCGAGACCCGCGCCGAGATGATCGAGAAGCGGTACGCGAAACTCATCGGCGAGAAGACCGCACCGCTGGACCAGTGGCGGATGGCCGTCCTTCAGGGTGCGGCTGCGGCCCGGCGGGTGCTGCTGTGGCACCTCCAGAACCTCGAGCACGTCACGCTGCGCATCGAGGACGTCGACCCGCTCCGCTCCGAGCTGACGGTGGAGATGTCCCGCCCCGAGCTCGAGGAGCTTCGCGCTGCGATCGCCGGCTCGACGGCGATGGACGAGTCGCAGCGGGACATGATGATCGCCGCCCTCAACGCGGACATCGCGAAGGCGCCCGAGGAGGGCCTGGGAAAAGCCCCCTCGAAGAGCTCCGACGCCGCTACTGGCTAGCGATCGCGGAGCTCACCCACCTCGGCCCGCGCCAGCAGGAAGAACAACTGACCGTCGAGGAATTCCTGCAGGCCGTGCATCAGGTCGACCAACTCAATGAGCAGGCCAAGAAGGCTAAGGGGTGATCGGCCATTTCGGACACCTCGCTCTACTTCAACTTCCTGAAAGGCCGTGACACCGCCTCGCCGGCCATGAAGGACGTCGGCAACAACGCGACCTCCATGGCGTCGAAACTTCGCCTGTCCTCGATCGTGGCGGTCGCCGCGACCGCCACGATGTACGCCGGCTTCGCGGCCCTGGGCGCCGAGGGTGTGGCCCTGGTGTCGGCGCTGCTGCCGCTGACCGGACTGTTGGCCCTGCTGCCGTCGCTGGGTATCGCCGCGGCCGGCGGCATCGCCGCACTGCTGATATCGACGTCTGGCCTGGGTGCGGCGTTAAAACAGTCCTCGGCCGGGGCATCGAATATGGCGGATGCCGTGACGGCGGCGGAGCGGCGCATCACGCAGGCACAGCAGCAGTCCACTGCGGCGCAGGTCGCGCTGAACCAGGCCCGCGAGGATGCGGCGCAGCGGCTCCGCGACGTCGAGCTTGCACTGAACCGGGCTCGCCTCGACGAGCAGGGCGCCATCCTCGCCGTCGCCGACGCGCAGAAGGCCCTCCGGGCTGCGCGCAGCAGCGGCGACCGGGATCAGATCGCTCACGCGGCGCTGGGCTACAAGGAGGCCGCGCAGTCGCTGCTCGAGGTTCGCGCGAACCTCGCCGACGTCACCGAGGAGGACCAGAAGCGCACCAGCCAGGGCGTGGAGGGATCCGACGAGGTCCAGAGCGCCCTGCAGCGCCAGGCCGACGCGGTACAGAACCTCGCCGACGCGCAGGCGGCGCTGGCGAAGGCGCAGACCGGCGGCGGTGGTGTCGACAAGGCGGCTGAGGCCTACGCCAAGCTGTCCATGGCCGGCAAGCAACTCGTCGACTCGCTGAAGGCGGTCGCTCCTCAGTGGCGGTCCGTCCAGCAGGCCGTCCAACAGTCCACGTTCGCCGGTGTCGGCGCCGACGTGCAGATGCTTTCCGCCGCGTATCTGCCGGTGTTGAAGGATCGCCTGTCGGAGATCGGGATCGGCTGGAACAACGCGTTCCGCGGTACCGCCCAGCTCGCCGCGAGTTCCGCGTTCGTGGCCGACATGAACACGACGTTGGGCAACACGGCGACGTTGTGGCAGCGGATCGGCACCTCGTTCGCGCCGTTCCTGGACGGCTTCCGGCAGTTCGCCGTGGTCGGGTCGACGTTCCTGCCCGGGATCGGATCCTGGGTGGACCGGATCGCCAACGCGTTCGACGCATGGGCCATCAACGCGCGGGAGTCGGGCAAGGCGCAGGAGTGGATCGCCAACGCCCAGGTCGTGCTCGGCCAGGTGTGGCAGATCCTCGTCAACCTCGGCACGGCGATCGTCGGAGTGTTCCGGGCCGGCTCCGGGGGACCGGACTGGCTGCCCGGCCTGGTGGCCGGCACGCAGGCGTTGTCGGACTGGGTGAACTCGCCGGCCGGGCAGGGCAAGCTGGCCGACGTCTTCAGCACGCTGCGGCAGGTCGGCGCTGATCTGTGGGCCGTGCTGACCAACATCGGCCCGGCCATCCTGGACGCGTTCTCCTCCAGTGGAACGGCGACGGACACGCTCAACGTGTTCGGCGGGGCCATGAAGGCCCTGTCGGACAACATGGGAACGATCCTGAAGTACCTGCCCGAGATCGCGGCGGCGTTCATCCTGTACCGGGCGGCGATGGCCGGCGCGGTCGTCATCGAGGCGCTGCGGCTGCCGATCATCGCCGCGCAGACGGTCGCCAGTTTCTCGCTGGCCGCCGCGATGCGCGCCAACACCGCGGCGATGCTCGGCGAGGAGGCCGCCGCCAGCAAGGGTGTCATCGCTCTGATCGCCCAGAAGGTCGCCACGGTGGCCCAGAGCGTGGCGACCGGCATCGCCACCGCGGCGCAGTGGCTGTGGAACATCGCGATGGACGCCAACCCGATCGGCTTGATCATCCTCGCCATCGTGGCCATCGTCGGCGCCATCATTCTCTTGTGGACACACAGTGCCGGGTTCCGGGACTTCTTCATCGGGCTGTGGAACCACATCTGGGACTTCATCAAGATGATCGGCGCCTGGTTCGCCGGCCCGTTCGTGGACTTCTTCGTCGACGCCTGGAACTGGATCATTCAGAAGGCGACCGATGCGGCGCTGTGGATCCACGACAAGATCCAAGGAATCATCGACTTCGTCACCAGCCTCCCAGGCAAGATCAAGGATGCCGCGAAGGGCATGTGGGACGGGATCGTCGAGGCGTTCAAGGGCGCCATCAACTGGCTGATCTCCCTCTGGAACAAGATCGATTTCGGGATCAACATCAAGGTCCCCGACTGGGTCCCCGGCATCGGCGGCAAGGGCTTCTCCATCCCCGACCTGCTGCCTGATCTGCCTTACCTGGACACCGGCGGAAAGATCCTCGAGACCGGCGTTGCAGTCGTCCACAAGGGAGAGACGGTCGTCCCGGCCGGCGTCAACTCCGGCCCGACAGAGGTCCGGCTTTCGCTCGATTCCCGGGGCGCCCGCACCGACGACCTGATTCTCAACATGATCCGGAAGTTGATCCGCGAAGGAAAACTCACCGCCGTTTCCGCATAGGCCGCCGTGTACGTCCATTGAGGAGGGACAGCCATCCACCGCTACAAGATCTACAACGGGCCTATGGCCACCACTGCCGGGCAGGCCAGCGTTAGTACGGGCACCGCCGTGAAGACGATGCTCCAATTGGCAACGCCGTCTACGCGGCAGGTCGCGGTACTTGCGTGGGGATACACCCTCGATGACCCGCCCGGCGCCGACGCGGTGTTCGAACTGCTGCAGACCGACGTCGCGGCCACGGTTACCGCCCATGTAGCGTCGGGCGTCCAGCCGCTGGTGCCGGGCATGCCGGCCTCTCTGCTGACCCTTGGCGTTTCAGCGACGGGCTATACCGGGTCGGCCGAGGGTTCCATCACAGCAACGCGCATGTTCGACGTCGTGGGAATGTCGAGCACATCGGCCGAGGCAGCACCGTTCCTCACCTACGTGCACGAGTTCGCCGACTACGAGGTCCCGGTCGTGGACGTCAGCAAGTTCCTGCGGCTCCGGGCCACGACGCCGACGACCGCTGTTGACATGCGCTGCTGGGTGCTCATCGATGAGTGACCGATAGGGTGCATCGCACCGGTCGCCTTCAGCCGATTCTCGCCAGCCTGAAGGCGCTGCCCACGGTCCCGAGGCGTGTCTTCGCACCGCGATCCCGTGTGCTGGCCCGCGCAGTGCCGCCGATCACGTTCCCCACCACCCCGCTGAAGGTGAAGGTCGAGGTTGCGCTCGCCGCGGACCTCACCGCCGCGCCGGCGACATGGGGTTGGGCGGACGCCACGAACATCATCTACACCCGGGACGCCATCAACATCACGCGCGGCCGCGCCGACGAAGGCTCCGTGGCGGACACGTCGAAGCTGTCGGCCACGGCGGACAACCGCGGCGGGCACTGGTCGACTCGCAACCCGATGAGTCCGTGGTTCGGCAAGATTCGCAAGGGAACCCCGATCCGGGTCTCTGCCGAGGGCTATCCGCGCTACACAGGGTTCCTGTCGTCGCTGCCACCTCGCTGGGACGTCTCGGGCAACGACCGGTATGCACCGCTCGAAGCGCAGGGCCTGCTGTACCGGCTGACGCAGGGCGAGACGCCGAAGCTGTCGCCCCTACGCCGAACCATCAACGCGATCAGCCCGACCCCGGTGAACTACTGGCCGCTCGAGGACGGACCGGATGCTTCGGCGGGAGCCTCGGCGCTGCCGGGCGGCGTGTCGACGGGACAACTCAGCGACGGCGCTCTGTTCGCGCAGAGTATCGCCATCGGCGCATCCGGCTCTGTCGACCTGTCCGGCGGGGGCACGTTCACCGTCCCGACCGGTCAGTCAGTTGAGGCGGCGCCAAACGGGTACGAGTTCGACTTCGTAGCCGGATTCGACATCCTCCCGACGGTGCCGCTCAACGGGTTCCTGATGGTCGCGCACGCCCAGTCCTCCGGCCAGGCCGCCTACCAGGCCGTCGGCGTGACGAACATTGCCGGGACCATTCTGTGGGCGTCCGCCCAGATCGACACGGCGGGGACTGGCTCGTCGAGCTCCCTCAACGTCGAGGTCGAAGAGGGTGTGGCGTACCACTTCATGTGCCGCGGCTGGCAGGACGTTCTCGGCCTGCGGCTCCGGGTAGACATCGATGGCCTCGTCGGCTTCGACGAGGGCTTCGCCGGCACGCTGATGATGCCCGACCAGATCGTTGTCAACGGCACCCAGGGCAACGGGGTGTCTTCCGGACCAGCCAACGTCGCCAGCTTCGGCCACCTCGCCTTCTGGGCCCCGTACCGCACCACGGACACCAGCTACCTGGCCGTGGACGGCTACGACGGTGAGCAGGCGCACCTACGGTTCCTGCGACTGTGCGACGAGGAGAACGTTCCCGCGACCTGTGGCGCCCCGGACTCGCAGCTGATGGGGCCGCAGGCCGTCGAGGCGTTCATCCCGCTCATCCGCGCGTGCGAGGAGACCGACTCCGGCTACCTGTACGAGGGTCTCGATTTTGGGCTCGTCCTGCAGGGACACGTTGAGCGCGAGAACCAGTTCGCCGCCCTCGCCCTGGACTACACGGCCACCGGCCATGTCGCGCCGCCGCTGGAGCCGACCGACGACGACAAGGACGCCCGCAACGACGTCGAGGTCAAACGCGATGGCGGCTCCAGCGCCCGGCTGACCGAGGAGTCGTTGACCGAGGAACTGTCCATACCGAACATCGGCCGACGCGACGAGTCGGTCACGTTCTCGCTGGCCGACGATGACCAGACCCTTCAGATTGCCGGCTGGCGTCTGCACCGCGGCACGTTCCCCGGCTACCGGTACCCACGGCTGTCGCTGAACCTGGCCGCCGCCCCAAGCCTCATCGACGCGGTGTGCCGCGCCAACTTGGCGTTCCGGACAACGATCGACCATCCACCGACGGACATCGTCGCCGACGATGTCACGGTCATCGTGGAGGGCTACACCGAGACCCTTGGCCCTTTCGACTGGGACATCGAGGCCAACTGCTCCCCGCAAGGACCGTGGCGTGTCTCGGTCATGGCCGCGGATCTCGGCGACACCAGCGCGAACCTGGGCTGGTTGGACTGGGACTCGTGCGTCCTGCACGCCGACGTCACCGCGGTGACCGGGACGGACACGTGGCTCATCGACGCGGTGCCGGTGGACTCCACCACCGCCGACGACTTCCCCCGCGATGTCTATGTGGGCGGCGAGAAGGTCACCGTCACCGCCTGCTCGGGGTCGTCGGCGCCGCAGACCTGGACGGTGACCCGGTCGGTGAACGGCATCGTCAAAGCCCACTCCGCAGGAGACGTCATCAAACTCGCCCGTCCCTTCATCCTGGCGCTCTGAGAGGGACTGATGGCTACGTTCGTCGGGACGATCCCCACCTTCTCCGCCGGCGGCAAGCTCCGCGGATCCTCCGAACAGACGCTGGCCTTGGCCATGGCCGCGCTGTCGAGTCTCCAGACGGACTACTCGGCGAGCCTGGTGTGGTTCTCGTCTGGTGTGAACCCGACGATCGGGAACGGCACGATAAGCGCGACGTACCTGCAGGTCAACGGCCTGGTCAACTTCAAGGGCGCGATCGTTGCCGGCTCCACGACGACGTTCGGGACTCTGGACTCATGCATCAGCCTGCCGGTCGCGGCGACGCTGGGGAACCGAAACACCGGGGGCGCGCTGATCAACGACACTTCGACGCCAGCCAACGACCGACCAGCTGCGCTGGAGTGGTTGTCGAGCACCAGCGCTCGGTTCATTTCCTCGACCGGCCGCGTCAATGCGACCACCCCATTCACCTTCGCGGTCGGAGACAGCTTCCACTGGAACGTTTGGTACGAGGCGGACGTCTGATGATCAGAGAAATCCCGGGCCACGGCCTCATGCTCGACGGCCATAGCGAGACCCCCACCCACGCGCGTGACACTGCGGCCGCCTATCTGGTCGAGAAGGGCGCCGACGCGTGGGATGCCGACACGTCCTCGGCGCGCGTTGCCCGGGCGTGGTGGGGCGGCGATGAAGTCGGCTTCGTGCAAGCCGAGTTCGACGGCGCCCAACCGGTCACGGTGGTCCACGTCCACGTGCCGGAGGGCTGATGGAGCTCGTCGACTACGCCTTCAGTGCTCCCTCGGTCGCCTCTCTGGTCGCCGCCGGGAAGCACGGGGCCGGCCGGTACATCGGTCCGGGCTCGGCCAGCAAGCACCTCACCGCGGCGGAGCGGGACCGGCTGCTGGCGGCCGGGCTGTGCATCTGGCTGTCGGTGGAGGGCTTCGGCAACGACGCGCTGCAGGGCGCGTCGTTGGGTGCTTCGCATGGTGCGATGGCGGTCCGGGACGCCAACTGGCTGGCCGTGCCGAAGGACTCCGGGTTGTACGGCAACGTCGACTTCGATGTCACCGCGGCCCAGTGGCCCGCCTGCCGCAACTACCTCAACGCCTTCGCCGTGCCGGTCCGGGCGGCCGGCTACCGGGCGGGCCTGTACGGCGGGCTGAACGCCATCGAGTGGGGTTTCCGCGACAGTGTGGCCGACCTGTACTGGCAGACCTACGCCTGGTCGACCCGCGAGGTGCCGCCCGGATCCGGCAACCGCGTCGTCGTCTGGTCCAAGCACGCCCAGCTGCAGCAGTACCACAACGGCGTCTCGTGGCCCGGCGGCGGAGACGTTGACCTGTGCCGCAACGTCGCCGACGACTTCGGCCAGTGGCCCGCCCACACACCCACCACGGAGGTCACGATGACGACCGCTGCACTGGTCAAAGACAAGGCCGGCAAGCACTACTGGACGGACATGGTCACCAACGTCCGCCCGGTCGACGACGCACCGCGGGCCGAGGTGAACGACTTCTACCGGTTCATGGGTCGGGCCGGCGCCCAGTACGCGGCGGAGGTTCGGTGCAAGAACTTCAACGGCAGCCACGAGCCCTACGGCGAGCCGCTCGACGCGCCCACCTACGAGGACCTGATCGCCATGGGCCTGGTCGACGTGAGCCTGACGGCGGCCGGCGGTCTCGTCCCGCACACGCACGACGTGCCGTCGACCGGCCCCGCCCAGTCCGCCTGACCCATGGCCCGGCGCGGCACCGCCATGGGCAAGGCCGGTGAAATCTCCGTCCTCGACCACGTCCTGGCCCTCCTCGCCGAGTCCGACCTGCGCTACCAGCAACGCTTCGACGCCCAGACCCGCGCCCTCGACGCGGCGCTCCTGGCTGCCGAGAAGGCCGTCCAGACGGCGTTGACGGCTGCCGAGAAGGCGGTCACCAAGGCGGAGATCGCGGCCGAGAAACGCTTCGACGCCGTCAACGAGTTCCGCGGCGCCTACCAGGACATCATCGCCCAGCAGATGCCCCGCAACGAGGCCGAGCAACGCCTCACCGCGATGGCCGAGAAGATCGACGACCTGAAAGGTTCTTCGCGGGCCGGCGCGGTCGCGTTGTGGAGCTACCTCGTCGGCGCTGCCGGAATCGTCATCGCGGTCGTCGCGTTCGCCACCAGATAGGAACCCGCTCTACCCCGCGACCCGGCCCTCGCCGCGGGCAGCACCGGCCCGAAATGGGTGACCTGTGAACCTCGACCAATGGCAGGCCATCGGCATCGTGTCCGGCGCGCTCATCGCGCTGATCACGCTGCTCGGGTTGCTGCGGCGGAAGGTACTGCGGCCTATGTGGCGCTCCATGAAACTCGCGGCCCGGCTACTCGAGCAGCTCACCGGTGATCCGGAGGCGGGTGTGCCGAGCCTCATGGAGCAGCTGGCGACCCTGCACCAGTCCGACGTGACCCTGACGAAGAAACTCGACGACCACCTGGAGTGGCACGCCAACCCGGGCGGCCGGCCGGCGAAGCCGGTGGCGGCGCAACCCAACGGCGGACACCGCCCGGGACGCCGACCCTAGTCCAGCTGGTGCCACTCACCGACGTCGTCGCAGCCACCCTTGCGCCACTGCCAGCTGCACCGACGGCACTGCACCGTCTCGTGGCCGGGCGGTTCCCGGCGCCCGTCGGTGCGCGGCCGGCACGGGCACGGCGTCCACCCGACGGTGACGTTCGGATACCGCAGGGGATGCCCGTTGGGGCATGTGTCGGGCTGACCTTCCAGCATCCGCCCAACCTACGACAGGAAGTGGCGCCATGAAGTACGCCAAGGCTCTCGTGGCCGTCGTGACAACGATGCTCGTGGCCGCCCAGACGGTCATCCCCATGTCCACCGGCACCCACGGCTGGGTGACTGTCGTGCTGTCCGGGCTCGGCGCCGCCACGGTCTATCTGGTGCCCAACGCGCCGATGCCGGTACCGCCGGCGGCGCAGAAGACCCTCTGGAAGGAGTCCTGACGTGTTCGCACTGATCGCTGCAGTGATCCTGTTCCTCGACCTCATCCACGTGCCCCTCGGCGGCATCGACCTGGTTGTCCTGGCGCTGTTCTGCCTGGCCGTCCACTTCGCGCTGGGCGTGTGGGGGCCGGCCAGCTGGACGTGGGCCCGCGGCCGCCAGCCGTGACCGACTTCAACTGGACCTGATCAACAACCAAGGAGAGCACGTGTCCGAAAACTGGCGTAAGTCCACCTACAGCAACGGCAACGGCAACTGCGTCGAGGTCGACACCTCCACCGGCCAGCACCGGGTCCGGGACTCGAAGCTCGGCGAGGCGTCGCCGGTACTGACGTTCACCCGCGACGAGTGGGCCGCGTTCGTGGCCGGCGCGAAGGACGGGCAGTTCGAGGCCTGACACGCCGCCCCACCAGCAATGTCAGCCAGGCGACAGAGTCCGTGATTATGGTGTAGTCCAGCTTCACCCCACCAAGTCCACATGCCCGGGTCGGTCCCCGCCGACGAGCATGTTGGATCGGCGGTGGCCGTTCGCGTGATGCCCCGGAGCCCTGCCCCGGAGCGTCCCGTGATTCGAAGATTCGCGACCACCCTCGCCGCACTGACTGTGGCGACCGTGGCGTTCGCAAGCCCCGCCCACGCGGCGACCGTGCCACCCCCCGGCATGGTCGCCGCGTTTGCTGTCTCAAACTTGGATTCGCAGGTGGCAAACCCAAGTTTGGTCAACGCCGTCCGGCCGTCCAGCTACACCGTGGTCCGCGGCGACACCCTGTTCCGCATCGCCAGCAGACTGTGCGGCAACGGCAACGCCTACCGGTCGCTGGCGGCCGCGTCCAACATCGGCAACTGGGACCTGATCTACCCCGGCCAGAAGATCACCCTGAACTGCACGGCGACCGCCCGGGCCAAGCCGGCCGCGAAGGCACCGGCCAAGGCAGCGCCGGCCAAGGCAGTCACCGCGGCCGCGTCGACCGGCTCGGCGTCGTCGGTGGTCAGCTTCGCCCTCGCCCAGGTCGGCAAGCCCTACGTCTGGGGCGCCGCTGGGCCGAACGGATTTGATTGCAGCGGCCTTATCGTGGCCAGCTACCGGCACATCGGGATCACGCTGCCCCACTTCACCGGCGACCTGCTGCGCCGCGGCTCGGCCGTGTCCCGCGGAAACCTGCGGCCGGGCGACCTCGTCTTCCTGTCCTCCTCGCACGTCGGCCTCGCCATCGGCGGCGACAAGGTCGTGGTCGCGCCGCAGCCCGGCGAGCGCGTCAAGGTCCAGTCCATCTATGCGTACTACGCAGGGAGACGTCTGCTGTAGCGCTCGGGTACTACCCGAACGGCTGACCCCGGACAGCAAGAAGCCCCGGTCCTCCTCGCGGGAGGCCGGGGCTTCTTCTGCGTCCGTTTACACCTTCGGCGGACGCTCCGTCAGGATGCGTCCCGTCAACGGGCTGACTACCTCGCGGCCAACCAGCGGCCCCGACCGGGTGGACACCCGGCGATCAGTAGACGACTGCTGCGGCGCCGGGGACACCGGAGCCGGGAGGCGGGTAACCTCCGCGTGCACAATCTGCTCGGCCCGCTCAACCACCGGCTCGGGGGCCACCCGAACGGGTGATGCCGGAACCTTCACCGGTACCGCTACCGGCTTGGGCTTACCCGGACGCGCCATGATCTCTACGACGATCAGCAGAACGATCGGGGCCACCATGCTCCACGCGATCGACAGCCAGTCTCCATAGTGGACGACTGTCGACGCGATGTTCGCTGCGGTCGAAACCGCCGCACCGAACCAGAAGCCGAAGCGTGCCCAGCCGCGGGGTTTCCGCCCGTTGGCCTTGTCCTCGCTCATAGCCAGAGTCGCCACGAGGAGCATGCCGTCGATGGACAACGGCAGAGTGTGCGCCAGCAGCGCCGCCTGATGCGCCAGAGTGGCCACATCGACCTGGTGCTCGTAGCTGGCCAGCGCGGCAACGCCCGTGACGGTGCCGATGCTGAGAACGTACGCGGTACGCCGGGCAACGCTGTTCATGTCCCCTCCCGGGGTGGGTCGCTGCCGCAGTCTGCTGCAGGCCCCCGCGGCCTGCGCTCCTTGCGGTGGACGGGATTGGTGCGCTCGGCTGGCGCCGGGTTACGTGACCGGCGCTTCGCAGGAGCCCACAACCCGTCAGGGGCGGTTGCGGTTGGTCCTGCTCGTGGCGTGGCGGGGTGAGAACTTCGCGCCAGCCGAGCGGTTGTTGGCCTGACGGCCACGGCTCCCGTCGCTCCGATGTGGAGCGGCGGGACCGGAGGTGTCAGGAGTTCTTTGCGGCAGCCTCGGCCAACAGCTGCTTGTTGCGTTCGACGACCGCCGCCTCGCGGTCCCGAACGTCCTGGATCAGATCGCTGATGAGGTTCGCCTTGGCGAGGTCGCCAGCGTCGAAAGCCTTGCGCTCGAGCGTCCACAGCTCGCCGATCGCGTCCATGTAGCCGCTGCGGTAGCCGGAGTCGTAGGCCCGATTCCAGGTCAGGTTGAACCGCTCCGTGTCGTCCATCTCTGTTCCCTTCGTTGTGGCTGTTGCGTGGCCGGCGAGGTTTCGAGGCCTCGCCGGCCCTCCGTGCTACTTGCCCTTCTTGCCGCCGTTCTGCTGGTCCATCTGGTCCCGGGCGGCCTTGTTGCTGGTCTTCGTCTCCTGCATCCGCTTGTTGCGGTCCGCGGAGCCTTCCGGGGTCTGATCCTTGGCCTTGGGCATGTGTGCGCTCCTCGCGCTCGCCGCCTCGGGGTGGGCGGGTTCGTGGACCTCGCCAGATCTGCACTGGCTCAGGGGGCCTTACGCCTCAGCGGTCGTTCAGGCTGCCCGGCTTGCGTCTTGCGGTCCGTGGCCCCCGGCGCCGGTCGCGACTTGCGCGGTGTCGTCTGCTCGGGGGCGGGTGGTGCGCTCACTTACTGCGTGAGATCCAGTTTTCAAGGCCTTGCGCTTTCTGCTGTACCCACAGTCTAGCACGGCTTGTACCCTCATGCAAGCGTGGATGTACCCTCAGGCCATGGCGAACACACCACTCAAGCGGATCCGGGTCGACGAAGACCTCTGGGACGACTTCGGCCAAGCCACCAACGCCGTCGGCAGCGACCGAACGAAGACGTTGGTCGGGTTCATGCGCCGGTACGTTGCGGCAATGGCCATCGACCGAACGGACCCTGGCGATCGAGGCGACGACCCGTCACGCTCTACGCCGTGACGATGCCCGGCTACATCCAGGCGACCGGCAGCCTCCACTCGGTGATCTTCGACGGCACCGCCGTGACGGTCCTCAACCGTCGCGGCGACAAGGTGCTCCGTCAGATCCCGTTCGAGCAGATCCTGGCCGTCAGCCTCAAGCCGTCCCGCCCGGCCGGCGGCTCCATCCGGTTTCGGGTCTCCATCGCCGCCGCGAACGCGGACGTGACCTACTTCGGTCGCCGCGACGGCCCAGCCTTCGAAGCACTCGCCGACGCGGTTCAGGCCGCGCTTGACGCTCGTCCGGCATACGTGCCCGTCACCGACCCGTGGGCGGCTGCGCCGGTCGATCGCGTGCGGGTAGCACACCAGCGGCGACTGGCCCGGCTGTTCGGCATCGACGTGGCGTTGAGCGGGTGCCTACTGGTTCTGCTCGCGGTCCCGCTCCTCGCCGCGCTGGTCATCGGAGTGCTGATCCTGCTGCACTGACCGGCGCTCCGGCGGCGGCGCAACCATGTACACCGGATCGTCGCCGGGCTCATGGGCGGTCCTTCGGACCGCGCCGATGGGCGCGCAGTCGTGCGTCCCGGCCCGGTCAACCCAATGCGGCCGGGCGGCGCCGTTGCACCAGCAGGGGTTGATCAGTGCGCGGCACCCGCGGCACGCTCGTTCGTCAGGACTTCCGGCCATGGCCACATCGCCAGTATGTGCGATCCACCGGGCGAGGTCTTCGAGGTGCGGGTCGTCTGGCGGGTAGCGGCGGATCACGTCGGACAGGAAGCCGCTCACGGGTGTCCTCCGGGAAGGTTGGGCGCCGCCCGGCGGGATCGCTGCACCACGGATGGCGGCGAACACTCCGCCGGGCGGCGGCTGTCTCCCGGCGGCACGGATAGCCCGGACCGCATAGACCGCGCAGCCTGGATCTCATACCGCCGGGGAGTTCTGTGCCCGGACGCGGCGGGCGGGAAGCGCCACCGCGTCCGGTGTCCCGCAGTGTCTACCCGGGGACTCATCCATCTTCACCAGGTAACCTAGGTAAGTCAAGATGCCCAGTTGAGCGAGGGAGGTTCGGCATGGTGAGATCAAGGGGTCTACCTGGGAGTACCACTACTATGGCCGAACCATATTACCGGCGAGTAGTCGCCGACATTCGTTCCCGCATCGCGTCGGGGGAGTGGCCGCCAGGCCACCAGCTGCCGACCGGCTTCAAGCTGCGCGACATGTACCGCGATCAGCTCGAGGCGCCGACACTGGCGCAGGCCACCGTCCAGTCGGCGCTGCAGATCCTCAAGGAGACCGGGGAGTTGCGCAGCCAGCAGGGGCTCGGCATCTTCGTGGCCGGTCAGCCTGACCAGGTTACCTAGGTCTGTGCGTCAAGGTGGCTGATCGGCCACTCAGAGTGCCCGTCTGGCTGGAGCGCTCCGGGACTCGATCGGCGTAGACATGACCTTCTTCGAGGGCTCATGAGTTCGCCTGGAGGTCCAATGTCCCAACCCGTGCGCGGCCGCTCAGCCGCGCCGACCATCGACCACATGATGTTGGTCAGCTTGCTGATTGCGGTCGTCGTGATCGCGTCATACCTCTCGTTCCTCATCGCCGGCGACAACGTCCTGCCGGCCCCGTACAACGGTCTCCTCTTCGCAGTCGTGTCGACAGCGGTCATCGTGGCCGTGACGAAGTGGATTGCCAAGGACATCGGCCGGGCCATCGACCGCCTCGAGGCGAAGGTCGACCGCAACGAGGCGAACACGGAGCGCCGCACCGCCCGGATCCACAGCGCCCTGGTTCAGCAGGGCGTCACCATCGCCGAGAACACCGGCGAGATCCCACGCATCAACGTGGTCCAGCCGCGCAGAGGGCTCGACCCGGACGTCATGGACATCGGCCGTCGCATCGCTCGCCGGATGCAGAACGACTGATTCTCGTGCGCCACTGATGCGCCAAGAGGTCTGAACATCGAGCCACAACCGGAGATGTCAGGCCAAAGTCAAAAAGGTTGCGCTGCAGGTCAGGTGCCGAGACCACGCCCTGACCTGCAACTCGACAGACCGGACGTGAACTCGAGGGGGGTTCACGTCGGATCCGGTCCCCGCGCACGTCAGACGATGTCCCGCTTGATCCGCTGAGGCTCTGTGCGCCGCTGGTGCGCCAGAATCCTCGACCAGGCGTCCTCGACCTTGCTGTGCGCGCCCTTGACGAGATGGGCGTACCGCTGAGTCGTCTTCGGATCTTCGTGACCCAACAGTTCGCCGACGTCGTACAGCGGGACGCCGTCCTGCACCAGCCAGGACGCGGCGGTGTGCCGGCAGTCGTGCGGGTCGTAGCGCGGCACGTCGAGGCTGTCCAGCACCACGTACCAGAGGCGGCGCCAGTTCGCCGCGGTGATGTTGCGACCCATCGGCGACAGGAACACCCGGTCGGTCCGTTCGCGGCCGGTCAGCAGGGCACCCATGTCGGTCAGGCAGTGCGCGGGCACGGGCACCTCGCGACGCGACTTGCTGTTCTTCGGGTGCGGCTTCCAGATGCCGTGCTCGGTCAGTACCCCGACGACGCGGATCCGCCCGCGCAGCCAGTCCACCGGGTTGCCATCCTTGCGTTCGCCACCGACGACCGCGGCCGCCTCCCCGAACCGGAGCCCGACGCAGCACATGAGCTCGGTCATCGCCGCATGCCCTGGCCGGCGGCGGGTCCGGAACCCTCCGCGGATCAGGTCCACCTCGGCCCGGGTGAACCACGCCACCAGCTTGGGCGTGACATCGGGCTTGTCGATGTCACGGACCGGCGACTCGGCCAGCACCCGGGCGGTCACAGCGTCGCGCATCATCGAGCTGAGCAGGTTGTAGCCGTGTCTGATCGCGTGCGGCCCGACGTCGGCCTTCTCCATCCGACGCACCCACAGCTGCACATCGAGGGTGCTGATCGCGGCGAGCTTCCAGCCGCCCCAGTGCGGCAAGACGTGCTTGTCGAGGCAACTCCGGTCGCCGCGGCGGGTTGAGGCTTCGACCACTCGGGCCGCGAACCACTTCTCGCACCAGGTGCCGACGGTCTGCTGGCCGAGCCGGGGATCGCGCCACAGCCCTTGGGCGACTTTGTTCTCCTCGTCGGTGGCCCAGTCCTTGACGATCTTCTTCAGCGGGTCCGTCTTGGTGTGCTTCTTGCCGTCCCCGCCCCGGTAGGTGGCCTGCCACAGTCCGCTGGGGAGTTTGCGGTAGTAGGGCATCAGGCGTCCTTCCGCGCGCGGTTCCTCGGCTGCTTCGGGGTGCGGACCTCGGCCATCGCGTTGAGCACTTTCAGCATCGCCCGGACCTGCTCCTTGATGTCCTCGGGCGTGTCCGGGTCGGCCAGGAGACGCATCAGCTTCAGGACGTCCGGGTCTGTGGGCGTGCTCACCGCGGGACGGATCTCGGTGGTGGGTCGCAGGCCGGCGGCCTTCAGGGCGTCGTCGACGTCGAGGGCGAACAGGTCGGCGAACGCTTTGATGAGGTCAGCGTTCTCCGGGCTCTGCTTGCCGGCTTCCCAGCGCCAGATGGTGGCGCGATCGACGTTGAGCCGGCGCGACAACTCGGCGCCGGTCATGCCGGCGGCCGCCCGCGTCCGCTTGACCAGTGTTGCCCATGTGTCACCTGCCGTGTTGCGCATGCGCAAACGGTATGTCAAAGGCAGGGGCCCTATCGCCGGCGAGGATGGTTGCGGGCCCGCCCCTGTGCGGGAACGCAACGCGCGTCGTCGGCCGGCGTATCCATTCAGGGTCACCCTGTTCACTCGTTGCACGAGCGCAACAGTAACTCCGAACAGCCCCGTGAGGATCACCCGAAAGGATGAGCTTGTTGCGGGGCGGCACAGGGGCTATGGTCCTATGCGTGACCGCAACTGACCCACGCGCAACAGACGCAACAACAGTCATGCGCATGCGGCTCGATGTCTTCGACGCCCACGCCGAACAGCTGGGCGCGGTGACCGACGCGGCGAAAGCCGAACTCATCGACGTCGACCGTGTGACGTTCTGGCGCTACCGCACCGGTCGCCTCACCCCCAGCTTCAACCGCGCCATGAACATCGCCAGCAAGCTCGGCGTCCAGCTCGACGAGTTGTTCGAGCAGGTGGCCGCATGAGCGCGAAGGCCGAGGCGCTCCTCCCCGTCTCCGAGGTCGCCGAACTGTGGCGGTGCTCGAAGAACCACATCTATGACCTCATCTCCGCCGGCACCCTGCGTTCGGTGAACCTGGCCGGCGGCCGCGCCAAGACCCGCATCCCTGAGTCGGCCCTTGCCGAGTACGTGGCCGCCAACACGCGCACGAGGAGCAAGGCATCATGACGCACCCGCCAGCAGGTCCCTCTACCCCTCCGCCGCCGCCCGGGCCGAAGTTCGTCCGCGACTACCTCCTCGCCTACCGCGACTCCTACCGCTGGCTGTACCGGGCCTGCCCGCCGTGGCGCTGGCTCCTGTCGGCCGCGCTCATCCCGGGCTCGCCGCTGCGCCAGCAGATGCGCGAGGTGGCGTCATGACCCACACCCTCATCCTGTCCCGCACCCAGCCCGACCCGATGCCCCTCCCCCCCATCCCCCGCCCCTCCAAGGCGTACCGCCTCATGCAGGTCGGTGTCGGCCTGCTGTGCGGGTCGGTGCTGGGGTTGGCCGGGTTGGCGTACATCGGTGTGGCGGTGACGCGGTGACCACCTCCACCGTCATCGACCTGATCGACAACGTCATCCACGACTGGACCATGTCCGACGATGCGATGCGCTGGAACCCGGACGCGTCAGAACCGGCACCGGTGACGGAGTGGACCCCGACGAGCTACCGGATCATTCACGCGGACCCACGCTGCACCTGCGCACAGTGCAGCGAGTTCAGCCGCGAGTTCCGCCGCGGCATCGAAGTCGCCAAGGCCGCTGTCGATGAGGTGGCCGCGTTCTGGGGTGTCCGTGCTGCCCGGCTGCGTCGGATGCACGGCCTGTACCCGAGGCGGTGGCGGCGATGACCCGCCCACTGCAGACCTACGAGATCACCTGGCGTACCGGCCATGTGGAGCGCATCTATGCGTCTCAGGTCACCTACCCAGGTATGGGGCTGGAGATCCTCGGCCGGACTCGCACGTTCCGGGTCATCGAGTTCCACGGTGAGGTGAACGGCGTCTGGTCGCTGGTGCTCCGCGCCGACGAGGACGACCTGCGCACGGTCCGGCTGCTGGTCGATGGCGTCGAGGCTGTGCCGGAACATGCAGGCGGTCGGCGATGAGTGACTGCCCGTTCTGCCTCATCGCCGCCGGCCACGCCCCCGCCGAGGTTGTCTACCGCTGGCCTGACGCCCTCGCCATCGTCCCGCTCAACCCGGCCACGCCCGGCCACCTGCTGGTCATCTCCCGGGTGCACGTCGACTCGGCCACGTCCGACCCGGTGCTGGCCGGGCTGGTTGCGGAGTGTGCGGCGGAGCTGGCCGTGCCGCCGTGCAACCTGATCGCCAACTGCGGGGCCGAGGCATCGCAGACCGTGCCGCACCTTCACTGGCACATCGTGCCCAGGCGGGCCGGGGACGGGCTGAAGCTGCCGTGGACCGATCAGGTGGTGGCGGCGTGACCTACGTGGACCATTCCATCTACCCGGTGCAGAAGACGCTCGCCGAGGCGCGCATGGCCCAAGGGCTCAAGGTTCGAGCGCTGGCCGAGTCCATCATCGGGCACCCGTCGGTGGCCCAGCTGACGCACTGGGAGACGGGCTCAGGCACGCCGCCGAGCCTCAAGGCGCTCACCCGCTGGGCCGCTGCCCTCGGCTTCGAGATCGTCGCCGTCCCACGCTCCGCGCCATCCTCCCCAGGTCTGGGCGCGGACGCCGTCAGTCCCCCGCCGGACTGACGGCACGGGGCCCAGCCCGTTCTGAGGGGTGCGGGCTGGGCCCCGACCCACGTAGACCTCAATCCACAGTCGACAGAGAGGACAACGGCCGTGACCATCCTGGCCTGGCACAACGACGAAGCCCTCAAAGCTGAGGCCGTCGCCTCCATGCGCCGCCACCGACAGGCCGACGAGTTCATCCGCGGCTCCTACATGACGGCCTTCCCTGAGGCTGCGTCCGGGTTCAAGGGCTGCTTCCATGGCTGCCTCACCACCGAGAAACTCGCCGCCGAGAAGGGGATCCCGGTCGCCGAGTATGTCGGCCGGCATTGGTCGGACAGCTGGCACGCCGACGGCGAACGTCTGTGGGGCATCCCTGCCCGGCTCGGGGCGGTGCTGGACAAGCTGTTCGAGTCGATCCCCGACGGCTGGTCCGACTTCGCTGTCAACTCGGTCGAGGCTATGCCCGTCGGCGCGGACCTGGACGTGGCCGTAGATCGGTGGATGCTCGACCTCCTCGTCGACCCGGACCACGGGGTGGTCATCCACACCGCGGATGGTTCGGCGCAGCGCACGGCGGTCGAGAATGTGGCGAAGCTATACCGGCGCAGGCTAGACGGGGCTGAACCGACGCGGCAGGAGTGGAAGGCCGCCGCCGCCTACGCCGACGCCGCCGCCTACGCCGCCGCCGACGCCGCCTACGCCGCCGCCGCCGACGCCGACGCCGACGCCGCCGCCGCCGACGCCGCCGACGCCGCCGC
>JAZJZX010000041.1:0-4209 GCA_040389445.1 Chloroflexota bacterium
CGGCTGCGAGGCGGCGGCTGTCGACGACCTGGGTGTAGCCGACGGTGGACGTGATGGATGCATGCCCCATCAGCACTTGCACCTCTGGCAGCGTAGCGCCCGACTCCAAGAGGCTTGTTGCGAACCAGTGCCGGAAGCGGTGCATGTGAACACTGGGGTTGAGGCCGATGCGCTGCCAGATCGGGCCTTGCATCTGGGTGAGCATCTGCGCGGTGAGGGCCTGGCCGCGGGCGCCGACGCACAGCAGGCCCGGGGGCAGGTCTTGGATCTCGGCCCACAGCACCAGCGACATGGACACGGCGCGTTTGCGTCCGCCTTTGCCGACGACGCGGAGCAGGGTGGGTGTGCAGTGTTCGCGGCGCACCGCGACGATCTCGCAGCAGCGCAGGCCGGCGTAGGCGGCGAGGAGGACGGCCATCCGCCACGGCTGTCGGGGTAGCCGGTCGAGTGCGGCGGCGAGTTCTTCGGTGGTGACGGGGTTGGGGATGCGGTCGCCTTCTGGCGGCCGGAGGAGTTCGGCCATGGGGTTGCTGCTGAGGTATCGGGCGGCCCAGGCCCATCGGTAGTAGCCGACGAGGTGGCCGTGGTAGGTGTGGCGGGTCCAGGTCGCCCAGTCGGGGTCGGCGAGGTAGTAGCTGATCTCGTCGGGGTGGGCGTTGTCGAGGCCGTACGGGAGGGCTTCGTTGGCGTGGTAGAGCAGTCGTTCGCGGGCGTGGATGGTGCGGGCGGCGCGGCCTCCGGCCTGGAGCCAGGTCAGGTGAGGGGGGATGAGATCAGACATGCGATCGTCCTCTGTCCGGTGAGCGTGACGCCGCGGGGTCCGGACGGCTTGACATCCAGTGATCCCACCGCGTTGTTTGCGTGACTACATCGGGGACACGGCCGGTCATCAATTGTTTCCGGTCGGTAAAGTCAGAGTGATCGGCAGCTATGCCGCGATGCGGGAGGTCCGGCCCGGTCCGGATGGGGCGCTCCTGCCACCGGGACGGCTGTGGTCACGTCGGCCGGACGGCCTGTCTGCGCGAGGGTAGTCGAATAGGGGCATATCGACCAGTTGACTTGACGTTACCGTAGCTTCCCGGTCCGCCCTAGGTAGAAGGTCTCCGATCTTCACGTCGAGCGCCGTAGCGATCCGTTCGAGGTCGTTGAGGTCGATGGGTTGGGTGCCGGTGAGGCGGTAGGAGACCCAGGCCGGAGACACTCCGAGCTGCTTGGCGAGCCTTGCTCCGCTGAATCGGCGACGTGCCATGACGGCCCGGATCTCTTCTGCGACGCGGTCCGTTAGGGTCCGTGCGGATCGCGTGACATCGATACTCATGCCGCAAGTCTTATGCGATATCCGCATTATCGCAACCCCCAAAAGTGAATCTCACGTCCATCTTGACGTCGTTACGCTATGCGTAATAGTCTTCGGTCATGCCAGCGACGATCGTCAGGGACGAGATCACGGTCGGGATCACCGACCGCATCCGGGCGGAACTCCGCCGCCAGAACCTCACGCAGATCCAGTTCGCCGAGCTGCTGGGCGTCGGCCAGTGGTGGATCTCCCGTCGGCTCAATGGCGACATATCCGTCCGTGACCTGATCCGGTTCGCCGACGCACTCAACGTCCCGGTGACCCGGTTCCTCCCGACGTCGGCAGCGCGCCGGAAGGCAGCGGCATGAGCAATTCCCCCTCGCGCCCCGGGTCCGGTGGTGGCGGTGCGTCCGGCAACGGCGGCGGTAACGCCGGGACCGGCCCGGGCGGTGGCGGCGGTACGGGCCCCGGCCGCCCCACCAAGGCGGCACTGCTTCACGGCCTTGCCGGGAACGCCGTACTCGTCGGCCTCATCGCGGTCGGCGTCGGCGTCGACTGGGTGGTGGGCTGGCGATGATCCTCTACCTGCTCGCCGCCCTGGCGCTCCTCGCCGTCGCATGCCTCGCGTCCTGGCTGCTGGTGGTGCGCCCCCGGGCCCGCCGCCGTGCCCTGCGCCGCTCGGTCGCCGAGGCCCGCCTCGCCCGGATCACCTCCAAGCACATCCGCCCGGACGTCGCCGACGGCCTCAGGTTCCGGGGCGTGGACCGGTGACCCCCCGAACGTCTCTGCTCCCGGGTGCGGCCTCGCCTGGTTGAGCGGGGAGGTCAGCCGGCACACGGCGGCTGACCGGGAGCGGGCCACCGGGGGCTGGCGGCCCGCTCCCCACGAACTCCCCGCCTCGGGCGGGTGCACAGAGAAAAGGGGCGACCCCGGTACGGGCCGCCCCACCAGGACGACGAGAGGAAACCTCATGTCCCACCAGGAGAGTACAGCCCCAACCGCCGCGAACATCGCGGCTGAGCTGCGGCGTATCGCGGACGCCCTGCAAGCCGTTCACCCGGACACCCGCCTGTACGCGAATCTGACGCTGTCCAACCGGAGCGCCGACAAGCTCGACGACGCCGCGAAGATGGGCCTGGTCGACGCCCTCTTGATGGCGATCGCCGGTCGCCCGGGCAAGCGGGGCGACAAGTTCAACGACGGCATTCACTACGGTGATCAGCTGGTCGGCACAGGCCCCATGTCGCTGAGTGTCTACTGCATGGTGGCCGACCCGGCCGAGGTGTCTGAGGTCGAGCGGCTCCGCGCCGAGCTGGCTGAGGCGAAGGCCGATCTCGCTGCCCGCGACTCCCGCCCGCAGATGGCCATGGAGGCCGAGGCCGCCGGATCGACGCGCGAACTGGTGCTGGAAACCAAGGACCAGGAGAACAAGACCCCGGTCATCGGCGGCGCGATGCTCACACCGCTGATTGACGAGGACTACTGGCTGTACCGCGTCCGGCTCAGTGAGACCCAGGCGATCGTCGGCTTCCCGAAGTTCAACACGGTCGGGATCGGCTTCGCGCAGGAGGAGGACTGGAACACCAACCTCCCGTACACCTGCAAGACCGAGGAGATCTACGAACACATCAAGCACAACAAGGCTGACGACACGATCGCCCGCGAGGACTGCCTCGACGCGATCGCGCTAGTCCAGGAAGCCGCTCGGAGCGCCTCGTGATCACCGAATCGTGGCGGGTAGCCGACCACACCCCGGCCGCCCCGGCGCACCTCGTGGTCGTGGGTAACCCGCGCGTCGTGACGGGCTGCGGGTGGGTGCCGTCGCAGGACGGCATCATCATCGACCGGCCCGAGGTGCTGAAGTCCTGCCGGTTCGCGTGCCGGGCGTGCATGTCGGTGGCGTCGGGCCGTCCACTGAGGAGAGCGGCATGAGCCGCGAGGTGCGGCGCGTGCCGCTGGACTTCGACTTCCCGATCGGCGAGACGTGGTCGGGCTACCTGCGGCCCGACTCGCTGGACGAGGAGCCATGCGGCCCCTGCGGCGGCACCGGCTACTCCGTATTCGCCCGGCGCCAGCACGACCGCTGGTACGGGTACGTGCCGTTCGACCCGGCCGAGACCGGTTCCGGTCGGCTGACGCCCGAGACGCCGCAGGTCCGCGCCTTCGCGGAGCGGAACGTCGCCCAGGGCAACGGGTATTACGGCGTCGGCGAGGCCGCGATCGTCCGCGAGGCCGTACGGCTGTGTCGACTGTGGAACGGCATGTGGTCCCACCACCCGCACCAGGACGACGTCGATGCGCTGGTCGCCGAGGGGCGGTTGATGGACTTCACGCACACCTGGGTGCAGGGCGACGGCTGGCATCCCATCGTGCCGCCTCCGTCGGTCGCCGCCGAGCGGGTCAACCTGTGGTCGATCGGTGGGTTCGGTCACGACGCGATCAACCAGAGCATCGTCCTTCGGGCGCTGTGCGAGCGCGAGAGCCAGCCCCTCCGGTGTGGCCGCTGCGAGGGGCACGCTTCCACCGAGCGGTATCCGGGGCAGCGTGCCGAAGCGGAAGTCTGGGAAGGCACCGATCCGCCGCCTGGTGAGGGCTACCAGCTTTGGCAGACCGTCAGCGAGGGCGGCCCGGTCAGTCCGGTGTTCGCGACGCCCGAGGAACTTGCCGACTGGATCATCGTCAGCGGCAGCAGGAATGACGGCAGTGGTACGCCGCGCGATGCGCTGGTCCGTTGGGTCGCGGAGGAGGGCCACTCATTCGGCTCGTTCGCGATTTTTCCCGGCGTGGGCATCGTCTCGGGCGTCGAACTGGCGGCAGGTGAGGCGTCATGAGCCCCTACTCCGTTGACGACATCCGTGACGCCGTCCGGCTGGGGCATCTCAGCTACGACGACGGGGCGGCTGCCCTGCTGC
>JAZJZX010000042.1:0-1181 GCA_040389445.1 Chloroflexota bacterium
TCGAATTCGAGAAGCCGCTCGTCGAGGCGATCGATGATCTGATCAAGAAGCTCGATGAACTGATCGACCATTTCAGCAAGGTCGGGGATGCGGCCGAGGAAGGATTCGGGCGGGCCGGTGCGGCGGGGGCCGCGGCCACGGGAGAAGTGGCCGTCCCACGAGGCGCACCACCAGCGGCACCAGGCACGACGCCAGCGCCACCGCCAGCGGGAGGGGCACAGCCGAGGAACCCGCCGACATCCCCGTCGACACCCGGCGATCAAACCGGCACACCGACAGGGACACCGCCGCCTGGCAGCAGCGGACCGAATTATCCCAGCGATCCGCGGCACCGCTATGCGCGCGGGGGCATCGTGCGCAAGGTGCTGCCGTTTCCGACGCCGCTCGGGCAAGACACCGTCCCGGTGATGGCGCAAGCCGGCGAGGGATGGCTGAATGAACCGGCGATGCGCGTCCTCGGGCAGACCGGCCTCGATGTGTTGAATCGCGCGGCGCTGCATCCGCCAGAGGCCATCACCGAACAGGAACGCACCCCACTGATGAAGACGGGCACCGAGAACCAGAACGTCTATCTCGAAGTCACGGTCGAGGGCGACATCATCGACTCGCGGCGTCGGGCTGTCGAGATCGGCACGGCGATCGGGAAGCAACTCCGCACGGATGCCCAGCTACGCGACGTGTGGCGCACACCGATCAAGGGCATCACGGAGAGCGGCCTGTGATGCGATACGTTTTGCCGTCGGAGTCGCTGCTGTTCGCGCCCGTGACCGGCACGGTCGACGATACCTACTTCGCGGACTGGTTGACCGACGGCGAACCAGGGCACCCGGCCGTCTACACGGGGAATCCGACGTGGACGGTGACGCCAGCCGCCTCGGTGATGGTCGACTTTATCGCGATCCATCATCACAACATCCAGGAGGCCGCCACGGTGACGCTCGGCGGCAGCCTGTCCTCGAGCATCGACCTGCATCCCGTCCGGCCGGATCGCATCTTCCCGAACGCCTATCGGCTGCTTACAACGCCCGTTTTGACGAGCTCGCTCGTGCTCGGGGTGACGGGCAATGGGACGCAGACGATCGTCGGCGGCCTCTACGCGGGCCTCTCGCGGACGCTGCCCGCGTTATATCTCGGGCGGCATTCCGTGCCGATGAAGGTCCGCCCGTTCGAAGGCGAATTCT
>JAZJZX010000043.1:0-8542 GCA_040389445.1 Chloroflexota bacterium
GGCCGCCGGCATGCCCGTTCCCCTCCCGCCCCTTCCCCCAGGAGTCTCATGAGCGACGACCTCGACGACTACGCGCCCGCGATCGAGCCGACCTCCAACAACGCGGAGGCCAGCGTGGAGAGCCTGCCCTCGGGCAAGGCCGCCGCGGCCGAGGTCGCGGGCGATGCGCCGGTGGAGAAGATCGGCTCGCCCCCGGGCGAGGACGACCCTGCCGCCGGTCCCGAGCCGGGACCCAAGGCGCAACGGGTCTGGACCGGGAAGTCCCGCGCGCTGTTCCGCCAGCTGGCCGCGAAGGGCGGCGTGGGTGCGGACATGGCCGACGACCTCCAGCCGATGGAGCACACCCCGCCCGCCGCGGCGGCTCCGACGAAGCCTGCGCCGCCCGCAGCACCGGCCCCGACGACGGAGCCCAGCAAGCAGCCCGCCGCGGCGGCGCCGCTCCCCGGCGCCGCGGTCACCCCGCCGCCGGGCCTCCCCGACCTGCCAGACCTGCCGCTGCCGCCCGATCCGGGCGCGGCCACCCCCGCGGCGCCGGACCCGAAGCTCGCCGAGCGCGAGCAGGCGTTGACCGCCCGCGAGGCGGCGCTTGCCGAGCGCGAGAAGCTGCTCCCCGACCGGCGCGCGCTGATCGAGGATCCGGGCGCGGCGACCATTGCCTGGCTCAAGGACACGTACGGAATCACCGACGATGGCGACCTCAAGACGGCCGTCGCGGACCTCATCACCGACCTGTCGGTGAAGGGTCTCAAGATCGGCGTTCCCGACGAGCACATCAACGGGATGAACAGCCGCAAGGCGACCCGCGTGGTGAAGACGTACACCGCCGATGTCGATCGGCGCGACCGCGCGCTCAAGGAGCGCGAGGCACAGCAGGCCGCGGCGTCCGCGGCCGAGCGCGACAAGCAGACCGTGGCACAGCAAGAAGCCGCGTACGTCGCACACCTCGGCGAGCTCATCGCACCCGCCGCGGCGCAGCACCGCTTCCTGCACGACCCCGAAGTGACCGGCGGGCTCGTTCCGGCCGCGATCGTCTATGAGGTCCTGAAGGAGCAGAAGCGCCTGGGCCAGAAGCCCGACCTCGCCTCGGCGACGAAGTACGCCGACGACTACTACCGCGTCCAGGCCGAGCAGTATGCCAAGCGCGCGGCCCGATTCCAGTCCCTGCTCGCGCCCGCGACACCCGCCGCAGCGCAGCCCGCCGCGAAGCCCGCGGCTCCAGCCCCCGCAGCAGTCGCGTCACCAGGTGGTGCACCAGGTCCAGCACCGACGCCCGCAGCGAAGCCGGAGCCACAGCGCGATCCGTCCGACCTGCCCGACCGACGGTCGGCACGAGCCGCGACGTTCGCGAAGCTGCGGGCGCGAGCCGAACAACCCAACACCTGACCCAAGGACCTGAGACATGTCTACGACCGATCTGACCGTACTCGACCCGGTGATCAAGGAGCACTACAGCCCCTTCGAGCTCGCCCGTATGGCGATGCAGAAGAACAAGGCCACCGGGATGCTCGCGAAGTCGCAGAAGAAGACCAACGCCGGTGGCCGTGAGTGGGTGCAGCCCATCATGACCGCGCTCCCCGGCGGCGGGTCGACGAGCTTCCCGATCGCGGTGACCAACGCCAACAACAACACCTCCGCGTACAAGGCGTTCGCGGTGAAGCGGACCGCGCACTACCGGCTCGCGCGCGTCGACAACCAGGCCATCGAGGCGACCGCGACCGGCGACGAGGACGCGTTCGAATCGGCCTTCGACGAGTTCGACAACGCGATCGAGGCCGAGGGCAACTACATGAACTTCCGGTTCTTCCGAACCGGAAACGGCGAGGTCGGAACCCTCGACGGCGTGATCAACGTCGCCACGCCCAACATGGCGTTCGCTGATATCGCGAGCGTCTGGGGCATCCGCGCCGGCGAGACGCTGCAGGCGTCGGCCACGCTTGGCTCCGCGCTGCGCGCCGGGACCATCGTCGTCGCGACCGTGACGCGCGCTACCGGCGCGTTCACGCTGACCGGCAACGGGACCGCGGGTATCGCCGCGCTGGTCAACACCGACTTGCTGTACCTCAACGGCGACGGATCGAACGCGGGCGCGTTCACGTCCGCATCCGGCCTCGCCGACTGGGTGCCCGACACCGCGCCGAGCGCGACGACCTTCTTCGGTGTGGACCGCACGGCGGAGACCGAGTTCCTGGGCGGCGTGCGCATCACCGCCACGGCGGGCCAGTCGATCGCCAACCTGCTCGTCGATGCGGTCGCGCTGGTCGACAACATCGGCGGTGATCCCGATGTGGTGTGGCTGAACCCGATCACGTTCGGGACGCTGACCAAGCAGATGGAAGGCAAGTGGATCACGACCTCGGCCGTCGGCTACGACGGCACGAAGATCGCGACCATCGGGTATAAGGGATTCAGCGTCAACCTCAACGGCAAGGACCTGACGCTCTACACCGACCGCTGCTGCCCGCTCAAGCGCATCTACGTCCTGACGTGGTCGAGCTGGTGCATGTTCAGCGCCGGCCCGGCGCCGAACTTCCTGCAGAAGCGGGCCGGCTCGATCATCAAGGTCGCCGAGACCGCGGACGCCTACGAGGCGCGCGTCGGGGAGTACTACAACTTCTCCTGCAAGGCCCCCGGCTTCAACTGCGTGATCATCCTGCCGTGAGGACGCCATGAACCAGAGTGAAAACCCCGCATACGGGATGCCCGCCGAGCTCATCATCTTCTTCGCGAAGGTGCAGGGCGCGGGCGCAGCCACCGCGCCGGTCCGCGCCCCCACGACGTTCTCGAACACGTCGTGGAAGGGCTTCATGTTCGCGAGCAACAACTTCGTGAGCCTGACGGCGACCGACATCGCCACGTCGGCGACCGGCGTGTACACGGCCAAGCTGCGCGACGTGACCGGCCACATCATCGGGATCATCCCGACGCTGTCCGGGACCGACGGCAAGCAGGTGCAGGTCACTGACTACAACCACTCGACCCAGACGATCAGCTTCCAGACGTTCACCAAGGCTGGTGTCGCCGTCGACCTCGCGGCTACCGACTTCGTGACCTTCACGATCTTCGGCCAGAAGGTCAAGCCGACGTACTGAGGCATCATGGCCTACACCCGGACCTTCGCGCAGCTCTCGCTCGCCGTGCAACAGCTCGGCGGGTGGGAAGGTTCGTCGGACATCACGCCCGCGGTGCTGCTCCAGGCGATCAACTACGGGCTGATCGAAGGCTACCGGGCGATGGTCAACGCGTGGAAGGACTACTACACCCTCCAAGCGGATTTCGCGATCGTCGCCGGCACGGACACGTACGCGTTGGCGACGATCGCTCCCAACTTCTTCGAGCTCCGCCATGTCAGCGTGAGCTCCGATGGTGTGCGCTTCATCCCGTGCCCGCCGCACGACCTTTCGGCGGCGGACCGATGGAGCGGTGTGCCGTCGACGACGGTCGGCCGGCTGCGCCGCCGCATGCAGGCCGGCAACCTCGTGTTCGTGCCCAAGCCCCCGGCAGCATTCGGGCGCATCTACTACATCCCGCTCGCGCCGCAGTTCGCGAGCACGGTGGACGCGACGGCGCTCACGTTCGATGTGCCGAGCGAGGAGCTGCTCGTGGTCGCATACGCGTACCGCGAGACGCTGTTCCGCTCCGAGCTCGACCCGAGCCCGGGCGACAAGAAGATCGCCGAGGGGATCGCCGGGCTGCGCACCGATGCGGGGAACCGCGACGCGGAGTCGGCTTTCTTTCTCGATCCCGCCGGGCCGCGCCGCGAGCGCGTGTTCGGTGGCGATGTCGACGAGTGGTTCTGATGCCGGCGCAGAAACCCACTCGCCCGGCGCCGGGCCATGCGATGCTCCTGCCACGCCCCGGCTCTGATCAGGCTGGGAGCACCGTGCAGCGCGCATTCGACGCTGTGCAGATGACCACTCAGCAGATCCAGAAGACTGCGGCGGCGCTGGCGACCACGTTGACGACCACGCTGGACAGTCAATCCGCCGGTCGGCTCCTGCGCGCACCACGAGTGTTCACCGCCAGCGGTCCATATGTCCGCGCGCCTGGGACGTCCACGATCCATGTCCGCATGAGTGGCGGCGGCGGCGGCTCGGGCGGCGCATCGGCGGGTCCGGGCGTGGTCTCGGTCAGCGGCTCTGGCGCCAGCGGCGTTGGGCTCGACTTCTGGGTCACGGGGGTAGCGGTGGTCGATGGGACCGTGACGATCGGCGCCGCTGGTGCCGCCGGCGCTGCGGGGGCAAACCCCGGTGGGAGCGGCGGCGATACCCTGCTGGCGCTCGCGAGCGTGACCACGGCGAAGGGTGGTAGCGGCGGCGGCGGCGGTGCGCAGAACGGCGCGATCGGAATGGCCGCAGGCGGCAACCCACTGGCCGGGAGCACCGCAGGGTTGCCGGCGGTGGCCACTCCGGGCGATGACGGGTTCATCTTCAGCGCGTCCGCCGGAGGACTCACGCTGTCGTCGCGCGGCGGCGGAGGGATGATGGGCACCGGCGGATTCAGCGGGACCGCGCCGAGTGGATTCGGCGCCGGCGGCCAATCGGTCCAGGCCGTCAACGCCAATGTGCCCGGGGTCGCAGGCACCGCGGGCTACCTCGAGATCTGGGAGTTCAGCTGATGGCGATCGATCCGAACATGGGATTTACGATTCCGACCGACCACGATACGTTGGACACGTGGGGGTTCATCCTGAACCAAGCGCTGGCCGTCATAGGAGGTCACAACCATGCTGCCGGTTCAGGCGGTAAGGTCTCCATCTCTCAGCTCGCCTTCGACGCCGACATCTCGTTCGTCGACTCGGGCGGCGGGAAGCACGCGATCACCGACCTGAAGGCGATCGACTTCTTCCCTTCGGCGCCGTCCGCGATGGTCGGCCTGGGCGGCGCGTTCTTCGTCTCGGACGGTACGAGCGGCACCGTCGCGAACGAGCTCTATTACCGAACGACGGTCGGGGCGAACGTCCAGGTCACGAGCGGCGCGACCCTCAACGTCGGAGCGTTCGCCGGCACGATCGGCGGCGACTACACCAGCGCCGGCGCGCTCGAGATCTTCGATGACCTGACCGACGCCTACTGGTTCCAGCAGCAGGTCGGCGCCGCGGTTCGCCAGTTCGCGAAGATGCGGAGCGCGGACCTCAGTCTGTTCGAGTTCAAGGCCGTAGGCGTGACGCCGGTGCCCGGCAACAACATCACGCTCAAGGTCCCGGCCGGGCTGGCGAACACGTACAACTTGACGCTGCCGGGCGCGCTACCGGAGAGCATAGCCCCGCTCGTCGTCGACTCGATGGGAAATCTGAGTACCGGATTCGGTCAGACGAAGATATATCACATCGCTATGGCAGAGCCAGGAACGTTTGCCGGATCGAATTCAGCACTCACGATCACAGGCGGGAATTCCGTTGTATTGGGCCTGGGCTCTGTATCAACCAGCGACGACTACCTGCCGCTTGATCTCCCAGTCGGGGCATCCATCACCGGATGGAACGTGTGGCTGAACAAGGTTACGACCGCTGGTACGGTGAGCTTCAAGCTCGAGGATACCAACCTCACCACAGGGGCCACGGTCCAGATCGGTGCGACACAGTCATCCGCGGTGAGCAACCCTGGGTTTATCCAACTCGGCGAGACGGGTCTGTCCCAAACGGTACAGAACGGTCATGCTTATTATATCAGAGCACGGAGTGCCGGAAATACCGGAGGCACTGACAACGTGTTCGGATATTCTCACATCATCGCGTAGTCACGGCATAAGCCAAGACGCGATCCGATGACCCGATAGCATCCCACCCTCCACTACGTGCTGCGATGTAAAAAGAGTGACCATCGGTTACTGGGATATCTAGCCCGGATTGGCCGAGCTTAATGACACCCGGATTGTTCGCCGATGACGACTGGACGGCGCCCGCCAGCGACGTTGAAAACGCATCGTCATCACTGTCCCTCAAACGGAACGAAACCGTATTCAAAGACGTCTCCTTCTCCACCCATACCTTCCAGCCCGTGATCGTCTCACCTACAGGAATCTGCAATGGCAGATAGTCATCGACGGTCGTTACCGTGCCAAGTCGAAGTACAATTGAATTGCCTCCGGTATTGGTGATTACCGAATCCGAGCCGGCGAACGTGGCAGGTCGGGCGAAGGCTATGTTGTATGTCGTGGTAGTAGTATTCGGTGCGGGCGCCAGCTGTCCCACCTGCACCGTCCCGATCGACGACGCCCTGGTGGCGCTCGGGGTAGTGAATCTGACGACAATGAGGTCGCCGACGTCAACTGTGTAGTTCGGTGTGATGGCGAACGTCGTTTGGATGCCATTCCCGGCCGAGTTGCCCTGGGCGAGCACCGTGAACGATGTACCGATGTAGCGCACCACCATCGCGACCACCGCGTTGCCACCGGGGTTAGCGTTGTCGGTCACGGTCACGGTCACGGTCGGAATCGCCGAGCCCACTGGGAGGGACAGGGGGACGTTCAGCGCGCCTAGGAGGGCGCCGGACGCGCCAGACGTGGTCCAGGTCGAGCCCGAATCGGGCGTCCCCGTCGTCGGGGAGACCGCGAAGCCGGCGGTCTCAGCCTGTTGGATGGATGGCAGATCGGGTGTCACATCACAGGCGACAGCGCAGCACAAGAGCACAGCGAAAACACATCGCAGCATAGTTCTCCTCCAGTGGTAGGGCTCTGAACATCAGAGCCGGTTCACTGATACGGCGCTACCATCGACGATTTCCCCATGTGAGAGTCAATGCCTGATGCTCACAAATCGAGTCCGGATTGTAGATATCGCGTTTCACCCCTGAACGTGGGTGCCGCGGCGTGATGCACCGTGCGTACGTCTGCTCACCCTGTGACTCACGCGTGGCTCACCCGCGGTCTGGAGCGGTACACGTTGACGCGCATGGGACGCGCGGTCAGGATGCACGGTCATGGCGAAGTTTCTTGGTCGCGGTGATCCTGAGTACTCGGACAGCGGCACGACGGACCCGATGATCCGCGAGGATCTGGCGCTGGCCTTCGACTCGAAGACGCGCTCTTACCACTACATCCCGCCCGACATGCCGGATGCGGTCGATATCGGCTCGATCATCCTGCAGCTCGCCCGCGCGCTCCACGGCCCGGACGCCCACGCGATCATCGCGGCCGGCTGCGGGGAACAGCTCCACCGGCTCCTGGGCCAGCTCGCCGCCAGCGCTGGGCTCGCGGTGAGCGGCGCGATCAAGGACGCGCTGCACGGCCTCCCGAGCTGATGGACCAGAGCATCGACATGTCGTAGTATGCGCGTCCATGTCAACAAACGAACCACGCGACTACTTTCGGCAGATCGACCTCAACCAGCCCGTCGCGACCGGCGGCCCCATCAACCAGCCGAGCGACGCGCGCGCGCTGCACTACTTCGGCTTCCTTTCCCAGGGCCAGCAGTTGCAGCTGCTCGATGGCCTGCCGGTCGGGAACGCCGTGCTGTTCTCGTTCCGGTACGTCGAGCAGCCGGGGCTCGGGCCCGTGCCGCCGATGCCCCAGGCCGATGGCGCCCTCGACTTCGCGTTCGGACCGCCGACGATCATGCGCTGGGAGAACAGCCACGACCGCGCGCACGTCCTGGTCTGGATCGACGGCCCGGCGCTGCCGGTCGGCCAGCTGTGCCGCGTCAGGGTCTCGGGCTGGAAGCGCGAGTAGCAGCAATAGTTGACACGCGCCGGCATGTGATGCACGATGCTCATATGCCCAAGAAGAAGACCAAGTCCTCGGCGCCCCGGCGGCGCCTAATCACGTATCGGCTCGATTTCAACGAGGAAGCGCGGCTCGAGTCCGACCGCGCGGCGTTGCCCGGCGTCCCGGTCACCCTGCCGGGGTATGCCCGGCATGCCGCGCTCGAGTACTCTCGGTTGCGCCGGCTCGAGGAGCGGATCCGCAACGCAGCCATCGATGATGGCCTCGGTGGGCCGGCGGGTTCCGCGATCAAGGACTTCGCCACCGACGCGCTGAACGGAGCCCGCGAATGACCGCCACCCTGCGCGCATTCCACGGCGACCCAGAGATCAAGGTCCGGTACCAGGCCCGGGTCGAGGAGCATCGCCGCCTCGACCAGCTGATCCAGGGCACGGGCTACCAGGACGGCCGCGGCTGCGCGATCTACTGCATCCTCGACGACTACGACCACACCCTGCTCCCCCAGGAGATCGGAATGCCCGAGGTCCTGGGCCACCTCGTCGACCAGCTGCACGAGCTGCAGACCCCCGCCGATGCGCAGCTCTGGCCCGGCCGCGTCCTCGCCGCGATCCGGCCCGGCGCCGACCTGTCCCGGGTCTGGCCCGATTGGGCGATCTGGATGCTCGAGGATCCAGACCACGGCGTGATCCGCCACGCCGCAGGCTACCCCGCCTGCGAGGCGGCGATCCAGCGCGTGGCCGCGCTCTGGCGCTCTGGCGGCATGGCCGAGAAGTTCCGCCGGGCGGAGGCGGTGGAGGCGGGGCGGGCGGGGCAGGCGGCGGGGTGGGCGGCGCGGGCGGCGCGGGCGGCGGGGGAGGCGGAGGAGGAGGCGGAGGCGGCGGGG
>JAZJZX010000044.1:0-1326 GCA_040389445.1 Chloroflexota bacterium
CGTGGCCGACGCTCTTGGGGTATCAGTCGATCTTCCTCTGTGAGAAGGAAAGGACCAAGGTCAATGGCTGATGAGCAGAAGGCGACTCCCGAAGTCGATCGACTGAGAGCCGAGGTCGAGGCCCTCAAGGGTGAGCTGGCGAAGCATCAGGAGGAAGCGGGGCCGCCCCAGGACACGAAGGTCTGTTACCAGCGGACGGCTGAAGGCTTCTGCCGCCCGGCGATCATCGCCTCTGCGGGGTATACGGAAGTGATGAAGGGGCCGACCGGGATGGTGCTGCGCCACGCCCTCATCGAGTACGGCGAGCCGCCCTGGACGAAGGCTTCGGGGGTGCCCGATCACATGAAGGCCCATACCTTCCAGGCCGACCGCCCCTACAACCCGGTTGGCACCAACGAGACATGGCACTACGCCGATCAGTGTCCTCGTAAGGGCGGGCCGGGATGCCCCTACGCCAAGAGACCCGAGTGGCCGCCGCGTCAGGCCCGGCCCTCCGTCGAGGCGCCGTAAGTGGCACGAGACCTGACGCGGGAGACCAGTCCACGACGGAATGGAGCCGCCGAGGCGGCAGCCATCGTGGATGCGGCTCTGCCGGGGCCAGAACCGGCTCAGGACGAGACTTCTCAGGTCGATATGGGTCGATATATACCAACCCATACCGAACGGCTCCCTGAGCCGACCACGGAACTCCTGACGGCTCGCCGGGACTGGATGCTCGCCCGGGTGGCGCTCATGCTGATCGACGCGGCGAAGCTCCTGGACCCGATCACCCGGATCGTGCTCAACAGGGTACTTGCCCTGGCGGCTCTGGGGTCGGCGGTCGGGATCTGTGTCTACACGATCTCGAGGACGGCCGGATGGGAGCGGGTCGCCACGGCCGGGCTGTTCGTGGTCCTAGCCTCGTGGTTGATCCGGAAGGGGCAGCAATGAAGCCGAGACAGTTCACGTCCGAGCCGATCGTGCCGCTCAAGAACGGGCAGCCGCCTCAGTGGGTCGTCGCCTGTCTGGATTGCGGCTTTGCCCATGACGCGCACGGGAGGTCGGCGTGGGACGCGATTGCGTCGGTCGCCCCGAATCATCAGGCCGATCACAAGCTGATCGCTCGAGAAGTCAACTACACGGCGGAGTCGCACCCGCTGTATACGGGGTAGGAGGATCTATGCCGTTGCCCGAGTGGAAGAAGAAAGTCCCAGGGAAACAGTCGTTGGCGGCTCGGCTGCGCGCGACGATCTTGAATCACGATCTCGTGCGACCGTTCGGCCCGCCCGGAACCACCAGCGGCGCGAGTCACACGGAGTCCGCGACCGGAGGCAAGCCGCGCACGGA
>JAZJZX010000045.1:0-1479 GCA_040389445.1 Chloroflexota bacterium
TCCCGCCTCCCCTCGGCACGAGCGGCGTCGAGGGCATCGGCGATGCGGCGATGCGTGCCGCAGAGACCGCCCGCGCCGATGCAGTCGCAGACGTTTGTCGCAATCCCCCCCGCTCGCTCCAATGCCCAGGGGCTCGGGGTCTCGGTGCTCATCGGTCGATCTCCTTCGGTTGTCGGGCCGCGGCGTCCGCCGTGCGCTCCTCGACCACGATTGATGCCCCTTCGTTTCCCGGTGCGGCCCAAACCTTCGCCGCATCCAGCGACACGATCCGCGAGTCGTCGTCGAACACGGTCCCGATCAGCGAGTCAACCGTAGCCCGCGCCAACTTGTCAACGTCGGGTTTTCCGATCGGAAACAGCGGCTTCGACGGCTTGATCCCGCGCTTGCCCCAGTGCCCGCCCGGCCGTGCGAGGCGGAACACGATCGCGACGCGCAGCGCCTGCCCCACGAAGGGCGGCGCGTTGACGCGGCCGATTGTCGTGAGCGCCGCCGCTCGAACCGCCGAGTCCCATGACTGCAGGTTGCGCCGGTTCACGTTGGAGCCGCTCGGCACGTGGCGCGCGCGGCCGGCGATGAGGATCGCCCGGCCGCTGCCCTTAGGGGCGGGCTGACCGAGAGCTTCGATGCGCACGGCGGGTGTCACGACTATCCCGCGCTCCGCGGACTGTGGTATCCGTTGCCGCCGTGACCCCCCGACCCGGCGACGTCAGCAGAAGGATCGCCGATCTGCGGGAAACGGCCGACGAGCTGGAGTCCGACGCTCGCCGAGCAGCGGAGGCGGCCACCCGAGCGGCCGAGGCCGCCGTCGCCCAGGCGACCCGGCTCCGGGAGATGGCCGACGAGCTGGAATCCATGCTCGTGGGCGAAACGGGTGGACACGGCTATGTTAAGCATGCTAGATCATCAAGCATGATTACTTCTGCCACGTCAACACCAAAAGACGAGATGGTCGCCGCCCGCGCTCGGGGCCTTACGCGGGCCCTGCGAAAACGCCTGCGGGACGCCGAGAGGCTTCACCCGTTCCTGGATTGGATCGGGGATGAGGTCGCCCTCGGCGACTGGTGTGCGTCCGGCGCGGTTCTGGACCCCGACGGGGAACCGCTCAAGCGCCCCCGGGTGGCCAGCTGGATCAAGGGCGTCATCCTGACCCCGAGGTGGTTCCGCAAGGCCGTGTTTCTGGCCTCCGGCGGCAAGGTGACCGAGGCGGCCTGGGGGCCAGAAAGGGGCGAGTTGAGATAGTCGAATATTAGCTTGACAAGATTTAGCGCGCTTGTCATCATACTAACTATGACGACCTCAACCGCCCCCGCCCTCCCGGCCGGCACCCCGGCCCACGTCGCCCGGTTCCTCCTCGCCTGGGCGCGCGCCTCGCGCCCCGACGCCACCTGCGACAGCACCACGACGCTGCGCATCCCCCGCGAGTCGATGCAGGCGCTGGTCTACGGCGGCGCCCCGGCGGGAGGTGGCCAGTGAGCGCCG
>JAZJZX010000046.1:0-1078 GCA_040389445.1 Chloroflexota bacterium
GGCGACGAAATACCCCTTGGCGATCGTCAAGCTCATGCGCGCGCAGATCGCCGATGTGGACGAGCCTCCCGCTCCTCGACCCCGCGACCTCGACCCCGTCGATGCCGCAGACGGTCACCACCCCTCGGCCTCGCGGTCCTGGAGGTAGACGGGCATCCAGATCGTCTGGGCGCGCTCGGGCGTCGTGATCCACATGGCCTGGGCGGCGTCGGCCGGCGGGACGTTGATGCCGAACGCGAACTCGTCCATCCCCTTCATGGTCCCGCCCATGATGACCCCCGGGATGTTGATGAGCTGGTGCAGGTGGCCGATCACCATCGTCTCCATCGGCATCCCGGCGGCGCCCTGGCGCTTGCCCTTCCGGTGCGAGCCGAGCGACAGCGGGGCGAACGCGCCGGAGATGCCAGTCCCGCCCTTGAACTGGTCGCCGTGCGTCAGCAGGTGGTTGCGGCCGTACACCTGGACGTTCATGTCCATGCTCGTCGAGGCGTTGACCACGACTGGCACGCCGCGGTCCCTCAGGCGGTCGCGGATGACCGACCAGAAGAGCCATTCGAAGTTGTCGTAGACGCGGCCCTTGAAGACCGACTTGTGCGCCTGGCGGCCGTGGTTGCCCACGACGGCGTCCACTACGACTCGCCCGCCGTACTCCCTGGCCAGGAGCTCGAAGCCGGCCAGGACCGGCTCCTGGGCGTGGAGGACGGTCTCGAGGATCCGCTCGTAGTTCGACTCCTTGAGCTCGGCGTGGATCTCGCCTGTGAACAGGTCGCCCGTCGCCGGGACCCACAGGCCCTCGATGTCGACCCCGTTGACGTAGGCCCTGGGCAGTGTGACGACCTTCTCGAACCAGGTCTCGGCGCGCTGGTAGGCGATCGCCTCGTTGTAGGCGTTGAGGTACAGGACCTCGTCGGGCTTGACGACCTCGCCGAGGTGCCAGTCCGTCATCTGGGCGGCGACCGTGGCGACGTGGTCGTGCCCGTGCCCGGCCGGCGCCATCCACTCGGGGACGACGATCGGCGCGTTGCGGGCGGAGTCGTAGAAGCCGGTGGCCTGCGCGACTGCCATCAGCGACTGCGGC